>NZ_JBITWR010000012.1:47013-247951 GCF_044544025.1 Streptomyces sp. NPDC055243
TCGACGCAGCCGGTGAAGTGCGGCGCCCAAGACATCCCCACAGCTCCCCCACCGCGAGGACGACCTCGGCGGCGGACCAGCCCCCAGCCCACCCGCCGCTCAGGACAGACGCGACGGCCGGGGAAAATCTCAACCCATCCCGCGCTTGACGACGAACTCGACGCAGCCGGTGAAGTGCGGCGCCCAAGACATCCCCACAGCTCCCCCACCGCGAGGACGACCTCGGCGGCGGACCAGCCCCCAGCCCACCCGGCGCTCAGGACAGACGCGACGGCAGGGGACAATCTCAGCCCGTCCGGCGCTTGAGGACGAGCTCGGCGCAGCCGGTGATGTGCGGCGCCCGAGAACATCTCCGCAGAGCACCCGGCGCAAAGAAGTGCCCGCGCAGCTCCCCAGCTGCGCGGGCATTTCTCGTGCCGTCCGCCGCACCCCCGTCCCCACGGGGTTTCCTGGCCGGATGTCCCCGCCCGGACCGCTCATCCGGGCCCGGGGCGCCGCTCAGCGCCCCAGCATCACGCCCACGGACGACGCCTGTGTGACCACTGCTTCCCAGCCGCCGAAGACGACCACCAGCAGGGCCGCCAGGGGAAGAACCATGGCCGTCGCCACCAAGGGGTGGCGCGTGCCGGACGGGCGGACGCCGAACGTGGCGAAAGCCTTACGTCCCTGCGTGCGGATCATCGTCCGCGGTGCCGTGTCCGCCATGGTTCCTCTCCTGACCGAGTCTGTATGAATATGGCAGCGGCGGGTGTCTGACCTCGGGGGACGAGTGCTGCACCCGCCGCTTGACTTCAAATTTAGGTGCGCCGGAGGTCGGGGGCGTCATGCCCTCGTACCGATTGCCGGGCCTCCCGGAGGATGACCGATCGTCGGTCATGTACTCCCATGGGTGGAGACGGGGTCCTAGGTCTCAGGGTCTTCCCGGAGGGGACGGACGGCCTGCTCGGACGTGTCCTCCCGAGGGACGGGCTGCTCGACCAGAGCAAGCACACGGGTCGCCATGAACCGTGCCGTCCGCACCACGGAGCCGCTACGGGTGACTTCGCTCACTTCGACCACCCCTCTGCGCACCGCCGTCTCCACCCGGCGGCCCGCCCGGCTCGCCACCACCTCGTACGTCCGTGTCGTGTCCCCGGCGTCCACGACTATCTCCACGCGATCACCCTTCACGGGATCAATCCCCCTTCAGCGATGGATGGTTGGGGAGGACACCCCGCACAACGGCCGCTCTCCCCCGGCGCCCTGACCACTCTTCAAGTTTCCCACCCGGCACTGACAATCGGTCGGGCCGCGAGGGCGCGGCCTCTGCACCTGCCCGGCCACGGAAACGTAAGCTGTGGCACGACAACGGACCGGGCAGCGGGGATGGACATGGCGATGATGCGGCTCCGGCGCGAGGACCCGCGTGTCGTCGGCTCGTTCAGACTGCACAGGCGGCTGGGCGCCGGCGGCATGGGTGTCGTCTACCTGGGGTCGGACCGGCGGGGGCAGCGCGTCGCCCTCAAGGTGATCCGGCCCGATCTGGCGGAGGACGAGGAGTTCCGTTCGCGCTTCGCGCGGGAGGTCTCCGCGGCCCGGCGCATCCGCGGCGGCTGCACCGCGCGGCTCGTGGCCGCCGATCTCGACGCCGACCGGCCGTGGTTCGCCACGCAGTACGTTCCCGGGCCCTCCCTGCACGACAAGGTCGCCGCCGAGGGGCCGCTCTCCGCGGCCGATGTGGCGGTCGTCGGTTCGGCGCTGGCCGAGGGCCTCGTCGCCGTACACGAAGCCGGTGTCGTGCACCGCGACCTGAAGCCGTCGAACATCCTGCTGTCCCCGAAGGGGCCGCGGATCATCGACTTCGGCATCGCCTGGGCCACCGGCGCCTCGACGCTGACCCATGTGGGCACCGCCGTCGGTTCGCCCGGCTTCCTCGCGCCCGAGCAGGTGCGCGGCGCCGCCGTCACGCCCGCCACGGACGTGTTCGCCCTCGGAGCCACGCTGGCGTACGCGGGAATGGCGGACTCGCCCTTCGGTCATGGCAGTTCAGAGGTCATGCTCTACCGCGTCGTCCACGAGGAGGCGCAGCTCGGCGGGGTTCCCGACGCGCTCGCGCCGCTGATCAGGGCCTGCCTCGCCAAGGACCCGGAGGAGCGTCCCAGCACGCTCCAACTGTCGCTCAGGCTCAAGGAGATCGCGGCCCGCGAGGCACAGGGCCTGACCGAGCCGCGGCCGCCCGCGCCCCGGCAGGACCAGGACCGGCCGACGGGGCGGATGGCCGAGGAGTACGCGGACCAGCGCACCCAGCGGCGTCACCCGCAGGGCACTCCCCCGCCGCGCACCGGTTCGTCACGGACCGGCTCCTCGCGGACGGGATCGGGATCTTCGCGGACCGGTTCCTCGCGCACGGGTTCCTCGCGGCCGAATTCCTCGCGGCCGGGGTCCAGTTCCTCGCGGCCCGGGTCACGTCCCGGGCCTGCCAGGAACACGACGCGCTCCGGCGGTCCGCGGCGGCCCGCCAACCCGCGGCTGCTGCGCCAGCGGCTCTTCGTGTTCGTGGTCGTGACGCTGCTCGTGGCCCTGGGGATCGCGGCGGCCCAGGGGTGTCAGGGGCCCGCGCGCGGGCTCGGCGGCAGCGGCGCGCACGATGTGCGCGACGTGCAGCAGAGCCAGAGCCAGCGGCAGGACCCGGGGCCGGGCGCTGGGGCCGGGCGGACCTCTCAGAGCTGAGGGCGGCCCGTCGCCACCGCGTAGAACGCGACCGCGGCCGCCGCTCCCACGTTCAGGGAGTCGACGCCGTGGGCCATCGGGATGCGGACCCACTCGTCCGCGGCGACCAGCGCCTGCGTGGACAGGCCGTCGCCCTCCGCGCCGAGCATCAGCGCGACCCGGTCCATCCGGTGGGGCGCCGCCTCGTCCAGGGTCTTCGCCTTCTCGTCCGGGGTGAGCGCGAGCAGGTTGAAGCCCGCCTCGCGTACGCCCTCCAGGCCCTTGGGCCAGGATTCGAGGCGGGCGTAGGGGACGGAGAAGACCGCGCCCATGGAGACCTTCACCGAGCGGCGGTAGAGGGGGTCCGCGCAGTCCGGTGAGAGCAGGACCGCGTCCATGCCCAGGGCGGCGGCGCTGCGGAAGATCGCGCCGATGTTGGTGTGGTCGTTGACCGACTCCATGACGACGACGCGGCGCGCCCTGGTGAGGAGTTCGTCCGACGTCGGCAGCGGCTTGCGCTGCATCGAGGCGAGGGCGCCGCGGTGCACGTGGTAGCCGGTGACCTGCTCGGCCAGGTCGGGATTGACCGCGTACACCGGTGCCGGGACCTCGTCGATGACGTCCCGCATGACGTCGACCCACTTCGCCGAGAGCAGCATCGAGCGCATCTCGTAGCCCGCCTGCTTGGCGCGCCTGATCACCTTCTCGCCCTCGGCGATGAAGAGGCCCTCGGCGGGCTCGCGCCTGCGGCGCAGTTCGACGTCGGTCAGGCCCGTGTAGTCGCGCAGGCGCGGGTCGGTGGGGTCGTCAACGGTGATGAGATCAGCCACAGGGTGATACTGCCTTGTCCTGGGTGTGGTGCCAACGCCTCGGGGCGGGTTGGGTTACCGATGGTTACGCGCGGGCTCGGAGGGTTACGCGCGGGCTCGGGGTGGTTACGCGGGGGCGCCCGGACCCACGTTCACCACGTCGCCGACGACGATCACGGCCGGGGGCTTCACCTCGTGGGCGGCGACCTCGGCGGCGACGGTCGCGAGCGTGGCGTCCACGCGGCGCTGGGACGCGGTGGTGCCCTCCTGGATCAGGGCGACGGGGGTCTGGGGCGACCGGCCGTGCGCGGTGAGCGCCTCGGCGATCCTGCCGATCTTGTCCACGCCCATCAGGATCACCAGGGTGCCGCGCAGCTTGGCCAGCGACGGCCAGTCCACCAGGGAGCGCTCGTCGTCCGGGGCCACGTGGCCGCTGACCACGGTGAACTCGTGGGCGACACCGCGGTGCGTGACGGGGATGCCCGCGGCGCCGGGCACCGAGATCGAGCTGGAGATGCCGGGGACCACCGTGCAGGAGATGCCCGCCTCGGCGAGCGCCTGCGCCTCTTCCATGCCGCGCCCGAAAACGAAGGGGTCACCGCCCTTCAGTCGGACCACCGACTTGCCCTGCTTCGCGTGCTCTATGAGGGCGTTGTTGATGGCTTCCTGCGCCATGAACCGGCCGTACGGGATCTTCGCGGCGTCGATCACCTCGACGTGCGGCGGGAGTTCGTCGAGCAGGTCGCGGGGGCCGAGCCGGTCGGCGATGACCACGTCCGCCTCGGCGAGCAGCCGACGGCCGCGGACCGTGATGAGGTCCGGGTCGCCGGGGCCGCCGCCGACGAGGGCGACGCCGGGGGTGCGGGCGCGGTGCTGGCGCGCCACGAGGGTTCCGTCGCTCAGACCCTCGACGAGCGCGTCGCGGATGGCGGCGGTGCGGCGGGGGTCGCGGTCGTGGATGTCCGTGGTGAGGACGGCGACCGTGACGCCCGCGGAGCGGCCCGTCGCGGGGGTCAGAGCGGTGGCGGCGTCGGCGTCGTCCGAGCGCACGCACCAGACGCGGTGCGCCTCGCCTTCCGCGGAGGCCGCCGTGTTGGCCTCGGGGTCGCTGGTGGCGATGAGCGCGTACCAGGCGTCCGTGAGGTCGCCGTGCTCGTAGCGGCGGCGCTCCCAGGTGATCTCGCCCGCGTCCGCCATCGCCTCCACCGAGGCGGTCGCCGTCGGCGACACGAGGGTGATGTCGGCGCCCGCCGCGATCAGGGCGGGCAGACGGCGCTGGGCCACCTGGCCGCCGCCGAGCACTACCGTGCGGCGGGCGGTGAGACGGAGGCCTACGGGGTAGGCGGGGCTTTCGGCCATGGCGGGTGGCTCCTCGTGCGGGGCGCTGCGTGCGCTGCCGCTTCGGCGGTGGAGCGGCGCTGACGTGCGGGTTCTGGGTGTGGGACTACTTTACGGCCCCTGTACGTCTGCGGACCGTGGGCACAGACACAGCGGCGAAGGGTGGGCACGGCCTGCGTGACGCCCTGCCCACCCCTGTGCCGGTGCGGCTACTTCTCCGTTACTCCTGCCGAGTCGAACGTGGCCACCTCGTGCATCGCGCGGGCCGCGCTCTGGACCACCGGGAGGGCAAGGAGGGCGCCGGTGCCCTCGCCAAGGCGGAGGTCGAGGTCGACCAGGGGGCGCAGGCCCAGCTTGTTGAGGGCCGCCACGTGGCCCGGCTCCGCGCTGCGGTGGCCCGCGATGCAGGCCGCGAGGACCTCGGGGGCGATGGCGCGGGCGACCAGGGCCGCCGCGCCGGCGCTCACGCCGTCCAGGATCACGGGCGTACGCAGCGATGCGCCGCCGAGCAGCAGGCCCACCATCGCCGCGTGCTCCAGGCCGCCGATCGCGGCGAGGACGCCGATCGGGTCGGCCGGGTCGGGCTGGTGCAGGTCGAGGGCGCGGCGCACGACCTCGACCTTGCGGCTGTGCATCTCGTCGTTGATGCCGGTGCCGCGGCCGGTGACCTCGCCCGGGTCGGTGTCCGTGTAGACGGAGATGAGGGCCGCGGACGCCGTCGTGTTCGCGATGCCCATCTCGCCGGTGAGCAGGGCCTTGTTGCCCGCGGCCACCAGGTCGCGGGCGGTCTCGATGCCCACCTCGATGGCGGCCTTGACCTCCTCGCGGCTCAGCGCGGGGCCGGTGGTCATGTCGGCCGTGCCCGCGCGGATCTTGCGGGGCAACAGGCCGGGGGTGGCCGGGAGTTCGCTCGCCACGCCCACATCGATGACGCAGACCTCGGCGCCCACCTGGTTGGCGAAGGCGTTGCAGACCGCGCCGCCGCCGAGGAAGTTGGCGACCATCTGCGCGGTCACCTCCTGGGGCCAGGCGGTGACGCCCTGGGCGTGCACACCGTGGTCGCCCGCGAAGATCGCGACGGCCGCGGGTTCCGGGATCGGCGGCGGGCACTGCCGGGACAGGCCGGAGAGCTGCGCGGAGATGATCTCCAGCATGCCGAGCGCGCCCGGCGGCTTCGTCATCCGCTTCTGCCGCTCCCAGGCCTCGCCGAGCGCCTTGGCGTCCAGCGGGCGGATGTTGGAGACGGTCTCGGCGAGCAGGTCGTGCGGCTCCTCGCCGGGCAGGGCACGGCGGCCGTACGTCTCCTCGTGGACCACCCAGGAGAGCGGGCGGCGCTTGGACCAGCCTGCCTGCATCAGCTCGGGCTCCTCCGGGAACTCGTCGACGTATCCGACACAGAGATAGGCCACCACTTCGAGGTGCTCGGGCAGGCCGAGCGTTCTGACCATCTCGCGTTCGTCGAAGAAGCTGACCCAGCCGACACCCAGGCCTTCGGCGCGCGCCGCCAGCCACAGGTTCTCGACCGCGAGCGCCGAGGAGTACGGAGCCATCTGCGGCTGCGTGTGACGGCCCAGGGTGTGGCGGCCGCCGCGGGTCGGGTCGGCGGTGACGACGATGTTCACCGGGGTGTCGAGGATGGCCTCGATCTTCAGTTCCTTGAACTGTTTCGCGCGGCCCTTGGGCAACGACTTCGCGTACGCGTCCTTCTGGCGCATGGCCAGTTCGTGCATCGTGCGGCGCGTCTCGGCCGAGCGGATGACGACGAAGTCCCAGGGCTGCGAGTGGCCCACGGAGGGCGCGGTGTGGGCCGCTTCCAGGACGCGGAGCAGGACCTCGTGCGGGATGGCGTCGCTGCGGAAGCCGTTGCGGATGTCGCGGCGTTCACGCATGACGCGCAGGACGGCCTCGCGCTCGGCGTCGTCGTAGGCGGGGGCGGCCGGCGCCTGCGACTGCTGGGCGGGCTCCGGCTCCCTGACGGGCTCCGCCGGGACGGCCTCGTCCGCGGCTTCCGCCGGTTCGGCGGCCTCGGTCACCTCGGCGGGCCCGGCCTCGGCTACGGCCGCGGGCTCGGGGGCGTCGGGCACGGCCGCTGTCGCTGCCGCTGCCGCTGCTTCCGCTTCGGCTTCCGCGGGTTCGTCGATCACCAGGAGGGGCGTGGGCTCGGCTGCCGTCTCCGTCTGCTCGGGCGCATCGGCCACGGGCTCTTCGACTGCTTGCGTGGGTTCTGGCGCTGCCGACGCTTCCGGCGCTTCCGGCGCTTCCGACGTGGCAGTCGCCGCCGCGGGCTCCTGGCCGTCACGCGGCGCGGGCACGGTGGCCGCGGGCTCGGGGGCCTCCGCGGCTTCGAGAAGGGTCGAGGGCTCCTGGGCTTCCGGTGCCTCGGGGGGCTCCGGGGCCTCCTGGGCGGACGGCACCTCCGGGACCTCGGCTGCCGGTACGGCGTCCGGCGCGGGGGCCTCGGCCTCGGCGGCGGGCTCCGGCTGCGCCTCGGAGGCCTCGGGCAGCGGCGCATCGAAGTGCTCCGGGGGCACGGACAGGGCGTGCGGGGGCGTCGGCGCCAGGTGGGGCGTGGTCGGCACCGACCCCTCGACCGGCACGAACTGGCCCAGCGGCGCGGGCGCCTGGGGCTCCGCGTAGGGCTGGTTCGGGTCGCCCGGGAGTGCCTCGCCGTGGGGCGCCTGGCCCGCGGGGGCTTCCGCGTACTGCGGGGCCTGCGGGGCCTGAGGCGCCTGCGGGATGAGGGGGCCCTGGACCGTGTGCCCGGCGGCCGCGAGCGGCGCGTCCGACCAGGGCTGCGCGCCGGCCATGGCGAACTGCGGCTGACCGGAGCCCGCGTGCGCGGACTGTCCCTGCGCGGACGGCTGCTCCGCGTCGGCGGTGGGCGGCAGCTCCTGGCTCGCTTCCGGGGCGGGCGCGGAGGCCTCCGCGCCCGACGGCTGCTCGGCGTCCACGGCGAACGCGGGCTGTCCGGTCTCGGCGACGGCGTGCGCGAACTGGTCGTCCGCCTCGGTGCCTTGCGCGATCGCGGGGTCGGCGGCCTCAGCGGCCTGCGGGAAGGCGGCAGCGGGCGGCTCGGCGACCGGGGCCGCGGGGTCCGTCGCCACGGGCTGGGGCATGTCGGTGGCCGGCGCGGGCTGCGGGGCCTCGGCGCCGGGCGAGTCCTGCGCTCCTTGTGCGTCCTGCGCGGCCGGTGCGTCCTGCGCGCCCTCTGTCTGCGTGCCCTCTGTTACGGGTGTGGCGTCCGGGACGACCGTTTCTGCTGGTGCGACGGGCTGTGCGGCCTGCGCGGCCTGGGCGTGCTGCGGCTGGGTCGTCCACGGCGTCGCGCCCTGCGGCGTGATCTCACCGAGCTGCGGACCCGGCAGCATCCCTTCCCCGTCACGCGGGATGTCGAGGTACTCGGGCCCCACGGTCGGCGGCCCCGCGTGCCGCACGGGCACGGCGTGCTGCGGGGCACCGGCCGGGCCGCGGTCGGCGAGGGACCGTACGGGACTGCCCGTGCCGTCGGGCACGGCGGGACCCGAAGGCCCCCGGTGGAGCGGGCGGCGGGAGGCGCCGGGGTGCGATGCGGGCGCCGGCGTGGGCGCGCCGGGCAGCTGGACGCCGTTCAGGTCGACCGAGCCGCTGTCGCGCCCGGCGGTCTCGTGCGGACCCGGCTGGTGCACGGCCTGCGGTCCTGCGGCGTGCTGGCCGACGAGGGGCCGGCCGCCCGACGACTGATCGGCCGAGTGCCTGCCACCGGCGGACTGGCCGGCGGCGGACTGCTCCGCCATGGCCGGGTCGGCCACGGGCTGGCCCGCGGCGTACTGGTTCGCGAAGGACGGGTCACCGACAGGCGCGCCCGCGTTCTGCTGACCTACGGGCCGGCCTGCGGACTGACCGACGGCCGCGTGCTGGGCACCCCCGGGCTGCGCACCCACCGGCTGAGCGACGCCGTGCTGCGCGGTCCCGCCCTGGGCGCCCGCGTGCTGGGCGGCCACCGGCTGCTCCGGGCCTGCCTGCTGCGGCGCGGCCGAGTGCGGCTCGCTCCAGGCACCCTGGGCGCCCGGCATGAGGAGCAAATCGTCATCGTCTGCGGGGGCGACGCTCTCGCCGGGATTTTCGGAGGGGTCGAGGTAGGTGTACGCACCCGGGGCGGGGACGCCCGGCTGCTCCACCATGCCTGCGTTCTCCGGCAGTCCCTCGCCCGAGACCTGGCCGGTGTCGGTCATGCGTAACCCCTCGCCCATCGGTTAGTGCTTCTTCGACCGCCCCTCAGCCTTAGGCCGGGGAAGCCCCATTGCCCGGAGCGGCGCACCAACCGCCCGTCAACCTCAACGAGCGTGCGCGCCGCGCGGCACGAACCGCGTACGGACAACAGGCATTGTCCCGGGTGGCCCGCCGCCGCGGCGGCTTGATCCGCAACGGCCCGCTGTGGGCTGCGCCACGTTGCGCGCCCTCCGGTCCTGCCGTACCACACACCCCCCAAAACGGGCGAGCTTTCCGGACATTGACCAACTATTTGCCGGACACTCGGGTGCGGTACAACGATCGGCCAGCCTACCCCGCACCGTGCGGCAGCAGGGTCACGGGGCGCGATCGGGCAACTGTCCGGAGAGCAGGAAGACGACGGTCCGCTCCCGTTCCGTCCACGCGCGCGTGTCGAGTTCGACGGACTGGAGCAGGGCGCATTCGACCGCGTATCCGTGCTCCGTCAGGCCCCTGCCGATGAGTTCGGCGGCGTCACGGGTCGACGCGTGCGTCACGATGCGCGCCGGACGGCGGTCGGCGACGGCGGAGACCACTGCGGCTCCCCCGCCCCCGACGCGTACGACGTCGGGCTCGGGCAGGTCTTCGAGGACGTGCGGCGCCGTGCCGTGCACGATCTGCGGCTGGACGCCGAAGTGGCGGGCGACCGCCGTGGTGCGGGCGCAGGCGTCGGGGTCGGCGTCGACGGCGATGACGGCGGCGCCGAACCGCGCCGCCTCCGCGGTGAAGGCGCCGCTGCCGCAGCCGATGTCCCAGACCAGGTCGCCCACGCGCGGGCCGATACGGGCGAGTTGCGCGGCCCGCAGGCGGTCGCTCTCGCCCTCGCCGAGCTGGGCCTCGCCTCCGTAGGCGGGGGCGGGCAGGGCCCAGCCGCGCGGGGTGCCCGGGTCGCGTCCCGCGATCCAGCCGGTGTCGGAGGCGGCGACCGGGCCGCCGATGACGATGACGACGTTCGGGTCGCGCCAGGTGTGGTCGGCGGCCTTGTCGGAGGTGAGGACGGTGACCTGTTCGCGCTCGGTGCCGAGCTCCTCGCAGATCACGAAGGTGCGGTGCACGCCCTGCAGCAGCAGGCCGAGCTCGGCGGGGCCCGCGCCGGGCGAGGTGAGCACGGCGACCTTGGTGTGGGCGCGGCAGACGTTCACCGCGCGGCGCAGGGTGCGCGGGTGGGCGACCACGACCTGGGCGTCGTCCCAGGGCATCCCGGCGCGGGCGAAGGCCTGGGCCACGGAGGAAACGGCCGGCACCACTTCGACCTCGAGGCCGAATTCGGGGGCGCGCAGGGTGCGTACGACGCCGAAGAACCCGGGGTCGCCGTCGGCGAGGACCACGGCGGTGCCGCGGTGGGCGGCGATGCGGCGGGCGGCCAGGCTCACGCTGCCCAGGCGGATGCGTTCGGCGGCCGGTGGCACCTCGGTGAGCGCCAGGTGGTGGGCGGCGCCCGCGACGAGGGTGGCGGCGCCGAGCGCCGAGCGCGCGGTGGCGGTCAGCGGCGAGCCGTCCCAGCCGATCACCGTGACGCGGTCGGCCATCGTCGTCTGTCTCCTGGGTTCTCGCGGGTGTGCGTTCTCGCGGGTCGTCTGAGGGGGCCGGGCGTCGTGTGCAGGGGGCAACCGTGTGCGGCCAGGGGCGAGCGTACCTGGTGGGGCCCCGAGGTGCTTGGGGGGTCAGTTCCAGTCGGAGTAGGCGCTGAACCCGCTGTCGGCGAGCTGCTCTCCGACGCCTTCCAGGTCCTCGGGGAGCAGGCTCCACACGATGAGGTCGGTCCGGACGTCGATCCAGCCGCCGAACGGGTCCCCGCCGTTCCTCGTACGCGCTATCCAGGCGCCCCGCAGGACTCCCTCGCTGATGCAGCCGATCTTCTGCGCGACCTGCTGGGCCGCGGTGTTGTCGGCGGCGGTGCGCAGCTCGATGCGCTCGAAGCGCTGGTCGTTGAAGAGCCACTGGGCGGTGGCGAGCGCCGCCTCCGAGGCGTAACCCTCGCCGCGGGCCCAGGGGGCGACGACGTAGTTGAGCTCGCTGGAGCGCACCCGCCAGTCGATGTCCCGCAGTTGCACGATGCCGACCAGGCGCTGGGTGAGGAACTCCGTGACGGCCAGGGCGATTCCGCGGCCCTCGGTGCGCTCGGCGGGCGCGACCCGGGTGATCCAGTCGCGGGCGTCGTCCTCGGTGTAGGGCTGGGGCGCGGAGGTCCAGGCGGTGACCATCTCGTCGTTCATCATCTCCGCGTACGCACAGACGTCGGCTTCCTCGAACGGGCGCAGCACCAACCGCTCCGTGCTGATGGAGATGTCGGGCAAGGTGGTAGTCATGCGCTGCTCCGTAACCTGGAACCCTCGGGCCTGCTGAAGTGCCCAGCATGCAGCATGTCGGCGCGCAAACGCACCACGGGGTCCGCTCCTTCATCAGGAGAGGACCCCGTGGTGAGGGCGGAAACGGACTGTGCGTCAGCTCGTTTCGACGGGCAGGACCGAGCCCTTGTACTTGTCCTCGATGAACTGCTTCACCTCGGGTGAAGTGAGCAGTTCGGCCAGCTTCTCGACCCGGGGATCGTCCTCGTCGCCCTTCTTGACGGCGAGCACGTTGTTGTACGGATTGTCCTTGGGCGACTCCAGAAGGATGGCGTCCTTCTTGGGGCTGAGTCCGGCGTCGAGCGCGTAGTTGTTGTTGATGACCGCGGCTTCGACGTCTTCCAGGGAGCGGGGCAGCTGGGCGGGTTCCAGCGGCTTGATGGTGAGCTTCTTCGGGTTGGACGTGATGTCCTCGGGGGTCGCGGTCGAACCGGCCCCCTTCTTGAGCCCGATGACGCCCTTGGAGGCGAGGAGTTCGAGCGCCCTGCCTTCGTTGGTGGTGTCGTTCGGAACGGCGACGGTCGCCCCCGCGGGCAGCTCGGTGACGTCCTTCGCCTTGTTCGCGTACACCCCCATCGGCGGCAGATAGACCCCGGTCACCGGCGTCAGCTCCGTCTTCTTGGACTTGTTGAAGTCCTCCAAGTACGGGGTGTGCTGGTAGAGGTTGGCGTCGAGGGAGCCCTCCTGGAGCGCGGTGTTCGGCGTGACGTAGTCCGTGAACTCCGTGATCTGGAGGTCGAGTCCCTTCTTCTTCGCGAGGTTGTCCCTGATGTACGCGAGGACTTCACCGGCCGGGGTCGGGGTGGCGCCGACGACGAGCTTGTCACCGTCGGCGCCTCCCGAGCCGGATTCGCTGCCGCAGGCGGTCAGGCCGAGGGTGAGGGTGAGGGCCAGTGCTCCCGCGGCGGCCGCGATGACGGGCGTACGCATGATCAGAACGCCGCGACGACGGCACCGTCGTACTTGTCGTCGATGAACTTCTTGACCTCGGGCGAGGTGAGGAGCTTGGCGAGCTTCTTCACGCGCGGGTCGTTCTCGTCGCCCTTGTTCACGGCCAGGAAGTTGCCGTAGGGGTTGTCCTTGGCGGGCTCGGCGACGATGGCGTCCTTGGCCGGGCTGAGCTTGGCCTCAAGGGCGTAGTTGCCGTTGATCACCGCGGCGTCGACGTCACCGAGGGAGCGGGGCACCTGGGCGGCCTCGAGCTCCTTGAACTTGAGGTTCTTCGGGTTCTTCGCGACGTCCTTGGGGGTGGCTTCGTAGCCGACGCCCTTCTTGAGCTCGATCAGGCCGTTGTCGGCGAGGAGCTTGAGCGCGCGGGCCTCGTTGGTGGTGTCGTTCGGCAGGGCGACCGTGGCACCGCTCTTGAGGTCGGTGAGCTTCTTGACGCTCTTGGAGTAGACGCCGAGCGGCTCCAGGTGCACCGTCGCGTTCGGGACGGGCACGATGTCCGTCCCGTTCTTCTTGTTGAAGTCGTCGAGGTAGGGCTTGTGCTGGAAGTAGTTCGCGAAGACCTCGCCCTGCTGGACGGCGGTGTTCGGCGTGACGTAGTCGGTGAACTCCTTGACCTCGAGGTCGAGGCCGGCCTTCTTGGCGAGGTTCGCCTTGACGTAGTCGAGGATCTCGCCCTGCGGCGTCGGGGTCGCGGCGACGATGAGCTTGCCGTCCTTGTCGCCCGCGGCGGAGCCCTTGTCGGAGCCGCAGGCGGAGAGACCGAGGGTGAGGGCTCCGGTGGCGAGGACAGCGGTGGTGATCTTGGCGGTGTTACGCACGAAAAGTGCCTTTCTCCATGGGTGGTACGCCCCGCGATGGGGTGTGCGGGGTGAGATTCAGGAAGCCTTCGAAGGCGCGAGCTTGAGGAAGCGCAGGCGCGGTGCGGCGCCCGAGTGGCCGCCGCGCCGGTGCAGCCTGCGGGCCGCGTAGTCGCCCGCGAACTGGATGATCGAGATGACGACGGCGAGGACGCCGACGGTGATCCACATCAGTTCGGTCTCGAAGCGCTGGTAGCCGTAGCGGATCGCGATGTCGCCGAGGCCGCCCGCGCCGACGGCGCCGGTGATGGCCGAGTAGCCGATGATCGTGACGATCGTCGTGGTGGTGCTGGAGATCAGCGAGGGCAGCGACTCCGGCACGAGGACCTTGCGCACGATGGTCCAGGTGTTGCCGCCCATCGACTGCACGGCCTCGACGAGGCCGCCGTCGACCTCGCGCACCGCGGTCTCCACGAGCCGCGCGAAGAACGGCGTGGCGCCGATCGCGAGCGGCACGATGGCGGCCTCGCGGCCGATCGTCGTACCCGTGATCCAGCGCGTGAAGCCCATCAGGGCGACCATGAGGATGATGAAGGGCATCGAGCGCGCGATGTTCACGATCTGCCCGATGAGCTTGTTCAGGAACGTGTTCTGCAGCAGCCCGCCGCGGTCGGTGAGGACCAGCAGGATGCCGAGCGGCAGTCCGGCGACGACGGCTATCAGCGTCGACCAGCCCACCATGTAGAGCGTGTCCCAACAGGCCTGCTCCAGCAGGGGCTGCATCTCCGACCAGGTCACTTGGCACCTTCCTTGACCAGCGGCGTGGCGTCCTTCGGCGTGCTCACGGGCTCTTCGCCCGCGATGTCCACCTGTAGTCCCTGCTCGCGCAGGAAGCCGATCGGGACGACGTTCTCCTCGAAGCGTCCGGGCAGCTCGATGCGCATCCGGCCGACCTGCTTGCCCGCGACGGTGTCCATCGCGGCGCCGAGGATCGAGATGTCGATGTTGTACGTGCGCGACAGCTGGGAGATGACCGGCTGGGTCGCGGCCTCCCCGTGGAAGGTCACGTCGACGACGGTGCGGTCGACGCCCGACGCCTCGCCGCTGACCGGGAAGAGCGCGGCGGCCAGCTCGGAGCCGGGCGTCGCGAGCAGCTCGGTGACGGTGCCGGACTCGACGATCCGCCCGTTCTCCATGAGGGCGGCGGAGTCGCAGACGCTCTTGACGACGTCCATCTCGTGCGTGATCAGCAGGACGGTCAGGCCGAGCTGCCGGTTGAGGTCGCGCAGGAGCCCCAGGATGGAGCGGGTGGTCTCCGGGTCCAGGGCGCTGGTCGCCTCGTCCGAGAGCAGCACCTTGGGGTCGCCGGCGAGCGCGCGGGCGATGCCGACGCGCTGCTTCTGGCCGCCGGAGAGCTGCGCCGGGTAGGACTTCGCCTTGTCGGCGAGGCCGACCAGGTCGAGGAGTTCGAGGGCCTTGCGGGAGCGCTCGGCGCCGCTGAGACCGAGGATCTCAAGGGGCAGCTCGACGTTGTCCTGCACGGTGCGCGAGGACAGCAGGTTGAAGTGCTGGAAGACCATGCCGATACGGCTGCGGGCCCGGCGCAGCTCCTTGCTCGCGCGGCTGCCGCGTCCCGCGAGGGCGGTGAGGTCCTGCCCCGCGACGGTCACGGTGCCGGCGGTGGGGCGCTCCAGGAGGTTGACGCAGCGGATCAGCGAGGATTTGCCGGCGCCGGACTGGCCGATGACGCCGTACACCTCGCCTTCGCGGACATGCAGATCGACGCCGTCGAGGGCAGTTACTTCACGACCGCGTGAGCGGTAGACCTTGGTGAGGCCGGAAGTGGTGATCACAGGGGTTTCCGTCACTGTCGAGTGCGCGGCGCGGTTCTCGCCGGGCACGGGGCATTCGTGGGGAACGCGGCACGGTTTCTCGCGGTGGCGAAAAGAACCGGAGGAGGTGTGCGCGGGGCAGGCTCGCTTCCTACGTCATGTCCGCCGGTAAGGCGTACGTCGCATAGGGGCGCGGCACAGCGGCTTCGCTTCGGGGCGCGATGCTCAGGGGTGGTGCGGGGGCCCTCAGAAGGCGCACATTCGACACATACAACGAGCACCGGGCGTCGTGATCGCCTCGGTCGCAAAGATGCAGCTGCTCGTCGTGGTCATGTGGACCAGTAAAACACGCGTGCGTCGGCGCCCCGCCACCGTTGTCCGCTATACGGACAGCCGGTGGACAGGTGCGGACGTCGCGGGGCGGGTGCTCAGCCCTCGACGGTGATCTCCACGCCACCCTCGGTGGCCTGTGCGGACACGGCCGAGAGGTCCTTCACGACGACGTCTCCGGAGAGCTCGCCGGCGGTGTGCGTTGTGGCCAACGCCACGGTGGTCATGCCGGCCGCGCGGCCCGCCGTGAGACCCGCCGGTGCGTCCTCGAAGACCACGCAGCGCGCCGGGTCGACGCCCAGCTTCGCCGCCGCGAGCAGGAAGGGCTCCGGGTCGGGCTTGCCGCGCGTGATGTCGTCGGCGGCGATCAGCATCGCGGGGTCGATGCCGACCTCCGCGAGCCGGGCCTCGGCCAGGCGCCGCCCGGCGGAGGTCACCACGGCCCAGCGCTCGGGCGGCAGGGACGCGAGCAGCTCACGGGTGCCGGGCAGCAGCACGACGCCGCCGGCGACGTCCGAGACCTCAAGATCCTCGATGCGGGCGACGGCCTCGGCCACGCGCTCGGCGGGCAGCATGTCGGCGATGATCTCGGCCGCGGGGCGGCCGTGCAGCTCGACCCGCTCGAACTCCTCGGCGGTGATCCCGTACTCCTGCGCCAAGCGCCTCCAGCAGCGGTACACCGACTCCATCGAGGAGATCAGGGTGCCGTCGTTGTCGAACAGGAGCGCTTCAGCGTGGATCTTCATGGTGTCCGAGCGTACGGGGCACCCCAGGGGTGCGCGCATCGGGTCATAGGGCCCGTAATAAAGTCACGGCATGCTTGTTGCCCTGACGATCGCGACCGCCGTGGCCGCGCTCGTGCTCGCCGCGTGGTGCGGCTTCGCCGCCTACCGGGACCAGCCGACCAAGGACTGGCACTTCATCGGCATGGCCGTGGTGACGTTCCTCGCCACGGTCCAGCTGATCGTCGGCATCGTCCAGCTGGCGCGGGGCGAGAAGGCCGAGCAGGGCACGACGATCTTCGTGGCGTACTTGATCGGCTCCTTCGCCTGCATCCCGGCCGCGGGCTTCATGTCCCTGGCCGAGCGCACCCGTTGGGGCTCCATCACGGTCGCCGCGGGCGGCGTGGTCCTCGCCGTGCTGCAGGTGCGGCTCTACGACATCTGGGGAGGCTGAGGTGACGGTGACAGAGCCCGAGAAGCACTCCGCGGACGCGGCGCCCGCCCGGCAGAGGCTGATCAGCGGGCCCGGCATCCTGCTGGTGTGGCTGTACGGGGTGATGGTGGTCGGCGCGGTCTCGCGCTCCGCCGTGCAGATCTCGACGGACTTCCACAAGGCCCCGCTCGCCTACACGCTGTCCGCGCTCGCGGGTCTCGTCTACGGCTTCATCACGTACTCGCTGGTGCGGGGCGGCGAGAAGGCCCGCAAGGCGGCGCTGGTGTGCTGCGCCGCCGAGCTGGTGGGCGTCTTGGCGGTGGGGACCTGGACGCTCGTGGAGCCCTCCGCCTTCCCCGACGCCACGGTGTGGTCGGACTTCGGGATGGGCTATCTGTTCATCCCGGTGATCCTGCCGCTCACCGCGATCTTCTGGCTGAACAAGGCGCGCAGGGCGGCGCGCTAGACCCTGGCCGCGTACGCCCCCGCGGTCGCCTCCTTGGCGAGGGTGATGCGCGTGAGCCGTTCGTTCACGTGCTGCGTCTTCACCGCCGCGTAGCCGTGCTTGCGGTAGAGCTGAAGGTTCTGCTCGCTGCGATGGCCGCTGGAGAGCTGGAAGCACTTGGCGGTGCCGCCCGCGCCCAGGCGCCCCTCTATCGCGTCCAGGAGCCGGCCGCCCAGGCCGTGCCGCTGCATCCTGGGGTGGACGATCAGCTTGTCGATCCGCGCCGTGCCGTCGGCGTCGACCGTGCCGCGCACCGACGCGACGACCTCGTCGCCGAGGCGGGCCACCAGCACGTTGCCGGAGGTCAGTTCGGCCTTGATGGAGTCGAGGGTCTGTGTGAGCGGCTCGATGGAATAGTCGCCGTACAGCTCGGCCTCGCTCTGGTAGCACAGGTACTGCAGTTTGAGGATCTTCTCGGCGTCCTGTCCGCCCGCCTCCGAGATGGTCACGCTCATGCCCATGTGTGCATGCCTCCCGCTCACCTGCTCCGCCGGTTGTCTATCGCTCCTTTCCCCGCGGTTCAGGAGCTGCAACCTCCGCCGCGAGCATTCTGCGCAGGCATCCCAGGCAACGGGAACGTTCAGGCCCCAGACTGCCCTGTGACATTCCCAACTCGCCTGCGATCTCCCGGTAGGTGAGGTCCTTGGGGGAGAGCAGTGCCGCCATGAGACCGGGGCAGCGTCCGGGCAGCCTGCGCACCGCCGCGTGCAGGGTGCGCTCACGGTCGGCCCGCAGGGCGCGCTGTTCGGGGCCACGCTCGGTGTCGTCGGCCGGCTCGGTCGCGTACGCCACCTCGCGCTCCTCCCTGCGCCGGGCGCCGCGCGCCTCGGAGGCGACGGCGGCGCGCAGCCAGGTGGCCGGGTCGGCTGGTGGGTCGGCGACGTCCATGCGTTCCAACAGGCGCAGCCAGACGGCCTGTTCGAGGTCACCGGGGTCGGTGCCGGAGCCGTGGGCCGCGGCGGAGGCCTCGGCGGCGAGGAGCGGACGCAGGGTGGGGATCAGCTCGTGGGTCATGCAGGGCGGGACGCGGCCGCCCCGGCAGGAGGTTGCCGGGGCGGCCGTCTGTCACCCCAACCGGGGCGGGACGATCACTTGTTGACGAAGTCCGCGCGGGCGAGCAGCGCGGTGTCGCAGTTGTCCGAGAAGATGCCGTCGATGCCCGTCTCGAAGTACGCCTTGAAGGCGCCGAAGGCGTCTCCGTAGGCGGCCGGGTCGGTGCCCTTCCTGAAGTTCGTGGGCAGGAAGGTGTTCTCGTTGCGCATCGTGTACGGGTGCAGGATCAGGCCCGCCCTGTGCGCGTCCTTCACGAGGGTGGTCGGGGTGCCGAGGCTGCCGTCCGCCTTCCTCGGGATGATCAGGTCGAGCGTGGGGCCGATGCCCTGCGCGAACGAGGCCATCCACTCCAGGCCCTCGGGCTTGATGAGGTCGGCGACCGTGCGCGGGTCGCCCGCCTCGACGAAGTCCCAGGGGCGGGAGCTCGCGCTGGACAGGAGCACCACGAGCGGCGCGCCGACCAGCTTGTTCAGGCGCTGGATGCTGCTGGGCTCGAAGGACTGAAGGAAGTTCGGCGAGTTCTTCTTGTGCCGTCCGTACTTGCGAAGGAGCTTGGCCAGCGGCTCCTCCAGGCCCAGGCCCAGCTTGCGGAAGTACGTGGGGTGCTTGGTCTCGATGTACAGCCAGATCCGCTTGCCCGTCCTGCGCTCCTGCCGGTCAGCCCACTGGAAGACCTCTTCCAGGGTGGGCACGTCCCAGCGGCCGTCGTAGAGGGTGTTGCGCTGGCGGGTGCCGGGGATGCGCTCCTTGGCGCGCAGCGTCTTCAGCTCGGCGAGCGTGAAGTCCTCGGTGAACCAGCCGGTGAACGAGGTGCCGTCCACGGACTTGGTGGTCTTGCGGGACGCGAACTCCGGGTGCGCGGCGACGTCCGTCGTCGCGGTGATGTCGTTCTCGTGACGGCATACGAGATGGCCGTCCTTGGTGGGCACGACGTCCTGCTCGATGACGTGCGCGCCCATGTCGAGGGCGAGCTGGTACGAACCGAGCGTGTGCTCGGGCCGGTAGCCGCTGGTGCCGCGGTGCGCGACGACGGTCGGCACGGGCAGGTCCTTGTATCCCCCGTGCCCGTGCTTCCCGTCGGCTCTCGCCACGCCGGGCAGTCCTACGACGGCTGTGCCCGCCCCTAGTACGGCCGCTCCCAGTAGCGCGCGCCGCCCCGGTCGCCGCTCCCCCGGCTCCCCCGGCTTCGAATCCCTCGACTGCTGCGTGGCCATTGAGCGCTCCTCCCGATGTGCTGCCTTGCACCTGACAAAGCGGCACGATCGTAGGTGGCCGCGCGTGACGGACGGGAGACCCTGGACCGAACGGAAGGGTGACGCCGGATGGCGACTGGTGTGCGGGGCGGGGTCCGTTCGGTGGGTCCTGGCGCACGGAGGCGGCCCGCTGCACGGTGGCAGCGCGTGACCACCGCGCGTGACAAGGACCACTAGGACGAGCCACATCCTCCCCACGGAGATACGGTCGTCACAGGGAGGGCGATCCGAGGGCAACACCACGCAAACTCAGGTCAACTCTGCGTATCGAGTGCGTGAACCCGATGTGCGAGGAGCGGTAAGCCACGAGTATCGTCCTCACCTGCACATACTCGTCGTTGACCCGTTGACACCGGAGGGCTCGTTGTCCCGTCTCGCGCTCATCAAGGCTGTGCTCGGACCGATCTTGCGTCTGATGTTCCGCCCTCGGGTGGAAGGCGCCGAGAACATTCCGGGCACCGGTCCGGTCATCATGGCCGGAAACCACCTCACGTTCATCGACTCGATGATCATGCCTCTCGTCTGCCCGCGTCCGGTCTTCTTCATCGGCAAGGACGAGTACGTCACGGGCAAGGGGCTCAAGGGCCGCCTGATGGCCTGGTTCTTCACCGGCTCCGGCATGATCCCCGTGGACCGCGACGGCGGCCACGGCGGCGTCGCCGCCCTGATGACCGGGCGGCGCGTCCTGGAGGAGGGCAAGCTCTTCGGCATCTACCCCGAAGGCACCCGCTCCCCCGACGGCCGCCTGTACCGCGGCCGCACGGGCATCGCCCGGCTGACCCTGATGACCGGCGCGCCCGTCGTCCCCTTCGCGATGATCGGCACGGACAAGCTCCAGCCCGGCGGCAAGGGGCTGCCGCGCCCGGGCCGCGTGACGGTGCGGTTCGGTGAGCCGATGGAGTTCTCGCGGTACGAGGGCATGGACCGCGACCGCTATGTGCTGCGGGCGGTGACGGACTCCGTGATGACGGAGGTCATGCAGCTCTCCGGGCAGGAGTACGTGGACATGTACGCCACGAAGGCGAAGGCGGCGTAGCCCTCCGGGCTCGGGTAGCACAAGCCTGAACGCCCGCACCGCGCCAGAGTTCCCCTCCGGCGCGGTGCGGGCGTTCGCGTTTCTGCCTTCAGCTGCGGGCCGTATGTGGCTGGTCGCGCGGTTCCCCGCGCCCCTTACGGGGCTTTTCGCCGTCCTCCAGCCTTGAGCCCTTCAGGAGGAACCACGCCGCCACCGCGGTGGCGAGCAGCACCCCCGCGCCCACGCCCGCCGCCAGGCGCAGGCCGTCGACGAAGGCGTCCTGGGCCGAGGCCAGCAGGGCCTGGGACTCGTGGGCCGGGAGGCCCGCCGTCGACTCCACCGCGCCGCCCAGTGACTCGTGCGCGGCCGCCGCGATCTCCGGTGGGGTGCCCGCCGGGGCGGTGAAGTCGCGGTAGACCCCGGTCACGATGGAGCCGAGCAGGGCGATGCCGAGTGCCGCGCCCAGTTCGTACGCCGTCTCGGAGACAGCGGACGCGGCGCCCGCCTGCTCCTTGGGCACGCTGGAGAGGATGACGTCGGCGGTCACCGTGAACGAGAAGCCCGCGCCGATGCCGACGACCAGGAGCGAGGCGCCGAGCAGTGGATACCCGGTGGACTGGCTCAGCGTGGTCAGCGCCGCGAGGGCCACGCCCACCGCGGCGAGGCCGCCCGCGACCACCAGGCGCACGGAGAACCGCCGCGCGACCATGCCCGCGATCAGACCGGCCGCCACCGCGCCCACCGCGGCGGGCAGTTCGGCCAGGCCCGCCTCGAACGGCCGCCGCCCCTGGACCAGTTGCAGGAACTGGGAGAGGAAGAAGACCAGACCCGAGAGCCCGAGGACCGTGAGGAGGTCGGCGAGCACCGCCCCGGAGAACCCGCGGTTGCGGAACAGGCGCATGTCCAGGAGGGGCGCCTTGAGGGTGAGCTGGCGCCGTACGAACCAGGTGAGGGCCGCCACGCCGAGCAGGGCCGCCGCCCCGATGTCCCAGCGGATGCCGTGCGCCGCCGCCTCCTTGATGGCGTACACGATGGCGATCATGCCGATGAGCGAGAGCACGACGCTGATCAGGTCCCACGGACCGGGCGCCGGGTTCTTGGACTCGGGCAGGAACTTGATGCCGACGACGACCAGGACCGCCATCACCGGCAGGTTGATCAGGAAGACGGAGCCCCACCAGAAGTGCTCGAGCAGGAAACCGCCGACGACCGGACCCACGGCCGCGCCGGCCGAGGCCATCGCGCCCCAGATGCCGACCGCGAGGCTGCGCTCGCGCGGGTCGTGGAAGATGTTCCGGATCAGCGCGAGGGTGGACGGCATCAGCGTCGCACCCGCGACACCGAGCAGCGCCCGGGCCAGCATGAGCATTTCGGGCGTGGTCGCGTAGGCGTTGAGCACCGAGACGCCGCCGAAGGCGACGGCGCCGATCAGCAGCAGCTTCTTGCGGCCGATGCGGTCACCGAGGCTGCCCATGGAGACGAGCAGACCGGCGATGACGAACGAGTACACGTCGCCGATCCACAGCAGCTGGGTGCCGGTGGGCTTGAGGTCCTCGCTGATGTACGGCGTGGCCAGGCCGAGCACCGTCGCGTCCACGGCGACGAGCAGCACGGCCAGGACCAGCACGGCGAGCGCGAGCCAGCGGCCGGGGCTGCGCTCGACCTCCGCCGACGCGGTCCGCTGTTCGATGCTGGTCATGGTTCCACTCTCCGTTGTGCGCCGCCGATCAGCAGCTCGGCGATCATGTGTGTGAAGTCGTTGGCGGCCACGCGGCCGTCCAGTACGGCCCAGGCGCCCGCGCCGATGAGGCCGTACAGCGCCTCTGTCAGCCAGACGGGGCTCAGGTCGATGCGGAACTCGCCGCTCTCCTGGCCGCGTCGGAAGAGCGCGCCGATGCTGTCGTCGAGCCGGGACCAGCCCTCGTGCTGCGCGTCGTCCTCGAAGAGCTGGTTCTCGGTGACGAGGAACGCGAGCAGGCCCGCGGCCGGCTGGAGCTCCTTCACCAGGCGGCGCAGCGCCTCCTCGGCGCTGTCCTCGCCGAGCCTGGCCGCGTCGAGGGCGGCCTCGCACTCCTGGATGCCGAGCTCTTCCAGGGCGCGTACGAGGGCGTCGCGCCCGGCGAAGTGGCGGTGCAGGGTGGCCCGGCTGATCCCCGCCGCGCGCGCCACCTCGTCCATCGTGGCGGAGCCCTTGCGCGTGAGGAGCGCCGCGGCGCTGCGCAGCACCTGATCGCGATCGACTGACATGAGACAACCATAAGCCATGTGAGACATATTTGTCTCACAATGAAGGCGCGGTGATCACCAAGGGCGCGTCCGGCGGGGTGCTCAGTGCCAGGGCAGTTGCCCGCGCCGTCCCCAGTACGCGGCGGGCTCCTCCACCAGGCCCGCGAGCCGCTCCAGCTGCTCCGCGTCGAGGTCGACGGCCGCCGCGTGCAGGTTCGAGACGAGCTGGACCGAGGTTGCGGCGCCGGAGAGCACCACGCCCGCCCAGGGCTGGCGCAGGACCAGGGCGAGGGCCACGGCGTCGCTGCCGAACCCGGACGCGGCGGCGATCTCACGCAGGGCCGCGGGGGCGTGCGGGTCGGCGAGCCGGCCGTTGGCCATGGCCTCCTTGACCAGGACGGTGAGCCCCGCCTCATGGGCCTCCGCGAGCGCGGGGCCCGCCGAGGTCTCCAGGGCGTTGTACGTGGCCTGCACCGTACGGAAGAGCGGCTCGCCGTCGACGGTCACGGCGAGGGCCGCGCGGATCGCGGCCGCCTGCTCCGGGCCGCTGACGGAGAGCCCGACGGTCACGCCCTGGGCCGCCAACTCGGCCAGTTTCGCCTGGAGTTCCTTGTCGGTGAGGGCGGGGCTCTCCGGCGTCACGGAGTGGACCTGATAGAGGTCCAGCCGCTCGCCGAGCAGCTGGGCGCTCTCCTCGCGCTGACGGACGTACGCGGCGAGGCTGTGGTCCTTGACCTCGTGCGGGCCCGCGGCGTCGGCGTTCCAGGCGGCCGTGTACGTGTAGCCCCACTTGCTGCCGATCACGACGTCCCTGATGTCGGGCCTGGCGTTCAGCCAGTCGGCGAGGAACTCCTCGGAGCGGCCGTAGGAGCGCGCCACGTCGATGTACCGGACGCCCAGCGCGTAGGCGGCGTCCAGGAGTTCGAGGGTGCGCTCGCGCAGGGCCTCGACACTGCGGGACGGCGGCAGATCGGTGTCGCGGCCGAGCGTGATGTAGCCGGGCCTGCCGACGGCGGCGAGGCCGAAGCCGATGTGGGCGGTGGGGGTGGTCGCTGCGGCCAGGCGCGAGAAGGGCATCGCGGGCTCCGTTCGGTCGGCTCCTTGCGGAAGAACGACCAACGTAACCCGCGATGCCCACGTCAACGCGGCACGCGCTGTCCCGGCGTCACTTACGCGCCGCGGCCCACTTCTACTCGCGCGCCGCGGCCCACTCCTGCTGGATGGCCAGGTCGGCCTTGACCTCGGCGAGCTGGGCGGCGACGGCCGAGGGGGCGGTGCCGCCGCGGCCGTTGCGCGATGCCAGGGCGCCGGGGACGTTCAGGACAGTGCGGACCTCGGGGGTGAGGTGCTCGGAGATCTTGGCGAACTGCTCGTCCGTGAGCTGGTCGAGCTCGATGCCGTGCGCCTCGCACTCCTTGACGCACTCACCCGCGACCTCGTGCGCGACACGGAACGGCACGCCCTGCTTGACCAGCCACTCGGCGATGTCCGTGGCGAGCGAGAACCCGGCGGGGGCCAGCTCCTCCATGCGCTCGCGGTGCACGGTGAGCGTCGCCATCATGCCGGTGAAGGCGGGGAGCAGGACCTCCAGCTGCTCGCAGGAGTCGAAGACCGGCTCCTTGTCCTCCTGGAGGTCGCGGTTGTACGCGAGCGGCAGCGCCTTGAGCGTCGCCATCAGGCCGGTCAGGTTGCCGATGAGGCGGCCCGACTTGCCGCGCGCCAGCTCGGCGATGTCCGGGTTCTTCTTCTGCGGCATGATCGACGAGCCGGTCGAGAAGGCGTCGTGGAGCGTGACGAAGGAGAACTCCTTCGTGTTCCACAGGATGATCTCCTCGGCGATCCGGGAGAGGTTCACGCCGATCATCGCGGTGATGAAGGCGAACTCCGCCGCGAAGTCCCGCGACGCCGTCCCGTCGATGGAGTTGGCCGCCGAGCCGTGCTCGAAGCCGAGGTCCGCGGCGACGGCCTCGGGGTCGAGGCCGAGAGAGGACCCCGCGAGCGCGCCCGAGCCGTACGGCGACACGGCCGTGCGCTCGTCCCACTGCCGCAGGCGCTCCGCGTCCCGGGAGAGGGGCTGGACGTGCGCGAGGACGTGGTGCGCGAAGAGCACGGGCTGGGCGTGCTGCAGGTGCGTGCGCCCCGGCATGGCGACGTCCGGGTGCGCCTCGGCGAGGCCGACGAGCGCGCCCTGGAGGTCGGCGATCAGACCGCCGATGATCCGGGCGTGGTCCCGCAGGTACATCCGGAAGAGCGTCGCCACCTGGTCGTTGCGCGACCGGCCGGCGCGCAGCTTGCCGCCGAGGTCCGGGCCGAGCCGCTCCAGGAGGCCGCGCTCCAGGGCGGTGTGCACGTCCTCGTCGGCGATGGTGCCGACGAAGTCGCCCGACGCCACATCGGTCTCGAGCTGGTCGAGCCCGGCCAGCATGCGGGTCAGCTCGTCCTCGGTGAGGAGCCCCGCCTTGTGGAGCACGCGCGCGTGGGCGCGGGAACCGGCGATGTCGTACGGCGCCAGGCACCAGTCGAAGTGGACCGATGCCGACAGCTTGGCCAGGGCCTCTGCCGGGCCGTCCGCGAACCGCCCGCCCCAGAGCCGGACGTCACCGCCGTTGTTGCTGCTCACTTCACGTGCTCCTTAACCTGCATTCGCCGTTATGCATGAGTATGCAGTGGTCCGTATGTTTCGTCAATCCAACCAGGAGGTGGGACGGCATCCTCAAGTCGTTAGACAGTCAAAGCTTTTCTGGGAATAATCCTTAGACATGGGAAAGACTTACGAACGCATAGACGGCAGACTCCGCAAGTTCATCGAAGCCCAGCCCCTCTTCTTCACCGCGACCGCGCCCCTCTCCGGCGACGGCACGGTCAATCTCTCCCCCAAGGGCCTCACCGGCTCGTTCGCCGTCGTGGACGAACACACTGTGGCCTATCTGGACTTCGCGGGCAGCACCTCGGAGACCGTCGCGCACCTGCGTGAGAACGGCCGCATCACCCTGATGTGGTGCGCCTTCCAGGGCCCGCCGAACATCGTCCGGGTGCACGGCCGCGGCGAACCCGTCTTCCGCGACGACCCGCGCTGGGCGGAGCTGCTCGGGCACTTCCCCGGCATCGACCCGACCCCGCACGGCCTGCGCGCGATCATCGTCGTGACGGCCGAACTCGTCCGTGACAGCTGCGGATACGCGGTGCCGTTCATGTCGTACGACGACGATCGCGATCTGCACGGCAAGCGCTTCGCGCGCGAGGACGACGCGTCGCTCAGCGCCTACTTCACCAAGAAGGAGTACATCGCACAGAGCATCGACGGCCTGCCCGGGCTGCCGCTGCCCTTGCCTCCCACTACGGTCTGAGCCATGCGCCCCCGTGCCGCCGCCCTCGCGTCCGCAGCCGCCCTCCTCCTCGCCGCCACCGCAACCCTGGGTGCCGCGCCCGGCGCGAGCCGACCGCTGCCGGACCGCATGGCGGACACGGGCGGCGGAACCCAGCTCATCACCGCCCAGGCCGCGCGCACCGGCTCCACCACCGGCACGGTCACGTGGTGGGACCGGCGCGGCGGGCGGTGGGTGAAGTCCGGGACCGCGGCGGCGCGGTTCGGCGCGAACGGCCTGACGGAGGGCGGCTCGCGCAAGCAGGGGTCGAACACGACGCCCACCGGTCTCTTCCGCCTGCCGTACGCCTTCGGCATCAAGTCCGCGCCGTCCGGCACGGACTACCCGTACCGCCGTGTCACGAAGAACTCCTGGTGGTGCCAGGACAACGACTCGCGCTCCTACAACCGCTGGACCCAGCCGCGCCCCGCCGACTGCCGCGCCGCCGAGTCCGAGCACCTCATCACGTACGACGCGCAGTACGCGCACGCCCTGGTGATCGGCTTCAACTACGACCGCCCGGTGCGCGGACGCGGCGCCGGGATCTTCCTGCACGTCGACGGACGCGGGGCGACGGCGGGTTGCGTGTCCGTGCCGGGCGATGCGATGCGGCGGATCCTGCGGTGGGCCGAGCAGGGGCGGCGGCCGCACATGGCGATCGGTACGGCTTCGGGGGCCACCGCCATCACACGGTACTGAACGATCCCCGCCCCCCGGGCAGCTTCGTGTAGCGACCACATATCGAGACGGGTTTGCGTCCCCGCCGCGTGGCGGCGTTGCATCGCCGGGTGCAAACCGAACAGACGATCCCCAGCTCAACGGAGAGCGGCGACAAGGCCGCCCGCCTCGCCGTCACGGTCTTCCCCGTCCTCGTGCTCGCCGCGGGCGCGCTCGGTCTGATGACCCCGGACACCTTCAAGGACTGGGGCACGAACGTCCCGTACCTCCTGGGGCTCGTGATGTTCTGCATGGGGCTCACCATGACCCCGCTCGACTTCCAGGGCGTCGTCAAGCGGCCCTGGGCCGTCGCGCTCGGCCTGGTCGCGCACTACGTGATCATGCCGGGGCTCGGCTGGCTCATCGCCCACGCGCTCGGGCTCTCGCCCCAGCTGGCGGCCGGCGTGATCCTCGTCGGCTGCGCGCCGAGCGGGACCGCGTCCAACGTCGTGACCTATCTGGCGCGCGGTGACGTGGCCCTGTCCGTCTCGGTGGCCACCGTCTCGACCGTCCTCGCGCCGCTCATCACGCCGCCGCTGACGCTGCTCCTGGCGGGCGAGTACCTGCCGGTGGACGCGGGCTCGATGGTCACGGACATCCTCAAGACCGTGCTGCTCCCGGTCCTCGCCGGTCTCGTCGTACGGCTGCTCTTCGGGCGCTACATCGGACGGGTCCTCAGCGCCCTGCCGTGGCTGTCCGCCCTGACCATCGCCGTCATCGTGGCCGTCGTGGTCGCGGGCAGCGCCGCGGCCATCAAGTCGGCCGCCCTGCTCGTGTTCGTCGCCGTCGTGCTGCACAACGGACTGGGCCTCGCGCTCGGCTACGGCGCGGGCAAGCTGGCCCGCCTGGGTCCGCCGGCCTCGCGCGCCATGGCCTTCGAGGTCGGCATGCAGAACTCGGGGCTCGCCGCGTCGCTGGCCACCGCGCACTTCAGCCCGCTGGCGGCGCTGCCCGCCGCCGTGTTCTCCGTGTGGCACAACGTGTCGGGGGCGCTGGTCGCCGCCTGGATGTCGCACCGGGCGCGGCGGACGGAGAAGGCCGGGCAGGCCGAGCGGACCGAGCAGGCCGAGGCCGCCCAGCAGGCCTGACGGGTACGCATCCGCAAAGAATCTTCCGGCAGCCATAGACGGGACGGATCAGCTCCGCTTACCTTCTAGACATGCCTGGACAGGTTCACAAACACCACCGCGTCGCGCACGTGCTCGCCGACGAGATCCGCGCCGGGGTGCACGCCGACGGCAGCCGCCTGCCCGGCGAGCACGCCCTGCGGGAGCGGTTCGGGGTCAGTCGCACCACCGTGCGGCAGGCCCTGAGCGCGCTCGGCGAGCAGGGGCTCATCGAGACCCACGCCGGCATCGGTTCGATCGTCACGTTCGACGGGACCCCGCTCGACCAGCAGCTCGGCTGGACCCGGGCGCTCGCCGACCAGGGCACCGAGCTCACCACGGACACCCTCCGCTTCGAGCGGATCACCGACCCGGAGCTCGCCGCCGAACTCGGGGTCACGGACCCGCACTTCATCGCCCTCGACCGCGTCAGGCGCCTGCCCGACGGCAGTGGCGTCTCCCTGGAGCGCAGCCGCGTCCCCGCCGTGCCCGCCCTCGCCGATCTGCCCGAGCGAGGCCTCGAAGGCGGCTCGCTGAACCGGACCCTGCTGGCCGCGGGCCACATCGCCGCGTCGAGCGACGCCCACATCGCGGTGTCCGGCCTCGGCGACGAGGACGCGGGGCTCCTGCACCGCTCCCCCGGTGAACCCTTCCTGCGGCTCGCCCAGGTCTTCCGCGATGCCGAGGGAGAGGTCGTGGAACAGGTGACAAGCCTGCTCGACCCGTCCCGGTTCCAACTGCACGTCCGTACCGGCCGAGGAGTCCACTCGTGACCACCGCACCCCCCGACCTTCTCGACCGCGCGCTCGGCGCCTTCTACGGCCTCGCGCTCGGCGACGCCCTGGGCATGCCGACCCAGGTCATGTCCCGCGAGGACGTCGTACGCGTCTACGGCACCCTCACCGGATTCGAACCCGCCCGCGACGACAACCCCGTGAGCGCGGGCATGCCCGCCGGTGCCGTCACCGACGACACCGACCAGGCGGTCATCGTCGCGCGGCTGCTCGTCGAGGGCGGCGGACACGTCGACCCGCTGCGGTTCGCCGACGAACTGCTCTCCTGGGAGCGGGAGATGAAGGCCAAGGGCTCCTTCGACCTGCTCGGCCCGTCCACCAAGGCCGCCCTTGACGCCGTCGCGGGCGGCACCGACCCCAAGGAGGCGGGCAGGTACGGCACCACCAACGGCGCCGCCATGCGCGTCACCCCGGTCGGCATCGCCTTCGCCGCAGAGCCGCTGCCGGACCTCCTCGACCGGGTGGTGGAGTCCTGCCAGGTCACCCATGACACGAACATCGGCATCGCGGGCGCGGCGGCCGTCGCCGCCGCGGTGAGCACGGGCGTCGCGGGCGGCACGCTCGACGAGGCCTTCGACGCCGCGATCGCCGCGGCCGAGTCCGGCGCCCGGCGCGGCAACTGGATCGCCGGAGCCGACATCTCCGCCCGCATCGCCTGGGCCCGCGAGCTGGTGGACGGCCTGGACGAGGCCACGGCCCTGGACCGCATCGTCGCGCTCATCGGCACCAGCGTCGCCAGCCAGGAGTCGGTGCCCGCCGCGTTCGCGGTGCTCGCGCTGACCGGCGGCGATCCGTGGCGCAGCACGCTGCTCGCCGCCAACCTCGGCGGCGACAGCGACACGATCGGCGCGATCGCGGGTGCGGTCGCCGGATCGGTGCGCGGCCTCTCGGGGCTGCCCGCCGACGCCGTACGCACCCTGCGCACGGTCAACAGCCTCGAACTGGAGCCGCTGACGGTCCAGTTGCTCACCCACCGCTGATCCCACTACTCCCCTCTTTCTCTCCCCCCTCTTTCTCTCCCCCCTTTTCTCTCTCCCCAGCGCGCAAGGAGGTCCCGTCATGACCGCTTCGACGAAGAACGATCACGTCGGCACCAACGATCAGGTCGGCACCGTAGAGACCCGAGGGATCGAGCCGGTCCCCGACAGCGAGCGCCACGGCCACGCGGGCCAGATGTTCTGGACCTGGTTCGCCGCCAACATCTCGATCCTCGGGCTGCCGCTCGGCGCGACGCTCGTCGCCTTCCGCGGCCTCAGCATCTGGCAGGCCGCGCTGGTCGCGATCGTCGGCTCGTTCGGATCGTTCGCGCTGGTGGGGGCGTTGAGCCTGGCGGGCAAGAAGGGCGGGGCGCCCGCGCTCACCCTCTCCCGCGCGGTGTTCGGGCAGCGCGGCAACGCGGGCCCGACGCTGGTCACCTGGCTGAGCCGGGTCGGCTGGGAGACGATCACGACGACCACGGCGGCGTACGCGCTGCTCGCCCTCCTCGGAGTGGCCTTCGGCGTCCACGAGAACACCTTCCTGACCGTGCTCTGCCTGCTGGTCTTCATCACCTGCACGCTGCTGATCAGCGGCCTGGGGCACGCCACGATCATGTGGATCAACAAGTGGGCGACGGTCCTGTTCGGCGTGCTCAACCTGATCGTCATGGGCTTCCTGGTCGCCACGGTCGACTGGTCGAAGGTCCTGGAGGCCCCGGCGGGACCGACCAGCGGCGTCATCGCGGGCATCGGCTTCATCGCCGCGGGCACCGGCATCGGCTGGGCCAACGCCGGTGCGGACTACGCCCGTTACCTCCCGCGTACGATCCCGGGGCGCCGCCTGGTCACCGCGTCGGCGTTCGGCGCGGGCATCCCGCTCGTGCTGCTCATCTCGCTGGGCTCGCTCCTGACGGCGGGCGACCCGTCGCTCGCCACGTCCTCCGACCCGGTCTCCGCGATCAACGCGATGCTGCCGTCCTGGATGGCGATCCCGTATCTGATCGCGGCCTTCGGCGGCCTGCTGATGTCGAACCACCTGTCGACGTACTCCGCGGGACTCACCATGATCACGCTGGGTCTGCGGGTGCCGCGGGCCTGGGCCGTGGTCATCGACATCGTGCTGATGTTCCTCGGCGGCATCTACTTCATGCTGATCGCCGACGACTTCTACGGCCCCTTCTCCACCTTCCTGACACTGCTCGCCGTGCCGATCTCCGCCTGGATCGGGGTGATCGCGGTCGACATGCTGCGGGGCCGCGAGTACGACCCGGACGGCCTGATGGACACCTCGCGCGCCGGCCGCTACTGGTACACCGGCGGCTTCCGGCTGCCCGCCGTGCTCGCCTGGGTGGCGGCGATCGTGTCGGGGCTCCTGTTCACCACCGCCGGCACGGGCGCGGACGACGTGTGGTTCTCCGGTCCGCTTGCCGACACCTGGCCGGGCGTGAACGGCCTGGGCTGGGCGGTCTCGATAGGGGTGGGCGCGGCGTTGTACGCCGCCTTCGGCGGACGCCCCTGCGCTACAACTCCCGCCCCCTCCCCCGCACTTGAGGAGCCCGTCCGATGAGCACGCCCACCCGCTCCCCGCGCCTCGTCCTGGCCGGGAACGTCATCGCCGACCTCGTCATCGAGGTCCCCGCGCTGCCCGAACGGGGCGGCGACGTGATCGGCTCCCGTACGGAGCTGTACGCGGGCGGCGGCTTCAACGCGCTGACGGCGGCGCGGCGGTTGGGGGCCGACGCGGTGTACGCGGGGCTCCACGGGACGGGGCCGTACGGGGACCTCGTCCGCCGAGCCCTCGCGGACGAGGGCATCGGGACGCTCCTCCCGGTGCGTACCGACGGGGACACGGGCTTCTGCGTGGCGCTGGTCGACGGTGGGGGCGAGCGGACGTTCGTGACCAGCTTCGGGGTGGACGCCCGGATGACGGCGGCGGAGACGGCGGCCGTGGCGGGGGCGTTGCGGCCGGGCGACACGGTGCAGCTGTCCGGGTACAGCCTCGTGATGGAGGTCAACGGCCCGCTCCTGTCCACGTTCGCGGCGGGGCTGCCGGACGACATCCGGGTCTGCTTCGACCCGGCGCCGCTGGTCGCGGACATCCCCGCGTCCGTCCTGGAGCCGGTCCTTGCCCGGACGGACTGGCTGAGCTGCAACGCGCGGGAGGCCCGCCTGATGACGGGCCACTCCCTCCCGCTGGAGGCGGCCGACGCCCTGCGCGGGCGGCTGGCGCCGGGGGCGGGGGCGCTGGTGCGGGCCGACAAGGACGGCTGTTGGCTGGCCGCGCCGGGCTCGGGGGCGGTGGTTCATGTGCCCGGGTTCCCCGTGGACGCGGTGGACAGCAACGGCGCGGGCGATGCCCACGTGGGAGCGTTCCTCGCCCTGTTGGGGCGGGGCCTCGATCCCCTGACGGCCGCGCGCGGCGCGAACGCGGCGGCGGCTTACGCGGTGACGCGACGGGGCCCGGCCACGGCGCCGGTGCTGGCGGAGCTGGCGGCGTTCCTCGGGGATGATCCGCTGGGTGGGGTGTTGGGGTAAGGACGGTCCCTGCGGGGCTTTCCCCCCATCCCGCCCCTTCCCGAAACTGGGGCTCCGCCCCAGACCCCGTACAAGATGGCCTCAGACGCCGGACGGGCTGGAAGTATCCAGCCCGGCCGGATACTTCCAGCCCGTTCGGCGGTCGAGGACGAACTCGGCGAAGCCGGTGATGACGGCAACCAAGGCCCCCGCGCCGAGCGGGTTTGTGGGAAGGGGCGGGGCTGGGGACCAATCAGTGCTCGTTCGAAGCCAGCCGCAGCAAGTGGTCCGCCAAGGCCTGGCCCCCCGTGGCCTCCCTGCTGATCAGCATCAACGTGTCGTCGCCCGCGATCGTCCCCAAGATGTCGTGCAGCTCCGCCTGGTCGATCGCCGAGGCCAGGAACTGGGCCGCGCCCGGCGGCGTCCGCAGGACGACGAGGTTGGCCGACGCCTCGGCGGAGATCAGCAGCTCCGCCGAGAGACGGCGCATCCGCTCCTCCTTGGCCGACTCCCCCAGCGGCGCGCGCGGAGTGCGGAAGCCGCCCTCGCTCGGCACCGCGTAGATGAGGTCGCCCTCGGCGTTGCGGATCTTCACGGCGTTCAGCTCGTCCAGGTCCCGCGAGAGCGTCGCCTGCGTGACCGTGAGGCCGTCGTCGGCGAGCAGCTTCGCGAGCTGGCTCTGGGAGCGCACGGGCTGCCGGTTGAGGATGTCCACGATCCGGCGGTGACGTGCGGTGCGGGTCTGCGGCACCGCGGGCCCGGAGTGATCCGGGTGCTCCGCGTGCTCGTTGCCTTGCGCCTGGCTCATCGTCGTCTCATTCTCCGGATCGTCCGTCCCCGTTGGCCGCGGTGGCCTGGTCAAGCACGCCGGGCAGGGCCCGGAGGAACGCGTCCACCTCGTCGTCGCGCACGTTCAGCGGCGGCATCAGCCGTACGACATCGGGGGCGGGCGCGTTCACCAGGAAGCCGGCGTCCTGAGCCGCCTGCTGCGCCTGGGGCGCGAGCGGCTCGGTGAGCACGATACCCAGCAGCAGGCCCGCACCCCGGACATGGCCCACGAGCGGGTGTCCGAGTGACTCGATTCCGTCGCGCAGCTTCTCGCTCGACCGCTTCACGTTCTCCAGGAGTCCCTCGGCCTCGATCGTGTCGAGCACCGCGAGTCCCGCGGCGCACGCCACGGGGTTCCCGCCGAACGTCGTTCCGTGATGACCGGGCTTGAGCAGCTCCGCCGCCGCGCCGAACGCGACGGTCGCGCCGAGCGGCAGACCGCCGCCCAGACCCTTCGCGAGCGTGACGACGTCGGGCTCCACGCCCTCGTGCGCGAGGTGTTCGAACCAGTGGCCGGTACGGCCGATTCCGGTCTGCACCTCGTCGAGGACGAGGAGGGTCCCGGTGGCCGTCGTGATGTCGCGGGCCGCCTTGAGGTAGCCCGCGGGCGGTACGACCACGCCGTTCTCGCCCTGGATGGGTTCGATGACGACGAGGGCGGTCTCCTCGGTGACCGCGGCCCGCAGGGCCTCCACATCGCCGTACGGGACGTGCGTGACGTCGCCGGGCATCGGCAGGAACGGCTCCTGCTTGCCGGGCTGGCCGGTGAGCGCGAGGGCCCCCATGGTCCGGCCGTGGAAGCCGCCGTCGGTGGCGACCATGTGCGAACGCCCGGTCAGCCGGCCGATCTTGAAGGCGCCTTCGTTGGCCTCGGCGCCGGAGTTGCAGAAGTACACCCGGCCCGTGCGCCCGAAGAGCTGGAGCAGCCGCTCGGCGAGCGCGACCGGCGGCTCGGCGATGAAGAGGTTCGACACATGGCCGAGGGAGGCGATCTGGGTGCTGACCGCCTCGACGATCGCCGGGTGGGCGTGGCCGAGCGCGTTGACCGCGATGCCGCCGACGAAGTCGACGTACTCCTTGCCGTCGGCGTCCAGAAGCTTGCTGCCCGCGCCGCGCACGAGGGGCAGCCTGGGGGTGCCGTAGTTGTCCATCAGCGCGTCCTGCCAGCGCCGGGTCAGCTCCTCGTTGCCGGTCATGCCGCTTCCCCCTCTGTCTCGTGCTCGGGCGCGTCCGGCACGACCATCGTGCCGATGCCCTCGTCGGTGAAGATCTCCAGCAGGATCGAGTGCTGGACCCGTCCGTCGATCACGCGGGCCGTCTCGACGCCGTTGCGCACGGCGTGCAGGCAGCCCTCCATCTTCGGGACCATGCCGCTGGCCAGCTCGGGAAGGAGCTTCTCCAGCTCCTTCGCGGTCAGGCGGCTGATCACCTCGTCGCTGTTGGGCCAGTCCTCGTAGAGGCCCTCGACGTCCGTGAGGACCATCAGGGTCTCGGCGTCCAGCGCAGCCGCAAGTGCCGCAGCCGCCGTATCAGCATTGACGTTGTAGACATGGTGGTCGTCCTGGGAGCGTGCGATCGAGGAGACGACCGGGATACGGCCGTCCGCGAGCAGGGCCTCGATGGCGCCGGTGTCGATCTCGGTGATCTCACCGACCCGGCCGATGTCGACCAACTCGCCCTCGATACGGGGCTGGTGCTTGGTGGCGGTGATGGTGTGCGCGTCCTCGCCGGTCAGGCCGACGGCGAGCGGGCCGTGCCGGTTGAGCAGGCCGACGAGCTCGCGCTGGACCTGTCCGGCGAGCACCATGCGTACGACGTCCATGGCGTCCTCGGTCGTGACCCGCAGGCCCGCCTTGAACTCGCTGACGATGCCGTGCCGGTCCAGGGCCGCGCTGATCTGCGGTCCGCCGCCGTGCACGACGACGGGCTTGAGGCCCGCGTGGTGCAGGAAGACGACGTCCTGCGCGAAGGCGGCCTTCAGCTCCTCGTCGACCATGGCGTTGCCGCCGAACTTGATGACGACGGTCTTGCCGCGGTGCCGGGTCAGCCAGGGCAACGCCTCGATGAGGATCTGCGCCTTGGGGAGGGCGGTGTGCTTCCGCGCGGTCTGGTTGCCGCTGGTGTTGCCGCTCGTGTCGCCGCTCATGAGGAGTACGCGCTGTTCTCGTGGACGTAGTCGGCGGTGAGGTCGTTGGCCCAGATCACGACAGGCTCTGCGGTGCCGGCCGCCAGATCCGCGGTGATCTTGATCTCCCGGTAGCGCATGTCGACGAGGTCGCGGTCCTCGCCCACGCTGCCGTTCTTGCAGACCCAGACGCCGTTGATGGCGACGTTCAGCTGGTCGGGCTCGAAGGCGGCCTTGGTCGTGCCGATGGCGGAGAGCACCCGGCCCCAGTTGGGGTCCTCGCCGTGCAGGGCGCACTTGAGGAGGTTGTTGCGGGCGATGGAGCGGCCCACCTCGACGGCGTCGTCCTCGGACGCGGCGTTGACCACCTCGATCCGGATGTCCTTGCTCGCACCCTCGGCGTCGCCGATGAGCTGGCGGGCGAGGTCGTCGCAGACGGCGCGGACGGCTTCGGCGAACTCGGCGTACTCCGGGGCGACCTGGGAGGCGCCGGAGGCCAGCAGGAGCACCGTGTCGTTCGTCGACATGCAGCCGTCGGAGTCGACACGGTCGAAGGTGACCCTCGTGGCGTCGCGCAGCGCCTTGTCCAGGACGTCGGCCTCCAGGTCGGCGTCCGTGGTCAGGACGACGAGCATCGTGGCGAGCCCGGGGGCGAGCATGCCCGCGCCCTTCGCCATGCCGCCGACCGTCCAGCCGTCCCGGGTGACCACGGCCGTCTTGTGCACGCTGTCGGTGGTCTTGATGGCGATGGCGGCCTTCTCGCCGCCGTGCGCCGAGAGTTCGCCCGCCGCGGCCTCGACTCCCGGCAGGAGCTTGTCCATGGGGAGCGTGACGCCGATGAGCCCCGTCGACGCGACGGCGACCTCGCCCGCGTTCAGGTCGAGGGTCTCGGCGACCTTCTCGGCGGTGGCGTGCGTGTCCTGGAAGCCCTGCGGGCCCGTACAGGCGTTGGCGCCACCGGAGTTGAGGACGACGGCCGAGACGAGCCCGCCCTTGACGACCTGCTCCGACCAGAGGACGGGGGCGGCCTTGACGCGGTTGGAGGTGAAGACGCCCGCGGCGGCCAGGCGGGGCCCGGTGTTGACCACGAGGGCCAGGTCCGGGTTGCCGTTCTCCTTGATCCCGGCGGCGATGCCCGCCGCCGTGAATCCCTGCGCTGCCGTGACGCTCACTGCATCTCCTTGTTCGCTTCTCCGCCCGCGCAGCGCAGAGGCGCGCGGTCCGTTGTCATCTGCGGCCCGGCGGCCGCGCGTGCGTCGCTCACGGAGCCACTCCGATCGTGGAAAGACCGAGCTCCTCCGGGAGCCCGAGTGCGATGTTCATGCTCTGCAGGGCGCCGCCCGCGGTGCCCTTGGTGAGGTTGTCGATGGCGCTGATCACGATGACGCGCCCCGCCGCCTCGTCGTACGCGACCTGGATCTGTACGGCGTTCGAGCCGTACACGGCGGCGGTCGCGGGCCACTGCCCCTCGGGAAGCAGGTGCACGAACGGCTCGTCCGCGTAGGCCTTCTCGTACGCGGCCCGCACGGACTCGGCGGTGACACCCTCGGTCGCCTTAGCGCTGCACGTGGCGAGGATGCCGCGGGGCATCGGGGCCAGGGTCGGCGTGAAGGAGACGGTGACGGGGGTGCCCGCGGCGGCGGAGAGGTTCTGGATCATCTCCGGGGTGTGCCGGTGGACGCCGCCGACGCCGTACGGCGACACGGAGCCCATGACCTCGGAGCCCAGCAGGTTCGGCTTGGGCGCCTTGCCCGCGCCCGAGGTCCCGGAGGCGGCGACGACGACCGCCTCGGCCTCGGCGAGCCCGGCGGCGTACGCGGGAGAGAGCGCGAGCGAGACGGCGGTGGGATAGCAGCCGGGCACGGCGATGCGCTTGGAGCCTTCGAGGGCCGCGCGGGCTCCCGGCAGTTCGGGCAGGCCGTACGGCCAGGTCCCGGCGTGCTCGCTGCCGTAGAACTTCTCCCAGTCGGCCGCGTCCTTCAGCCGGAAGTCGGCGCCCATGTCGACGACGAGGACGTCCGGCCCGAGCTGCTCGGCGACGGCGGCGGACTGGCCGTGGGGCAGTGCGAGGAAGACGACGTCGTGTCCGGCGAGGGCCTCTGTGGTGGTCGGCTCCAGGACGCGGTCGGCGAGCGGCATCAGGTGCGGCTGCAGGGCGCCCAGGCGCTGGCCCGCGTTCGAGTTGCCGGTCAGGGAGCCGATCTCCACCTCGGGGTGGACGAGCAGCAGACGCAACAATTCACCGCCCGCGTACCCACTCGCTCCCGCCACTGCTGCACGTACCGCCATGGAACCCTCCTCCTTGATGGCATGACTATACGTATCTACGCAGCTTTATGCAATGAGCCGATCACCCGTTCGGGGGTTCCAGCGGGTCCGCCGCCGGTCTTGGGTGCGCTACTGGGAAGCGACCGGTACCACGATCGAGGAGCAGCGATGGGTGAGAAGCGACGCGACGACGAGGCGCAGGGCGCGCGCTGGATCGGGAAGACCAATGCGGCGCCGGAGCGGATGCGGCCCGCCGACGCCGAGGCGACCGAGAACGACGTCGTCGAGGAGCCGGAGACGTACGACGCGGGCGGGACGAGCAAGCGGCGCCCGCCCGAGAAGTGACCGGGCAAGTTGTGTCCCGGCGATGAGTTCCGGCGGGCGCGAGGGTCAGTACAGGCGCAAGGACCCGAGCGCATCCCGCGCGGGCTCCGCCGACGACAGGAGGCAGTCATGCCCCGCATCACGCCCACCCTCTGGTTCGACACCCAGGGCGAGGACGCCGCCACGTTCTACGTCTCCGTCTTCCCGAACTCGAAGATCACGAACGTCTCCCACTACGGCGAGGCCGGGCCGCGTCCGGCCGGGACCGTGATGACGGTCGAGTTCGAACTCGACGGCCAGCAGTACCTCGTGCTCAACGGCGGCCCCCAGTTCACCTTCAACGAAGCGGTCTCCCTCACGATCTCCTGCGCCGACCAGGAAGAGGTCGACCACTACTGGACCAAGCTCTCCGAGGGCGGCGAGGAAGGCCCGTGCGGCTGGCTCAAGGACAGGTTCGGCCTCTCCTGGCAGGTCGTCCCCGCGGCCCTGGACGAGCTCGTCTCCGACCCCGACCAGGGGCGCGCGCAGCGCGCCATGGCGGCCATGCTCGGCATGAAGAAGATCGACGTGGCGGCGCTGTACGCGGCGGCGGACCAGAAGTAGCCGCCGCGAGGCCCGCACAAATGGTTTGACTTGGAGTCGACTCCAGCTCCTAGGGTCGGGGCGACCGCCCGAAAAAGGGCACACGCTCCACCTGGAGGTACCGGCATGACCAGCATTCCCACGCGCCGACTCGGATCACTGACCGTCTCGGCGCAGGGGCTCGGCTGCATGGGGATGAGCCACGCGTACGGCGTCTCGGACGACACGCAGTCGATCGCGACGATCCACCGTGCCCTCGACCTCGGCGTCAGCCTGCTCGACACCTCCGACTTCTACGGCGCGGGCCACAACGAGGAGCTGATCGGCCGCGCGCTCGCCGGGCGGCGCGAACAGGCCGTCGTCGCCACGAAGTTCGGCTTCGCCAACCGCCTCGGCGAGCCCGCGCAGATCAGGGGCGACGCGGCGTACGTGCACCAGGCGTGCGACGCCTCGCTGCGACGCCTGGGGGTCGACCACATCGACCTCTACTACCTGCACCGCGTCGACCAGAACGTGCCGATCGAGGAGACCGTCGGCGCGATGGCCGAGCTCGTCGAGGCCGGGAAGGTGCGCCACCTCGGACTCTCCGAGGCCAGTACGCGCACGATCCGGCGGGCGCACGCCGTGCATCCCATCGCCGCGCTGCAGAGCGAGTGGTCGCTGTGGACGCGGGACCTGGAGGCGGAGATCGCGCCGGTCTGCCGGGAGCTGGGCATCGGCCTCGTGCCGTTCTCGCCGCTCGGGCGCGGCTTCCTCACCGGGCGCTACACCTCCGTGAACGGCCTCCAGGAAGGCGACATGCGGCGCGGGCAGCCGCGGTTCGCCGACGGGAACCTGGAGCGGAACCTGCCGATCGTGGCCGCCCTCAACTCCCTCGCCGACGAGAAGGGCGTCACCGCGGGGCAGCTGGCCCTGGCCTGGGTGCAGCACCGCGGCGACGACGTGGTGCCGATTCCGGGCACGCGCCGGGAGAAGTACCTCGTGGAGAACCTGGGCGCGCTCGACGTCGAGCTCTCCCCCGACGAGCTCGCGGCGATCGACGCGGCGGCCCCTGCGGAGGCGGTCGCGGGCACGCGTTACGACGAGGGCAGCCTGGCCATCGTCGACAAGTAGACACGGCGGGTGGGCGGGCACGTAGCCTGCCGGTATGCCTTTCGCGGATGAGCCGGCCGACGCGGCGATGGTGGGGAGCGCACCGAGCGCCGCCCACCACGCCGTGCCGGACGTGCTGGCGTACCTGGCCGGGTCGTGGACGGTGGAGCGGACCGCGCGGGACCTGGCGGGGAACGCGGAGGGGCACTTCACGGGGACGACGGCGTTCATGCCCCTGGACGACGGCGAGGGTCTCCTGCACCACGAGTCCGGCACCTTCACCTGGCGCGGCACCGCCCGCCCCGCCGAACGCACCCTGCGCTTCCTGCCCGGCGACGAGCCCGGCACCGCCCGCGTCACCTTCGCCGACGGCCGCCCCTTCCACGACCTGGACCTGCGCACCGGGCGGCACACCGCCGACCATCCGTGCGCGCTCGACCTCTACCGGGGCGAGTTCGAGGTCGACGACGCACGGCACTGGCGGACGCGGTGGCGCGTGGCAGGACCCGCCAAGGACCTGATCCTCACGACCGCGTACACGCGGCACGTCACTGGCGGCCCAGTGCCATCCATATCGTCGGGTCCTCGATACCCCTGAACCCGACCTTCTCGTACACCCCGTGCGCATCGGCCGTGGCCAGCAGAATCCGCCCCAGACCGCACGGCTCCAGGTGGTCCCTGACGGCGGTCACCAGCGCACTCCCCAGGCCCTTGCCGCGCACCGCCCGGTCGACGTACACGTCGCAGAGCCAGGCGAAGGTCGCGTGGTCCGTGATGACGCGTGCGTACGCGACCTGCTCGCCCGAAGCCGTTTCGTAGAGCCCGAAGTTGAGCGACCCGGCGATCGCGCGGTCCTGCTTCTCGCGGGGCCGCCCCCTCGCCCAGTACGCGTCCGTGGAGAGCCACTGATGGATGCGGGCCGCGTCCAGGCGGGCGGCGTCGGTGGAGATCTCGTACCCGGCGGGGAGGTCGTACGCTGCGTCGGTCATGACCGCAAGGCTCGCAGGCGCCACGGCACTTCGTCAGCCGGACACCCCCCGCACCGCGTCAGCCGGACACTCCCCGCACCTCGTCGCACGCCCTGCGAAGCCTGCGCACCCCCTCGCCGATCTCCCCCACCCCCGCGACCGCGGCGAAGCTCAACCGCAGGTGGGCCGCCGTGGGTTCGGCCGCGAAGTACGGGCGGCCGGGGGCCACCGCGACGCCCGCGCGCAGCGCCGCGCCCACCAGGTCCGCCTCGTTCGTGCCGTCGGGCAGGCGCAGCCACAGGAGGTAGCCGCCCGCGGGGACGTGCGGCAGGGCGAGTTCGGGCAGCTCCAGGCGCAGGGCCGCCGTCATCGCGTCCCTGCGGTCCTTCAACTCGCCCGCCACCTGGCGCAGATGGCGCGGCCAGGCCGGGGAGCCGACCAGTTCGAGCGCCGCCTCCTGGAGCGGTCTCGGCACGAAGAAGTGGTCGACGACCTGGATCGCGCGCAGCCGCTCCAGGACAGGGCCGCGGGCGGCGAGCGCGCTCACCCGGAAACTGGGCGACGTGGCCTTGGTGAGCGAGCAGACGTGCACGACGACACCGTCGGGGTCGTCGGACTGGAGCGGCCTGGGCAGCGGGCCCGCGTCCTCGTGGACGAGGCGGCGCACGAAGTCGTCCTCGATGACGAAGGCCCCGGCCTCGCGCGCGATGCGCAGCACCTCCGGGCGCCGCTCCGCCGAGAGCACCGCACCCGTCGGGTTCTGGAACAGCGGCTGGCACACGAAGACCCGCGCCCCGGTGGCCTTGAACGCCGCGGCGAGCAGCTGGGGCCGTACGCCGTCCACGTCCACCGGCACCGGTACCGGCCGCAGCCCCGCCGCGCGGGCGATCGCCAGCATGCCGGGGTAGGTGGGCGACTCGACCAGGACCGGCGCACCGGGCGGGGCCAGGGCCCGCAGCGCCGTGGTGAGCCCGCTCTGGCCGCCCGCGGTGATCAGCACCTCGGCGGCCGTGATCGCGCCGCCGATGCCGCGCGCGAACCACTCCCGCAGTTCGGGGAGCCCGTCGATCGGGGGCCTGCCCCACGCGCCGGGGCGCCGCCCCGCCCGCGCCAGGGCCGCCGCCATCGCGCGCTCGGGCTGCAGGGAAGGGTGCAGATAGCCGCCGTTGAACTCGATAATGCCGGGCGGCGGCGCCGCGAGCGTGACCAGGACCCCGGAGGCGTCCACCGCACGCGGCACCAGCTCCGTGGCCGCGTCCGCGCTCAGCGACACCTCCTGCCACGAGGTGTCCCCCGCAGGCGCCGCGGCGGCCTGCGACTCGGCGCGGAAGACACCGGCGCCGGGCCGCGAGACGACCAGGCCCTCGGCGGCCAGCTGCCCCAGGGCCCGCGACACGGTCACCGGGCTCACCCTGAACCGATCGACCAGCGCCCGGCTCGACGGCAGCTTTCCACCAGGTGAGTAGCGGTCGAGCTCACCCCGCAACTGTTTTGCCAACTCAGCCACACTGCTACCCTCATGCATGACAGCACAGGATAGCGCTACTCGCCCGAGTCGGATAGCAGTCACCATCGCCACGGGCCCGCGGGAAGCCCCGGCCGCACCGGTCGGCGCCCCCCGGCACGGCTCCCGCCGCGGCGGCACCGTCATGGCCGCGCTCGGCGTCATCGCGTTCTCGCTCACCTTCCCCTCCACCGCCTGGGGCCTCGAAGGCTTCGGCCCCTGGTCGTTCGTGGCCCTGCGCTGCGCCCTGAGCGCGGTCATCGCGGGCGGCGCCCTGCTCGCCCTGCGCGTACCGCTGCCCGCCCGCCGCCACTGGCCCGGTCTCGCGGTCGTCGCCGCCGGAGTCGTCATCGGCTTCCCGCTGCTCACCACGCTCGCCCTGCAGACCTCCACCACCGCCCACGCGGCCGTGGTCGTCGGCCTGCTCCCGCTGACGACCGCCGTGTTCTCGGCGCTGCGCACCGGGGCGCGGCCCTCGCGGATGTTCTGGGCCGCCGCCCTCACCGGCGCGGCGGCGGTCATCGCGTTCACCGTGCAGCAGAGCGGCGGCGACCTGTCCACCGCCGACCTCTACCTCTTCGCCTCGCTGCTCATCTGCGCCGCCGGCTACACCGAGGGCGGCCGCCTCGCCCGCGAGATGCCGGGCTGGCAGGTCATCGGCTGGGCGCTGGTCCTGTGCCTGCCGCTCGCCGTGGTGGGGGCGGCCGTCGCCCTCCAGCACGAGCCCTTCCAGCTCACCGGCCACAGCACCGCCGGGCTGCTCTACGCAGCCATCGGCTCGCAGTTCCTCGGCCTGGTCGTCTGGTACCGCGGGATGGCGGCGATCGGCGTCCCCAAGGCCAGCCAGCTCCAGCTCGCGCAGCCGCTGCTCACGCTGGTCTGGTCGGTGTTCCTGCTCGGCGAGCACCTCACGGTCGCGGCGCCGCTGACGGCCGCCGCCGTCCTCGTGTGCATCGCGGTCACCCAACGGGCGCGCGGCTAGGCGCCGACGGCCGGGGACCGGCTCCCGCCACCGGACGTAGACTTGCCGCCACGGAAGGCAACCGCAGGGTGGGACGAGGAGGTCGCTCCAGATGCGTGCAACCGTAGGCGACGAGCTGGTGCTGCACGGCAGGATCGTCGGCCAGCACGACCGGATCGGGCAGATCGTCGAGGTGCTCGGCGCGGACGGCGGACCGCCGTACCGCGTCCGCTTCGAGGACGGTCACGAGACGCTGATGTCACCGGGCCCCGACACTGTCGTACGACACCAGGACCCGGCTTCGTAGCTCCCGAGCTTCCGACGGGAGACCGGATCAGCGGGGCGGCCTGGCCCGCTGCTGATAGTGGTCGGCGACCACGCGCGCCATCGCGCCGATCTTGTCCACGCCCACTTCCTTCGCCGAGAAGTACACGTGCCCGCGTGCCTGCGGGAACCCCTTGGCGAACGTGAGGTGGCGGGACAGCTCGGCGGGGTCGTGCCAGGGTGCCGCCTGCGCGGGGTCGCCCGCCTTGTAGAGGGCCTCCCCCACGTACAGGCGCACGCCCGTGTCCTTGACGACATCGGCCCACCAGGGCAGCAGCTTGCCGTAGTCCGCGACGGTGAAGCCGATGTTCCAGTAGAGCTGCGGGCAGATGTAGTCGAGCCAGCCCTTCTTGACCCAGCCTCGCGTGTCGGCGTGCAGATTGTCGTAGGTCTGCACGCCGGCCTGGGTGTCCGAACCGATCGGATCGGTCGAGGCGTTGCGCCAGACCCCGAAGGGGCTGATGCCGAACTGCACGTGCTTGCGCACCTTCTTGATCCGCGTCCCCATCTCGCGCACCAGGCGGTCGATGTTGTCGCGCCGCCAGGCGGCCCGGTCGGGGAAGTCGCCGCCGTAGCGCGCGAAGGCGTCGTCGTCGTCGAAGACCTGGCCCGCGACCGGGTACGGGTAGAAGTAGTCGTCCCAGTGCACCGCGTCGACGGCGTAGTGCCGCACGGCGTCGAGCATCGCGTCCTGGACGAAGCGCCGCACCTCGGGCAGGCCGGGGTTGTAGTAGAGCTTCCCGCCGTACGGCACGACCCACTCCGGGTGCAGCCGAGCGGGGTGCGTCGGGACGAGGCGTGAGGGGTCCGTGTGGTTGGCGATGCGGAAGGGGTTGAACCAGGCGTGCAGTTCAAGGCCCCTGCGGTGCGCCTCGGCCACGGCGGTGCCCAGCGGGTCCCAGCCGGGGTGCTTGCCCTGCACGCCGGTGAGGCACTCCGCCCACGGCTCGTAGGGCGAGGGCCACAACGCGTCGGCGGTGGGGCGCACTTGGAAGATCACGGCGTTCAGCCGGCGCCGCACGGCGGTGTCGAGATGGCCGATCAGCTGGGCGCGCTGCTCCGCCACCGTGAGGCCGGGCTTCGAGGGCCAGTCGCGGTTGGCGACCGTCGCCAGCCACATGCCCCGCAGTTCGCGGCGCGAAGGAGCCTTCCCGGGCACGGCCGCCGCGTCGCCCGCGGCTGTGAGCCCCGCCACCATCGCGGCTGCCGCCATCGTGAACCCTCGGCGTGACATACGCCTCATCCGCTTGCCCCCTGGCCTCTGTATCCGCCGGAACCGCAGTCTCTGGGGGACAGCATGCCCGACCCGGCACGTGATGCACCGGAGGTTCCGGAGTAACGTTCACCGCTGGGGCAGACGCCGCACCCGTACGGCGGCTGCCCGCCCGTTGATCAGCGAAAGGCACGAGGTGACCGACTCTATGCCCGACATCGAACGCGTCGGAGTAGTGGGCTGCGGCCAGATGGGCGCCGGGATCGCGGAGGTCTGCGCCCGCTCCGGACTCGATGTGAAGGTCGCGGAGACCACCGGCGAGGCCCTGGAGATCGGCCGCACCCGGCTGTACAACTCCCTCTCCAAGGCCGCCGAACGCGGCAAGATCTCGGAGGAGGAGCGGGACGCGACGCTCGCCCGGCTCAGCTTCACGACCGACCTCGGGGAGTTCTCCGACCGCGACCTCGTCATCGAGGCGGTCGTCGAGAACGAGGCGGTCAAGACCGAGATCTTCCAGGTGCTCGACCAGGTGGTGACGCGGCAGGACGCGATCCTCGCCTCCAACACCTCGTCCATCCCGCTGGTGAAGCTGGCCGTCGCCACCTCCCGCCCGGACGCGGTCATCGGCATCCACTTCTTCAACCCGGCCCCGGTGCAGCAGCTCGTCGAGCTGATCCCCGCGCTCACGACGTCCGAGGGCACGATCAGCCGCGCGCAGTCCATGGTCGAGAAGGTGCTCGGCAAGCACGCGATCCGCGCCCAGGACCGCTCGGGCTTCGTGGTCAACGCACTGCTCATCCCGTATCTGCTCTCCGCGATCCGGATGTTCGAGTCGGGCATCGCGAGCCGCGAGGACATCGACAACGGCATGGAGATGGGCTGCGCCCACCCGATGGGTCCGCTCAAGCTCGCCGACCTGATCGGCCTGGACACCGTCGCCTCGGTCGCGGACAGCATGTACGCCGAGTACAAGGAGCCGCTGTACGCCGCTCCCCCGCTGCTCCAGCGGATGGTGGACGCGGGCAGGCTCGGCCGCAAGTCCGGCTCGGGCTTCTACCCGTACGGCTGACGCCTGCACGCCTGACACGTCCGCGCCGGACACGACTCACACCGGCACCCGGCACTTCGCACCGCACGCGGGCCCGGCACTCGATCGAGTGCCGGGCCCGCGGCGTTCACACACCGTGTGCGCCCTGGGCTCGCATATGCCCTTCGCACACTCTCCCGTCCTGGCCACCAGGCGAGTTGACTTTCCGTGCGCATCAGGGGGATGGACAGCTACAGAAAGGAACGCAACTGTGACCGCCGACCCCGAACCTCGCGTGGTCCCCGAAGAACTCGCCGAGTTACGCCGAAGCTTGGACGTGGGTCTCGCCCGCGTCGACGGACAGCTGGCGTTGCTCACCCAACATGACGAACAAAGCGTCAAGAATCAGGATGAACTGACCGTACGGATCGCAGCACTCGAGCACACACGCTGGCCGCTGCCCGCCCTTCTCGCCCTGACGGCGGTAGGTGCGCTCGCCGTGGCAATCTGGCAGGCCATCGGCCGTTAGTGCGCGTCCTGGCCAAGACGCAGGTGGTGCAGGAGCAGGAGCGCCGCCGCCATGTTGGCGGCCGGCACTTCACCGCGGGCCACCATGTCAGGGACGAGTTTGAGTGGGACCCATTCACGGCGGTCGGACTCGAAGTCGTCCTCGGGATGACCGATGTAGGTGCACTCATCCGACCAGTAGATGTGGTGCACGGCGTCGGTGAGCCCATTGGACGGCTCGACACTCATCAGGTGTCGTAACGGGCCCGGCCGCCAGCCGGTCTCTTCCTCCATTTCCCGGGCGGCCGCGTAAGCGAGCTCCTCCCCGTCCTCGACGACACCCGCGGCCAGTTCCCAGCCCCAGCTGTCGGTGATGAACCGGTGCCGCCACAGGAGCAGCACCTCGTTGGCCTCATTGACGACGGTGGCCACGGCGACGGGCCGCAGCCGTATCAGGAAGTGGTCGAGGTGCCGGCCGTCGGGCAGTTCGACATCTGCCAGATTGACCGTGAACCATCGATTTCCATACACAGTTTGTTCGCTTTGTTTCGTCCACTGCACGGTTCTGCCACCTTCCGCCGAGTAGATGGCAATATCGCAGCAGGAGGGTGTTCAGAGCAGCGTGTGAACGACGTCGGGGTTCAGTGCTCGCCGTGTGTTGTCGCCGTCGTACGCGCGGTGCGCATCACAGGGGTACGCGCAGCGCCCCGTCGATGAGTTCGGCCGCCTCGGCCGTGCCCGCGCAGTCGCTGCGTACCAGGTGTTCCCGCACGGCCCGCAGCCGGTCGCGCAGCCGTTGGGACTCCATCCCCCGTGCCTGTTCTGCCATTTCCACCGCCGTGGCCACGGCCTCGTCGGTGTTCCCCTGGCGCAGTTCGATCTGGCTGAGCATGGCGAGCCGATGGACCCGGCCCCGGTCGTGAGCCGGCGTGTCCACCGCTGCCGCCGCGTGCTCGTACGCACCCGTGAGGTCGCCGAGGCTGAGCAGCGCCTCCGCCACTTGTACGTTGACGAGCCCGGGCTGGACATACCCGGTCTCGTCCGGCTCGCGCCCACGCCGGATGCGGTCCGCCGCGCCTTCCGCACGCCGGATGCAGGACAGCGCGCTGCTGCCGTCGCCCAGGTGTGCGTACGACTTGGCCTGCATGGCGTAGAGATCGGATGCCAGGGCCGGGGTGAGCTCGCGCCCCGCGGCGCGCAGCGCGGCCTCCGCGAAGGCCACCGCCTGGCGGTATTCGCGCATGAAGAGCGACTGGTTGACCAGGAGCGCGATGACGTAGGCGCCAAGTCCCCTGTCTCCGCTGGCCTTCGCGAGACGCAGGGCCTGGTGGAAGTAGCGCTGGGCCAGGCCGTGGGCGTCCGAGTCGTAGGCGCAGATGCCCGCGATGGCCACCAACCCTCCGGTGGATCTGTGCAGTTGGCGTCCCGTCTCGTCCGTGTAGCTGCCCCGCAGCAGGGGCGCGGCCTCCGCGTTGAGGAAGCCGACGATGCGGGTGCGGGTCGCGATGCCGCCGGTCTTGCGGTACATCTGCTCGTAGTGGGCGCGGGCCGCGCGCATCATGTCGATGTCCGCGGTGCTGACCTGATGCCGGCCGCCGCGGGAGACGTCCACGTCCTCGGGCGGGTTCTCCCACTCCCACACGGGCATCACCGCGGGCGTTCCGGTGACGGCGGGGGCGCCGAGCAGATGCGGGCGCTGCTGTTCGTCGGAGCGCCACAGGGCGGTGGCCCGCTCCACGAAGCCGGACAGCGTCGAGGCCACGGACCCTGATCCCGCGACCGGCAGGCCCGGCACTCCGAGGCCGATGTCGTCCAGGGTGACGGTGCGCTGGAGCCGCCCCGCGAGGACCTCGCAGATCAGGTCGGGCACCTGGCCGCGCGGACGCTGGCCCTTCAACCACCGCGACACGGCGGTGTGTTCGTAACGCAGGGCGAGGCCGCGCCTCTTCCCTGCCTGATTGACGTGGGCAGCCAGGCCCGCGTGGGAGATTCCCGCCTCGTCGAGGATCGCGTCGAGCAGGGTATTGGGCTGCATGGAGGCCCTCCGGTGGCTCGGTGTGGCCAGCGTAGTAGAGGTGACTTCACACGGGGTGTGAACGGAACGCCCGAATCCGGGGGGTGTGCGCTCTGCCGCCGCCACTCCCGTCACGCTTGACTGAGGTTCCTCACAAGGAGGCCGGCCGGGCCGCCGGCTCCCCCTCGAAAAGTGCGGCGGCCCTCACCGGCGCCGTCCGCCCCGCCGTCTGCCCGACACTCCTGGGCGGGGTCGGGCGGCGCACGGCCGGGGAAGGTTGACGGTGCGTCACGTCATGGTGCTCTGCCGACGCACCGTCTCCCCCTGCTGCTGGGGCACCCGTCGGCGGTCGTTGCGCAGAACCAGGAGCGCGGCGTCGTCGGCGGGCAACCGCCCGGTGTGACGCAGGAGTTGGGCGTACACCGAGCGGACCACCGTCCGGGGCGCGACCGGCGGGACCCGCACCGCTTCGGTGAGCGCCGCCCGGAGCGGGAAGAACCGCCCGGCCGCGTCCCTCGCATCCTCCATGCCGTCCGTGTGCAGCACGAGCGCCTCACCCGGAAGGAGCGGTCCACAGTGCAGTACGGGCAGTTCGGCGGGGAGCGGGAAGGGGCCGAGCGGCGGCAGCGGCTCCCCGCCGACCACCGGCTCGGCGTGCCCGCTCAGGCGGTACGGCCAGGGGTGACCGCAGTTGAGCGCGGTCATCTCGCCTTCGGGACTGATCTCCATCAGGAGTACGGTGACGAACTCCTCGGCCAGGGGGGTGTCCGGCGCGGCTCCGCCGCTCGCCGGATGCTCGGCCCGCGCCCGCTCCCGCAGATGCCGCCCCAGGGCGCGCTCCAACTTCCTGAGCACGTGCGGCAGTTCCACCTCTTCGTACGCCGCCTCGCGGAAGCAGCCGAGGACCGCGGCGGCCGTGCCGATCGCGGTCAGGCCGTGCCCGCGCACGTCGCCCATGACGACGCGGACGCCGTGATCGGTGGCCGCGACCTCGTACAGATCGCCGCCGACGGAGGCGCCGCGGGACGCGGAGAGCCGCCCGGCCGCGACGGTCAGGCCCTCGACACGGGGCGGCAGCGGGCGCAGCAGGACGTTCTGCGCGGCGCCCGCGATCTCGCGCAGCTGGCGCAACTCCCGCAGCAGCGTGCTGCGGACGTGCCATATCAGGCCGGTGCCGACCGCGAAGAAGACCGCGCTGGTGGCGATCCGCGCCCCGATGCCGTCCTGCTGGGCGAGCGGACAGACGAGTTTGTACGTGATGGCGGCCGCGCCCCACACCGTGGGGAGGCCGAGCGTGAGGACGCGCCGGATCCGCGGCGGGTCCATGCGCGACACCCTCGCCCGGGCCCGCGCCCGGAAGCGGGTCGGGCCCCTTGCCCGGAACCTGGTCCGGCCCCTCGCCCGGAGCAGCACCCGACGGGGAGCTCCAGCCCTCATACGGATCATGCCGACGGCCCCCCTAAGGCCCTGTTCAGCGTGCAGGCCGCGCAGGCCGCCCAGAGATCACGCTCCTGCGGCCGGATTGATTCTGTCGACCGCCTGAGCCAATCGGGCCAGAGAGGGCTTACTTGTCACTCAAACGAGTGAAGGGCGTACCCGGAGGTCCGGATACGCCCTTCTTTGCGCCTCTTGTGCGCCTGGCGGCGACTACAGGCGGTGACTACGCTCCGCGCAGCACCGCGCCGGTCCGCTCGGCCGCCAGCGCGACGGCCGCGTCACGGGCCGCGGAGGCCTCGTCGACGGTCAGCGTGCGGTCGGCAGCGCGGAAGCGCAGCGCGTACGCGAGGGACTTCTTGCCCGCGCCGACCTGATCGCCGGTGAAGACGTCGAACAGGCGGATGGACTCCAGGAGTTCACCCGCGCCCTCGCGCAGCACCTTCTCGACGTCGGCGGACGGGACGCCCTCGTCCACGACGAGCGCGACGTCCTGCGTGGCGACCGGGAAGGTGGAGATCTTCGGCCCCTGCGGGACACCGGAGCTCGCGTCCTCCAGGCGGTCCAGGTCGAGCTCCATCGCGCAGGTGCGCGCGGGCAGACCAAGGGCCTTGACGACGCGCGGGTGCAGCTCGCCCGCGTACCCGATGACCTGCTCGGCACCGTCGATCACGACGGCGAGCTCGGCACACCGGCCCGGGTGCCACGGGCCGTACTGGCCCTGGCGCACGAGCAGTTCGGTGCCCGACTCGGCGGCCAGGGCGCGCGCGGCCTGGACCGCGTCGGCCCACTCGGACGGACGGCCCTTGCCCCACCAGCCGGCCTGCTCGCGGGCGCCCGCGAGGACGACGGCGGCGTGCCGCGGCTGGACGGGGAGCGCCTCGGTCAGAGAGGCGATCTCCTCGTCCGTGGGACGGCGGTCCACCGGAAGCCGCACCGCGACCCGGGCTTCGTCACGCGGCTGGAAGACCAGCCCCGTCTCGAAGAGCGCCAGGTCGTGGCTGCCGCGGCCTTCGTTGCGGCGCAGCGCGCCGAGCAGGCCCGGCAGCAGCGTCGTACGAAGAGCGGGCTCCTCGTCGGAGAGCGGGTTGACCAGCTTCACGACCCTGCGCTTGGGGTCGCCGGGCTCCAGGCCCAGCTGGTCGAAGACCTGCTCGCCGATGAACGGGTAGTTCGGCGCCTCGACGAAACCGCTGCCGGCGAGCGCGCGGCCGATGCGGCGGTGCAGCCGCTGCCGGTCGGTCAGGCCGCGGCCCGCGGGGGGCTTGGGCAGCGTCGAGGGGAGGTTCTCGTACCCCTCGAGCCGGATGACCTCTTCGGCGAGGTCGTTCGGCTCGGCGAGGTCGGGACGCCAGGACGGGACGGTGACGGTCAGGGCGTCCTGGCCGTAGACGTCGCAGCCAACCTCCTGAAGACGGCGGACGACCGTCTCGCGGCCGTACTCCACACCGGCGACCTTGTCCGGGTGATCGGCGGGCATGCTGATCGTGTGGGGCGCGGAGGGCGCGATGACCTCGGTGACCCCGGACTCGGCGGTGCCGCCCGCGAGCAGGACCAGGAGATCCACCGTGCGCTGCGCGGCGGCGGAGGCGGCCTGCGGGTCGACGCCGCGCTCGAAGCGCTTGGCCGCCTCGGAGGGCAGCTTGTGGCGCCGGGCCGTGCGGGCGATGGAGATCGCGTCGAAGTGCGCGGCCTCGATGACGACGTCGGTGGTTCCGGCCGCTTCCTCGTGGTCCGCGATCTCGGTGTTGGCGCCGCCCATGACGCCCGCGAGGCCGATCGGGCCGCGGTCGTCGGTGATGACCAGGTCCTCGGCGTCCAGGACGCGCTTGGCGCCGTCGAGCGTCGTGAACTTCTCGCCCTGCTCGGCACGGCGCACGCCGATCGTGCCCTGGATGCGGGAGCGGTCGTAGGCGTGCAGGGGCTGGCCGAGCTCCAGCATCACGTAGTTCGTGATGTCGACGGCGAGCGAGATCGGGCGCATGCCCGCCTTCTGCAGACGGCGCTGCAGCCAGATCGGCGAGCGGGCCTCGGGGCGGAGCCCGGTGACCGTGCGCGCGGTGAAGCGGTCGCAGCCCATCGGGTCGGAGATCTTGACCGGGTAGCCGGAGGCGTTCGGCGCGGGCACGTCCAGGAGCGCCGGGTCGCGCAGCGGCAGGCCGTACGCGATGGCGGTCTCGCGGGCGACGCCACGCATCGACAGGGCGTACCCGCGGTCGGGCGTGACGGCGATGTCCAGGACCTCGTCGACCAGTTCGAGCAGCTTGATGGCGTCGGAGCCGGCCTCGTGCTCGGGCGGAAGGACGATGATGCCGCCGCTTCCGTCGTCGCCCATGCCCAGCTCGTCGCCGGAGCAGATCATGCCGTGCGAGGTCTTGCCGTACGTCTTGCGCGCGGCGATCTTGAAGTCGCCGGGCAGGACGGCGCCCGGGAGCACGACGACGACCTTGTCGCCTTGCGTGAAGTTCCGTGCGCCGCAGACGATCTCCTGCGGCTCGCCGGTGCCGTTGGCGGAGCCGACGTCGACGGTGCAGAAGCGGATGGGCTTCTTGAACTCCGTCAGCTCCTCGATGGTGAGGACCTTGCCGACGACGAGCGGACCGGTGAGGCCGGAGCCGAGCTGCTCGACGGTCTCGACCTCGAGGCCGACCTCGATGAGCTTGGCCTGTACGTCACGGCCGGTCTCGGTGGCGGGGAGATCGACGTACTCCCGCAGCCAGGAAAGCGGGACCCGCATCAGATCTCCATCCCGAAGGGCCGGGTGAACCGGACGTCACCCTCGACCATGTCTCGCATGTCTTCGACGTTGTGGCGGAACATCAGCATCCGTTCGATGCCGAACCCGAAGGCGAATCCGCTGTACTTCTGGGGGTCGACGCCGCAGGCGGTGAGCACCTTCGGGTTGACCATGCCGCAGCCGCCCAGCTCGATCCAGCCCTCGCTGCCGCAGGTGCGGCAGGGGCGGTCGGGGTTGCCCACGGACTCGCCGCGGCAGACGTAGCAGACCATGTCCATCTCGGCGGACGGCTCGGTGAACGGGAAGTAGTTCGGGCGCAGGCGCGTCTTCATGTCCGCGCCGAAGAGCGACTGGACCATGTGGTCCAGGGTGCCCTTGAGGTCGGCCATGGTCAGGCCCTCGTCCACGGCGAGCAGCTCGATCTGGTGGAAGACCGGGGTGTGCGTCGCGTCCAGCTCGTCCGTGCGGTACACACGGCCGGGGCAGACGATGTAGACGGGCGGCTCGCGGCGCTCCAGGAGCGCGCGGGCCTGCACCGGGGAGGTGTGGGTGCGCAGCACGACACCGGACTCGTCCCCGTCCGTACCCTTCGGGCCCTGGACGAAGAACGTGTCCTGCATCTGCCGGGCCGGGTGGTCCGGGGTGAAGTTCAGGGCGTCGAAGTTGAACCACTCCGCCTCGACCTCGGGGCCCTCCGCGATCTCGTAGCCCATGGCGACGAAGACGTCCGCGACCCGCTCCATGAACGTGGTCAGCGGGTGCCGGGCACCGGCCGGGACGCGGTCGTACGGCAGCGTGACGTCCACCGCCTCCTCGACGAGCACCCGGGCGTCGCGCTCGGCCTCGAGCTCGGTCTGCCGGGCGGCGAGCGCCTTGCTCACGGCGCCGCGCGCCATGCCGACGCGCTTGCCGGCCTCGGCCTTGGCCTGCGGGGGCAGCGCGCCGATCTCGCGGTTGGCGAGGGCCAGCGGCGAGGTGCCGCCGGTGTGCGCGACCTTGGCCTCCTGGAGCTGTTCGAGGTCGCCCGCGGCGGCGAAGGCGGCGAGCGCCTCGTCCCGCATGCGCTCGATCTCTTCAGGTTTCAGTGCCTCGACCTCAACAGGGTCGTACGACTTGTTCGGTGCCGACATCTCTTCCCGTGCTTCCGGTTGGCTGGTGATGGTCCCCGTCTACGACTCGGAGACGAATCGTCCACATAGGGGGACGCAAACGTGCCAAGGATCGAGTCTAACGGGGGTGGCGCAGGTGAATGAGCCCGCGGGCGGTGCTCGGGCGGATCAGAGGTGATCAGTGCAGCTCGGTGATGATCACAGGAGGTACGCCGGAGTGCTCACGGGCAACGTAAATCGGAACTGGGCGCCGCCGCCGGGCGCGCGGCCGACGGTGATCGTCCCGCCGTGCGCCTCCACGATGCCCTTCACGATGTACAAGCCGAGTCCCGTCCCGCCGCGCTTGCTGCCCCGCCAGAAGCGGGTGAAGACGCGGCCCATCGATTCCTCCGGAATGCCGGACCCCTCGTCGCTGACGGTCACGGCCGTTTCGGCCCCGCCCCGCTCACGTGGGGACGAGGAGGGTGCCACGTCGATGGTGACAGTGCCCTCGCCGTGCCGCACGGCATTTTCCAGCAGGTTGCTGAGCACCTGGTCGATCTTGTCGGGGTCGGCCCAGCAGTCGGGCAGCGGCCGCTGTATCCGCACGAGGAAGCGATCGGCGTCCTGGCCCGAGGCGACGTGGGCCTGGATGTGGCGGCCGACGGCGGCGCCGATGTCCACGGGCTGACGGCGCAGTTCGAGGCGCCCGGAGTCGATCCGTGAGATGTCGAGGAGCTCGGCGATGAGCCGCGTGACGCGGTTGGCGTCGGCGTCCACCGTCTCCAGCATCAGTTTCTTCTGGTCGTCGGTGAACCGCTCCCACTTGGCGAGCAGCGTCGCCGTGAAGCCCTTCACGGAGGTGAGGGGCGAGCGGAGCTCGTGGGCGACGGTGGCGATCAGCTCCGCGTGGCTGCGCTCGGTGCGGCGGCGGGCCTCGGTGTCGCGGATGGAGACGACGACCCGGCGGACGGGGCCGGTGGGCGCGGTGCGCACATAGCGAGCGGAGACGAGGACCTCGCGCCCGCCGGGGAGCAGCAGATTGCGCTCGGGCTGGGCGAAGCGGGTGGCGAGGCCGCCGTACGGATCGGTCAGCCGCCACCAGCGGCGGCCTTCGAGGTCCTCTAACGGGAGCGCCTGGTCCAGCGGGGCGCCCAGCGCGTCGGCGGCGCGGACGGCGGTGATGCGCTCGGCCGCGGCGTTGAAGCAGATGACGTGGCCCGTCTCGTCCGCGACGACCAGGCCGTCGGGGAGGTCGTCCGGGTGGATGCCGAGCCCGCCGCCGAGGTCACCGAGGGCGCCATGGTCCGCGCGAGTACACAGGATGTCCTGTACTCCCGGTGATCTGCTCGTGCCGATGCTCATTCCCCGTACCCCACCTCTCGGACCGGCGCAGGAGGCCTCCGAGCCCGTCACCCTACTAGCTGGGAGTGACGGAACGGCACCCTCCAGCCGCACGCTGTGCACGGGCGGACGCATAGAGGCACACGGCCGCCGCCGTAGCGAGGTTGAGGCTTTCGGCTCTGCCGTGGATCGGAACGCGCACCACGGCGTCGGCGAGTGCGCGGGTCTCCTCCGGGAGCCCCCAGGCCTCGTTGCCGAAGACCCAGGCGGAGGGGGTGCCCATGGCGCCCTTGTCGAGCTCGTCGTCGAGGTCGTCCTCGCCCGCCCCGTCGGCCGCGAGGATGCGTACGCCCGCGTCCTTGAGCCCCTGGACGGCCCGCTCGACGGGTACGCCGACGGCCACGGGCAGATGGAACAGCGAACCGACCGAGGCGCGCACGCACTTGGGGTTGTAGAGATCCACGGAGGCGTCCGTCAGGACGACCGCGTCGGCTCCCGCGGCATCCGCGCAGCGCAGCACGGTGCCGGCGTTCCCGGGGTCACGGACGTGCGCGAGGACGGCGACCAGCTTGGGCCTGGCGGCGAGGATGCTCTCGAAGGGGGTGTCGACGAACCGGCAGACGCCGACGAGCCCCTGGGGCGTGACGGTGGTGGAGATGTCGGCGATGACGTCCTCGTCCGCCAGATGCAGCCGGGCACCGGCGGCACGGGCCTCGCCGACGATGTCGGCGTAGCGCTCGGCGGCCTCGACGGTGGCGAACAGCTCGACGAGCGTGTCGGCCGTGTCACCGTACGCGGCGGCCTCCCGCACGGCCTGCGGCCCCTCGGCGAGAAACAGCTGCTCCTTCCCCCGGAAGTTCCGCTTGGCCAACCGCCGTGCGGCGCTGACGCGCGGGGACTTGGGGGAGATCAACTCGGGGCTGGCGGGCATCAAGTCACTTTCGTGCGTGTACGGAACGGGGTCGAGGGCCCCGTCAGGGGCGCGGGGAACTGCGCGACAAGCCCTCCACGACCCGCGGTCGACGGACGGCGGACGCAATCGGACCCGCAAGCCACAGGCTTGCGGGTCCGGTCACGTTCAGCTCAACGCAAGGCTTAGGCGGCAGCCTTGGGCGCGTTGACGTCCGACGGCAGAGCCTTCTGCGCAACCTCGACCAGCGCGGCGAACGCGTTGGCGTCGTTGACGGCCAGCTCGGCGAGGATCTTGCGGTCCACCTCGATGTTGGCGGCGTTCAGACCCTGGATGAGGCGGTTGTACGTCATGCCGTTCTGGCGGGCAGCGGCGTTGATGCGCTGGATCCACAGACGGCGGAAGTCGCCCTTGCGCTTCTTGCGGTCGTTGTAGTTGTAGACCAGGGAGTGGGTGACCTGCTCCTTGGCCTTGCGGTACAGGCGCGAGCGCTGGCCGCGGTAGCCGCTGGCCGCTTCGAGGATCGCCCGACGCTTCTTGTGGGCGTTGACTGCCCGCTTGACGCGTGCCACTTGTTAACTCCTTGTAGCGGGGCCGTGGTTGGACTCACACGACCCGGTATCGATTGGGTCCCGGTTCAGAGTGCGGGCGCGGTGTGCGCCCGGACTCACTTGCCGAGAAGCTTCTTGATCTTCTTGGCGTCGCCCGGGGCCATCTCGGCGTTGCCACTGAGGCGACGCGTCAGACGGGACGACTTGTGCTCGAGCAGGTGGCGCTTGCCGGCGCGCTCACGGAGCACCTTGCCGGAGCCGGTGATCTTGAAGCGCTTGCTGGCACCGCTGTGCGTCTTGTTCTTCGGCATAGCGCCGTTCTCTCCTCGTCATTGGCACTCCCTGCCGTTTCCGGTTCCTGCGAACCGTGGGCAGGGAGCGTCAGATCTATCGGTTGTCGTTCAGGGCGCGCGTGGGAGGCGCGTCCTGAATCAGGCCTCTGCAGGCTCCTCGGCGGGCGCCTCGACCTCGGCGGCGGCCTCGGTGGGCTCAGCCTCCTCGGCCTCGTCCGTGCGGCCCTGTCGCTCGGCCTTACGGGCGGCCTGGGCCTCGCGGGCCTCGGCCATGGCTTCGGTCTTCTTCTTGTGCGGACCGAGGACCATGATCATGTTTCGGCCGTCCTGCTTCGGGTTCGACTCGATGAACCCGAGGTCTTCGACGTCGTTCGCGAGACGCTGCAGCAGTCGGTAGCCGAGCTCCGGCCTGGACTGCTCGCGACCACGGAACATGATCGTGATCTTGACCTTGTCGCCCTGCTTGAGGAACCGGACGACGTGACCCTTCTTGGTGTCATAGTCGTGCGGGTCGATCTTCGGCCGGAGCTTCATCTCCTTGATGACCGTGTGCGCCTGGTTCTTGCGCGCCTCACGGGCCTTCATGGCCGACTCGTACTTGAACTTCCCGTAGTCCATGAGCTTGCACACGGGCGGACGGGCGGTCGCCGCCACCTCGACCAGGTCGAGGTCGTACTCCTGTGCGAGCTCCAGGGCCTTGGCAAGCGGAACAATCCCGACCTGCTCGCCGCTGGGACCGACAAGTCGCACCTCGGGAACGCGAATCCGGTCGTTGATGCGGGGCTCGGCGCTGATGGATCCTCCTCGGTAGCACCACGCGGCGGTCTGGCGGACAGCCGCGTTACGTCTGTTATCTCGACCAACCGAGTGGGTGCATAAAAAATGCCCCAACCGATCACACGAAGGGGCTCCATTACTACCGGAGCACCTCCGCGATGATCGCGGGGCGCGTCTTCGGGCCTGCCGTAGTCTCGGGGACCGCGGCTGCCTGACCGGTGACCCGCCGCTCCGGGGAGCGACTAGGTGGGAAGCGGAGCCTCCACTTGTGGGCCGGGTCTCTGCGTGGCACGCGAGTGTCCGGCCGGTCGTTACACAAGGTTAGCAGCTCCACGGGGGTGGGGCTAACCAGCGGCGCTCACGGATGCTCACGGCCTCCCGCGGCTCACCCCGCGTGGGGCTCCGCATATCGTGTGGGACATGAGCGACGCGACCCCCACCCCCGAGTCCGCCACCGGCGCGGCCTCCGATTCCCCCGACTTCGACACCCTGACCCGTGACATCGCGGACGTCCCCGCGGTCGAGGTGATCACCACGGTCGCCGTCCACCTGATGAGCGCCGCGGCCGTGAACCTGGGCCTCGCCGAGGGCGGCGAGGGCCACAAGGACCTGGACGAGGCCCGCAAGCTGATCCACTCGCTCGCCGGCCTGATGGACGCGAGCGCCACGGAGATCTCCTCGTTCCACGCGGCCCCGCTGCGCGACGGCCTGAAGTCGCTGCAGCTGGCCTTCCGCGAGGCGTCCGAGGTGCCGGACGAGCCGGGTCAGGGCCCGGGCGAGAAGTACACGGGCCCGGTCTTCGGCTGACCCCTCAGCCTTCGCGTACGTAGAAGGGCTCGCCCGGTGGCGTCGCCCCGGCCGGCAGCAGTGCCAGGTCGAGGCCGCTCACCAGGCGGGCCCTCAGTGTTTCGTCGGCCGCGATGTGCCCGGCGACGCGCTGGGCGGCTTCGGCCGGGTCCGTCGCGGGGTCGAGGACGAGTGCGAGGGTGCCGTCCGCGGCGCCCGCGCCGAGATGGGCGCGCAGGACGGCCGGCTCGGCGGCGACGGCCGCGCGCACGGCGGCCGTGACGGCGGGGTCGGCGAGCGGGTCCCGGGTGTGGCGGCCTTCGGAGAGGGCGATCAGGGCGGGTCGATTGATCTCGTAGGGGACGGGTCCCGCGAGGTCGAGCACGATCGTGTCGGCCTGCTCGTGGGCCGCGGCCTGGAGCGCCTGGTTCAGGGGGACGGCGACGGGCCGGGCCTGCGGGTCCCACAGCGCGAGCGCCCGGGTCGAGGTGAACGCGGGCAGTGCCTTGCGGTCGCCTGCCTTCAGGGTGGGGACCGCCATGTCGCTGGACTTCTCGCGGCGCAGTCCGTTCTCGTCCTCCTCGACCTCGCCGAGCACGGCGACGACGGGGACGAGCAGCCGGGCGCCGGTGAGGGCCTCCAGGACGGGGCCGTGGGCCGTGCGGTCCTCGGCCCACGCGGCCAGGGCCGCGGTGAGCCGGGGGTCGGCGGACCCGTCGTCGTCGGAGAAGCCGGGGTCCGGGATGTTCTTGTTCGCCACGGTCACGACCCTATCGACCGAGGTCCGGGAGCTGTCGAGCGGTGCCGGGGCGGGCTCCCCGACGGCCCCGCCAGAGGTAGACCCCCGCCACCAGCAGGGCCACGCCGAGCCCGCCCGCGACCGGGCCCACCCAGCCCGCCGGGCCGTCGTCGCCCCGGTCCGCGTCCGGCCCCGGGCCGAAGTACTTCTTCCCGTACGCAGCGGAGTTCAGCTCCCGCGGCTTCTTCTTGCCGCCCTCGGCGATCGCGGCGGCCGGGTCGATGAAGCCGAAGCCGTGCGAGTCGTCGCGGCCGCCGCTGGGGACGTCGCGGGCGGTGTCCTCCAGGAGCTCCTTGATCTGGGCCGGGGTCAGGCCGGGGTGGGCGGCGCGGATGAGGGCGACGGCGCCCGAGACGAACGCCGAGGCGGCGCTGGTGCCCCAGCCCTCGTAGTACTCGCGGTCGGGGTCGGCGATGACGATCTTCTTGCCGGGGGCGCTGACGGTGGCGTACCAGCGGCGGGTGGAGAAGGAGGCGCGGTCGCCGTTGCGGTCGACCGCGGTGGCGGCGATGACGCCCGGATAGGCCGCCGGGTACGAGATGTGGTCGCCGCGCTCGCCGCCGTTGCCCGCCGACGCGACGACGACGGCGCCCTTCTTCAGGGCGTACTGGACGGCGGCGTCCTCGGCGGGTTCGGGGTGGGCGGACTTGGAGTCGTCGCCCAGGGAGAGGTTGATGACGTCGGCGCCGTGGTCCGCGGCCCAGCGGATGCCGTCGGCCAGCGCGTTGCCCCGGGTGTTGCGGGCCTTCGAGCGGTCCGGGTCGCCGTCCTCCAGGATCACGCGGATCGGCAGGATCTTCGCCTCCGGCGCGATGCCGACCACGCCGTCGCCGCGGCCCGCGCCGTGTCCGTGGCCCGCGATGATGCCGGCCATGGCGGTGCCGTGCCGGGCCCAGGGGCGGTCGCCCTTCTGCGCGCCGAAGCCGACCATGTCCTTGCCTTCGAGGACGCTGCCGGTCAGGTCGGGGTGGTCACGGTCTATGCCGGTGTCCAGGACGGCGACGGTGATGCCCTTGCCCTTGGTGGTCTGCCAGGCCTGGCTGGTGTGCATGGCGTCGAGGGCCCACTGCTGTGCGCGTATGCCGTCGTCGGCGTGCGCGGTGGCGGGCAGCAGGGCCAGTGACGCGGCGAGGGCGGCGACGGCCGTCCGGCGGATCTTCATCAGGACGTCTCCGTGGCCGCGATGGTCTTGCGCAGCCGCCGCTCGACGCGGTCGGCGATGCCCTTCGCCTCGTTGCCGAGGCCCGCCTGGGCCGCGGCGGTGGTGGCGGAGGTCTTCATGGCCTCTTCGGCGGGCTCGGGTTCGGTGACCGTGCGGCCGTCGGCGAAGCCGGAGACGGAGAAGGCGACGACGGGGGCGTCCGGGAGCACGGACACGGTCCAGGCTGCGCGCTGGGCGTCGCCGAAGTCCGCGGCAGGGGTGCCCTTGGCCGCGTACGGCCGCGGCATCAGGTCGGGGCGCCGGTCGAGGCCTTCCTCGGTGAAGCGGGTGCGCAGGGAGCGCATCGCCTCGGCGTCGGCCTTGGTGAACAGCAGGCCTACGGTGGTGACATGGCTGCGGGTCGCGTCCGTGTACGTGGCGCGCAGCAGCCGCAGGCAGCCCGCCGGGGCCAGTGCCTTGCGCAGGAGCGGGTCGAAGGCGCTCTTGCAGGTGCTGTCGGGGGCGACGGCGACGCGGGTCCAGGTGCGGTCGGCTCCGCCGGGGCCCGCGCCCTCCCCCTTCATGGTGACCGGGAAGAGCCGGTCGACGGGCACGCTGTGCCAGAGCTCGCCCGCCACGGCGTACGCGTCCCGCGTGGTGCTCGTCCCTTCGGCGCCCCCGGTCAGCCAACTCCCGGTGGCCGCGCCCCCGATGAGCCCGAGGCCGAGCACGACACAGGCAGCGGCGGCGGTCACGCGGGGCTGGACCCAGGTGCGGACGGGGCGCAGCCGCGTGGTGCTGTCGTCGTAGAGCGCGGGCCGGGCGAACGACACGAAGGGCCGTCCGGCCCCGGGCCCCGGGGTCAGGTCGACGGCGCCGACCGCGCGGCGGGCGGCGGTGGTTCGGGGGGAAGGCGCGGGGGCGGAGGCGGACATGGGCCTGGGCGTGTGGGCGTGCGCGTGGGCGGGCCTGGCCTCGGAGGCTGTCGACGCAATCGACGCATCGGACGCGGGTATGTCCGACGGCGGCAGCGGCGGCATCGGCGGGCGGAGCGGGAAGTCCACGTCCGGGGCAGGAGAGCGCGGAACGCGGCTCGGCGCAGGGCCGGAGGTCCGCGCGCGCGTCCGTGTCATCGCCGACGGCGGCGGAGTGTCCGGGAACCGGGCCGAAGCGGGCGGCGGAGGCGGATCGTCCAGCACCTCGGCGGCAACGTCGCCCTCGTCGTCCGAACCCTCCGGCGATGCGACGGGCTCGGGCCTGCGCACCCGGTCGAAGGGCGCAAGAAGATCCCCGAGAAGAGACTCCCGATCACCGTCGACGACCGGAGGGTCAACCGGTGGCGACGGCACGGAACCCTGCCCGTCCCCCACCGGATCACCCGTCGGCGGACGGCGGTCCGGGAAGCGCGCGGATGCGGCGGGCGCCGGGGCGGAGGTTTGGTCGTCCGGGGGTTCCGGGGGTGGAGCGGGTGGGTCCGGGAAGGGGGTGGACGCGGCGGGCGGGGCCGACGGTGGGGGTGGTGCCGTGGGACGTGGCGGGACGGGAGCCCGTCGCGCTTCCGTGCTCATGCACCCCCCGTTTCCTCGCTCTTCTGCGCGTAACTCTAAGGGCAGATTCCGGTCGCGCGGGAACCAGTCCGCACCCCCGGGCGATCTGCCCGGATCATCCCCCTACCCTCGGGTAATCCCGTCTGGCAGGCTTCGGCCATGACCTCCCGTGCAGCAGACCGGGCCCGTTACGACCGGGCCACCGCACACCTCGACGCCCCCGTCGCGATCGTCGATCTGCAGGCATTCGACGCCAATGCCGACGACCTCGTGCGCCGCGCCGGAGGCAAGCCGATCCGGGTCGCGAGCAAGTCCGTGCGCTGCCGGGCGCTCCTGGAACGCGTCCTCGCCCGTGACGGTTTCGCCGGGATCATGTCCTTCACGCTCGCCGAGTCCCTGTGGCTCGCGCGGTCCGGCTTCGACGACGTGCTCCTCGCCTATCCCTCGGCCGACCGCGCCGCCTTCGCCGAGCTCGCCGCCGATCCGAAGCTCGCCTCCTCGGTGACCGTGATGGTCGACGACCCGGCGCAGCTGCGGCTCATCGACGAGGCCAGGAACGGCGGTCGCGAAGAGGTGCGCGTCTGCCTGGAGTTGGACACCGCCTACAAGATCCTCGGCGGACGCGTGCGGATCGGCGCCCTGCGCTCGCCCCTGCACTCCCCCGTCCAGGTCGCCGCACTCGCCCGCGCCGTGGCCCGGCGGCCGGGCTTCCGGCTCGTGGGCGTGATGGCGTACGAAGGGCATGTGGCGGGGGTCGGTGACGCGGTCGCCGGGCATCCCGCGCGCTCCCGGGCCATCCGGCTGATGCAGGCCGCCGCCCGCAAGGAGCTGGTGGCGCGGCGGGCGGAGACCATCCGCGCGGTGCGGGCGGTCGCGCCCGACCTGGAGTTCGTCAACGGCGGCGGCACCGGCAGCGTGCAGCACACGGCGGCCGAGCGGGCGGTGACCGAGATCGCCGCCGGGTCGGGGCTCTACGTACCGCGCCTCTTCGACAACTACACGTCGTTCAGCGGGCGTCCGGCCGCGCTCTTCGCCCAGCCCGTGGTGCGCCGCCCCGGCGTGGGCACCGTGACCGTGCTCGGCGGCGGTTACCCCGCTTCGGGTGCCGCGGGACCCGACCGCTCCCCGGTGCCGTACCTCCCGGAAGGGCTGCGCTACGACCCGCAGGAAGGCGCGGGCGAGGTGCAGACCCCGCTGCTCGGCGCGCCCGCCGACGACCTGCAGATCGGCGACAAGGTGTGGTTCCGGCACGCCAAGGCCGGGGAGATGTGCGAGCGGTTCGACGCGCTCCACCTCGTCGAGGGCGACCGCGTGACGGCCACCGTCCCGACGTACCGGGGTGAGGGCCGCACGTTCCTCTAGACGGCCTTCAGGCAGGGAAGCCTCACGGCGTCGCGCCCACGCTGTTGCCCACGCCGCCGCTCGTCGCGCCGCCTCCCACCGGACGGATCCCCTTGGTGATCTTGTCCATGTCGGTGAGGGGCGGGGCGCCCTCGCCGGCCCGCGCGTCGATCGCGAAGCGGACGATGACCATCGCCTCGGAGCCGAGGCTGGAGGGGAACGCCAAGGACTGGACGTACCCGCCGGGACCCGTGTTCGTGCGGACGCGCCAGCGCACGAAGTAGCCGGAGCGGCCCGCGACCGCCACGGTCCCCTCGTCGACCTTCGCGTGGCTCGCGATGCCGTCGAACGGCTCCCTGCCGATCGCGTCCTCGTCGTACGCCCGGTCCGCCGCGTCCTTGATGTCCCCCTGGGCCAGCGCCTTGGGCGAGCGCTCGTCCGTCGCCGTCGAGGTGCGCGAGTAGACCGTGCCGTGGCGGCACAGGCCGCTCTCGCCCGGGCAGTCGTAGGTGTCCGGGGTCTGGACGGTCGGATCGCTGCCGACGGTGTTGTCGGCCTTCTCCCAGCCGTCGGGGACCGGGATCGTGATGCCGTTGAGCTGGTCGACGAGCGTGGAGGGGTCGGGGTCCGGCGCCGATGTGGTGGGCGTCGGCGACGTCGGGGTGGGGGTGTCCAGCGGCTCCGACACGGTCGGGGCGGGCGGGCCGCTCTGCGGGGCGGCGCCGTCGTCCTCGCCCAGGAGCACCACGCCCGTGACGATCGAGGCGACCAGGACGACCCCGGCGGTGGCAAGGGCCACCACCTTGGCCCGGCCGCCCCCGGACACCCCCGGCAGCGGCTGGACGGCGGTCTGTGCCTGCGGCGGGCCGAACCCCGGCTGCGCCTGGCCCAGGTGGAGGGCTTCGGGCGCACGCCGGTGCTCGGTCCACGCGGAACCGTCCCACCAGCGCTCGACGGGCTGTGCCGGCGGCGCCGACGGGTCCGTGTACCAGCCGGGAGGAGGCGACATGCTCATCCCGGCACTCTAAGACGTGCCGTGAAGATCAGAACACCGAGTCCGCCTGATCAGGCACCACCGAGCCGTCCTCGCGCAGGACCGGGCCCTTGCTGCCGTCCGGTTCGTTGTTCGCGGCCGTCGAGCACGGGTAGAGGTCCGGCTTCTGCTTCAAGGGCTCGATGAACATGGGGTTCACGACCCAGCGGCCGTCCGCGTCGTCGTACGCACGGCACATGACCTCGTTCTTGTTGCGGTTCAGGACGAGATGCGCGCCCGTGGCGTCGCCGACGAACGTCACGTCCGTGTCGGCGTCACCGCCGCCCAGGGCGATGCGGTGGGAGGAATCCTGCTTGTCCCAGGCCGACTTGCCCTTGACGCCGAAGATCTCCTGGTTGATCCAGCAGCGCTTGCCGTCGATGTAGGGGATGGCCTCGCCCTTGTTCACGGGGACGTCGCCACAGCCCTGGTTCCAGGTGGTGATCCGGCCCTTGCGGTCGAGGACCGAGCGGATGGCGATGGTGTGCTTCCGGTCGATGCCGACGCCCTTGGACCACACCTCGGTCACCGGCTCCGAGCCCGCCGAGACGATGTAGACGTCGAACCCGGCCTTCTTGAGCGTGCGGATCAGATCGCGCTGCTGGTCGTAGTAGCGGGCGTAGCCGGGGATCTCGTGCGTGCCGACGGTCTGGGTGGCGCCGACGGGGGCCGCGAGCACCTCCTTGCGGGCCTTGGCGGCGTACGACTCCAGTTCGGGGACGGTGTGTCCGGCGAAGAGCTGGGGCACCCAGGCGTACTGCGGGACGGTGTGCCGGTGGTCCCACTCCCCCGCGAAGGCGGCGGCGCCGCTCATCGTCCTGCCGTCCTCGCGGACCTCGAAGATCTCGTCGGCGCAGTCGGTGTCGGTGGAGGTGGGCAGCGGCTTGCCGACCGGCACCTTCGTGCCGCAGGCCTTGGTGAGCGCCTTGTCGGCCGCGTCCGTCATCCACTTGCTGGTGGACTTCCAGTCGGCGGGACGCAGGATCTTGTCGTGGTGGAGGGACCAGGCGATCGTCGCGTCGGTGATGTCGTTCTTGACGACGGTGTTGTCCCAGTCGAAGGCGGCGACGGGACGCTTCTGGTCGTGCCCGCGGTGGGAGCCGCAGCGTCCGCGCTCGTCGATCATCTGCTGGAGCCTGGCGCGGTTGTCGCCGTACCAGCTCAGCTTCTTGGACAGCTGCGGGCAATGGGCCTTCGCAGCGGGGGAGTTCGCGGGCGTGGCGGCGGCCGCGGGGAGCGTCGCCGGTACGGCCGCCAGAGTGGCGGCCGTGGCCAGCGTCAACGCCAAGGCATGTCTGTTGCGCATGCGCATGGACCGTACATCAATCCCCCGGGCCAGGTCAGGCCCCGTGCACCGTGTCCTTCTGGTCGGGGATCACCGAGCCGTCCGCGCGGCGCACCGGGCCCGCCGCGCCGTCCCGTTCGGTGTAGCCGGTGCTCGCGCACGGGTAGGGGTCGGCCTGCTTGCCCTTGGGCTCGATGAACATGGGGTTCACCAGCCAGCGGCCGTCGCCGTTGTCGTAGGCGCGGCACATCAGCTCGTTCTTGTTGCGGTTCAGGACGAGGCGCAGGGCCGTGGCGTCGCGCAGGAAGGAGATGTCGGTGTCGGAGTCGCCTGCCGCGAAGACCTGACGCCTGCTCGCCGGTTGGACCTTCTCGGCGGCCGCGCCCCGGACCCCGTAGATCTCCTGGTTGATCCAGCAGCGCTTGCCGTCGATGTACGTGATCATCGAGTCGTCGCCGTCCTTGACGGTGCCGCAACCCGCCAGACGGGCCGTCAGCTTCCCGTGCGCGGTGACGTTGCGGATGCCGATGGTGTGCCGGGCGTCGACGCCGACGCCCTTCGCCCACACCTCGGCGACCGGCTCCGGCGAGGCGGAGACCACGTAGACGTCGAATCCTGCCTTCTTGAGCGTGCGGATCAGATCGCGCTGCTGGTCGTAGTAGCGGGCCCAGCCGGTGAACTTCCCCGTGCCGACGCGCTGTTCGGTGCCGACGGGCGCGGCGAGGTTCTCCTCGCGGGCCGCCGCGGCGAAGCCCTTGACCTGCCGGGCGGACCAGCCGCGGGTCAGCTGGGCGAGCCAGGCGTACTGGGGTTCCATGCGGCGGTGGTCGAAGCCGGCGAAGGCCGCGGCCCCGCCGGTGGTGGTGCCCTCGGCGTAGACGGAGGCGATCTCGTCGGCGCAGTCCGTGTCGCGGCGCGTGGGGAGGGTGGCGCCGGTGGCGGGGCAGGCCTTGGCGAGGGCCTTGGCCGCCGGGTCGGTGAGGTAGCGGCTCGTGGTGTGCCAGTCGGCGTTCTTCGGCGTACGTATCTTGCTGTTGCGCAGCAGCCAGAACATGGTGGCGTCGCCGACGTCGTTCTTGATGACCGTGTTGTCCCAGTCGAAGGTGGCGACGGGCTTCGCGGCGCCCTGGTCCCCGTCGTCGCCGCAGCGGCCGTAGGTGTCGATCATCCGCTGGAGCCGCGCCTTGTTCTGGCCGTACCAGCCCTTCGACACGGTCAGGTCCGGGCAGGTCGTCGACCGGCCGTGGGAGGGGGTCTGGGTGGCTTCCGCGGTGGCCTGGACGGTGAGGAGACCGGCTGAGGCGACGGCGAGCACGGCTGCGGCCGCGGTGGCGCGGCGCTTGAAGTTCACGAACACACTCCCGTGTCTACGCAGGTCAGCCGGGCGTCGTGCGACGCCCGGCTGACGGGTGGGTGGCTGCTGGGTGAACTGCGCGGAGGACTACGCCGGGGTGACGTACGCCCCGGTGAGCCCGCCGTCGACGAGGAAGTCCGTGGCGTTGACGAACGAGGAGTCGTCGCTGGCGAGGAACGCCACCGCGGACGCCATCTCCTCGGCCTCGGCGAAGCGGCCGACGGGGATGTGGACGAGGCGGCGCGCGGCCTGCTCGGGGTCCTTGGCGAAGAGCTCCTGGAGGAGCGGGGTGTTGACCGGGCCGGGGCAGAGCGCGTTCACGCGGATGTGCTCGCGGGCGAACTGCACGCCCAGCTCACGGGAGATCGCGAGGACGCCGCCCTTGGACGCGGTGTACGAGATCTGCGAGGTCGCGGCGCCCATCCTGGCCACGAACGACGCGGTGTTGATGATCGAGCCCTTGCCCTGGCGCCGCATGTAGGGGATGACGGCCTTGCAGCACAGATAGACGGAGGTGAGGTTGACTTCCTGGACGCGCCTCCAGGCCTCGAGGCCGGTGTCCAGGATGGAGTCGTCCTCGGGCAGCGTGATGCCCGCGTTGTTGAAGGCGATGTCGACCGAGCCATAGGTGTCGTACGCGGTCCTGAAGAGCGCCTCGACCTCCTCGGCGTCGGTGACGTCGACCTTGACGAAGATCCCGCCGACCTCTTCGGCGACGGCCTTGGCCGCGGTCTCGTCGATGTCGCCGCAGACGACGTGCGCACCCTCGGAGGCGAGGCGGCGCGCGGTGGCGAGGCCGATGCCGCTGCCGGCGCCGGTGATGACGGCGGTGCGGCCGACCAGGCGGCGGCAGATGCTTGCTTCGGTCATGGTGCTCAAGCCTCCGTGCATTCCGTGCTGATGAAGACGTTCTTGGTTTCCGTGAAGGCGGCGAGGGCGTCCGGGCCGAGCTCACGGCCGAGTCCGGACTGCTTGTAGCCGCCGAACGGGGTCCAGTAGCGCACGCTGGAGTGCGAGTTGACGGAGAGGTTCCCGGCCCGGACGGACTGGGAGACCCGCAGCGCCCTGCCGACGTCCCGCGTCCAGATCGAGCCGGACAGGCCGTACTCCGTGGCGTTGGCGAGGCGGATCGCGTCGGCCTCGTCGTCGAAGGGCAGGACGACGGCGACCGGGCCGAAGACCTCTTCCGTGGCCGCCGGCGAGTCGGCGTCGACGTCGGTCAGGAGCGTCGGCGGAAACCAGAAGCCGGGGCCATCCGGGACCGTGCCGTGGATTCCGGTGCCGGCCGGGACGTACGCCCGCACCCGCTCCAGCTGGGACTTCGAGATCAGCGGGCCCATCTGTGTCTTCTCGTCCGCGGGGTCGCCCACCACGACCGACTCGACCGCGGGCCGCACGATCTCGAGGAAGCGGTCGTACACCGATCGCTGGACGAGGATGCGGGTGCGGGCGCAGCAGTCCTGGCCGGAGTTGTCGAGGTACGACATCGGGGTGGCGAGGGCGGCGGCCTCCACGTCCGCGTCGGCGAAGACGATGTTCGGGCTCTTGCCGCCGAGTTCGAGCGTCACGCGCTTCACGCGGTCGGCGCACTTGGCCATGATCTGCTTGCCGACGCGCGTGGACCCGGTGAACACGATCTTGGCGACGCCGGGGTGCTCGACCAGGGCGTTGCCCGCTACGTCACCCGCGCCGGGCAGGACCTGGAAGAGACCTTCGGGAAGACCTGCCTCCAGGCCGAGCTCGGCGAGGCGCAGCGCCGTGAGGGGCGTCGTCTCCGCGGGCTTCAGGACGACCGCGTTGCCGGCCGCGAGCGCGGGGGCGGTGCCCCAGGCGGCGATCGGCATCGGGAAGTTCCAGGGCGCTATGACGGCGACGACGCCGAGGGGCTCGAGGATCGTGACGTTCAGGCCGCCGGGCACCGGGATCTGACGGCCGTTCAGCCGCTCCACTCCCCCGGCCGCGAAGTCGAGGAGGTCGCGGACGTTGCCCGCCTCCCAGCGCGCGTTGCCGATGACGTGACCGGCCTCGCGCACCTCCAACCGCGCGAGTTCTTCCAGGTGCCCGTCGACGGCCGCGGCGAAGCGGCGCAGCAGGCGGGCCCGGTCGGCGGGGGCCACGGCCGCCCATTTCGCCTGGGCCACGCTCGCGCGTGCGACGGCGGCGTCGACGTCCTGCGCGGTGGCGGCGGCAACGGTCGCGACGACCTCTTCCGTCGCCGGGTTCAGTACCTCGAGCACGTGCTTCCTCACATACGTTCGAAGGAGCGGCGGAGCTCCCAGTCGGTCACCGCGGAGTCGAAGGCGTCCAGTTCGACCCGGGCCATGTTGCTGTAGTGCGCGACCACCTCGTCGCCGAAGGCGGCCTTGGCTATGGGGCTGTTCTCCCAGAGCTCGGCGGCCTCGCGCAGGGTGGTGGGCACGTGGGCGTAGTCCCCGGTGTAGGCGTTGCCCGTGCACTCCTCGGGCAGTTCGAGCTCCTGCTCCATCCCGTACAGACCGGCGGCCACGAGTCCGGCGACCGCGAGGTGCGGGTTCACGTCGCCGCCCGGCAGGCGGTTCTCGAAGCGCATCGAGCGGCCGTGGCCGACGACGCGCAGGGCGCAGGTGCGGTTGTCGTAGCCCCAGGCGGCGGCGGTCGGGGCGAAGGAGCCGGGACGGAACCGCTTGTACGAGTTGATGTGGGGCGCGTAGAGCAGCGAGAACTCCCTGAGCGCCGCCAGCTGCCCGGCCAGGAAGTGCCGCATGACGGGCGACATGCCGCCGGGCGCGTCACCTGCCATGACGTTGTCGCCGTTCTCGTCGGCGAGCGAGAGGTGGATGTGACAGGAGTTGCCCTCGCGCTCGTTGTACTTGGCCATGAAGGTGAGCGAGACACCCTCCTGGGACGCGATCTCCTTGGCCCCGGTCTTGTAGATGGCGTGCTGGTCGCAGGTGACGAGGGCGTCGTCGTAGCGGAACACGATCTCGTGCTGGCCCGGGTTGCACTCGCCCTTGGCCGACTCGACGACGAGCCCGGCGGCCGCCATGTCGTTGCGGATGCGGCGAAGGAGCGGTTCTATGCGTCCCGTGCCGAGCACGGAGTAGTCGATGTTGTACTGGTTCGCCGGGGTCAGGCCCTTGTAGCCGGAGTCCCACGCCTGCTCGTAGGTGTCCTTGAAGACGATGAACTCCAGCTCCGTGCCGACGTTGGCGGTGAAGCCGTGCTCGGCGAGCCGGTCGAGCTGGCGGCGCAGGATCTGGCGGGGCGCGGCCACGACGGGCGACGAGTCGTTCCAGGCGAGGTCCGCGATGAGCATCGCGGTGCCTTCGTTCCAGGGGACGCGGCGCAGGGTGCTCAGGTCGGGGCGCATGGCGAAGTCGCCGTAGCCGCGGTCCCACGAGGACATCGCGTAGCCCTCGACGGTGTTCATCTCCGCGTCGACGGCCAGCAGGTAGTTGCAGCCCTCCGTGCCGTGCTCCAGGACGTCGTCGAGGAAGAAGCGGGCGGCGAACCGCTTGCCCTGAAGCCGCCCTTGCATATCGGGGAAGGCCAGGACGACAGTGTCGATCTCGCCGCTCGTGACGAGAGCACGCAGCTCCTCGATCCCGAGCGGGGGTGTGCGGTCTGCCACGGGAAAATCCTCCTTGGGTCAGCCGAGAGCCATAAGGTATTGCCGAGAACCATTGATTGGGAAGGGGGCACGGCCAGATGTCGCACACGGATGCCGACACAGGTTCCGGCACGGCCGCCGGCGCGGCTGCCGACACCACCGGCGCCGCCGCCGCGACCGCCGACGACTGGCTCACACCGGTCCTGCGTCCCGTGCGGGCGGGCAACGGCTTCGAGGAAGCCCTGGAACAGATCCTCCAGGTCGTACGCCTGGGCCTGGTGCCCAGCGGCGAACGCCTGCCGTCGGAGCGCGAGCTGGCCGACCGCCTCGGGATCAGCCGGGTCACGCTGCGCGAGGTCCTGAAGGTGCTCCAGGACCAGGGCCTGGTCGAGTCGCGGCGGGGCAGGTACGGCGGCACGTTCGTCCGCCCGCGCCCCGAGGCGGCCGGCGAGGACGAACTGCGGCGGCACGTGGCGGACGTCGACGTGGAGGACGCGCTGCGGTTCCGCGAGGTCCTCGAGGTGGGGGCGGCCGGGCTGTGCGCGGCGCACGGCCTGACCGACGAGCAGCGCGAGAGGCTGCGCACGGCGCTCGCGCGCACCCATGAGGCGCCGCTCTCCGAGTACCGCCGCCTGGACACCCTCCTGCACCTGACCCTGGCCGAGCTCTGCGGTTCGCCCTCGCTCACCGCGCAGTACGCCGCGGTCCGCGCGACCGTCAACGACCTCCTGGGCTACATCCCCCTGCTGGTGCGGAACTTGGAGCACTCGCAGCGCCAGCACACCGCCCTGGTCGGAGCCGTGCTCGACGGGGACGCGGACGGCGCGCGGGAGATAATGCGCGAGCACTGCGGCGGTACGGCCGCCCTGTTGCGGGGGTTCCTGACATAACGGGCGGGGTGCGGCGTGATTAACGGCGGTGTAACGCAGGGGGCTTGATTTCTCGCCACCGCGACGGCAAAGGTATGGATTCGTTCCATTGAGGCCGTTCCCTTGAGGCGGTCCATCTCGGTCCATCTGAATGCCGCCGCCGCATAGGAGCCGTGCCATGACCGTGGAGTCCACCAAGACGAGCACCGCCGAGCCGTCGGACGACTATCTGGAGCGCAGAACGCTGCGCCGGGGCAGCGCGGGCTGGCTGCTCCTGACCGGCCTCGGCGTCGCGTACGTCGTCTCCGGCGACTTCTCCGGCTGGAACTTCGGCCTGGCGGAGGGCGGATTCGGCGGCCTCGCGATCGCCATGGCCCTCATGGGCGTGATGTACGCCTGCATGGTGTTCTCGCTGGCGGAACTGTCCTCGGTGCTGCCCACCGCGGGCGGCGGCTACGGCTTCGCGCGCCGGGCTCTCGGTCCCTGGGGCGGCTTCCTCACCGGCACGGCGATCCTCATCGAGTACATCCTGGCGCCGGCCGCGATCTCCATCTTCATCGGCGACTACGTCGAGTCCCTCGGCCTCTTCGGCCTCACCTCCGGCTGGCCGGTGTATCTGGCCTGCTTCGTCGTCTTCATCGGCATCCACCTGTGGGGCGTCGGCGAGGCGCTGCGCTTCAGCTTCGTGGTCACGGGCATCGCGGTGGCGGCGCTGCTCGTCTTCGCCGTCGGCGCGTTCATGGACTTCGACGCGTCGAAGCTGAACGACATCCCCGTGGAGGCCACCGCCTTCGGCTCCAACTCCTGGCTGCCGATGGGGTTGTTGGGCATCTGGGCGGCGTTCCCGTTCGGCATGTGGTTCTTCCTCGGCGTGGAGGGCGTGCCGCTGGCTGCCGAGGAGACCAAGGACCCGGCGCGCACGCTGCCGCGCGCGATCCGCTGGTCGATGGCCATCCTCATCGTGCTCGCGCTGCTCACGTTCGTCGCGTCGGCCGGGGCACGCGGCGCGAACGCGATCCAGGACGCGGGCAATCCGCTGGTGGAGGCGTTGCAGCCGGGCGGAGACGCGACGGCGCTCAGCCGCATCGTCAACTACGCGGGCCTGGCGGGCCTGGTGGCGTCGTTCTTCTCGCTGATCTACGCGGGCTCGCGCCAGCTGTTCGCCCTGTCGAGGGCGGGCTACCTGCCGAGGTTCCTGTCCCTCACGAGCAGCCGCAAGGCTCCCTACCTGGGCCTCCTGGTCCCCGGGGCGATCGGTTTCGGCCTGGCGGCGGCGACCGGGGACGGTGCGCGGATGCTGAACGTGGCGGTGTTCGGCGCGACCATCTCGTACGCGCTGATGTCGCTCTCGCACATCGTGCTGCGCCGCAGGGAGCCGGGCCTGGAGCGGCCCTACCGCACGCCGGGCGGCATGCTGACCTCCTCGGTGGCGCTGGTCCTCGCCTGCTCGGCGCTGGTCGCGACGTTCCTGGTGGACGTGACGGCGGCGCTGATCGCGCTCGCGGTATACGTGGTGGCGATCGCCTACTTCGGCCTCTACAGCCGAAAGCGTCTTGTGGCGCGGGCGCCCGAGGAGGAGTTCGCGGCGCTCGCCGCCGCGGAGGCGGAACTGGAACGGGACTGAGCACGGGACCGAGCACGCGACCGGCGTACTCGGCTGAGCATGAGGGAGACGAGGGTGAGCGAGACCACCGGCAGGCGGCCGCTGATCGGTGTCAGCACGTACCTGGAGGCGAAGGCGAGCTGGGGCGTGTGGGAGCTGCCCGCGGCGCTGCTCCCCGCCGGCTACCCGCGCCTGGTGCAGGCGGCGGGCGGTCTCACCGCGATGCTTCCGCCGGACGATCCTTCGTACGCCGATGAAGTCGTCGCCAGGCTCGACGGCGTGGTCATCGCGGGCGGGCCCGATGTCGAGCCGGTCCGTTACGGCTCGGAGCGTGAGGAGCGCACAGGCCCTCCGGCGCGGGAGCGTGACGCGTGGGAACTGGCGCTGATCGGGGCGGCGCTGGCGTCGGGGACGCCGCTGCTCGGCATCTGCCGGGGGATGCAGCTGCTGAACGTGGCGCTGGGCGGGACGCTGGTGCAGCACATCGAGGGGCACGCGGAGGCGGTGGGCGTCTTCGGGACGCACGACGTGAAGCCGGTGCCGGGCACGCTGTTCGAGTCGATCGCGCCGGCCGCCTCGACGGCCGTCCCGACCTACCACCACCAGGCGGTGGACCGCCTCGGGCAGGGCCTTGTGGTGTCGGCGTACGCGGAGGACGGCACGGTGGAGGCAGTGGAGCTGCCGTCCGCGGAGTGGGTGTTGGGCGTGCAGTGGCATCCGGAGGCGGGTGCGGACCTGCGGGTGATGTCCGCGCTGGTCCGCGCGGCGGGGCCGGGGCCTTCGGCGGGCGGGGTAGACCGGGAGCGCGCCTGACCCTCCGAGCCACCGCGCCCCGGGGCCCGCCCTCCGGCCGGGGGCAGATGTCCCCCGGTGGGCCCCCTGGCCGCCGGGAAATCCCTCCGGCAGGACCTTTCCCTCCCACCCACCCGTCACCCCGCCGGGGATTCGGCTGGGCGGGCGGGAAAGCATCCGCCCGGGGGCAAGGCAGACCTCCCCCGCCCCCAGAACCCTTTAGGGCGCCCCCGCCCGCGTCAGCGACAGCAGGTCCCGCGCCGGACCCGTGGGCCGGTGCCCCGTAGGCCACACCGCCCGAAGGGCACGCCGCAGCCGAACCCCCTCCAGGGGGATGTTCACCAGGCGCCGAGCCGACAACTCCTCGCCCACCGCGAGCTCACTGAGCACCGCGGGCCCCGCCCCGTTCACCGCCGACGCCTTCACCGCGGTGGTGGACGACAGCTCGATCAGCGGGCGGGCCAGGCCGCCCAGCGCCGCGTCGAGGACCTGCCGGGTCCCCGAACCCTCCTCGCGCAGGATCAGCGGCGTGGCCGCCAACTCCGCCGCCTCCAGCGGCTTTGCGCGCCGCGCCCAGGGGTGGCCCGGCGCCGTGACGACGATCAGGCTGTCGTGGGCGATGACCGCCGAGTCCAGGCCGGCCGGCACCGCGAGCCCCTCGACGAAGCCGAGGTCCGCGTCCCCGGCCAGGAGCCGCTCCGCGACCGCGGTGGAGTTGCCGGCCGTCAGCGAGACCGCCGTGTCCGGCCGCTGCGTCCGCAGCGCGATCAGCCAGCCCGGCAGCAGATACTCGGCGATCGTCATGCTCGCCGCGACCCGCAGCCGCGAGTCCCGCCGGTCCCGCAGCGCCTGCGCGCCCGCGTCGAACGCCTCCGCCGCCTCCACGATCCGGCGCGCCCAGTCCGTGACGAGCGCCCCCGCGTCCGTGAGCTGCGAACCGCGCGGCGACCGGTCGACGAGCCCGACCCCCAGCTGCCGCTCCATCGACCGGACGCGGCTGCTCGCGGCGGGCTGCGTGATGCCGAGCTCCTTCGCGGCCCGCCCCAGACTGCCGAGCCGCGCCACGGCGAGCAGCAGCTCCAGCGCCCCGAGGTCCGGCACCCGGTGCGCGAGCGGCGCCGCTCCCGGCGACGTGTCGGACACACCGGAGGAACCAGAAGACGTACTCATAAAGCCAGGTTATGCCCTCATACGGAAATGCCTCCTGGTGGGGGGTCCGCCGAACGGCGACGGTGGAGTCATGGTCACCGTCGCCCACACGCAGGCACCCTTGAACACCCCCACGTCCCCCACGTCGAGCACCACCCGCACCGCCCGCACCGCCCGCATCACCCTCGCCACCCGCCACCTCGGCCCGAACTGGTACGCCACCGTCATGGGCACGGCGATCATCGGCGGCGCGGGCGCGACACTGCCGGTCCACGTCCCCGGCCTGCGGACCGCCTGCACCGCGGTCTGGGCGCTCTCCCTGCTCATGCTGGCCGCGCTCGTCACCGCCAGGACCCTGCACTGGATCCACCACCGCGACCAGGCCCGCGCCCATCTCCTGGACCCGGCCGTCGCCCCCTTCTACGGCTGTCTCTCCATGGCCCTGCTCGCGGTCGGCGGCGGCGCGCTCCTCGTGGGCGAGGACTGGATCGGGACGGGCGCGGCGGTCGCGCTCGACGCCGTGCTCTTCGTCGCCGGTACGGCCATCGGCCTCGCGGCGGCCGTCGCGATCCCGTACCTGATGGTGGTCAAGCACCGCATGGAGCCGGGCCAGGCCTCGCCCGTCTGGCTGCTGCCCCTGGTCGCGCCCATGGTCTCCGCCGCCCTCGGCCCCCTCCTCGTGCCCCACCTCCCGGCGGGACAGGCACAGGAGACGCTCCTGTACGCCTGCTTCGCGATGTTCGGCCTGAGCCTGCTCGCCACCCTGGTGATGCTGCCGATGATCTTCGCCCGCCTGCTGACCGGCGGCCCCTTCCCGATCGCCCTCACCCCCACCCTCTTCCTGGCGCTCGGCCCGCTGGGCCAGTCGACGACGGCCGTGAACAAGTTCGCCGACACCGCCGCGACCGGCGTCGTCCCCGCCCCCTACGACCAGGGCTTCGCCGTCTTCGCCGTGCTCTACGGCGTCCCGGTGATGGGCTTCGCCCTGCTGTGGCTCGCGCTCGCGGGCGCCATGGTGGTGCGGGCACGCCGCAAGGGCATGGGCTTCGCGATGACCTGGTGGGCGTTCACCTTCCCGGTCGGCACCTGCGTCACGGGCGCCGAGGGCCTGGGCAAGCACACCGGCCTCGCGGTCTACGACTGGCTGGCACTGGCCCTGTACGCCCTGCTGGTCACCGCCTGGGCAGTGGCCTTCACCCAGACCCTCCGCGGCCTCCTCAACGGCAAGCTGCTCGCAGCGCCTCGCTGAGGACGGCCGGGGCCTGCGCGAGGGACGGGCCGTACCAGGTGAGGTGGCGGCCGCTGACCAGGGCCGACGGGGTCGGGAACTCCTCGGGGCCGTCCTCGCGGGTGAAGCGGTAGGGCTCGTCCGGCAGGACCACCACGTCCGGGGCCACGGCCCGCAGTTCCTCGACCGGGACGCGCGGATAGCGCTCGGCGTGCGTCGCGTACGCGTTGTCGACTCCGAGGCGGCCGAGCAGGTCCCCGGCGAACGTGTCGCTGCCCAGGACCATCCAGGGGCGCCGCCAGATGGGGATCACCGCCGTCAACCGGACGTCTGGCTGCGGAAGTTGGCCCCACGCGGCCTCCGCGTCGGCCAGCCACCCCGGCCGGCCCGCCCCGCAGGCGGCCAGCACCCGGGCCAGCTCACGGAAGGCGCCCGGCAGGTCACGTACCTCCGTGACGAGCACCTGGATGCCCGCCGCCCGCAGTGCCGCCAGGTCCGGCGCCCGGTTCTCCTCCTCGTTGGCGATCACCAGGTCCGGGGCGAGGCCGATGATCCGGCGCACGTCAGGGTTCTTGGTGCCACCGACGCGGGCGACGTCCAGGTCCTCCGGATGGCTGCACCACTCCGTGGCTCCCACCAGCGCTCCCGGCGCGCTGACCGCGACCGCCTCGGTCAGCGACGGCACCAGTGAGACGACCCGTACTCCAGCCACCGCGTCTCCCCGCCCTCAGCGCCGCGAGCCGTCCACGGCTTCGATGTGGTCGGCCACGGCCACGACGAGGACCTGGCTGTCCGGCACGGTCGCCCGCCACCGGTGGCGCACCCCGCCCGTCAGATACAGGCTGTCGCCGCGCCCGAGGCGATAGGCCCTGCCCTCCGCCTCGACCTCGACGGCGCCGCCCACCACGTACATCAACTCGTCGTTGCGGTGCTGGAACTCGCGTCCCTCGTCGTGGTCGCCGGTGAACTCGACGGCGTGCAGCTGGTGGTGGCCGCGCACCAGATTGCGTACGCGGGCGTCGGCCTGAGCGGCGGAAGCCTCGCCGTCGCCCTCCTGCGCGCGCATCAGGTCGACCGTGCACGCGGGGTCGGCGGCGGCCAGCAGTTCGACGTCGGTCGTCATAAGGGCGTCGGCGACGCGCTGCAGGGACCGCCTGCTGGGCCGCGCCCGCTCGTTCTCGACCTGGCTCAGGAAGGGCACCGAGAGACCGCTGCGCTCGGCCACCACGGCGAGGGTGAGCTCCAGCTGCCGGCGGCGTCGCCGCACGGCCGAGCCCACCCGGAGGGTTTCCTTCTGCTCGTCCATCGCCTCGGCTCCCTTCTGCGCGTCGGTCCACTCTCAACCCTGTTGGGTTTTCTGCACCCTACGCATGTTCGCCAAACGGTTTTGCCCCGTTGCCAGGACCGCCGTCTACAGCTTGCGCCAGTAGACAAGCTGCCCCGCCTCTCCGGGAGCCGCTCCTTCCCCCGGTATGAACAGGCTGACCAGCAACGCAGGCTTGCCCCGCGGGTCGGTGATCAAGGTCGCCGACGGATTGGCGAAGGCGCGGCTTCCGCCGTGCGTGGAGATGGCGAGGCGGTCGGCCCGGCCGCTCACGGGGTCGTACGCGTACGTCCGCCAGCTCGCGAAGTCGCCCCGCCGCCGCTGTCCCTCGACGAAGAGCATCCGCTGCCCGGCGAGCTCCACGGGCGAGCGGTCGCCGAGGTTCCCGCCGTTGCCCCACGCCTGGAGCGCCCGGTCGAGCCGCCGGTCCGGCGTCGCGTGCCAGTCGCGGAACCCGGTGAGGGTGGCGCGGAGCTGGCGGTCGGTGTCGCAGTCGGCGCGGTAGTGCCCGGTGAGCTCGATCGTGTCCCCGCGTACGGAGGTGATGCCGGGGGTGCCCTCGGCGCACCGCGAGAGGGTGCGCGGGGCGTCGTAGGCCCGTGCCGCGCGTCCGTCGAGCAGCGCGGCCCGGTCCTCGTAGGCGCGCACGGCGATGTGGTTCCTGGGGTCCTTCTCGTAGGCGAGGACGTAGCCGCCGCGTCCGTCGTCGGCGAGCGAGGCCTGATGGGTGCCGGGCCCGAAGTCGTGGCGGCGGTGCCAGTGCCGCAGATCGGTGGAGGTGGCGACGGCGGCATGGAAGCGGCCGTCGTCCAGCAGGGAGTGGTAGACGGCGAGATACGTGCCGTCGGGGGCCTGCTCGATCTGCGCGGCGTCCATGGTGCGGCCGGTGTCGTCCCGCGTGTCGTAGCGGTGGCCGTCGGCGGCCCTCACGTCGTCCGCGAGGGCGGCGAGGCGTGCGGTGCCGGCGGAGGCGGGCGCGGGGCTCGCGTTGGCCAGGTGCGCCAGGAGCAGGGCGGCGGCGAGGGCCAGGGCCACGGTGAGGACGAGGCGGGGCGTCGTCCGGACGGTCACAGAGGGCACGGAGGGGCACTTACGTTCGAGCGGCGGGGAGGCTGCCCAGCCTAGGGAGCGGAGGTGCCCCCGGGAACGCCCCGAGGGGTGGGCTTCGCCACAAGGACGGGGCCCACCCCTCGGGGGTGATGCGGTGGTGCGGTGGTGCGGTGGAAGAGCCGGGACGGCGAGCTAGGACTGCGGAGTCATCTTCTGCTCGAATCCCGGGTTCTTCTCCAGCCACGAGTCGACGGCCTTGGGCTCATTGCCCTTGCCCGCCTTGTTGATCTCGTTCTCCAGGCTGGCCAGTTCCTTCTCGCTCATCTTGAAGTCCTTGAGCCACTTCGTGAGCTGCGGGTACTGCTTGGGGAACTCCTTGCTGGAGATCGTGCGGATCGTGTCGCCCTTGCCGAAGCCGACCTTGGGGTCCTTCAGCTTGGTGAGCTCGTACTCGTTGTACGCCCAGTGCGGCGACCAGAGCAGGACCGCGACCGGCTCCTTCTTGGCGTACGCCGACTTCAGCTCCGACAACATCGCCGGCGTCGAACCGGAGACGATCTTGTACTCCTTGTCGAGGCCGTAGCCGGGCAGGACCTTGTCCTTGAGCGCCGTCATCACACCCGTGCCGGGCTCGATGCCGATGATCTTGCCCTTGAACTTGTCGCCCTTGCCCTTGAGGTCCTCGAGCGACTTCACGTCCTTGACGTAGGACGGGACGGCGATCTCCAGGGACGTCGGGCTGTACCAGGAGCCCAGGTCCTTGAGGTTCGCCTTGTTCTTCTCCCAGTACTGCTTCTGGGCGGTGGGCAGCCAGGCGTCGAGGTCCAGGTCGAGGTCGCCCTGGGCCAGAGCGGTGTAGACCGGGCCGACGTCGGAGGGCGTCAGCTTCATCTTGTAGCCGCGCTTCTCCAGGACACGCTTCCAGAGATTGGTGACGGCGATGTTCTCGTCCCACGCGAAGTACGCGGCGTTCAGCGGACGCTTCGCCTCGGCGGGGGTGGAGTTCTTCGGCAGCGGGGCCAGCTTGTCGACGACACCCGGGTTCTTCTTCAGCCAGGCGCGGACGGCTTCCTGCTGCTTGCCCTTGCCCGCCTTGTTGATCTCCGCCTCAAGACTCGTGAGCTGCTTCTCGCTCATCTTGAAGTCCTTGAGCCACTTGGCGACCTGCGGGTTCTCCTTGGAGAAGCCCTTGCGCGCCAGCGTGTGCACGCCGTCGCCCTTGCCCCAGGCACCCTTGGGGTCCTTGAGCTTCTTCAGGTCGTAGTCGCTGTAGGCCCAGTGCGGCGACCAGAGCGTGGTGACGATCGGTTCCTTCTTGGCGTACGCGCGCTTGAGCTCGGCCAGCATCGCCGGCGTGGAGCCGTCGACGACCTTGTACTCCTTGTCGAGCCCGTACTCCCCCAGGACCTTGTCCTTGAGCAGCCCCATCATTCCGGCGCTCGACTCGATGCCGACGATCTTGCCCTTGAACGTGCCGCTCTTGCCCTTGAGGTCCTCGAGCGAGTCCACGCCCTTGACGTACGAGGGCACGGAGAGCTCGAGCGAGGTCGGGCCGAACCACGAGCCCAGGTCCTCGAGCTTGTCGCCGTACTTCTTCCAGTACGCGGCGTGCGTCGTCGGCAGCCACGAGTCGGTCTGGAAGTCGATGCTGCCCTGCGAGAGCGAGGTGTAGAGCGGGCCGGCCTCGAGCTGCTTGGTCTGCGGCTTGAAGCCGCGCTGCTCCAGGATCTCCTTCCAGAGGAAGGTGGAGGCAACGCCCTCGTCCCAGGGGATGTAGCCGATGTTGACTTCCTTGCCCTGGCCGACGTTCTTCCCGGCCGCGGCGACGTCCTTCGACTTCGAACCGCCGAAGACACCCATGCCGCCCGCGACGAGCGCGAGGACGACCACACCGACGACCGCGACCGCGGCCTGCGGACGGTAGGTCCAGATGTTCAGGCCCTGCGCGGCGCGCAGCTTGGCGACGGCGCGGCGGCCCAGCGGGGAGACCTGGGTGCCCAGCGAGCTGGTCATCCGGTCCAGGTAGATCGCCAGGATGACGATGGCCACGCCCGCCTCGGAGCCGAGGCCCACGTTCAGCTGGCCGATGGCCTCGTTGACGTCGGCGCCCAGGCCCTCCGTGCCGACCATGCCCGCGATGGCGGCCATGGACAGGCCCAGCATGATGACCTGGTTGACACCGGCCATGATCGTGGGAAGGGCGAGCGGCAGCTGGACGCGCAGCAGGATGTTGCGCGGCGTGGTGCCGAACGCGTCCGCGGCCTCGACCAGTTCCTTGTCGACCTGGCGGATGCCCAGCTCCGTCATGCGGACGCCGGGGGCCAGGGCGAAGATGAGGGTCGCGACGATGCCCGCCGGGGCGCCCATCCCGAAGAAGAGGATGGCGGGGATGAGGTAGATCATCGCCGGCAGCGTCTGCATGAAGTCGAGCACCGGGCGGACGATGCCGCTGACCGTGCTGGACCGCGCGGCCCAGATGCCCACGGGCACGGAGATGACCAGCGCGATGATCGTCGAGACGAGCACCAGGGCCAGCGTCATCATCGCGTGGTCCCACAGTTCGAGGGAGACGATGAACGCGAAGCCCGCGAAGGTCAGCACACCGGCGACCACGCCGCGCAGCCAGAACGCGATCACGGCGAAGATGCCCGCGAGGATCAGCGGTTCGGGCGCCTGGAGCACGTCGGCTATGCCGTCGTAGGCGCCCTGGAAGACGGTCTTGAAGAAGTCGAACAGCCAGGCCATGTGGCTGAGCAGCCAGTCGACGCTGTCGTTGACCCACTCGCCGAAGGGAATCCTAGGCACCGCTGACCACCTTGCCCACAGCCTGTCCGCCGTTGTCCTGCGTCTTGTCCCGTGTCTTGTCGAGCGGGACGGCGGTGTCCTGCGGCTCGCTCTCGGGGACCATCGGCTCGCCGAGCACCGCGAGCAGTCGCGCCCGCGGCACGACGCCGATGAGCTTGTCCTCGTCGTCGGTCACGGCGACGGCCGCATCACTGGTGGAGCACGGCGTGAACAGCTCGATGATCGGGGTCCCGGCCTTGACCGTGGCGGGGGCGGCGGACAGCACGTCCTGTGCGGTCCGCAGCTCCTTGCCCTCGGCCGTCTTCGTGCCGAACACGGTCTCGGGCTCGGCCATGATCGCGCCCGCCGTCAGGACACGGGAGCGGTCGACGTCCTGCGTGAACGCGGCGACGTAGTCGTTGGCCGGGGTGACGAGGATGTCCTCGGCGTTGCCGATCTGGACGATCTCGCCGTCACGCATGACGGCGATCTGGTCGCCCAGGCGCATGGCCTCGTTCAGGTCGTGGGTGATGAAGACGATGGTCTTCTTCAGCCGCTTCTGGAGCTCGAGGAGCTGGTCCTGCATGTCGCGGCGGATCAGCGGGTCGAGCGCGCTGAACGACTCGTCCATCAGGAGCAGGTCCGCGTCGGTCGCCAGCGCGCGGGCCAGGCCCACGCGCTGCTGCATACCGCCGGAGAGCTCGTCGGGCCAGGACTTCTCCCAGCCCTTGAGCCCTGCCAGTTCGAGCGCCACCGTGGCGCGCTCCTCGCGCTCGGCGCGCGGCACACCCTGCACCTCGAGGCCGTAGCCGGCGTTCTCGAGGACGCTGCGGTGCGGGAAGAGCGCGAAGTGCTGGAAGACCATGCTGATCTTCTTGGAGCGCACCTCGCGCAGCTCACGGGCGCTCAGGCCGGTCAGATCCTGACCGTCGAAGAGCACCTGTCCGGCCGTCGGTTCCGACAGACCGTTGAGCATGCGCAGCAACGTGGACTTGCCGGATCCGGAGAGACCCATGACGACGAAGATCTGGCCCGGCTCGACCGTGAAGGAAGCATCGATCACCGCGGCAGTGGTGCCCTCGGCGCGCAGTTCCTCTCGGTCGGTTCCGTGGCGGAGTTTCTCCACCGCGTCAGCGGGTCGTCTGCCGAAAACCTTGTACAGGTGTTCGGCTTGCAGCCTGGACACATACACCTCTCGGGTTGAACCAAGACGGCCCGCCTCCCCCGCCGGCGGGCCGTGGAGCGACGCGGTTTCTGCCCGCTATTTACCCGGCGAAATAGTTGAATCCTCGACCGGAGGCGCTCCGGCTCGGCGCCTGCCCCGACTTACACAGAACAAACGCAAGAGTGTTCCAGTTCACATTCCATTCACTTCCGACGAACGGAACATGGCGTGATCCGGTCCCTGCCCACCGGGGCGGAAACAACGCCTTGACGGGGTCGCGGACGGTGCGCTGTCGGTGCCGTGCGGCATGATGCGAAGGTGACTCAGCGAACGCGACGGCTCATGCTGCTCGACACGGCGTCCCTGTACTACCGGGCCTATTTTGGGGTTCCCGATTCCGTGAAAGCCCCGGACGGCACGCCGGTCAACGCGGTGCGCGGCCTGCTCGACTTCATCGCCCGGCTCGTCCAGGACCACCGCCCGGACGACCTCGTCGCCTGCATGGACGCGGACTGGCGCCCGCACTGGCGGGTCGAGCTGATCCCTTCGTACAAGGCGCATCGCGTCGCCGAGGAGGTCGAGCAGGGCCCGGACGCCGAGGAGACCCCGGACACGCTCGCGCCGCAGGTCCCGATCATCGAGGACGTCCTGGACGCGCTCGGCATCGCCCGCGTGGGCGTCGCGTCGTACGAGGCGGACGACGTGATCGGCACGTACGCGGGCCGCGCCACCGGCCCCGTCGACATCGTCACCGGCGACCGCGACCTCTATCAGCTGGTCGACGACGAGCGCGGCGTCCGCGTCCTCTACCCCCTCAAGGGCGTCGGCTCCCTCCAGCTGACGGACGAGGCCTGGCTCCGCGAGAAGTACGGCGTGGACGGCTCCGGCTATGTCGACCTGGCCCTGCTGCGCGGCGACCCGAGCGACGGCCTGCCCGGCGTCCCCGGGATTGGCGAGAAGACGGCGGCCAAGCTCCTCGACGCGTACGGAAATCTGGCCGGAATCATGGCCGCCGTGGACGACCCCAAGAGCAAGCTGACGCCCTCCCAGCGCAAGCGGCTCGACGAATCGCGTGCCTATGTGGCCGTCGCGCCGACGGTGGTCCGCGTCGCAGGCGACGTACCGCTGCCGGACGTCGACCTCGCACTGCCCGCCGAGCCCCGCGATCCCGCGGCCCTGGACGAACTGGCCGCGCGGTGGAACCTCGGCGGGGCACTGAAGCGATTGCTCACGACTCTCCAGGACTGAGGTGTTAGCTTAGGTAAGCCTAAGCAACATTTGATCAGGGGAGGCAGCCGCCATGGCAGAACGTCCGGCACGCAAGGCACCGAAGATGCACGTCGCCCAGGTGGTGCGCACCGAGCGCCTGACCCCGCACATGCAGCGCGTAGTCCTGGGCGGCGAGGGTCTCGCCGAGTTCACGGTGGGCGACTCCACCGATCACTACGTGAAACTGCTCTTCGGCGCCGAGGGTGTGACGTACCCGGAGCCGTTCGACATCCAGCGCATCCGCGCGGAGTTCCCCCGCGAGCAGTGGCCCGTGACGCGCACGTACACGGTGCGCTCCTGGGACCCGCAGACCCGCGAGCTCGCCGTGGACTTCGTCATCCACGGCGACGAGGGCCTGGCCGGGCCCTGGGCCAAGCACGTCCAGCCGGGCGCCACGATCCGCTTCCTGGGCCCCGGCGGCGGTTACGCGCCGGACGCCGCCGCCGACTGGCATCTGATCGCCGGTGACGAGAGCGCGCTGCCCGCGATCGCCGCCGCCCTGGAGGCCCTGCCCGAGGGCGCCAAGGCGTACGCCTTCATCGAGGTCGCCGACGCGGACGAGGAGCAGAAGATCAGCTCCGCCGCCGAGATCCAGTGGCTGCACCGCGGGCAGCGCCCCGTGGGCGAGGCCCTCGTCGAGGCCGTACGCTCCCTCGACTTCCCGGCGGGCGACGTGCAGGCGTTCGTGCACGGCGAGGCCGGTTTCGTGAAGGAGCTGCGCCGCTACCTCCGCGTGGAGCGCGAGGTGCCGCGCGAGCGCCTCTCCATCTCCGGGTACTGGCGCCTGGGCCACAACGAGGACGGCTGGCAGGCCTCCAAGCCCGAATGGAACGCCGCGGTTGAGGCCGAACAGGAGTCGGTGCCCTCCGCGTGAGCGCATGACCGCTTGACCGCTGCGCTCAGCTTGAGCGGCGGTCCGGGATGTTGTCGTCCGCCGCTGAGCGGGGGCTGATCGCGCAGTTCCCCACGCCCCTGAAGGGGCTCACCTGCGGTTCGCGGGTGCGGGGCGGCCAAAACCGGTTTCCCCGGGCGGCGCCCGCTGGCACCATGCCCGCATGCCCTTCAAGATCTCGGACGTCGTCGCGGCGGGCTCCCTCGCCGACCGGGCGCAGCCGGCCATCCCCGTCCCCGGCGGGCTCGCCCTGCGCCCCTGGTCGCCCACCGACGCGCCCGCCGTGTACGAGGCGTTCCAGGACCCGGTGATCCAGCGTTGGCACGCGCGCGAGGCCGATTCCGTCGACGAAACCCGCGGCTGGATCGACGGCTGGCGCACGGCATGGGCCGAGGAGCGCGACGCGCACTGGGCCATCGCCGACGCCGCCACGGACGCGGTGGTGGGCCGGATCTCGCTGCGGCTCATCGTCCTCGCCGACGGACAGGCCGAAGTCGCCTACTGGACCATGCCGTCGGCCCGCGGCCGGGGCATCGCCCCGCGCGCCCTCACGGCCCTGAGCGACTGGGCCTTCGACGAAGTCGGCCTGCACCGCCTCGAACTGACCCACGCCACCGGCAACGAGGCCTCCTGCCGCGTCGCGCTCAAGACGGGCTTCGTGCCGGAGGGCACCAAGCGCAGCGCGGTGCTGCACGCGGACGGCTGGCACGACATGCATCTGCACGCCCGCGTCCGATCGGACGCGCCGACGCCCTCCTGACCTGGGGCGTACCCGGGGAACACGGCCCGGCGCCGCCGCCGGGCCCCGTACTCTTGCCGGTTGTGACCCGCAAGCCCCGCATCCCGCCCTCTCCCCTGCCGCAGCGGCGCGGCGTCGACCCCGTGCGGGTCAAGCTGCCGGCCGACGGAGCGTGGGCGACCGTACGGGATCATCTCGTCGAGCGGCTCAAGGCCGGGCCCGGGGTGATCGACCAGATGCTGCGGGACGGCCTCGTCGTCGGCGCGGACGGCCTTCCCGTGGCGCCGGACGCCCCCTATGTGCCCAGCGCCTTCGTGTGGTTCCACCGGGAGCTGCCGGACGAAGTTCCGGTGCCGTACGGCATCGACGTGGTCTACCGCGACGAGCACATCGTCGTCGCCGACAAGCCGCACTTCCTGGCGACCACGCCCCGCGGCAGCCATGTCACCGAGACCGCGCTGGCCCGTCTACGCAGGGAGCTGGACATCCCCGCGCTCGGCGCGGCCCACCGCCTCGACCGGCTCACGGCGGGGCTGATCCTCTTCACCGTGCGGCCCGAGGAACGCGGCGCGTACCAGACGCTGTTCGGCGAGCGGCGGGTGCGCAAGGAGTACGAGGCCGTGGCCGCCCACGACCCCGGAGTCGACCTCCCCCGCACCGTGCGCAGCCACATCGTCAAGGAGCGCGGCGTCATCGCCGCGTACGAGGTCCCCGGCGCCGAGCCCAACAGCGAGAGCCGTGTCGAACTCGCCGGGCACGACGGCACGTTGGCGCGCTACCGGCTGACCCCGCACACCGGCCGCACCCACCAGCTGCGCGTGCACATGAACGCCCTGGGCCTGCCGATCCTCGGCGATCCCGTCTACCCGCTGGTGACGGGGCCGGTGCCGCCGGACGACTTCCGGCGGCCCCTGCAACTCCTCTCCCGCGTCCTGGAGTTCACGGACCCCCTCACGGGCGCCGACCATCGCTTCGTCAGCGCACGCGAGCTGGACGCCTGGACCTCGTACGCCGGCTGGGCGGGCCCGTCAGCGGGCGGTCAGTAACCCCGCCACCAGGTGACCAGCCTGCGCCACGCCCCCTGTCGCGGCACGGACACCGCCACCGGCGCGGACTCCGGCGCGGGCGGCGCGGCGGGCGGCGCCGCCGGCTGCGACATCGGCTGGGGCGCCGGCGTCGCGGGGTACTCGGGCCGCGGCTTGGGGGACGACACATGCCAGTCGTTGCGCGCACCCGGCACCCGCGCCATCGGCCGCGCCATCACGTCCTGCGGAGGCCGCGGCGCGAACTGCACCGGGAGCTCCACCAGGTGCCGGGAGAGGATCGACGAGGTCCACCTCAACTCGTGTTCCTCGATGGAGAGTTCCACGTCCGGGAAGCGCATGAGCAGCGCGTCCACGCCCGTGTCGGCGATGGCGCGCCCGATGTCCTGCCCCGGGCACTCGTGGGGTCCGCCGCTGAACGCCAGATGGGAGCGGTTGCCCTGCATGCTGGCGGCCAGGTCCGGGCGTACGACGGGGTCCACGTTGCCCGGCGCGATGCCCAGGAGCAGACCGTCGCCCGCCTTGATCTGCTGGCCGCCGAGCTGCGTGTCCTGCTTGGCGAAGTAGCCGATCATGGCGCTGAACGGCGGCTCGTCCCACAGGGACTGCTCGACCGCCTCGGGGACCGTCATCTGACCGCCGCTGAGCTGGGCGCGGAAGCGCGGGTCGGTGAGGACCATGCGCAGGGCGTTGGCGATGAGGTTGGCCGTCGCCTCGTACGCGGCGATGAGCACGAGCCGCAGGTGCGCGGCGACCTCGTCGTCCGTGAGCTGCCCGGGCTGGGCGATGAGGTTGCTGGTGAAGTCCTCCTCCGCCTTCGCGCGGCGCCGCGCGACCAGGCGCATCAGCGCGTCCATGATGTACGCGTTGCTGGCGATGGCCGTCTCGGTGCCCTTGAGCATGTCGCGGGCGGCCTGCACCATCCGCTCGTTGTACTCCTCGGGCATGCCCAGGACATGGCACATCACCATCATCGGCAGATGCTCGGCGAACTGGCTCACGATGTCGGCGTGGCCGTCCTGGCAGATGTCGTTGAGCAGCAGGTTGCTGTAGCGGTTGATGTAGCGGCGGATGCCCCGGTGGTCGAGGCCCGCCATGGCGCCGGTGACCGCGCCGCGCAGCCGCTGGTGCTCGGCGCCCTCCACCATGCTGGCCATGGGCTGCCAGGTGACGACGGGGGCGAGCGGGTTGTCGGGGCCCATGGAGCCGTCCAGGATGGCCCGCCACTGACGACAGTCGCGGGTGTACTGCGAGGGGGTGCGGACCATGTGGAGGTTCTCGCTGTGGCCGAGGACCGCCCAGATGGGTACGTCGTTGTGCAGCAGGGCCGGGGCCACCGCGCCGTGTTCGGCGCGCAGTTTCTCGTAGACACCCGCGAGATCGGTGTCCGCCTCGGGCCCGTACAGCCGGCGCAGACCGCCGGGGCCGAGGCCGTGCGCGGGGCAGCCGGGCGGCGGCATGGCCGGGTCGTCCGTGCCGGGGTGGGGGTGGGAAGGGGTCGTCACGTTCGTCGCTCCGGGGTTGCGGATGAGATGAGGTGTCAGACGCGGGCCACGGTCAGGGAGTGCAGGTACCGCATGAGGGTCAGCAGGGTGTCCCGGCTCGACGCGCGCTGCCGGGCGTCGCACTTCACCATCGGCACCACCTCGTCCAGGTCGAGGGCACGGCGCAGTGCGTCCATCGGATGACCGGGGGCGTCGGGGAAGTCGTTGACGGCGACGACGAAGGGCACGCCGCGCTCCTCGAGGCGGCCGATCACGTCGAAGCTGACCTCCAGGCGGCGGGTGTCGACGAGGACCACCGCGCCGAGCGCGCCTTCGAAGAGGCCGTTCCACAGGAACCAGAAGCGCTCCTGGCCGGGGGTGCCGAACAGATAGAGCACCAGCTCTTCGGAGATGCTGATCCGGCCGAAGTCCATCGCGACGGTGGTGGCCGTCTTGGTCTCGGAACCGTAGTTGTCGTCGACGCCGATACCGGCCTGGGTCATGGTCTCTTCGGTGGTCAGCGGACGGATCTCGCTGACCGAGCCGACCATCGTCGTCTTGCCGACCCCGAACCCGCCCACGATCACCACCTTCACGGCGGCCGTGGCCGTGTGCGGCAGGACCTCTTCGCTGCTGGGCCCGGTGATCGTGTCAGAGCTTTTGAAGTCCATGCATCACCGCTTCGAGAAGGGAACGATCGGGGAGCGTGGAGCGGACGATCGGCGCCCGCGCCTGTACCAGGTCGGACCCGAGCATCTTCGTCAGCAGGACGGTCACCACGCTGAAGGGCAGCGCGAGGTAGGCGGAGAGCTCGGCGACCGACAGGGGTGTCGTGCACAGCCGCAGCACGGCGGAGTGCTCCGGCTCGGCCGTGGGCGGTGCCTCGCCGTGCGCGACGATCAGCGTGACGAGGTCGAGTGGCGCCCTCTCCGTGTCCTCGCCGGTCAGGATGTAGAGCCGCTCGGGATTCTCCGGGCTGCGCCGTTCCCGTTGGGGAGGGTCGTCTCGGTGGGAGGGGTTCTCGCCTTGCGGAGGATTCATACGGCCTGCCCGTCTCGCCGGGGCGGGCTCGTCAGATGGGCGCCGATCCGGACGACCAGGTCCCGCATGCGGTTGCCGATGAGACCCGCGTCGACGGTCTCGTCGGCGAGCACGGCGAGGTAGGCGCCGGCTCCCGCGGCCATCAGGTAGAAGTAGCCGCCGTCCACCTCGATGATCACCATGCGCATCCCGCCGGCGCTGTGCGGGATCTCGGTGGCCACCGCGGCGGCCAGGGACTGAAGTCCCGCGCAGGCGGCGGCGATCCGGTCGGCGGCGTCGGGGTCGCCGCCGTAGCGCGCGATGCGCAGCCCGTCCGCGGAGAGCACCACGATCTGCCGCGTCTGCGGCACCCCGTCGGCGAGCTCCTTGAGCATCCAGTCGAAATTGGCCCGTTGCTGGATCACTTCCAGCCCCCCTCGTCGGCGTTGTCGGCACTGCCGTGGTCGTTCTCGCTGTGGCCCTTGGGGAACAACGGGTCGTCGGCTGCGGATTCGTCGCCGTTGACGCCCTTCATGAAGGCCTCGATCCAGAGGCCGGGCTCCTTCTCCTCCTTCTTCACCGGTTCGGGTGCCACCGGCGCCGCCCCCTGCGGGGCGTACTGGGCGCGCTGCGCGGCGTACTTCTCGTCCGCGGCCTCCTGGGCGAGCCGCTCGGCCAGTGGGGTGCGGACCCGGCTGCGGCGCTGCGGCAGGCCGTTCGAGGTCCACTCGGTGACCTCGGGGATGTCGTCCTCCATGGCCGCGGTCAGGCCCTTGGAGATCGGCGGCCCGGCCGTCATCACGCGGGGCTTCTTGCGCCGGATGCCCTGGGCCTCCTCGATGGGCACGCCCTCGGCGTTCACCCGGGGCACCGCGGAGGCGCCGATGCCGTGCGCGAGGCCGGGAGCGGGTCCGGTGGTGATCATTTCGCGCGGGACGATGAGCACCGCGCGGACGCCGCCGTACGCGGACTGCCGCAGCGAGACCTGGAGGTTGTACATCTGCGAGAGGCGGCCCACGACGGCCATGCCGAGGCGGGGGCTCTCGCCGAGGTCGTTCAGGTCGATGCCGGCCTGGGCCTGCGCGAGCATGCGCTCGGCCCGTGCCCGCGCCTCCTCGCTGAGGCTGACGCCGCCGTCCTCGATCTCGACGGCGATGCCGGTCTGCACCTCGACGGCGGTGACGTGCACGCGGGTCTGCGGCGGCGAGTAGCGCGTGGCGTTGTCGAGCAGCTCGGCGCAGGCGTGGATGAGCGGCTCCACGGACGTGCCGCGGATGGCGACCTTGGCGATCGAGTGCAGGTCGACGCGCTGGTACTCCAGGATGCGGGACATGGCACCGCGCAACACGCTGAACAGCGGTACGGGCTTGGGCCATTGGCGTCCCGGACGGGCGCCGCCGAGCACGGTGATCGAGTCGGCGAGGCGGCCGATCAGGGCCGTGCCGTGGTCGATGCGCAGGAGGTCGTCGAAGACCTCGGGGTTGCGGCCGTGGAACTCCTCCATCTCGCGCAGTTCCGCTGCCTGCTGGTGGACGATGGACTGCACGCGCCGGGCGATGTTGACGAAGGCACGCTGCGAGGACTCGCGCATCGCCTCTCCGGTGTCCAGGGTGTCCAGGACGTTCCGGAGCAGCTGACGCTGCGACTGCGGGAGTTCGGAGAAGGACTCGTCGCTGTCGACGAGGTTGCGGATCACCTCCGACGGCGCTTCGCCCTGCCGGAGCCGCAGGACGGCCTCGGGGATGACCTCCCTGCCCAGGCGGATGGTCTCGTCGTCATGGGACGCGATGCGCCGCTCCAGGAATGCGAGCCGCTGTGCGTACTGGGTGTGCAACTCCCGGATGGACCGGCCGCGGCGCACTGCTTCGGCGCCGACCGCGACGACCACGAGGGTCGCGATCGCGCCGCACCAGCCCACCGCGATGCGGGCGGGTTCCGTTACCGCGGCGACCGCGGCTCCGGTCGCCGCGGCCATCAGCATGGCGGGCAGCAACAGCACACGTGCGTAAGGGATTTCTCGGCCACCGGGAGGCGATTGAACACTCACCATGTATGCCCTCTGAACACTCGTCTTGGGGGAGAAATGGGGGTTGATTCCATGAAATGGGGGGAGCTTACGGGGAGTTGGGAACGGTAGACGTATGCGAACTATCGAAAGAACTGGGAACAAACGCGCGAATCTATCGCAACTCGTTTCAACTCGCCGCGCTCCGGGCGAGCTTAGTCCGCCGGAATCATCGCCGAGTCATATTCAGCAACCCCCTGAAACCTGCTTGCCGACAGGCATACACTCGGCTCCATTTGCACGCGTGGCGATCAATCGAACACGTGGAGTGATGGCGTCGAACAGGCGGGAACACAGCTCCGGCCGACCCCCGTTCGGTCTTCTGTCCGTCCGGGGGAATGGGCGCGGCACGGCCGTGGTTGACGCCCGGTATGGAGGGTTGTCCCGCTGGGCGCATGCGCCCTCAGCCGCGTCTCGTCACGCGCGATCACATCGACTTCGGTCGCGTGTGGTCCGCGTCGTGTTGTCGCTGACCGCCTCCAAGTCAGCGCACACCACGACACGTTGAGATGAGACCGCCATGCCCGTCGAGTTCCTCGGCATCGCCGCGACCAACGAAGGCTCCGAAGTCACCGCCCGCTCGGGCGCGTCCTTCGACAAGGACTACACGCTCCGGCTCGCCCGGGCCCACGAGGACCACGGCTGGGACCGTGTCCTGTTCGCGTACGGATCGGGCTCCCCCGACCCCTCCCCCGCCGCCGCCTACATCGCGGCCCGCACGGACAGGCTGCAGATCCTGGTCGCGCACCGCCCGAACGTCTCGTACCCCACCTTCGCCGCGAAGACGTTCGCGACCCTGGACCGCATCAGCGACGGCCGCCTGGCGGTGCACTTCATCACGGGCGGCAACGACCACGAGCAGCGGCGCGAGGGCGACTTCCTCACCAAGGACGAGCGGTACGCGCGCACCCGCGAGGCCATCCAGATCATCAAGAAGGCATGGACCTCGCACGAACCGTTCGACCACGAGGGCGCGCACTACCGCTTCCACGACTTCGTCAGCGACACCTTCCCGGTCCAACAGCCGCACCCGCGCGTCTCGTTCGGGGGCTCGTCCCCTGCCGCGTACGCCGCCGGGGGCGCCGAGGCCGACATCTACTGCCTGTGGGGCGAGCCGCTCGCGCAGACCGCCGAGCAGATCGAGTCGGTGAAGGCGGCGGCGAAGGCGGCAGGCCGCACGGACGTCCCCAGGATCCAGGTGGCCTTCCGCCCGATCATCGCGCCGACCGAGGAACTGGCCTGGGAGAAGGCGCACGCGACCCTGGCCCGCATCAGGGCCCGCAAGGCGGGCGCTCCGCTCTCCCGCCGCCACCCGCTGAAGAACCCGGAGAACTCGGGCTCCCGACGCCTGCTCGCGGCGGCGGCTTCGGGTGAACACCACGACCGCGCGCTGTGGACCCCGACGGCGGCGGAGACGGGCGGCGCGGGCAACTCGACCGCGCTGGTGGGCACTCCGGAGACGGTGGCCCAGGCCCTCCTGGACTACTACGACCTGGGCGTGGAGATCCTCTCCGCCCGGGGGTACGACCTCCTGGACGACGCGATCGACTTCGGACGCCAGGTGATCCCGATCGTGCGGGAAGAGGTGGCAAAGCGGGACGCCGCGCGGGCGAGCACGGCGGCCTAGGGATTGAGCGTGAGGGCGGGCCCGGGGAATCCGATCCCCGGGCCCGCCCCCACTCACCGTCAGCCGACCGAGCTGTACGCCACCACTCCGCGCAGCAGCTGATCCACGGCCTTGCGGGCGTTCTTGGCCACGGTCGACCCCTCGCGGGGCGCCGCGGCGGAAATCTGCCCCAGCACGTCGATCACCTGCTTGCACCAGCGCACGAAGTCCCCCGCGGGCATCTCGATCTCCCGGAGCACCTCGTCGAGGCCCTTGTCGGACGCCCACATGTACGCCGCCCAGGCGAACCCGAGGTCGGGCTCACGCTGCCCGACCCCTTCCGCCTGGTTGATCTTGAACTCTTCCTCCAGGGCATCGAGCCGGCCCCAGATCCGCACCATCTCGCCGAGGGATGCCTTCACCTTCCCGGAGGGCAGCTTGGGGGCGAGCGCGTCGTCCGCCATCCGCGCCTCGAACACCAACGCCGAGACGCACGCGGCCAGTTCGGCCGGGCTGAGCCCCTCCCAGACGCCTTCCCGCAGGCATTCGCTGGCGAGGAGGTCCAGTTCACCGTAGAGCCGGGCGAGCCGCTTGCCGTTCTGGGTGACCTCGTCGCCCCGCAGATAGTCCAGCTCGGTGAGCAGCGCGACGATCCGGTCGAAGGTCCGCGCGATCGTGTTCGTGCGCCCCTCGATGCGCCGCTCCAGCTGCACGGTGTCGCGCCGCAGACGGTGGAAGCGCTCGGCCCACCGCGCGTGGTCCTCGCGCTCGTCGCAGCCGTGGCAGGGGTGCGCCCGCAGCTCCGTACGGAGCCGGGCGATCTCGCGGTCGTCGGCCGCGGCGGCGCGCCCCTTGCGGTGCCGGTCCGGCACGATGTGCCCGGCCTTGGTGCGCAGCGCGGACGCCAGGTCGCGGCGCGACTGCGGCGAGCGCGCGTTGAACGACTTCGGGATGCGCATCCGCTCCAGGGCCTCGACCGGCACCGGGAAGTCCATCGCCGCGAGCCGCTTGACCTGCCGCTCGGCGGTGAGGACCAGGGGCCTTGGCCCGTCCTGGTGCTCGAAGCCGCGGTGGCCGTTGACCCGCCCCGCGGGAATCCCCGGATCGAGGACGAGCGCCAGGCCCGCGTACTTCCCGGTCGGCACGTGGATGACGTCACCGGGCTTGAGCTTCTCCAGGGCCGCTGCCGCGGCCACCCGGCGCTGGTTGGCGCCCTGCTTGGCGAGCTCGGTCTCCCGGTCCTTCAGCTCGCGGCGCAGGCGCGCGTACTCGTCGAAGTCGCCCAGGTGGCAGGTCATCGAGGCCTTGTAGCCCTCGAGGCCCTCTTCGTTCTTCTGCACCTGGCGCGAGATCCCGACGACCGACTTGTCGGCCTGGAACTGCGCGAAGGACGTCTCCAGGAGCTCGCGCGAGCGGTGCCGCCCGAACTGCTCGACCAGGTTCACCGCCATGTTGTACGACGGCTTGAAGCTGGACCGCAGCGGGTACGTGCGCGTGCCGGCCAGGCCCGCGAGGTGCTCCGGGCTCATGGCCCGCTGCCACAGGACCACGGCATGGCCCTCGACGTCGATGCCACGGCGCCCGGCACGGCCGGTCAGCTGGGTGTACTCACCGGGGGTGATGTCCGCGTGCTGCTCGCCGTTCCACTTGACGAGCTTCTCCAGCACCACACTGCGCGCGGGCATGTTGATGCCCAGGGCGAGGGTCTCGGTGGCGAATACGGCGCGCACGAGGCCGCGCACGAAGAGCTCCTCGACGACCTCCTTGAAGGTCGGCAGCATGCCCGCGTGGTGCGCGGCGATGCCGCGCTCCAGGCCTTCCAGCCATTCGTAGTAGCCAAGGACGTGCAGGTCCTCGTCCGGGATGGCGGCCGTGCGCTCCTCGACGATCTCGCGGACCTGCGCCCGCGCGTCCTCGTCGTTCAGCCGCAGTCCCGCGTGCAGGCACTGCTGCACGGCGGCCTCGCAGGCCGCGCGGCTGAAGATGAACGTGATCGCCGGAAGCAGGCCTTCGGAGTCGAGCCGGTCGATGACCTCGGGCCGGCCCGGCGTCCAGATGCGCGAGCGCTGTCTGCGCTCGCGCTCGCGGTCGGCCTCGCGGATCATCTTGCCCTTGCGGCGGTCGCGCGGGTTGTACGAACGGCTGGCCTCCATCCGCGCCATGCGCGTGAGGTCGGGGTTGACGGCCTTTCGCTGGCCCTCGCCCTCCTCGAAGAGGTCGTACATCCGGCGCCCGGCGAGCACGTGCTGGAACAGCGGCACGGGCCGGTGCTCCGAGACGATCACCTGGGTGTCGCCGCGCACGGTGTCCAGCCAGTCGCCGAACTCCTCGGCGTTCGAGACGGTCGCCGACAAGGAGACCAGCGTGACCGACTCCTGGAGGTGGATGATCACCTCTTCCCAGACGGCGCCACGGAAGCGGTCGGAGAGGTAGTGCACCTCGTCCATCACCACATAGCCGAGGTTCAGCAGCGACTGCGAGCCCGAATACAGCATGTTCCGCAGCACTTCGGTGGTCATCACGACCACCGGGGCATCGGAGTTGACGCTGTTGTCGCCGGTCAGCAGACCGACCTTGTCCGCGCCGTACCGCTTGGAGAGATCGGCGTACTTCTGGTTGGAGAGCGCCTTGATGGGCGTGGTGTAGAAGCATTTCTTGCCCTGCATCAGGGCCAAGTGCACGGCGAACTCGCCGACGATCGTCTTGCCCGAACCCGTGGGGGCGGCCACGAGTACACCCTTGCCCGCCTCGAGCGCCTGACAGGCCTCGATCTGGAAGGGGTCGAGGCCGAATTCGTACATCTCGCGGAAGCCAGCGAGTGCGGTGGCCTGCTCGACAGCGCGCTCGCGCGCCGCCGCGTACCGCTCGGCCGGTGAGAGGTCCTCTGTCATCGTGCTTTCGAGACTACCGGCCACCACTGACAACGGACGATCATTATCTGTCTTACGGTTCCTGCGGCCCCCGGGGCCCGAGCACCCGCACGGCCCCCGGCACGCACTGCGCCGTCAGCGGAAGCCCGCCGAGCTGCTCCCCGTCCGCGTACCCGGTGACCCCCGAGGCGGCGAGCTCCACTTTCGCGGCCCGGTAGGTGGTGACCTTGGGATGGTCCAGGTGCGTGCCCCGGTAGACCCGCGGGAAGACTTTCAGGAGCGTCGTACGGCTGCAGTCGCCGACGACCGTGACGTCGAAGAGGCCGTCGCTCATGTCGGCCCGCGCGCAGATCTTCATGCCGCCGCCGTACGACGAGCCGTTCCCCACGGCGACGAGCGTCGCGTCGACCTCGTGCACCCGGCCGTCGTCCAGCATGATCCGGTACGGGATCGGGCGGAAGGCGGCCAGCTCGGCGACCATCGCCAGGTCGTACTTGAAGCGGCCGGTGGGCCAGCGCATCCGGTTGCCCCGGTCGTTGACCCGCGAGTCGAAGCCGGAGGCGAGCACGGTGCCGAACCACGTCTTGCCCACCCGCCCCAGGTCCACGTCGCGGGTGCGCCCCGCGTCCAGCGCCTCGGCGACGACCGCCCCCGCGGCGGCCGGATCGCGCACCGGAAGCCCCAGAGAGCGCGCGAAGTCGTTGCCGGTGCCCACGGCGATCACCCCCAGGGGCGTCCGTGTCTGCGCGACGGCCTGCAGCGCGAGGCTCGCCATGCCGTCACCGCCGACGGCGATCAGCGCGCGCGTACCGGCGTCGACTGCTTCCCGGGCCCGGCGCAGCGCGTCGGCGGAGTCCTCGCCGATGACGGTACGCACGGAGAAGCCCGCGGCCCGCAACGCGGAAGCGGCCGGCTGCGCCGCGTGGGCGCCCCGGCCGCGGCCCGCGGTGGGATTGACGAAGAGAGTGATCTCGCTGGTCACGGCCGGACCCTACAAGGTCAGGTCACGTCGTCGAAACCGTTTACCCGATCTCGGTTCGCGCCGTCGCCGCTCGCCTGCTCGGGCAGGGCGCGGTTCGCCGACACGGGCTCGATCTCGCCGACGGCCTCGGGCGTGAGGTCGAGGTCGGACGCCTCGTCGTCATCGGGCCCGGCCGCGTCGATCCTGGACTTGCGCCGGTCGTTGAGGAGCGAGAAGGCGGTGGCCGCGAAGTACAGCACCCAGATCGGCCCGGCGAGCATGATCATGGTCAGCGGGTCCGTGCTGGGCGTCGCCACGGCCGCGAAGACCGTGATGCCCATGATCATGCCGCGCCACCAGCCGAGCATCCGCTTGCCGGTGAGCACCCCGGTGAGGTTCAGCATCACCAGCAGGAGCGGCATCTCGAAGGAGAGGCCGAAGACGATCACCATGCGGGTGACCAGGTCGATCAGCTCGTCCAGCGGCAGCTGGTTGTCCACGCCGCCCGGGGAGAACTCCAGCAGCACGCGCGCCATCGTCGGCAGCGTCTTGTACGCGAAGTAGCCGCCGCCCAAAAAGAGCGGGAAGCCCGCGGCCACGAAGCCGTAGGCGTACTTCTTCTCGCTCTTGTGCAGGCCGGGGGCGACGAAGGCCCACAACTGGTAGAGCCAGATCGGCGACGCGAGCACCACGCCGGCCATCAGGGAGATCTTCAGGGCGAGTGTGAACGGCGTGATCAGACCGTTCAGCACGATGCGCGCGCAGGTCTCCTCGCCGCCCTTGTCCGCCAGCTCGGCGAAGCTGGACTCGCACCCCACGGAACTCAGGATCGGGTTCGTGAAGAACTCGATGATGTCCTTGTAGAAGAAGGCGGCGACGATCGCGACGACGATGATGGCCAGCACGGCCTTCGCGAGCCGGTTGCGGAGCTCGCGCAGGTGCTCCGCAAGCGGCATCCGCCCCTCGGGATCCTGTTCCTTCTTGCGGGCAGACTTGAGCAACCCACGTCCTCATCTCGTGCGGCAGGCCGGCCGTCGCCGGCCTTGGATCAGCGCTTGGTGGTGCTGTCGGTGGGCTCGGTGACCGGGCGCGAGCTGGTGACGTCGCCGGGCGCGGCCTGGATGGTGCGCGGCTGGGCGGCGGAAGGGTCGCCGGGCGGGTCGGCCGGGGCGGCTTCGTCCTTCTTGCCGTCCGACTTCATCGCCTTGGCCTCGCTCTTGAGGATGCGCGCGGACTTGCCGAGCGACCGGGCCATGTCGGGAAGCTTCTTCGCGCCGAACAGCAGAACGATGACGACGAGAATGAGAATGATCTCGGGGGCGCCGATCTTTCCGAACATAGGTCTTTACCTTCTCACCGAGGCGGCAGGGGCGGGGCTGCCGGACAGGCCGGACTTGCTGTCCGGCCACCGTGCTGGCAGCGATCGTAACGCTCCGGGGTGAACGCAGGGCAATCCCTGTGCGTACTCCCAGTTGCGGCCCGCGCCTCGCAACTCCGGGCCACCTCAGCAGCGTACCTGCCGGACAAGGGAAGTTGACAGGCCGCGGTATCGATGCGCGTCCCGGGGGCACCGGCGGCATTCACAGGATCTAAAGGACATCTCGCCCCGCACGGGCCACACCCGTCGCCGCCGCTTCGAGATCCTCCGCCGCGCGGTTGATCCGCTGTGTGGTCTCCGTCACCTGCGTGCCGAGGCGCTGCGCCTCGATGAAGACCCGGATCGCCAGCACGCCGAGCACGGCGAGGCCACAGAACCCCGCGGCAATCGCCACCATCGCCCAGAACATGCGCCGAGCCTAGACGGTCGAGTGCAGACGCAGCGTCCGCACCCCGCCGCCGGTGAGCAGTTCGACGATGCGCTCGCCCGCGGGCTTGCGCACCGCGGCGTCGCACTCGGGGCACGTGAACGAGTAGAAGGTGGTGCGGGGCGAGGCGCCGATGGCCAACCGCAAAGCACCCGCGGAGAGTTCGAAGCGGGCGCGGCAGTCGGGGCAGGCGGCCTTGAAGAGCACAGGGGCGATTCTCGACATTCCGGGAATCTCGGACATGAGGCTGGTGTTCAACGCCCTTGCTCCTGCCTGTCGTACGCCCCGTCGGGGTCTCGGTCGTAGGCCGCCAGCGCCTCGCGCGCCGCCTGCCGTGCGCTGTCCGCGAGGTCTACCGGGGAGACGATGTGGCCGTCCCCGCCGAGCCGCAGCGCGAGCCTGCGCAGCGAGGTGGGGTCCGGGGTGCGCAGCGTGATCCGCAGACCGCCGTCGGGGAGTTCCTCGGCGCTGTCGTGGGGGTAGTACTCGGCGACCCAGCGGCCGCCGGGCCCGACCTCGATGACCACCTCGGGGTCCTCGGCGGCGGGCTGCACGAGCCCCTCGGAGAGATCGCGCAGTTCGACCTCGGGCGGCGACGACGGCTCGTCCATGATCCTGATCTCGGCCACCCGGTCGAGGCGGAAGGTGCGGCGCGCCTCGGAGAGGTAGCACCACGCCTCCATGTAGGTGTGCCCGACGGCGAAGAGCCGGATCGGGTCCACCTCGCGCTCGGTGAGCTCGTCGCGCGCCGGTGAGTAGTAACGCAGCCAGAGCCTGCGCCGCTCGGAGATGGCACGGTCGACGTCGGCGAAGACGCCGCCCTCGGACTCGAAGGTCACCGAGAGCCGCGCGCTGGCGCCCGCGTTCTCACCGGCGGCCGTCTCCAGCTTGGCGGTGGCGCGCACCAGCGCCTGCCGGTCGCTCTCGCGCAGCCCCGGCAGGGTGGAGACCGCGCGGGCCGCCACCAGGAGCGCGGTGGCCTCGTCGGCGGCGAGCCGCAGGGGGGCCGCCACGTCGTCCGGGTTGTGCCACCAGATGCGGTCGCCGTCGGTGTCGATGTCCAGGAGGTCGCCGCCGCGGAAGCTGGTCCCGCACAGCGGCAGCACGTCCAGGTCCGAGATCAGCTCGTCCTCGGTGATCCCGAAGGCACGGGCCACGTCGCTGACGTGGGCGCCGGGGCGCTCGCGCAGATAGGTCACCAGGGAGAGCATCCGCCGGGTCTGGTCGATGGCGTTCGATGCCATGGTCGTCCCTCCCCTCAGCCCTTGGCCACGGCGCGCAGCCGGTCCACGACGTCGGCCCGCAGCTCGGCCGGCTCCAGGACCACCACATCGGGCCCGAACTCCACCAGCCAGGCGTCGAGCCCGTGGCCGTACGGAATCTCCAACTCGTCCCACCCCTCGCCCACTTCACGTATGTGGGCGGCCTTGGCGCGCAGCGGATAGCCCGCGCCCGTTCGCAGTCTGATCAGAGCGGAGCGGTCGGCGCTCTCCCCCGCCCAGCTCGCGACGGTCTCGCGCACCGTGACCACGTCGGGGATGTCGGCGGTGAACTTGCCGGCCCGGGCGCGGACCTTCCCGGTGATGCGGGAGAGCCGGAAGACGCGCTCGGCGCCGCGGTCGCGGTCCCAGCCCGCGAGGTACCAGTGGCCGCGCCAGCACTCCAGGGCCCACGGCTCGACGTGGCGCTGCTCGGGGCGGGCGGCGGTGGCCTTGCGGTAGTCGAAGACGACCGGGCGGCGGTCGCGGCAGGCGAGCATCAGCGGCTCGAAGGAGGCCTCGTGCACGGGGATGCGCGGTTCGAGCGCGCTGTGCGTCCCGTACGGGTCGACGTCCTCGGGCAGGCCCGCGGCGCGCAGCTTCTGCAGGGCGCCGCTGGCGGCTCCGGCGAGGCGCGCCTGCTGCCAGACCTTGGCGGCCAGGCCGAGCGCGGCGGCTTCCTCGGCGTCGATGGTGATGGGCGGCAGGCGGTTGCTGTCGCGGCGCGCGAGGTAGCCCACCTCGCCGTCGAGGTTCTCCACCGTCTCGATGACCAGGCCGAGTTCGCGCAGATCGTCCTTGTCGCGCTCGAACATCCGGTTGAAGGAGTCGTCGGACCCCGCCTCCAGATAGGCCTCGATGGACTCGCGCAGCTCGCGCTTGCTCAGCGGCCGTCGCGTCCCGAGCAGACACAGCGCCAGGTTCATCAGCCGCTCGGCCTTGGCAATGGCCATCGACGCCCTTTCTCCACTTTGCTTCCGACCGCCGACCGTACCGCCCCGGGGTGTCGTGGCAAAAGCTAAGGGCAAGGGGGGCATCCCTGGGGGGATCCGTTGAGGATGGTGGTGGGAGACGCGAGGGCCCATGCCGGAACAGGCATGGGCCCTCGGTGGACAGGTCTGGTCAGACTCTGTCCCCAGTCGTCGCTCAGACGCCTACGAGGTCGCAGACGAAGATCAGCGTCTCGCCGGGCGCGATGGCGCCGCCACCGGCGCCGCGGTCGCCGTACGCGAGGTGCGCGGGGATGGTCAGCCGGCGGCGTCCGCCGACCTTCATGCCCTGGACGCCCTGGTCCCAGCCGGCGATGACCTGGCCGGCGCCCAGCTGGAACTGGAGCGGCGTGCCGCGGTTCCACGAGGCGTCGAACTCTTCACCGGTGGAGAAAGCCACGCCCACGTAGTGGACCTTGACGGTGGCGCCCGCCTTGGCCTCCGGGCCGTCGCCCTCCCAGATGTCCACGATCTCGAGGTCGGTGGGGACCGGACCGTCGGGGAAGTCGATCTCGGGCTTCTCGATGCTCACGTCACATGCTCCTGCTTGATACGAATGGCCAGCTGGGACAGTGTTACATCTTCGCGAGGATGTCCACGGAGAAGACCAGCGTGGAGTCCTTCTTGATGGTGCTGCCCTGCGGCGGCTGGTCGCCGTAACCCAGCTCCGGCGGGACGACGACCAGGACGCGGCTGCCGACCTTCTTGCCGGTCAGGCCCTGCGCCCAGCCCTTGACGACCTGCGCAAGCTGGAACGAGGCGAGCTGGCCGCTCTTGTACGAGGAGTCGAACTCCTTGCCGTCGGCCCACAGCACGCCCTTGTACTGGCACAGGAGGCTGTCGGTCTCCTTGATCTCGTCGCCGTCGCCCTCGAGGATGTAGTTCGCGACGAGCTTCTTCGGGGCGTCCTTCTTCGGGACGTCGATCTTGGGGGCCTTGCCGTCCGTGTTCGTGCCGACCTTGGGCAGGTCGATGTTGGACTGCGCGACCTCCTTGCCCTTGGCCGAGCTCTTGGCGCTGAAGGTGTCCACCAGGTCCACGACAAAGACCAGCGTGTCGCTGCCCTTGATGCCCGCCTGCTTGTTGCCCTCGGTGCCGTAACCCATCTTCGGGGGGATCGCGAGCTCCACGCGGCTGTCGAGCTTCTTGCCGACCAGGGCCTGGTCCCAGCCGGGGATGACCTGACCGGTGCCGATCGGGAAGACCGTGGGGTTGCCGCGGTCGTACGAGTTGTCGAAGACCTTGGCCGTGGCCCAGATCTGGCCGAGGTAGTTGGCCTGGAGGTAGTCGCCCTTCTTGACCTCGGCGCCCTTGCCCTCGATCAGCGTCTTGACCGCGAGGTCGGAGGACGGCTTCCCGGACCCCTTGGCGACGGTCGGCTTCTGGCCGAACTTCGTCCCCTTCGTGATCTCGGGCACGGGGCCGTCCACGATCTTCGCCGTCGGCGCGGCCGACGTCGAGTTGGAAGGGGAAGGGCTGTCGCTGGACTTGGCCTTGTCGGCCTTTTTGTCGTCACCACAGCCTGCCAGCGTGAGCAGGCCGGCCGGAACAGCGAGAAGAAGTGAGCGTCGGCGCACGGTGGGGGCCTCGTATCGGTCGATCTTGTCGGTTGGCGTGCGCGCAACTCTACGCATGGAGAAGGGCGCCGTACGAGGAACGTACGGCGCCCCGCGTTGCGTTCCCGCAACGCATCTCCTGTATCAGGGTTTACATACCGGCGATCAGTTTCTCCACCCGGTCGTCCACCGACCGGAAGGGGTCCTTGCACAACACGGTGCGCTGTGCCTGGTCGTTGAGCTTCAGGTGCACCCAGTCGACGGTGAAGTCGCGGCGCTGCTCCTGGGCCCGGCGGATGAAGTCGCCGCGCAGCCGCGCTCGGGTGGTCTGCGGCGGCACCGACTTGCCCTCGAAGATCTTCAAGTCGTTGCAGATGCGGGCGGCTTGGCCCTTCCTCTCCAGGAGGTAGTACAGCCCGCGACGGCGGTGGATGTCGTGATACGCGAGGTCTATCTGCGCGACCCGCGGATGCGACATGGTCATGTTGTTCTTCGCTCGGTACCGCTCGATGAGCTTGTACTTCATGACCCAGTCGATCTCGGTGCCGATGCGGTCGAGGTCCTCGGCCTCGATCGCGTCGAGCGTGCGGCCCCACAGCTCCAGGACCTGCTCGACCGTGCCCGTGCGGATGCCGCGGCGCTCCACGAAGTCCACGGCCTTCTCGTAGTACTCGCGCTGCACCTCGAGGGCCGAGGCCTCGCGGCCGCTGGCCAGCCGCACCTTGCGGCGGCCCGTGATGTCGTGGCTGACCTCGCGGATGGCCCGGATCGGGTTCTCCAGGGTCAGGTCACGCATCACCGTGCCCGCTTCGATCATGCGCAGGACGAGGTCGGTGGCGCCGACCTTCAGGAGCATGGTCGTCTCGGACATGTTCGAGTCGCCGACGATGACGTGCAGCCGGCGGTAGCGCTCGGCGTCCGCGTGTGGTTCGTCGCGGGTGTTGATGATCGGCCGGGAGCGGGTGGTCGCGGAGGAGACCCCTTCCCAGATGTGCTCGGCACGCTGGCTGACGCAGTACACGGCGCCGCGCGGAGTCTGCAGCACCTTGCCCGCGCCGCAGAGCAGCTGCCGCGTGACGAGGAAGGGAATGAGGATGTCCGCGAGCCGCGAGAACTCCCCGTGCCTGGCCACCAGATAGTTCTCGTGGCAGCCGTAGGAGTTTCCCGCCGAGTCGGTGTTGTTCTTGAAGAGATAGACGTCGCCCGCGATTCCCTCCTCGTGCAGGCGGCGTTCGGCGTCGACGAGCAGGCCTTCCAGAATGCGCTCGCCTGCTTTGTCGTGGGTGACCAGCTCGGTCACGTTGTCACATTCCGGTGTCGCGTATTCCGGATGTGACCCGACGTCAAGATAGAGGCGGGCGCCGTTCCGCAGAAAGACGTTGCTGCTGCGGCCCCATGAGACAACACGGCGGAAGAGGTAGCGCGCCACCTCGTCAGGCGACAGACGGCGCTGTCCCCTAAACGTGCACGTGACGCCGTACTCATTCTCCAGCCCGAAAATGCGGCGGTCCATGACTGAACATTACGCCTGATGCCCTGCCCTGAAACCGGGTTCGACGGCACCGTTTCGATCATTTTCCGATGAACCCGCAACGACCGCCGAATCTGCGGGGAGTACGAGCACCCGCGCCGTGGCCAGCAGAACAAGCAGCGCGGCCACACCCGCGAGCCCCGGAACGGCGAAGCCCCACCGCGTCCCGCCCCACTCCACGACCGGCCCCGCCGCGGCCGTGCCCAGCGACGCGCCGACCGTGAAGGTGGTCACGAGCCAGGAGAACGCCTCGGTGACGGTGCCCCGCGGGGCGTGCCGGTCGACGATGATGAACGCGCACGCGAGCGCCGGCGCGAGGAAGACTCCGGCGAGACCCGCGAGCGCCGTCATGGCGACCGCGCCCGGCGTCAGCGTCAACGGCCAGTAGCAGAGGGCCAGCAGGGCCACCAGGACGGTCAGCCGCTTCTCCGGCACCCCGGCCCACTGCCGCGCCCCGTACACCGACCCGCCGATCAGGGCGCCCAGCCCGAGCGCCGCCAGCATCCAGCCGTACACCGCGTCGCCGCCGTGCGCGTCGGCGTACGACACACCGGCGACGGTGATGGACCCGAGCGCCATGCCGATGAAGAGGAACGCGCCGAGCAGCGCGATGAGCCCCCGCGAGCGCAGCGCGCCCAGCCAGTGCGCCTCACGGGGCGCCGAGCGCCACGCGCGCGAGGGCTGCGACATCACCACGGAGAGGGCGCCGAGCACCCCGATGACGTTCACGACCAGCAGGGCCGCCTGCTCCGACCAGAGCGCGACGCAGCCGGTGATGAGCAACGGCCCGACGGTGAACATGACTTCCTGGGCGATGGCGTCCATGGCGTACGCCGTGTGCACCTGCTCCTCCTTGCCCAGGACGCTCGGCCACAGCGCGCGCAGGCCACCCTCCAGGGGCGGCGTGAAAAGACCGGCCACGCCCACCGCGACGTAGGCGAGGGCGAGCGAATCGGGTCCGGTGAAGGCGAAGCCCGCCATGCCGAGGGCGGAGAGGACCGCCGAGGGGAGCTGGATCCGCGGCTGTCCGTAGAGGTCCACCAGGCGGCCGAGCAGCGGCTGCCCCACCGCGTTGGCCACGCCGTACACCGCGGCCAGAGCACCGGCCAGGGTGTACGTGCCGCCCTCGGCGCGGATGAACAGCACGATGGCGATCGCGGCGGTCGCGTTCGGCAGCCGGCCCACCAGGGTGCCCGCGAGCAGCCGCCCCGCGTATCTCGTCCGGAGGATCTCCACGTATCCGGCAGCCATGCTTCCCGCCCCTCCGCCGGTGCCGTCGCACCGAGGTTTTACGTATAACTTCGAGCGTCATACGTACCATGAGCGCTCACCGCGGGTCCACCTCGATCGCACCCCGCGGCACCGACCTGGGAGGTACCAGTAGTGGCCGGGCCACAGCAGGAGGCCACGGGGCCACGCCCCACGAGCCGCGACGTCGCACGCGCCGCCGGGGTGTCCCAGGCCACCGTCTCCCTCGTCCTCGGCGAGAAATGGCGCGGCCGCGTCGCCGAACGCACCGCGCAGCGCGTCCGGGACACCGCACGCGAGCTGGGCTACCGCCCCAACCTCGCGGCCCGCAACCTCCGCCTCGGCCGCACCAGGACCGCGCTGCTCGTCGTCCCCGCCCTGACGAACGAGTTCTTCGCCCGCGTCTACACCGGAGCCGCCCGCGTCGCCGCCGAGCACGGCTTCGGCGTCGTCCTCTACCCCTCCCCCGAGGGCGTCGGCCCCGCCCGCGACCCCTTCGGCTCCAGCCGCGCCGCCCTCGACGGCATCCTCGCGTCCTCCATGGCCTCCGACGCCCTGGCCACCATCCAGGGCGACGCGCTCCCCCTGGTCATGCTCGACAGCGACCCGGCGGGCAGCCTCGGCGCGGCCACCGTCAACCTCGACATCGGCGACGGCATGCGCCAGGTGACCGAGCACCTCCTCGCCCTGGGCCACCGCGACTTCCTGCACCTGGCCGCGGGCGTCGACTCCTGGACCTTCGACGTACGCTCCGACGCCCTCGCGGCGGCCCTGAGCGGCACCGACACGGCCGTACGCACCGCCCGGGCGCTCCTGACCGTCGACGACGCCCGCACGGCCGCTGAGGCCGCTCTCTCCGCTCCCGGCCCCCGCCCCACCGCGCTCGTCTGCGACGACGACATCCTCGCCGCGGGCGCCTGCAAGGCCGCCCGCAGACTGGGCCTGCGCGTGCCCGAGGACCTCTCGGTGACCGGCTTCGACGACCTCACCCTGGCGACCGCCGTGGAACCCGAACTCACCACCGTGCGGCTGCCCGCCGAGCACTTCGGCGAGCGCGGCATGACGTCCCTGCTCGCCGTCCTGGACGGCCACGCGCCCCGGCCCGACCTCCTTCCCGTCGAGCTGGTGATCCGCGGCTCGACGGCCCCCGCCGCCCGCTAGCCCACACACGCCTACGCCCCGCGCACCGGCCGCGGGGCCGGGACACGGGGCGTACGACGAACCGAACTACTCCTCGGTGGACCCTGACTCGGAGGCGGAACCGGAGCCCGATTCGGCATCCGGCTCCTCGTTGTCGGAATCGGCGTCCGTGGGCGCCGACGCGTCCCCTTCGAGCAGCCGCGCGAGCTGACGCCCCACGATCCGCTTGAACTTGCGCTGCTGCGGCCGCGTACGGTCCAGCACCGCCACCTCGAGCCGCTCCGCGGGGATCTCCCGCTCGCTGCCGTTCGTGTCGCGGGACAGCGACTGCACGGCCAGCTTCAAAGCCTCGGCGAGCGTCATCCCGTCACGATGACGCTGGTCGAGATACGTGCTGATCTGCTCGGCGTTGCCGCCGACCGCGACCGAGCCGTGCTCGTCCACGATCGAACCGTCGTGCGGCAGCCGGTAGATCTGATCGGCGTCGGCCGTGGCACCCACCTCGGCGACGACCAGCTCCACCTCGTAGGGCTTCTCCGCCTGGCTCGAGAAGATCGTGCCCAGCGTCTGGGCATAGACGTTCGCGAGACCACGGGCCGTCACGTCGTCACGGTCGTACGTGTACCCCCGCAGATCGGCGTACCGCACGCCGCCGATCCGCAGGTTCTCGTACTCGTTGTACTTGCCGGCGGCCGCGAAGCCGATCCGGTCATAGATCTCGCTGAACTTGTGCAGCGCACGGGACGGGTTCTCGCCGACGAACACGATGCCATCGGCGAACTGCAGCACAACAAGGCTGCGACCACGGGCGATGCCCTTGCGGGCGTATTCCGCCCGGTCGGCCATGGCCTGCTGGGGTGAGACATAGAACGGCGTCGACACCGGCTATCCGTCCCTTTCTGTCAGTGACTCAGTCAGTGGCGAATACGGATCGATCAGAGCAGCGAGGCCCGCGGACCGTCGGGCTGCTCCAGGCGCCGCTCGAGGATCGAGCGGGCGATCTCGGACGACTCCTCGTCCCCCAGTCGCCGGAACCCCTCGTCGGAGATCACGGTGACGATCGGATAGATCCGACGGGCGACGTCCGGACCACCCGTCGCCGAGTCGTCGTCCGCCGCGTCGTACAACGCCTGCACGACGAGCGTCGTCGCTTCCTGTTCCGAGAGGTCGTTGCGGTAGAGCTTCTTCATCGCACCACGCGCGAAGACCGAACCGGAGCCGGTGGCCGCGAAGCCGTGCTCCTCGGAACGGCCGCCCGTGACGTCGTAACTGAAGATGCGCCCCTTCTCGCGGTCCACGTCGTACCCCGCGAAGAGCGGGACGACGGCCAGGCCCTGCATGGCCATTCCCAGGTTCGACCGGATCATCGTGGAGAGACGATTGGCCTTGCCCTCCAGGGAGAGCGTGGCGCCCTCGACCTTCTCGAAGTGCTCGAGCTCCAGCTGGAAGAGCTTGACCATCTCCACGGCGAGACCGGCGGTGCCGGCGATGCCGACGGCCGAGTACTCGTCGGCCGGGAAGACCTTCTCGATGTCGCGCTGCGCGATGACGTTGCCCATGGTGGCCCGCCGGTCACCGGCGAGCACCACGCCGCCGGGGAACGTCGTCGCCACGATCGTCGTGCCGTGCGGCGCCTCGATCACGCCCTGCGTGGGCGGCAACTGCCGGTTGCCGGGCAGGATCGCGGGCTGATGCTCGGACAGAAAGTCCATGAAGGACGAAGAACCAGGCGTCAGGAAGGCAGCTGGTAGACGCCCGGTGCTACGAGTGTTGGCTTCCACGGGTTTCCTTCCAGGTAGGCAGCGGCTCGGTGCATTGCGTCTGTGTTTTCCCTCAACAGGCCAAGGCCAGCGTTGCAGTTGAAGCACAGTACGCCACGGACCTTACCCGTCTCGTGACAGTGATCCACATGTACCGCCGGAGCAGCCAAGCAGATGCAACAAACGCCCTTCTGAGCGGCGATCAACTCATCTCGCTCGGCCACGGAGATGCCGTACTCACGCCGCAGGTGCCCCTCAGGACCCGCTGCCGCTTTGCAGGCCTTGCAGCGACTCGCCAAGCCGTCAGCCGCGCTGCTCTTCCCTTTGGCTTCCTGGCGCTGCCGGTAGTACTTAGCAGAGCACTCCCTGCAGTAAGCCCGGAGGCCATCCGGCATCGACTTGTCGCTGGCGAACGCCGCATGCTCCCGAGTCTGCCGACGTCGGGAGCACCGCTGGGAGCCATCCGACTTCATCTCCGGTCTGCCCTACTGTCCACCCTTTTGCACGAAGCTTCGAACGAAATCCTCGGCGTTCTCTTCGAGCACATCATCGATTTCGTCGAGGACGGAGTCCACGTCGTCGCTCAACTTCTCCTGGCGCTCCTTGAGGTCCTCGGAGCCCTGCGCTTCCTCTGTCTGCTCCTCGACCTCCTCGGTGGAACGCGTCGCCTTCTGCTGTCCGCCGCCGGTGTCCTTGGTCGCCATCTACCTCACCCCGCTCGTTAGGTGCGATGCACTTGATCAGACCCTATAAGCCAGGTCTGACATCGGCCCCGTAGTTACTGCAACGTCCGGGGACCACCTCGATGATTCCCACACGCCGGGCCTTTCAGCCTCCGGAGAGCACCCGAACCAGGTCCTCTGCCGTGCGGCAGCGGTCCAGGAGCTCCTTCACGTGGTTCCGCGTGCCGCGCAGCGGTTCCAGTGTGGGCACCCGCTGGAGCGAGTCGCGGCCCGGCAGGTCGAAGATGACCGAATCCCACGAGGCCGCGGCCACGTCGTCCGCGTACTGCTCCAGGCACCGGCCGCGGAAGTACGCGCGGGTGTCCTCCGGCGGCTTGGTCTGGGCGCGCTCGACCTGTGGCTCCTCCAGGAGCCGCTTCATCTTGCCGCGGGCCACCAGACGGTTGTAGAGGCCCTTGTCGGGCCGTACGTCCGCGTACTGGAGGTCGACCAGGTGCAGCCGCGCCGCGTCCCAGTCGAGGCTGTCACGGCGGCGGTAGCCCTCCATGAGCTCCCGCTTGGCGACCCAGTCGAGCTCCCCGGAGAGGCTCATCGGATCGCTCTCCAGGCGGCCCAGGACGTCTTCCCAGCGGGCGAGGACGTCCTTGGTCTGTTCGTCGGCCTCGGAGCCGTACCGCTCCTCCACGTACTTGCGGGCCAGCTCGAAGTACTCCATCTGGAGCTGGACAGCGGTGAGTGTGCGACCGCTGCGGAGCGTGATCAGGCGCTTGAGCGTCGGGTCGTGCGAGACCTGGTGCAGGGTGCGCACGGGCTGGTCGATGGCGAGATCCACCGCGATGAAGCCGTCCTCGATCATAGCGAGGACCAGGGACGTGGTGCCCAGCTTCAGATACGTCGAGATCTCGGAGAGGTTCGCGTCGCCGATGATCACGTGCAGGCGGCGGTACTTCTCGGCGTCCGAGTGCGGCTCGTCCCGGGTGTTGATGATGGGCCGCTTGAGGGTGGTCTCCAGGCCCACCTCGACCTCGAAGTAGTCGGCGCGCTGGCTGAGCTGGAAGCCGTGCTCGTGGCCGTCCTGGCCGATGCCGACGCGGCCGGCGCCGGTGATGACCTGGCGGGACACGAAGAACGGCGTCAGGTGGCGCACGATGTCCGAGAAGGGGGTCTCCCGCTTCATCAGGTAGTTCTCGTGCGTGCCGTACGAGGCGCCCTTGTTGTCGGTGTTGTTCTTGTAGAGGTGGATCGGCTGGGCGCCGGGCAGCTGCGCGGCGCGTTCGGCCGCCTCCGCCATGATGCGTTCGCCCGCCTTGTCCCACAGGACGGCGTCCCAGGGGTTGGTGACCTCGGGTGAGCTGTACTCGGGGTGTGCGTGGTCCACGTAGAGGCGCGCCCCATTGGTGAGGATCACGTTGGCGAGGCCGATGTCCTCGTCGGTGAGCTGACTGGCATCGGCTGTCTCACGGGCGAGGTCGAAGCCCCGTGCGTCCCGCAGGGGGTTCTCCTCCTCGAAGTCCCAGCGGGCGCGTCGCGCCCGGTGCATCGCCGCGGCGTAGGCGTTGACGATCTGGGACGAGGTGAGCATGGCATTGGCGTTCGGGTGGCCGGGGACGGAGATGCCGTACTCCGTCTCGATGCCCATTACTCGCCGTACGGTCATGCGGCCCTCCTTGCCCGGCGGCGCTCCCATTCGGGTGCGGCGCTCAAGTACCGCTGGTTCTCCGGTGCGTGTGCGGTGCCCGTCCCCGCACTGCGCGACTCGGCGGTACCGAAGAGCCTAGAGCGCCTTTGCGCTGGTGGGGAGATCATTGCCTTCATTGAAAAACAGACAGCTGCGGGTACCCACGAAGGACACCCGCAGCCGCCCTGTCTTCTACAGGTACTGACCGGTGTTCGCCACCGTGTCGATGGAGCGTCCGGTGTCCGCGCCCTGCTTTCCGGTGACGAGCGTACGGATGTAGACGATCCGTTCGCCCTTCTTGCCGGAGATGCGGGCCCAGTCGTCCGGGTTCGTGGTGTTGGGCAGGTCCTCGTTCTCCTTGAACTCGTCGATGCAAGCCTGGAGGAGGTGAGAGACCCTGATGCCCTTCTGGTTGGCGTCGAGGAAGGCCTTGATGGCCATCTTCTTGGCGCGTCCGACGATGTTCTCGATCATGGCGCCGGAGTTGAAGTCCTTGAAGTACAGGACTTCCTTGTCGCCGTTGGCGTACGTCACCTCGAGGAAGCGGTTCTCCTCGGACTCCGCGTACATCTGCTCCACGACCGACTGGATCATGCCGTCCACAGTGGTGCGCCGGTCGGCGCTGTGCTCGGCGAGGTCGTCCGCGTGCAGCGGGAGCCGCTCGGTGAGGTACTTGGCGAAGATGTCCTTCGCCGCCTGGGCGTCCGGGCGCTCGATCTTGATCTTTACGTCGAGTCGTCCTGGCCGCAGGATCGCCGGGTCGATCATGTCCTCACGGTTGGAGGCACCGATGACGATGACGTTCTCCAGGCCTTCCACGCCGTCGATCTCGGCGAGCAGCTGGGGGACGATGGTGTTCTCCACGTCCGAGCTGACTCCGGATCCGCGGGTGCGGAAGAGGGATTCCATCTCGTCGAAGAAGACGATGACGGGGGTGCCCTCGCTCGCCTTCTCCCTCGCACGCTGGAAGACCAGGCGGATGTGACGCTCGGTCTCGCCGACGTACTTGTTGAGGAGTTCGGGGCCCTTGATATTGAGGAAGAAGCTCTTCCCCTGGGCCGCCCCGGTCACCTCGGCGACCTTCTTGGCAAGCGAGTTGGCGACGGCCTTGGCGATCAGTGTCTTGCCGCAGCCGGGGGGCCCGTACAGCAGGACGCCCTTGGGCGGCCGCAGTTCGTGCTCCCTGAAGAGGTCCGGGTAGAGGTAGGGGAGCTCGACCGCGTCGCGGATCAGCTCGATCTGGTTGCCCAGACCGCCGATCTGCTCGTAGCCGATGTCCGGCACCTCTTCGAGGACGAGCTCTTCGACCTCGCTCTTGGGAACCACTTCGTACACGTAGCCGGAGCGGGGTTCGAGCAGGAGTGCGTCGCCGGGGCGGATGGTGACGTCGAGGAGTGGTTCGGCGAGCCGGACCACCCGCTCCTCGTCGGTGTGCCCGACCACCAGGGCCCTCTCGCCGTCCTCGAGGATCTCCTTGAGGGTGACGATGTCGCCGACGCTCTCGTACTCCATGGCCTCGACCACGTTGAGCGCTTCGTTGAGCATGACTTCCTGGCCGCGCCTGAGCTCTTCGAGCTCCACGCTGGGGCTGACGTTCACCCGGAGCTTGCGGCCCCCGGTGAAGATGTCCGCCGTGCCGTCCTCGTTCGCCACGAGGAAGACTCCGAAGCCGGCCGGCGGCTGCGCGAGCCGGTCGACTTCCTCCTTGAGGGCCACGATCTGGTCGCGGGCCTCACGGAGCGTGTTGGCGAGCCGCTCGTTCTGGGCGGACACGCCGGCCAGATTGGTCTGCAGCTCGACGATCCGCTCTTCGAGAATTCTCGTATGCCGCGGAGAGTCGGCGAGCTTGCGTCGCAGGACGGCGATTTCCTGCTCGAGATAGGCAACCTGACCGGCGGGGTCATCAGACCCTCGCCCCGGCCGGATGCCGCGGTTGATGTCGTCGTCGTGGGCTGCCACGGTCCTCACCTCCTCCAAGGGGAGCTGGACGCTTCCAGACCCTACCTGGGTGGGTGTCGATTGAAACCCCTAGATCACAAAGACGGTCGAGGTGTGTCCGATCTTCACCCTTGCGCTCTCCCTCACACCAGGTGAATACCCACCCAACAACATCGGAAAGCGGGCGGTTGTATCGTCGAAGTGTTCAACACCCGTCAGGGCTGGCCCGACTTGCGCTTGAGTCGGTTCGCTCGACGCAGCGATCGGCAGGAGAAATGACCGTGCAGAACGAGGCTGGGGCCGACCCCGAGGGCCGCGATCTCCTGGAGGTCTGGATCGACCAGGACCTCTGTACCGGAGACGGCATCTGCGCGCAGTACGCGCCCGAGGTCTTCGAGCTGGACATCGATGGTCTGGCCTATGTGAAGAGCGGGGACGACGAGCTCCTGCAGACGCCGGGCGCCACAACGCCCGTACCGTCGCAGCTTCTGCGCGACGTCGCGGACTCGGCCAAGGAGTGCCCCGGCGACTGCATCCACGTGCGTCGCGTTTCGGACAGCGTGGAGGTCTACGGCCCCGACGCGGCCTGAGAGCGCTAACTCGTCGACGAAGAAGGGCCTGTGCCCGCCGCTGGACGGCGCACACAGGCCCTTCTTCGTGTCGTGACGGTCACACGCTGTGCGCCCCGGCCGGGGTGGACCGTGCGAACGTGCCGTCCTTCCATTGCCACTTGGCCTCGTCCTCGATGTCCGGGCAGCAGCTGGGCACGTTCGGTGACGAGTAGCCGAGGAGCGTGGCCGTGATCACGCCGTCACGTACCGCGAAGTCGCTGACGTTCTGGCGGTCCTTCGGGTCGACGAGGGTGGCGACGACCCGGGGCTTGCCCTCCGTGGCGCGCGTGACCACGTACACGCCGTCGGGCGGTGTGCCCAATCCGGCGGCGCAGTGCACCACGGCGACGGTCTCGGGTCTGCCGTCCCCGTCGAGGTCCCCGGTGGCCTTCTTCTTGACGACGGGTTTCACGCTGCCGCAGGCGATGGGGTACGTGACGGTGGCCGGATCCGGGGCCTGTACGGGAGCGGGGGCCGCCGCCGTCTTGCTGGAGGGCTCGGAGCCCGGCTGGGCGGCGTTCGCGGGGTCGGGCTGGAGGAAGGCGGAGCCCGCGACGACGGCGGCGAGCGCGGCCGCGGTGGCCAGCCAGTGGATGGGGCGGGTGGTGGTGTGTGCCAGTTCCGGGACGGCGGGGTGCTGCACGAGGAGTGTCTCCTGTGAGGGCTGTGCCGGTGGGGGAGGTGGCCAGCATCGTGCCATACCTCACAGTGCGGCGGAACACCGGGGTCGACGCCGGGTCGCTCGGCTTTTGTGAACGGAAAGGCGCCGCCGCCGAGTTCCCCGGTCGAAGGGGGAACTCGGCGGCGGCGCCTGTGCGTTCAGCGGGTGGACGCGGATGCCTGCGCGGTCGGAGCCGTCAGTCCTCAGCGCGGGGCGTGCCGCCGCCGGCGTTCGGGCCGGTGTAGTCCTCGCCGTAGGCGCCCTTGGAGGGGCGGCGGCGGCGCATGGGCGGCTCGACGCCGTCCGCGAGGCGGCGGGCGGTGAGCAGGAAGCCGGTGTGGCCGATCATGCGGTGGTCGGGGCGGACGGCGAGGCCCTCGACGTGCCAGTTGCGGATCATCGATTCCCAGGCGGTCGGCTCGTTGAAGCCGCCGATCTCGCGGATGGACTCGACGGTCCTGGCGAGCTGGGTGGTGGTCGCGACGTAGCAGCAGAGGATGCCGCCGGGGACGAGCGCCTTGGAGACGACGTCCAGGCACTCCCAGGGAGCGAGCATGTCGAGGATGACGCGGTCGACCTCGGTGTCGCTCAGGTTGTCCTGGAGGTCGCCGACGGTGAGCTGCCAGGCGGGGTGCGGGGCGCCGAAGTAGCGCTCCACGTTCTGCTGGGCGATCTCGGCGAAGTCCTCGCGGCGCTCGTACGAGTGCAGCATCCCCTCGTCGCCGATGGCGCGCAGGAGGAAGCTGCTGAGCGAGCCGGAGCCCACACCCGCCTCGACGACGCGGGCGCCGGGGAAGATGTCCGCGAAGGCCAGGATCTGCCCCGCGTCCTTGGGGTAGACCACGGCGGCGCCGCGGGGCATGGACAGGACGTAGTCGGGGAGCAGGGGGCGCAGCGCGAGGTAGGCGACGTTTCCCGTGGTGCGGACAACGCTGCCCTCGGGAGCACCGATCAGCTCGTCGTGGGGGAAGGAACCCTTGTGGGTGTGGAAGTTCTTCCCGGCCTCGAGCGTGAACGTGTAGTGGCGGCCCTTGGGGTCGGTGAGCTGTACCTGGTCCCCGACCTTGAAGGGCCCGCGTCGGCGGGCGGCACCGGTCGGTTCGGACATGTGACCAGCCTACCGGCCCCCGCGCGGGCCGTGGACCAGGGTGGGCGTCAGCTGGGGCGGGCCATCGCCTTGACGAAGGCGCGCTCCACATCGGTGGCGGAGAGCACTCCGTAGATCTCGCCTGAGGCCTCGACCACGAGGTACTCCGTGGCGGGCGTCGCCCGCAGGGTGTCCAGGAGCTCCTCGCCGGCGAGCTCGGCGGAGATCCGCATGCCTTCGGTGATGTCCTGGGCCAGGCCGCTGACGGTGACCCAGGGGCGGCGGTGCTCGGGCACGCCGACGATGGCCGCCTCGCGGACCACCGACATCGGGTCGCCGTCGGCGTCGACCACGACGAGGGCGCGGGCTCCGGCGTCGTTGGCGCGGCGCAGCGCCTCGGAGAGCGGGGTGTGGCTCTCCACGGGGACGGCGCGGCGGGTCAGGGCGCGGGCGCGGAGTTCGGGCAGGTGCTCGCGGAGGCGGGCCATGCGCAGGCTGTTGCCCGCGCCGGTCCAGATGATCGCGGCGAGGATCGCGGCGAGCAGGGCGTCGGTGACGGTGTCCATGCCGCCGATGTCCTGGGTCTCGCCGCCCAGCGCGCCGGACTGGTTGAGGATCGGCAGGCCGATCAGGACGGAGATGGCGAGCGCGCGGCCGACCCAGGCGGCGGCGACCGTGCCGCTCATGGGCTTGCCGGTGATCTTCCAGACGACGGCGCGGAGCATGCGGCCGCCGTCCAGGGGCAGGCCCGGCAGGAGGTTGAAGGCGGCGACGATGAGGTTCGAGATCATCAGCCCGGCGAGCAGGACGCCGGGCACGGTGCCGGGCTCGACGGCTTTCATGCCCGCGTAGAAGACGCCCGCGAGGACGAGGGAGAGCAGCGGCCCGACGAAGGCGAGGATGAACTCGCGTCCCGGTGTCTCGGACTCCTTCTCGATCTCCGAGACGCCGCCGAAGAACTGCAGCTGGATGCGGCGCACCGGCAGCTTGAAGCGCAGGGCGGCGACCGTGTGGGCCAGCTCGTGGACGAGCACGGAGGCGTAGAAGGCGACGGCGAAGAAGAGGGAGACCAGGTAGCGGGCGTTGCCCAGTTCGGGCAGGACGCGGTCGAGCTGGCCGCCGAAGACCCAGGTGATGAGGGCGGCGACGAGGAACCAGCTGGGCGCCACGTACACCGGCACGCCGAACGGCCGCCCCATGAGCAGCCCTCCCCCGGGGCCCTTCTGGCCCTTGGGCGGGGTCGCCTTCGGGGCGGGGCCGTGGCTGGCGTGCGCGTACTCGGGGTGCGTGTCCTGCGGGGTCTTCTCGGGCGTGTCCCGCGGAGCCTTCGTGAGGCGGTCGCCGGGCCGCGGGGGTTCGCCCGCGGGCCGCGGGGCCTCCTCGGGGGCCTGGGGCCGGACGGTGTCGTCGGCGCTGTCCGTGCCGGAGGGGCCGGAAGTGCCGGACGTGCCGGAAGTGCCGGACGTGCCCTCGGCGCCCTTCGCGCCCTCGGAACCGCCCTGCGCGGGCCTCGCCGAGTCCGCCGTGTCCACCGGACGTGGCGACTCCGGGTGGCCGGTGTCTTCTGGGGCATTCGGCCGTCGGCCGTCCGTCCCGTCGGACCGCGGCCTGCCGCTCCCGCCGCTCTCGTCCACGATGTCCCCTCGTTCGAAGCGTCCCTCGCCCCTGTCCGGCGCGGTACACGCACGATCATGCAGGGCGAGAGGGTCTGTCGTCGATGGTATGCGGCCGTTGTCGGTGGCGGGTCGTAGGGTCTGTCCTCATGGAAACAAGCACCGACGGTGGCGTGACGGCCGTGCGTCCGGCGTCCCTGTCGCCGTCGCGCGCCAGCGACTTCATGCAGTGCCCGCTGCTCTACCGGTTCCGGGTGATCGACAAGCTGCCGGAGAAGCCGAGCGAGGCGGCGACCCGCGGCACGCTGGTGCACGCCGTCCTGGAGCGGCTCTTCGACGCGCCCGCGGGCGAGCGGACCGCGCCGCGTGCCAAGGCCCTGATCCCGGGCCAGTGGGACCGCCTGCGCGAGGCCAAGCCGGAGCTGACGGAGCTGTTCGCCGACGACGAGCACGGTGAGCGGCTCACGCGCTGGCTGGCGGACGCGGAGAAGCTGGTCGAGCGGTGGTTCACCCTGGAGGACCCCACACGCCTGGAGCCCGCCGAGCGGGAGCTGTTCGTGCAGGCGGAGCTGGAGTCGGGCCTGAAGCTGCGCGGCATCATCGACCGCGTGGACGTGGCGCCCACCGGCGAGGTGCGGATCGTCGACTACAAGACGGGCAAGGCCCCCCGCCCCGAGTACTCCGAGGGCGCGCTCTTCCAGATGAAGTTCTACGCCCTGGTGGTGTGGCGCCTGAAGGGCGTGGTCCCGCGCCGCCTCCAGCTCGTCTATCTGGGCAGCGGGGACGTCATCACGTACGACCCCAGGATCGAGGACCTCCAGCAGGTCGAGCGGAAGCTGCACGCGCTGTGGGAGGCGATCACGCTCGCCACCGAGACGGGTGAGTGGCGGCCGCGGCCGACGAAGCTCTGCGGCTGGTGCGACCACCAGGCCGTATGTCCGGAATTCGGCGGGACTCCCCCGCCGTACCCCCTTGCGGTGAGGGTGCCCGAGTCCGAAGAGGGCACGCAGGGCAGAATGGCCCCGGGCTAGCGAAGGAGAGTTACGTGGCGATCCGTGTCCTACTGGTCGACGACCAGCCACTGCTGCGCACGGGGTTCCGGATGATTCTGGAGGCCGAGCAGGACGTCGCGGTCGTCGGCGAGGCCGGAGACGGCCTGCAGGCTCTCGACCAGGTGCGGGCGCTGCAGCCGGATGTGGTCCTGATGGACATCCGCATGCCGCGGATGGACGGCGTCGAGGCGACCCGGCAGATCACCGGTCCTGGCCGGGACGGTCCTGCGAAGGTCCTGGTCCTGACCACCTTCGACCTCGACGAGTACGTGGTGGAGGCGCTGCGCGCCGGTGCCAGCGGCTTCCTGCTCAAGGACGCCCCGGCGAACGAACTGGTGCAGGCGATCCGCGTGGTCGCGTCGGGCGAGGCGATGCTCGCGCCGAGCATCACACGCAGGCTCCTCGACAAGTACGCGGGGCATCTGCCCTCGGGCGACGAGCCGGTGCCGGACACCCTGCACACGCTCACCGAGCGGGAGGTCGAGGTGCTCAAGCTGGTGGCGCGCGGCCTGTCGAACGCGGAGATCGCGGCGGACCTGTTCGTGAGCGAGACGACGGTCAAGACGCACGTGGGCCATGTGCTCACGAAGTTGGGGCTGCGCGACCGGGTGCAGGCGGCCGTGTACGCGTACGAGAGCGGTCTGGTGCGGCCGGGCGCCCAGTAGGAGGCAGTGCCGGCGCAGCCGGAAGAACGACGAAGGTGGCCGTCCCTCAAAGGGGCGGCCACCTTCGGTTGTCCGTGGGATCAGGCCTTGCTGAGCTCCCAGAAGCGGAACACGGTCGACGCGTCGAGGCACGACTCCACGCCGTACACGTCGTCGGAGATGACGGCGTACTGCTTGGCCTGCCACACCGGCAGGATCGGCAGCTCGTCGGCGACGATGTCCTGGAGCTTCGCGTAGTCCTCGTCGGTCCTGGTGCGGTCGGTCTCGCCCGCGGTGCCGGGGATGATCTTCCCGGTGATCTCGCTGTTCCGGTAGCTGTTGTCGAGGACGTTGCCCTTGCCGAAGAACGGCTGCGTGAAGTTGTCGGGGTCCGGGTAGTCCGGCACCCAGCCCTTGACGTAGACGCCGTACTTGCCGGACTTGATGTCCCGCTCGTACTGGCCGAATTCGATCGACTTCACGTCGGCGTCGAAGAGGCCGCTCGCGTTGAGCTGCTTGGCGATCGCCCTCAGCTCCTGGTCGGTCGCGGGGCCGTAGCGCGAGGGCGTGGACCAGAGCGTGAGCTTGACCTTGCCGCTCAGGCCCTCCTCACGCAGGGCGGCGGCGGCCTTGGAGCGCTGCGGGCGGGCGCCGTAGGTGTCGAAGAAGGCGGTGTTGTGGCCGCCGATCCCGGCCGGGACGATCGAGTACAGCGGCGTGGCCGTGTCCCGGTAGACGTCCTTGACCAGGGCGTCCCGGTCGAGCAGGTACGCCATGGCCTTGCGGACGCCCAGCTTGCCGGCGACCGGGTCCTTCATGTTGAAGACCAGGTGCTGCACCTCGGCGCTCGTGCCCTCGACGACGTCGATGTTCTGGCTCTTGTCGGAGGTGTCCTGCTCGATGTCCGCGATGTCGTTGGCGGCGAGGCCTCGGTAGGCGATGTCGATCTGGTCGTCCAGGAGCGCCTTCTTCAGGCCCTTCTGGTCGTCGTGGAAGAACTTGAGGGTGACGCCCTTGTTCTTCACCTTGGCGGTGCCCTTGTAGTCGGGGTTGACCGAGAACACCGCCTGCTCCTTGCCGAAGGAGTCGAGCTTGTACGGTCCCGAACCCGTGGCCTCGCCGTCCCCGCGCAGGCCGTCCATGTCGTACGACGCGTGGTCGACGATGGAACCGGCGCCGGAGGCGATCTTGCTGGGGAAGGTCGCGTCGGCGTACTTGAGCTTGAAGACGACCTTCTTGGAGTTCGGCGTCTCGACGCTGTCGAGCATCGGGAACATGATCGCCGGGCCGGCCTCGTCGTTGATCTTCATCATGCGGTCGAAGGAGAACTTGACGTCCTTCGAGGTCAGCGCGTTGCCGTTGCTGAACTTCAGTCCGTCGCGCAGCGTGCACGAGAAGACCTTGGTCTCCGTGTCCGTGAAGCCGCACTCCTTGGCGGCCTCGGGCTCCGGCTCCGTGGCCCCGTTCGGGAAGCTCATCAGGGACTGGAAGACGTTGTTGAACAGGAGCCACGACCCGGGGTCGTAGCCGGACGCCGGGTCGGTGGCCAGGACGTCGTCCGACATCCCCATCACCACCGAGTCGCCGTCCTCCCCCGCTCCGCCCGTCTCCGTACCGCAGCCGGTCAGCAGGGCGGCGGCCAGCCCTCCCGTGAGGGGAAGGGCCAGCCACTGGTTACGCAATTTCACGAACGTGCCTTGTCGTTGTTGTCCATCGGTGGAGCGAAGCCCGGCGGTTCCGTGTGCCGGTGTGCGCGGAGGTCAGCCGCTCACACCGCGGCCGAGCTCCCACAGCTGCAGGTTCGAGGAGGAGTTGAGGGCCCACTCGACACCCGTGATGTCGTCGCGGGCGGCGATGTACTGCTTGCCCTGCCAGAGGGGAAGCACCGGCACGTCCTCGGCGACGATGTCCTGGATCTTCTTGATGCTCTTGGAGGCGGTGAGCCGGTCCGCCTCACGGCGCGAGTGCGGGAGCAGCTCGTCGTTGATGGTGCTGTTCACGTACGGCGAGCCGAGGATGTTGTCCTTGTCCAGGAACGGCGTGAGGAAGTTGTCGGCGTCGGGGAAGTCGGGGAACCAGCCCATCCCGTAGACGTCGTACGCGCCCTTCTGCTCGGCGGGGCGGAAGGTGTTCCAGTCGGTGCCCTTGATGGACACGTCGAACAGGCCGCTCGCGTTGAGCTGCTTCTGCAGGACCTGGAACTCCTTCTTGGTGCCCGGGCCGTAGTGGTCCGTCGTGTAGTGCAGGGTGAGCTTCACCGGGGTGCTGATGTCGGCCTTCTGGAGCACGGTTCGGGCCTTGGCCGTGCTCGGGTTGCCGTACTGGTTGAAGAACGAGTTGGTGTGGCCCGTGATCGTGGCCGGCACCAGGGAGTAGAGCGGCTCGGCCGCGTCGCCGTAGACGCCGGACGCGAGGGCGCCGCGGTCGATGAGCTGCGCCATCGCCTGACGGACCGCCTTGGACTTGACGGTGGTGGCGTCCGTGTTGAAGCCGAGGTAGCGGATCTCCAGGCCGGGCGTCTCGACCAGCTCGATGTTGTTGCCCGGGTCCGCGTCGAGCTGCTTGATCTGCTCGGGCGACATGGTGCGCGTCATCATGTCGAGGTCGCCGCTCTTGAGTGCCTCGCCCATGGCGTCGGCGGACTCGTAGGTGCGCATCTCGATCTTGTCGCTCTTGGGCTTCAACACGCCCTTGTAGTTGGGGTTCTTGGAGAACACCGTCTTGACGAGGTCGTTGCCCTCGACCTCTTGCTTGGCCGTGTAGGGGCCCGAGCCGTCCAGGTCGAAGCCGTCGCGCAGCTTGTTCTTGGCGTAGTGGTCCGAGCTGATGATGCCCGCGATGGGCGTGGCCAGCTTGTACGGGAACGTCGCGTCGGGGCTCTTGAGGTGGAAGACGACGCCCCGGTCCCCCTTGGTCTCGATCGCGTCGACGTTGGACACCATGCCGGCGGAGCCGCTGGGGTCCTTGATCTTGATGTCCCGCACCCGCTCGATGGAGAACTTCACATCGGTGGCGGTCAGCGGCTCGCCGTCGGCGAACGTCAGGCCCTTGCGCAGCGTGCACTCGTAGCGCTCGTTGCCGGTGTCGGTGAAGCCGCATCTCTCGGCGGCGTCGGGCTCCGGCTCGCCGCCGCCGCGCGGAGCGGCCATCAGCGTCTGGACCGTCTGGCGCACGACGTTCCAGGAACCCGCGTCATAGGCGTACGCCGGGTCGAAGGGGGCCGGGATCTCGGGTGAGGTGGAGAACCGGTCCGTGGTGCCGACGGTGATCGCGTCGCCTCCCCCGCCGTCGCCCGCCCCGCCGCACGCCGCGAGCGCGGGAGCGAGCAGACCTATGACGGCCGGCAGCACCAAAGTCTTACGGTTCATGCTCGTCGTTCTCCAGAGCTGTTGGTCCCGTCCGGACCGGCAACGAGGGGTGGGGGAAGTCGGTCCGTGGGGGCAGGGCGATGTTCTCGCGACGACATTAGTCCGCACCACCAGGAGGGCCGGAAGGTACCGGAGTTGACCCTCAATCACGCAGCGAAACCGGGCGCGGACGCACCGATAACCCGACACGGGAAGGTTTCGTCAGGTTCCCCTCAATCGGGACACAACGCCACTCCACAACTCACCCAAATCGGAGGCCCGGCACAGCCGTGACCGACTGTCGACCCCCTATGAAGTGGGAAAGGTCACATCTTCAACTGTTCAGCGCTTTTCAGCCATCAGGCCGTGCAGGAAGGGCAGGTTGACGTGTTCGAGGGACGGGACGACGGTCCTGCCGGACGCCGCGGCGATGGGCGCGACGGAGGGTACGGCCACGACCCGGCAGCCCGCGGCCTCGGCCGCCGCGACGCCGGTCGCGGTGTCCTCGATGACGGCACATCTGGCCGGTTCCGCGCCGACCCCGGCCGCCGCGAGGAGGTACGGGTCGGGGTGCGGCTTGGTCCGGGTCACCTCGTCGCCCGCGACCGTGAGCGCGAAGTGGTGGGCCCCGATCGACTCGAGCACCCGGTCGATGATGCGCCGGTGCGACGCGGAGACCAGTGCCATCGGCACCTCGTGCGCCGCGAGTTCGGCCAGCAGCCTGGCGGCGCCCGGCATCAGCGGCAGGGCGCGGCCGATGCGGTTCTCGAAGCCGTCGTTGAGCAGCACGGTCAGCTCGGGGACCGTGATGTCGGCGCCGGTGGACGCGATGAGGAAGCCGGCGCTGCGCGTCATGGGACCGCCGACGACGACGTCACGCCAGGCCTCGTCGAGCGTATGTCCGAGTGCGGCGAAGACCTCGACCTCCGCGTCCCACCAGAACCCCTCGGTGTCCACGAGTGTTCCGTCCATGTCGAGGAGCACCGCCTGCAGGGCGGAGCCTTCGGCCGTTCGGGTACCGAGCGCGGGAACCGTACTGGTCATCCGGGCACACCTCCATGAGGGACGAGAAGGCCGGCTGCTCCCTTTTGACGGGGGAACAACCGGCCTGCGCTGGACCGACAAGTGTACGACTTGACCGCTTAGCGCGCGTTGAAGTATTTCGCCTCGGGGTGGTGGATGACGATCGCGTCCGTGGACTGCTCCGGGTGGAGCTGGAACTCCTCGGAGAGCTGCACGCCGATCCGCTCCGGCTCCAGGAGCTCGGCGATCTTCGCGCGGTCCTCCAGGTCGGGGCAGGCGCCGTAGCCGAGCGAGAAGCGCGCACCGCGGTACTTCAGGTCGAACATGTCCTCGACGGCGTCGGGGTCCTCGCCCCCGAAGCCCAGCTCGGCGCGGACACGCGCGTGCCAGTACTCGGCGAGCGCCTCGGCCAACTGCACGGACAGGCCGTGCAGTTCGAGGTAGTCGCGGTAGGAGTCGGCGGCGAACAGCTCGGCCGTGGCCTCGCCGATCTTCGAGCCGACGGTGACGACCTGCAGGCCGACCACGTCGGTCTCCCCCGACTCCTCCGGGCGGAAGAAGTCCGCCAGGCACAGGCGCCGTCCACGGCGCTGGCGCGGGAAGGAGAAGCGGGTGCGCTCGTTGCCCTGGTCGTCCAGGATGATCAGGTCGTCGCCCTTGGAGACACAGGGGAAGTAGCCGTAGACGACGGCCGCCTCCAGCATGTTCTTGGTGTGCAGCTCGTCCAGCCAGCCGCGCAGGTGGGGGCGTCCCTCGGTCTCGACGAGCTCCTCGTAGGTGGGCCCGTCGCCCTTGCGGGCCTGCTTGAGGCCCCACTGGCCCTTGAACAGGGCGCCCTCGTCCAGCCAGGAGGCGTACTCCTTGAGCTGGATGCCCTTGACCACGCGGGTGCCCCAGAACGGCGGGGTGGGCACGGGGTTGTCGACGGAGGTGTCCGAGCGGGCGGGGCCCTCGTCCTCGGTGACCTCCACGACGGGGGTGTCCCGCTTGGGCACGCGGCGCTGCTTCAGCTCGGGGAGGGTGGCGCCGGGGACTCCGCGCTTGACCGCGATGAGGGCGTCCATCAGCCGCAGGCCCTCGAACGCGTCGCGGGCGTAGCGGACCTCGCCCTCGTAGATCTCGTGCAGGTCCTGCTCGACGTAAGCCCGGGTGAGTGCCGCGCCGCCCAGGATCACCGGGAAGTCCGCGGCCATCTTGCGCTGGTTGAGCTCCTCCAGGTTCTCCTTCATGATCACGGTCGACTTGACCAGGAGGCCCGACATGCCGATCACGTCGGCGCTGTGCTCGGCCGCGGCGTCCAGGATGGCGGCGACCGGCTGCTTGATACCGAGGTTGACCACGTTGTAGCCGTTGTTGGACAGGATGATGTCGACGAGGTTCTTGCCGATGTCGTGGACGTCGCCGCGCACGGTGGCAAGGACGATGGTGCCCTTGCCCTCGGAGTCCGACTTCTCCATGTGCGGCTCCAGGTGGGCCACCGCGGTCTTCATCACCTCGGCGGACTGCAGCACGAACGGCAGCTGCATCTGGCCGGACCCGAAGAGCTCGCCGACGACCTTCATGCCCTCGAGCAGGGTGTCGTTGACGATGTCGAGCGCCGGGCGGGTCTGAAGGGCCTCGTCCAGGTCGGCCTCCAGCCCCTTCTTCTCGCCGTCGATGATGCGGCGCTGGAGACGCTCGTCCAGCGGGAGGGCCAGGAGTTCCTCGGCCTTGCCCTCCTTCATCGACTTCATGTTGACGCCCTCGAACAGCTCCATGAGCTTCTGGAGGGGGTCGTAGCCCTCGGCGCGGCGGTCGTAGATCAGGTCGTGGGCCGCCTTGACCTGCTCCTCGTCCAGGCGCGCGATCGGCAGGATCTTGGAGGCGTGCACGATCGCCGAGTCCAGGCCCGCCTTGACGCACTCGTCCAGGAAGACGGAGTTCAGCACGACGCGGGCGGCCGGGTTGAGGCCGAAGGAGATGTTCGACAGGCCCAGGGTGGTCTGCACGTCCGGGTGGCGGCGCTTGAGCTCGCGGATCGCCTCGATGGTGGCGATGCCGTCCTTGCGGGACTCCTCCTGGCCGGTGCAGATGGTGAAGGTCAGGGTGTCGATGAGGATGTCGGCCTCATGGATGCCCCAGTTGCCGGTCAGGTCGTCGATCAGGCGCTCGGCGATGGCCACCTTGTGCTCGACGGTGCGGGCCTGGCCCTCCTCGTCGATGGTCAGCGCGATCAGCGCGGCACCGTGCTCCTTGGCAAGGGCGGTGACCTTCGCGAACCGGGACTCGGGGCCGTCCCCGTCCTCGTAGTTGACCGAGTTGATGACCGCACGGCCGCCCAGCTTCTCCAACCCGGCCTGGATGACCGGCAGTTCGGTGGAGTCCAGGACGATCGGCAGGGTGGAGGCGGTGGCGAACCGGCCGGCCAGCTCGGCCATGTCCGCGACGCCGTCGCGGCCGACGTAGTCGACGCACAGGTCGAGCATGTGGGCGCCCTCGCGGATCTGGTCGCGGGCCATCTCCACACAGTCGTCCCAGCGGCCCTCCAGCATGGCCTCGCGGAACTTCTTCGAGCCGTTGGCGTTCGTCCGCTCGCCGATCGCCATGTAGGCGGTGTCCTGGCGGAACGGCACGGTCTGGTAGAGCGAGGCGGCGCCCGGCTCGGGGTGCGGCTCGCGGCGGGTGGTCTGCACGCCGCGCACCCGCTCCACCACCTGGCGCAGGTGCTCGGGCGTGGTGCCGCAGCAGCCGCCGACCAGGGACAGGCCGTACTCACGGACGAAGGTCTCCTGGGCGTCGGCCAGCTCCGCCTCGGTCAGCGGGTAGTGGGCGCCGTTCTTGCCGAGGACCGGCAGGCCCGCGTTGGGCATGCAGGAGATCGGCACGCGCGAGTGGCGGGCCAGGTAGCGCAGGTGCTCGCTCATCTCGGCCGGGCCCGTGGCGCAGTTCAGGCCGATCATGTCGATGCCCAGCGGCTCCAGCGCGGTGAGCGCCGCGCCGATCTCCGACCCGAGCAGCATCGTGCCGGTGGTCTCCACGGTCACCGAGCAGATCAGCGGCAGGTTGGTGCCGGTGGCCTCCAGGGCGCGGCGGGCGCCCAGGATCGCGGACTTGGTCTGCAGCAGGTCCTGGGTGGTCTCCACCAGGAGGGCGTCGGCGCCGCCGGCGATCATGCCTTCGGCGTTGATCTGGTAGGCGTCGCGCAGCGTCGTGTACGGGGCGTGGCCCAGGGTCGGCAGCTTGGTGCCCGGACCCATCGAGCCGAGCACCCAGCGCTGCTGACCGGTCTTCTCGGTGAACTCGTCGGCCACCTCGCGGGCGATGCGGGCACCGGCCTCGGAGAGCTCGAAGTTCCGCTCCGGGATGTCGTACTCGCTCAGGGCCGCGAAGTTCGTGCCGAACGTGTTCGTCTCCACGCAGTCGACCCCGACCGCGAAGTACTCCTCGTGGACCGAGCGGACGATGTCCGGGCGGGTCACGTTAAGGATCTCGTTACAGCCCTCGAGGTTCTGGAAGTCCTCGAGCGTGGGGTCCTGTGCCTGGAGCATCGTGCCCATCGCACCGTCGGCCACCACCACCCGGGTGGCTAGGGCTTCACGGAGGGCATCGGCTCGGGTTCCCTGCGAGGAACCGGACGAGGGGTTAGGCAACGAGGCCATGAAAGAGCTCCCTGAGGTGCGACGGCTGTCGGCTTTGCGCTTCGGTGGAAGGCGCACTCGGTCAGGGTAGCGGGACGAAGGTCCACAGCGTGCGAGTGTTCACGAGCCGGACGCCCGGCCCTGTCGGCGGTCCCTGTGAGGGCGTGTGGTGCGGGGCGCGATGGAGAGACGGCGAGAAACGGCGGGAAACGGCGAGCAACGACGAGAAACGGCGAGAAACACCGCCTGCCGCTCTGTCGCGGGAGGTCGACAACGACCGATAGTGTTCAGCATTGTCGAACGTTGGAGTCAGAGGGGACGGAGGAAGGGGCTGCGATGGCACGGAACATCCAGTCGCTCGAGCGGGCGGCCGCGATGCTGCGGCTGCTCGCGGGCGGAGAGCGACGGCTGGGCCTCTCGGAGATCGCGTCCGCCCTTGGCCTCGCCAAGGGCACGGCCCACGGCATTCTGCGCACCCTGCAGGCGGAGGGATTCGTCGAGCAGGACTCCGCGTCGGGCCGCTATCAGCTGGGCGCCGAACTGCTGCGCCTGGGCAACAGCTACCTGGACGTGCACGAGCTGCGGGCCCGCGCCCTGGTGTGGACCGACGACCTGGCCCGCTCCAGCGGCGAGAGCGTCTACCTCGGCGTGCTGCACCAGCAGGGCGTCCTGATCGTGCACCACGTCTTCCGGCCCGACGACAGCCGCCAGGTCCTGGAGGTCGGGGCGATGCAGCCGCTGCACTCCACGGCCCTGGGCAAGGTGCTCGCCGCCTACGACCCCGTGGCGCACAGCGAGGCCGCCGAGGCCGACTGGCAGACCTTCACCACGCGCACCGTCGTGGACCCCGAAGCCTTCGAGGACATCCTCGGCGTGACCCGCGCCCGTGGGTACGCCGCCGACGTCGAGGAGACCTGGGAGGGCATCGCCTCCGTGGCCGCCCCCATCCACGACCGGCGCCGCATGCCGGTCGGTGCGGTCGGCATCACCGGCGCGGTGGAACGGGTGCAGAAGGACGGGGAGCTGCGGCCCGATCTGATCGCGGCCGTACGGGACTGCGCCCGCGCCGTGTCGCGGGACCTGGGCGCCGGGCGCTTCTAGCCCTGCGCCGCCCCCCTCCTGCCCCCTCCTGCCCGCCCCTCCTGCCCTCCGCCGCACCTCCGCCGCCCTCCACCGTCTACGCCACATGCCCCCTGCTCAACATGCAGGGGGCACTCTTCTGCGCGACCATCGATGCACGTGTTTCACCCCGTGGCGACTCCTGCCGCTATCGATAACCCGGAACGATCAATAACGATCGTGTTTTCAATAACAGAGCTCTTGACGGGCAAGTAACCCCGGGGTGAGACTCGCGTCCATCGGTCGGCATTGTCGAACACCTACCGGCATTACGCGCTAGAGTGTGACAAGGCCAAGGGCCGGCAACGACCTCACCTGAGGTCGCGAACCACCGGTGGGACCCGGGGTTCGCCTTCCCCTGGACGAAGGACAAAGGAGTCGCGGGTGTCCAGCTCCGACATCTTCATCGGCGAGACCATCGGTACCGCCATACTCATCCTGCTCGGCGGCGGCGTGTGCGCCGCCGTCACGCTCAAGGCCTCGAAGGCCAAGGACGCAGGCTGGCTCGCGATCACCTTCGGGTGGGGCTTCGCGGTGCTGACCGGCGCCTACCTGGCGGGTGGCGTGTCAGGCGCCCACCTCAACCCGGCGGTCACCGTCGGGCTCGCCATCGAGGGCGGCACCAAGTGGAGCGACGTTCCGCTCTACCTCGGTTCGCAGCTGCTCGGCGCGATCATCGGCGCGATCCTGGTCTGGCTCACGTACATGGGCCAGTTCAAGGCGCACCTCACCGACCCGTCGATCCTCGCGGCGCAGCCGGCCGACGAGGGCCTCGTCGACCAGAAGGCCGCGCCCAAGGCCGGTCCGGTGCTCGGCATCTTCTCGACCGGTCCCGAGATCCGGAACTACGCGCAGAACGTGCTGACCGAGGTCATCGCGACCGTCGTGCTGGTTCTCGCCATCCTCACCCAGGGCCTGAACGACAACGGCAACGGCATCGGCGTCCTCGGTGCGCTGATCACCGCGCTCGTCGTCGTCGGCATCGGTCTCTCGCTCGGTGGCCCCACGGGCTACGCGATCAACCCGGTCCGTGACCTGGGTCCGCGCATCGTGCACTCCCTGCTCCCGCTGCCCAACAAGGGCGGCTCGGACTGGACCTACGCATGGGTGCCGATCGTCGGCCCGCTGATCGGCGGCGCCATCGCGGGCGGTATCTACAACATCGCGTTCAAGTAGGACCGCGACAGATACCGACGACCGCCCGAGACAGACCGCCGAGCAAGAAATCAGGAGCACACCGTGACCACGGACGCACACACCGCCGGCCCCTTCATCGCGGCCATCGACCAGGGCACCACCTCGAGCCGCTGCATCGTCTTCGACAAGGACGGCCGGATCGTCTCGGTCGACCAGAAGGAGCACGAGCAGATCTTCCCGAAGCCGGGCTGGGTCGAGCACGACGCGAGCGAGATCTGGACGAACGTCCAGGAGGTCGTCGCCAGCGCCATCTCCAAGGCCGGCATCACCCACGAGGACATCAAGGCGATCGGCATCACCAACCAGCGTGAGACCACGCTGCTCTGGGACAAGAACACCGGCGAGCCGGTGCACAACGCCATCGTCTGGCAGGACACCCGCACCGACGCCCTGTGCAAGGAGCTCGGCCGCAACGTCGGCCAGGACCGCTTCCGCCGTGAGACGGGCCTGCCGCTCGCCAGCTACTTCGCCGGTCCCAAGGCCCGCTGGCTGCTCGACAACGTCGAGGGCCTGCGCGAGCGCGCCGAGGCGGGCGACATCCTCTTCGGCACCATGGACTCCTGGGTCATCTGGAACCTGACGGGCGGTGTGAACGGCGGCCGGCACGTCACCGACGTCACCAACGCCTCCCGCACCATGCTGATGAACCTGCACACCATGAAGTGGGACGAGAAGATCGCCGAGTCCATCGGCGTCCCGATGTCGATGCTCCCCGAGATCCGCTCCTCCGCCGAGGTCTACGGCGAGGTCACCGGCGGCAAGCTCGGCGACATCCTGGGCGGCATCCCCGTCGCCTCCGCGCTCGGCGACCAGCAGGCCGCCCTCTTCGGGCAGACCTGTTTCGCCAAGGGCGAGGCCAAGTCGACGTACGGCACCGGCACCTTCATGCTGATGAACACCGGTGAGTCGGCCATCAACTCCTACTCGGGCCTGCTGACCACCGTCGGCTACCAGATCGGCGACCAGAAGCCGGTCTACGCCCTCGAGGGCTCCATCGCCGTCACCGGTTCGCTGGTGCAGTGGATGCGCGACCAGATGGGCCTGATCAACTCCGCCGCCGAGATCGAGACGCTCGCGTCGTCGGTCGAGGACAACGGCGGTGCCTACTTCGTACCGGCCTTCTCCGGCCTCTTCGCCCCGTACTGGCGTTCCGACGCCCGCGGTGTGATCGCCGGTCTCACCCGGTACGTCACCAAGGCGCACATCGCGCGCGCCGTCCTGGAGGCCACGGCCTGGCAGACCCGTGAGATCACCGACGCCATGACGAAGGACTCCGGCGTCGAGCTCACGGCCCTCAAGGTCGACGGCGGCATGACCTCCAACAACCTGCTGATGCAGACGCTCTCGAACTTCCTCGACGCGCCGGTGGTGCGCCCGATGGTGGCCGAGACGACCTGCCTCGGCGCCGCCTACGCCGCCGGCCTCGCCGTCGGCTTCTGGTCCGGCACCGACGAACTGCGCGCCAACTGGCGCCGGGCGGCGGAGTGGACCCCCCGCATGGACGCGGACACCCGCGCCCGTGAGTACAAGAGCTGGCTCAAGGCCGTCGAGCGGACCATGGGCTGGATCGAGGACGAGGAGTAAAGACATGACCACCCTGCAGAGCGTCCCTGCCCTCGGGACGCATCCGGCTGCCGGTTCCAACCCGAGCCGCGCCGAGACCCGGGAGCAGCTTTCCAAGGCGACGTACGACCTCCTGGTGATCGGCGGCGGAATCCTGGGCATCTCCACCGCCTGGCATGCCGCGCAGTCGGGACTGCGGGTGGCTCTGGTGGACGCCGGTGACTTCGCCGGCGCCACCTCCTCCGCCTCCTCCAAGCTTCTCCACGGCGGTCTGCGCTACCTGCAGACCGGCGCGGTGAAGCTGGTCGCGGAGAACCACTTCGAGCGTCGCGCGGTGTCGCGCCAGGTGGCCCCCCACCTGGCGAACCCGCTCACCTTCTACCTGCCCGTCTACAAGGGCGGCCCGCACGGCGCCGCCAAGCTGGGCGCGGGCGTCTTCGCCTACTCGGCGCTCTCCGCCTTCGGCGACGGCGTCGGCCACCTGCTCAGCCCCTCGAAGGCCGCGCAGGACGTGCCGGAGCTGCGCACGGACAACCTCAAGGCCGTCGCCGTGTACGGCGACGACCAGATGAACGACTCGCGCATGGCCCTGATGACGGTCCGCGCGGCGGTCGAGGCCGGCGCCGCCGTCCTCAACCACGCCGAGGTCACGGGCCTGCGCTTCACCAAGGGCCGGGTCACGGGCGCGGAGCTCAAGGACCGCATGGACGGCACCGAGTTCGGCGTCGACGCCCGCCTGGTGCTGAACGCGACCGGACCGTGGGTCGACCACCTGCGCAAGATGGAGAACCCCGACGCGGCCCCCTCCATCCGCCTCTCCAAGGGCGCGCACCTGGTCCTCAAGCGCACCGCCCCCTGGAAGGCCGCGCTGGCCACGCCGATCGACAAGTACCGCATCACGTTCGCCCTGCCCTGGGAGGACATGCTCCTGCTCGGCACGACCGACGAGGAGTTCGAGGGCGACCCGGCGGACGTCAAGGTCACCGAGGCCGACACCGCGCAGATCCTGGACGAGGCCGCGTTCTCCATCCGCGACCAGCAGCTGTCCCGCGATCTGATCACGTACTCCTTCGCGGGCCTGCGCGTGCTGCCCGGCGGTCCCGGCGACACCTCCAAGGCCAAGCGCGAGACGGTCGTCACCGAGGGCGCGCGCGGCATGCTCTCCGTCGCGGGCGGCAAGTGGACGACCTTCCGCCACATCGGCCGTACGGTGATGAAGAAGCTGGAGTCGCTGCCGGGCCACCCGCTGGGCGACGACTACGAGCCGATCTCGCAGCTCCAGAAGCGGCTGCCGCTGCCCGGCATCGCCAACCCGCGCGCGGTCGCCCACCGGCTGCTCGTCGACGGTCCGGCGCCCGGCCCGCGCATGGCCGCCGACACCGCCAAGCACCTGGCGACGCACTACGGCTCGCTCTCCTTCGACATCGCCCGCCTTGCGAACGAGAACCCGGCGCTGGCCGAGCGCGTCTCGCCGGACGCCCCGGAGATCTGGGCGCAGGTCGTCTACGCCCGCGACCACGAGTGGGCCGAGACGGCGGACGACGTCCTTCGCCGCCGTACGACGCTGACGATCCGCGGCCTGGCCACGGACGACGTCCGCGCCAAGGTCCAGGACGTGCTCGACGGCAAGTAGTCGCACCTGGTCACGTGCTGAAGGGCGGCTCCCCGCGGGGAGCCGCCCTTCGGCGTTCGCGGGGCGGCGCGTCCCGGTGCGCCGCCATGCCGCGTACATACGCGTGCAATACGGCACCGGGAGAGTGGGACCATGAAGTTCCAGGTCCTGTCGATCATCGGCCATGCGCCGCACCCCCTGACCGGCCAACTCGCCACGTCCGCCGACCGGTTGGCCGACGTCATCGAGGTCGGCGTGGCCGCCGAGCGGCTCGGCTACGACGCGTACGCCGTGGGCGAGCGGCACGCGGGCGCCTTCCTGTCGTCCAGCCCGACGGTCGTGCTCGGCGCGCTCGCCGCACGCACCACGCGCATCAAACTGCTCACCGGCGTCACCGTCGTGGCGATCCTCGACCCGGTGCGGGTCGCCGAGGACTACGCGACGCTCGATCAGATCTCGCGCGGCCGGATCGAGTTGGTGATCGGCAAGGGTGCGGAGGCCGGGCACTTCGACCTCTTCGGGCTCGACGAGGAGCGGCAGTGGGATCTGCAGAAGGAGAAGTACGAGCTGCTCCGCCGTCTGTGGAGCGAGGAGAACGTCGACTGGGAGGGCGAGTTCAGGCCCGCCCTGAAGGACGTGACGACGGTGCCGCGCCCGTACGCGGGCCCGCCGCGCATCTGGCACGGCTCGGCGACCTCCCTCAACTCCCCCGATCTGGCGGCCAAGCACGGTGACCCGCTCTTCACCGCCAACGCCATCCAGCCGCGTGCCGCGTACGCCAGGCTGATCGCGCACTACCGCGAGCGGTTCGAGGAGTACGGGCACGATCCGGCGGACGCCCGGGTGGCGGCCGGCTCGGGCGGCCTCCTCATCGCGGACTCCGCGGAGCAGGCGGTCTCGCGCTACCGCGAGCTGTACGAGGCGAAGGTGCGCCAGACCTTCAGGCCGCATCTGGAGGGGAAGGCGGGCTACAACACCCCCTTCCGCACCATCGAGGACGCGATCGCCGACGGGCCGCAGTTCATCGGCTCCCCGCAGCAGATCATCGACAAGATCCTGGGCTACCACGAGGTGTACGGGCACGACCTGCAGTCCATCACCGTGGACGGCTTCGGCCTGGAGCGGGGCGAACAGATCGAGACGCTCCAGCGGTTCGCCGAGGAGGTCGCGCCGGTGGTGCGCGAGGCGGCGCCGTCCACGCTGTGGGACACCGTGTGACGGGTCCGGGCCGCGGGCTACGATCCGAAGACATCCCTGACCTGCCCTGGAGTGATCGATGACCCTCCTGACGACCTGGCCGGAGTCCGGCCCCGAGACCGTCGTACGCCGCACCACGGACCCCGCGGAGATCGCCGCCGCGCTCGCGCCCGTCGGCGTGCGCTACGAGCAGTGGCCGGTGCGCGAGGACGTGCCCGCCGACGCCGACAGCGACACCGTCTTCGCCGCGTACCGCACGGAGATCGCCCAGCTCAACGCCGAAGAGGGCTTCCAGACGGTCGACGTGGTCGCGCTGCACCCCAGCGACGACCCCGAGTGGCCCGAGAAGGCCAAGGCGGCCCGGCAGAAGTTCCTCGCCGAGCACACGCACGACGACGATGACGAGGTGCGGTTCTTCGTCGCCGGCTCGGGGATCTTCTATCTGCACGTGGCCGGCGAAGTGCACGCGGTCTACTGCGAGAAGGGCGACCTGCTCGGGGTGCCGCGCGGCACGACGCACTGGTTCGACATGGGCACCTCCCCCGCGTTCACGGCGATCCGCTTCTTCCACGAGGAGGACGGCTGGATCGGCACGTTCACGGGCAGCCCGATCGCCGACCGCTTCCCGGACTTCGACGCGATCCACGCGGGATACACGGGGAACGTGGCGTGAGCGTCGGGTTCGACGCGAACTCCGTGGACGCGGTGGTGCTCGACATCGAGGGCACCACGAGCGCCACGGGGTTCGTGGTGGATGTGCTGTACCCCTACGCACGCGAGCGCTTCGGTGCGCTGCTCGCCTCGCGGGGCGATGAGCCGGAGGTGGCGCGGGCGGTCGCACAGGTGCGGGAGCTCGCGGGCGAGCCGGACGCGGACGCCGTCCAGGTCGAGAAGATCCTGGGCGCATGGGTCGACGCCGATCGCAAGGCGACGCCTCTGAAGACGCTCCAGGGGATTCTCTGGGCGGAGGGCTTCGCGCGGGGCGAGCTGGTCTCGCACTTCTACCCCGAGGTGATCGACGTGCTGCGGGGCTGGGCGGCGGACGGGACGCGGTTGTACGTGTACTCGTCCGGGTCCGTCGCGGCGCAGCGGGCCTGGTTCACGTACTCGCCCGAGGGTTCCCTGCTGGAGCTCGTGCGTGGCTTCTACGACACCGAGAACGCGGGCCCCAAGCAGGAGCCGGACTCCTACCGGAGCATTTCGGCCGCGATCGGCGTCCCCGCCGGGCGCACGCTCTTCCTCTCCGACCGGCTCGGGGAGCTGGACGCGGCGCGGGACGCCGGGTGGCTGACCGTGGGGGTACGGCGGGCCGGGGAGCCCTACTTCGCCGCCGGGGTCGGCGGGCATCCGGAGGCTGCGGCCTTCGACGAGATCAGCCTTGTCAGGAACTAGGAGCATGCGATGAGTGAGACCACTGCCGCCCTCGACCTGGAGGAGGCGGGCGCCGTCCTCGCGGCCGAGGCCGCGCGCTTCGCCTCGTTCGGATGGATGCGGGGTACGTCCGGGAACCTGTCCGTGGTCCTCTCGCGTACGCCGCTTCAGCTGGCGGTGACGGCGAGCGGGCGCGACAAGGGTGAACTCACGTCCTCGGACGTGGTGTTGACGGACGCGTCCGGCGCCGCGCTGGGCGCGGGGCGCCCCTCGGCGGAGGCGGCGCTGCACGCGCGGGTGGCCGCGCTGACCGGGGCCGGGGCCGTGGTACATGTGCACACCGTCGCTTCGGTGGCCATGGGGCATCGGAAGCCGGGGGGTGTGGCGTTCTCGGACCTGGAGATGCTGAAGGGGCTCGGGCACGGGACGCACGAGGTCGCCGTGACGCTGCCGGTGATCGAGAACAGCCAGGACATGGCGGTGCTGGGGGATCGGCTGGAGGCTGCGCTCTCGCCGGGGATGCCGGCGGTGGTCGTCGCCGGGCACGGGCTCTATGTCTGGGGGGCGAACCCTCGGGAGGCGCGGCATCGCACGGAGGTCGTGGAGTGGCTGCTGGAGCTGGAGCTGACGCGGGGCTAGTTTTTCCCCAACCCCGCCCCTTCCCACAAACCCGCTCGGCGCGGGGGCCTTGGTTGCCGTCATCACCGGCTTCGCCGAGTTCGTCCTCAAACGCCGGACGGGCTGGAGGTCCAGCCCTCCGGCAACTCCCCCGCAGCGACCTCCAGCACGCCCCGCTCCGTCACCAACCCCGTCACCAGCGAACCCGGCGTCACGTCGAAGGCCGGGTTGTGGCCGCGCGAGTTCGCCGGAGCGGTGCGGACTCCCGCCCACTCCAACACCTCGTCCTCACCCCGCAGTTCGATGTGGATCTCAGCACCGGTCGCCGTCGCGAGATCCACCGTCGTCGTGGGCGCGGCCACCACGAACGGGATTCCCGCGTACGCGCACGCCAGCGCGATCCCCACCGTGCCGACCTTGTTGGCCGTGTCGCCGTTCGCCGCGATCCGGTCCGCGCCGACGATCGCCGCGTCCACCTCGCCCCGCAGGATCGAGCCCGCCGCCGCGCCGTCCGCCTGGACGAAGTGCGGGATTCCCTCCTGGGCCAGCTCCCACGCGGTGAGCCGCGCGCCCTGGAGCAGGGGGCGGGTCTCGTCGGCGTACACCGTCTCCAGGCGTCCGCGGCCGTGCAGTTCGCGGATGACGCCCAGCGCCGTGCCCCAGCCCGCGGTGGCGAGCGCACCCGTGTTGCAGTGGGTGAGAATCCGCAGCGGTCGGTCCGCGGCCACGCGCTTCAGGAGCCAGTCGGCCCCGAACGCGCCCATCGCGTGGTTCGCCTCCAGGTCCTCCCGCACGATCGCGTCCGCCTCGGCGAGGACCGCGGGCAGACCCGCGTCGATGAGCGGCGCGACCCGGTCCACGCACACCATCAGGTTCACGGCGGTGGGCCGCGCCGCCCGCACCCGCGCGATCTCCGCGTCCAGGCGTGCCCGGTCCCAGCCCTCGCGCTCGCCCTGCGCCATGGCGAGCGCGACGCCGTAGCCGCCGGCCGCGCCGATCGCGGGAGCGCCGCGGACCACGAGCCGCACGATCGCGTCGATCAGCTGGTCGACGGTGGTGACGTCGAGGCGCTCCAGCGCGTGCGGGAGCGCGGTCTGGTCGATGAGGGAGAGGGAGGGCGCGGCGCCCTCCGCGGCCGCCGTCCACGTGACAGCGCGCAGGTCCTGGCTGCTCATGTGCTCAACTCCGGGAAAATAGGGGCGTTTCAGGCCATGCGGGGAGGGGTGCCGTCACCGTACCTGACGTGCTCGAACCATATTTCGAGACGTGCGGGCGGCTGTCCGAAATCCGGTGTTACTCTCACCGCCACCCAGGACGGATCGACCCACGGTGCGAGGAGGACGGCCATGAAGACCCAGCGGATCGCTGGCTCCGTGCGCCGCCCCGCCGTGACCGACGACCGGCGAATGTGCCGCTGCCGTCGCTGTTGTCGCTGTCGCTGTTGTCGCTGAGCGACACCGCTTCGCACGTCCGACCCTCCCCGCCACCGCCTGGGCTCCCAGGCTCCTTCGAGAAGGCGCTCCCGTATGTCCCTGCGCATGCCGCTTCGCATATCCCGTCGTACGTCCCTTCGGCTGTCCTCGCTCGCGGTCGGCGCCGCCCTGCTCGCCACCGGCTGCAACGCGGCGGCGAAGAAGGGCGGTTCGGACGGTGCCGAGGGAGCCAAGGCGTTCACGCTCGTCACGCCCGACCCGGTGGCCCAGAACGAGTTCCTCAAGCTGGCCGTCAGCGGGGTGAAGTCGGCGGCGAAGGCGCAGGGCGCCGGGGAGCCGAAGGTCTTCCAGAGCAGCGACACCTCCTCGCAGCAGCAGAACGTGCAGTCGGCCGTGGACTCCGCGCCCGACGTCATCGCACTCGTCGGCTTCGAGTTCGCCGACATCGCCGCCCAGCAGGCCGAGGCGCACCCGAAGCAGCAGTTCCTGCTGGTCGACGCGTGCACGAAGAAAGCGTTCAAGAACGTCACGTGCGCGGTCTTCCGCGAGCACGAGGCGGTGTACCTCGCGGGCGCCGAGGCCGGGCTGCTCACCAAGAGCAAGAAGGTGGGCGCCGTCGACGTCCTCGACAACACGCAGTTCCGCCGCTACAGCGAGCCGTTCGCGGCCGGTGCGAAGAAGGTGCGGACGGGGGTCAAGGCCCGCACGCTCTTCGTCGGCGGGCAGTCCCCGTTCAATGACGCGGCGCGCGCCAAGGACCAGGCGGCGACGCTCGGCTCGGGCGGGGTCGACCAGGTGATGGCGGCCGCGGCGGGCGGCAACACCGGTGTCTTCCAGGCGGCGAAGGACAAGGGCTTCGAGGCGTACGGCGTCGACGCGAACCAGTGCCTGGGCAGCCCGGGGGTCGTCGTCGACAACGTACTGAAGAAGACCGATGTGGCCGTCGAGGAGGGCATCGCGCAGATCCTGAAGGGCAAGGGCGGCACCACGGTGTCGTACGGCCTCAAGGAGGGCGGCATGTCGCTGACCGGCCTCGAGCCGGGCGTCGCGGACTCCAAGTGCCTGATCGCCGACCACAAGGACGTACTGAAGCGCGTCGAGTCGCTGCGGGACGAGATCGTCACCGGGAAGCTGAAGGTCAATGACCCGGCGGCCTGAGCCCTCCACCGCCGCCCCCGCCGTCGAACTCCGCGGCATCACCAAGGAGTTCCCCGGCACCCTCGCCAACGACCGGGTGGACCTGACCGTCGCGCGCGGTGAGATCCATGCGCTGATGGGCGAGAACGGCGCGGGCAAGTCGACGCTGATGTCCGTCCTCTACGGGCTGCAACGGCCGGACGCCGGGCAGATCCTGCTCGACGGTCGCGAGGTTGCGTTCGCGAGCCCCAGCGAGGCGATCGCGGCGGGCCTTGGCATGGTGCACCAGAGCTTCAAGCTCTTCCCGTCCTTCACGGTCGCCGAGAACGTCGTGTACGCCGCCGAGCCGCGCCGTTTCGGCTTGGTGGACCGGGCTCAGGCGCTGCGGCGGGTGGGTGCGCTCGCCGAGGAGCACGGCCTCGCGGTGGACCCGGCGGCGAAGGTCGGGGACCTGCCGGTGGGGGTGCGCCAGCGCGTGGAGATCCTCAAGCTCCTCCACCGCGGCGCTCGTACGCTGATCCTCGACGAGCCGACGGCGGTCCTGACCCCGTCGGAGGCCGATGCCCTGTTCGGTGTGCTGCGCTCCCTCGCGGACGACGGGTGCACGGTCCTCCTCGTCACGCACAAGCTGCGCGAGGTGATGGAGGGCAGCGACGCGGTGACGGTCCTGCGGGACGGCCGGGTCGCGGCGCGCATGCGGACCGCCGACACCAGCGCGGACGGGATCGCCGCGGCGATGACGGGGCGTGCGGTGGAGCTGGACCGCGTGCATCCGGCGGGTGTGCCGGGCGGCGAGGTCCTTTCGGTCGATTCCCTGTCGACGGACGCGGTGCGCGGGGTCACGCTCTCGGTCCGCGCGGGCGAGATCGTGGGCGTCGCGGGAGTCGCGGGCAACGGTCAGAGTGAACTGGTCGAGGCGATCGCGGGGTTGCGTCCGCTCTCCTCGGGGCGGGTCACGCTCGCCGGGCAGGACATCACGGACGCGTCGGCCGCGGATCGCCGCGCGGCGGGGCTCGCCTACGTCCCCGAGGACCGCGTGGCGGTCGGCACGGCGCCGGCCGCGACGGTCGCGGAGAACCTGGCGATGGGCCACCACCGGGGCCACGGCCTGCTGCGTCCGTCCTGGCTGCGCGAGCACGCACGTGTCCTGATCGAGCGCTTCGGCATCAAGGCGGCCTCGACCCGTCACACGGCGGGCTCGCTGTCGGGCGGCAATCTCCAGAAACTGGTGATCGGCCGCGAACTCGCCCACGCATCCCCCCTGTTGATCGTCGAGCAGCCCACCCGGGGTGTCGACATCGGCGCCATCCAGACCATCCACGACCAGCTGATCGCCCACCGGGACGCGGGCCACGCGGTCCTCCTGGTCTCCGCCGAGCTGAGCGAGATCCGCGGCCTGTCGGACCGTGTCCTGGTGATGTACGAGGGCCGGGTGGCCGCGGAGTTCGCCCGCGAGGACGCGGACGAGCGAGCACTCGGCCTCGCCATGGCGGGCGGCGCGGCCACCGCGGCCAAGGACGCCATGGCTGCCGGAACCGGCACAGCGGGCGCCACGAACGGGCCCGACGCCGGACCGCCGGCCGCCGCCCCGACCCCCGCCGCGACTTCGGCGGCTCCGGGAGCGGCTCCGACAGCCCCGGCCGATTCCGGCGACACCGTCCCGCCTCCCCGCGAGAGCGACGATCCCGCCCCCGTGAAGGAGGCACCCTGATGGCCGCCGACACCCCCGGCACCGCCGGGGCCGTCGCCGCGCGCGTGCTGCGCGCGCCCGCCCTGCACTCCGTCGTCGCCGCCGTTCTCGTCGGGGCGCTCTTCCTCCTCGGCACCGGGGCCGATCCCCTCGGGGCGTACGGCTCCGTGGTGACCGGTGCGCTCGGGCCCGACGGCATCGGGTCCACGCTCACCACCGGGACCGGCATCATCGGGCTCGCCCTGGCGCTCGCGATCCCCATGCGGGCGGGGCTGCTCAACCTCGGCGGGGACGGGCAGCTGGTGCTCGGCGGGATCGCCGCGGCGGTGACCGGGCTCTACTCGCCGCTGCCCGCGCCGCTGACCGTCGTCGCCGCGCTGCTCGCGGGGATGGCGGCCGGTGCCGCCTACGCCGCACTCGCCGCGGTGTGCCAGAACCGGTTCGGGGTGCCGCTGCTCGTCAGCAGTCTGCTGCTCGGGTATCCGGCGATGTCCTTCGCCTCCTACCTCGCGCGCTTCCCGCTCAAGGAGGACGGGTCGAGCCTTCCGCAGACCCGGCGGATGCCCGAGGGGGTCGAGCTGCCCGCCTTCGGGTCGTCGACCGTCACCGTCGGGCTGCTCCTCGTGGCCGTAGCGGTCGCCGTCTTCGTGTTCGCCGACGCCCGGACCGCCACCGGCTACGAGATCCGCATGACGGGGCTCAATCCGCGCTTCGCCGCGTACGCGGGGGTCGACAGGCCCCGGCTCACGCTGCGGCTCATGGCGCTCTCCGGCGCGGTGGCGGGTCTCGTCGGCGCCATCGGGGTGCTGAGTTTCCCCTATCGCTTCATCGACGGGTCGCTCACCGCGGCCGGGCACACCTGGACCGGCCTGACGGCCGCGCTCCTCGCCGCCGCGGCACCCCTCGGGACCGCCCTCGCGGCACTGTTCTTCGCGGCGCTCGAAGTGGGCGGGCTGGCGATGGAGCGGACCACCGAGGCGCCGCGCGAGCTGACGCAGGTCCTCCAGGCCGTCGTCATCGTCTTCCTGTCGGCCCGGCTCAACCTGACGTGGCGACGGGCCGGGAAGAAGCCCACCGCCGAGATCGAAGTGAAGGAAGTGAGCGTGCGATGAGCGTCGACTCCGCGCTGTTCCACTCGGCGCTCCTCGCCCTCACCCCGATCCTCCTCGCCGCACTCGGCGGCGCGATCTGCGAGCGCGCGGGCGTCTTCAACATCGGCCTCGAAGGCATGATGCTGATCGGCTGCTTCAGCGGCGTGGCGGGCAGCTGGTTCACCGGGAGCGCCTGGCTCGGTGTCCTGTTCGCCGCCCTCGCCTCTGCGGCGTACTCGATGATCCTGGCCGTCGGGACGATCTCGCTGCGCGGGGACGCAGTGGTGCTCGGCGTCGCGCTCAACCTCCTGGCGGTCGGCCTGACCGGGTTCCTGCTGCGTACGGTCTTCGGCGTGCAGGGCACCTTCTCCGACCCGGAGCTGGCCGGACTCGGCGGCATCGACATCCCCTTCGTCGGGGCGGTGTTCTCCGGGCACTCCGCGCTCGTGTACCTCTCGTGGGCCGCCGTCGCCGTGGCCGCGGTGTTCCTGGCCCGCCACCCGTGGGGCCTTCGGCTGCGCGGCGTGGGCGAGGCTCCCGACGCGGCGGCGACGCTGGGGGTCAGCCCCGCCAAGTATCAGTACGCGGCCGTCCTGACGTCAGGCGTCCTGTGCGGCCTCGCGGGAGCCCAACTCGCCCTGGGCAACGTCACGTTGTTCTCCGAGAACATGACCGCAGGGCGTGGCTGGATCGCCGTGGTGGCCGTGATGCTGGGCCGCGCCCTGCCGCTCGGCGTCCTGCTCGCCGGACTGCTCTTCGGCATCGCGGAGGCCGTCGGTTTCCGCCTCCAGGGGCTCGGCATGCCGCAGCAGGCGACCGACGCCGCGCCGTATGTGGTGACATTGGCCGCCCTCTTCCTTTCCACGGCGCGCAGGCGCCGCCGCAAGTCGACGCCCCTGGCAGGAGCATCCTCATGACGACCGACGCCCGTACGCCCACCGACGCGCTGCCCATCACCCGCGTCCCCCGCACCGGCCTGCCCACCCGCGCGGTCGTCGTCGGCGACCCGGCGCGCGCCACCGCCGTCGCCGATCTCCTGGACGACGCGAAGGAGGTGTCGTACCACCGCGAGTACCGCACCTTCACCGGCAGTTGGCAGGGCACCGAGGTCGTCGTCGCCTCGCACGGCGTCGGCGCCCCCGGCGCGATCCTGCTCTTCCAGGAGCTGGCGGAGGCGGGCGTCACCACCATCCTGCGGCTCGGCACGGCGGGCGCGATCCGCCCCGGCATCCGCGACGGCGACCTGGTCATCGCGGACGCGGCGGTGCGCGACGACGGCGTGACCCAGCAGCTGATCCCCGCCGAGTACCCGGCGTTCGCGACTCCGGAGGCGGTCATCGCGCTCCAGCGCGCGGCCCGCGCGGCCGAAGCGCCGTACCACCGGGGTGTGGTGTGGACGCGGGCCGCGTTCCAGCCGGGCTTCCTGCCGCTGCCCGGCGAGGCGTACGCGGCCGCCGGGATCGCGGCCATCGAGATGGAGCTCTCGGCGCTGTACGTCTTCGCGTCCACGCACGGCCTCGTCGCGGGCGGCGCGCTCGTCGTGGACGGCGCCAACGCCGATGAACTCGTCGACGAAGCAGCCCCTTTTTCGACAGGTGGCTACAACCCGCACCGGAACGTGGTGGCCGAAGGAGTCGACCGGGGCGCCCGGATAGCCTTGGACGCTCTGCGGCTCCTGGCCGCCACGGAGCACTGAGCAGCCACCCGAACGACCTTGTGGAGAACGGAACCGATGCACCCCACTGACCTGCCGGCCCAGGACCGGGGCGGCTCCATAGATCTCCTGGTCCACGGCGGCGACGTCCTCACCGTCGACGCGTCCGGCACGATCGTGAAGGACGGCGCCGTCGCCGTGCGCGACGGCCGGATCGTCGACGTCGGCCCGGCCGAGCGGCTGCGCGCCGCCCACGAAGCCGCCGACGAGCTCGACGCCCGCGGCTGTCTCGTCCTGCCGGGCCTCATCAACACGCACACGCACCTGGCGATGACCCTGTTCCGCGGCATCGCCGACGACGTGACGCTCCAGGGCTTCCTGGCCCGCGTGATCCCGGCCGAGGCGGAGCTGCTCTCGCCGGAGACGGCGACGGCCGGCATCAAGGGCGCGATCGCGGAGTCCGTGCGCGGCGGGGTCACCGCCGCGCTCGACATGTACTGGTTCCACGAGGCGGCCGAGGCCGTGGCCCGCGACGCCGGGTGGCGCCTCCTGACGGGCCCCACGTTCATGGACGTGCCGGGCCCGCCGGACGGCCGCCCCTACGCGGAGCGGCTCGGCTGGGCGGCGGCGGACCTGGCCGCCCGCACCCCGGCGCCGGGCACCCGCCCGGTGGTCTTCGCGCACTCCGCGTACACCCTCGGCCCCGAGCAGCTGACGGCGATCAGCGCGCTGGCCCGCGAGCACGGCGCGCTGCTGCACATCCACGCGGCCGAGAACGCGGGCGAGGTGGCGATGGTCACCGAGCAGCACGGCATGCGCCCCGTGGAGCTGCTCGACTCGCTCGGCGTGCTCGGCCCGGACACGCTGCTGGCGCACGCCGTGGACCTCACGGACGCGGAGATCGAGACCATCGCGCGCACCGGCACGGCCGTCGCGCACTGCCCGGTGTCGAACCTGAAGCTGGGCTGCGGCATAGCGCGCGTCCCCGACCTGCTCGACGCGGGGGTCACGGTGGGCCTCGGCACGGACGGCGCGGTGAGTTCCAACACGCTCGACCTGCTCGGCGCGGTGAAGCTGGCGGCGCTCGTGCACAAGGCGGGCGGTGACCCGACGGCGGTCGGCGCGGAGCAGGCCGTCCGGATGGCGACCATCGAGTCCGCGCGGGCCCTGGGCCTCGGCGACCAGCTGGGCTCCCTCGAACCGGGCAAGCGCGCGGACCTGATCGTCCTCGACCTCGCACGGCCGCACCTCACGCCGCGGCACGACCCGTGGTCGATGCTGGCGTACGCGGCAGCCTCCGGTGACGTACGGGACACGGTCGTCGACGGCCGGGTCCTGATGCGGGACCGTACGCTGGTGACCATGGACGAGCGGGGCGCGCTGCGCGCCCTCCAGGACGCGGCCGACTCCGCGGCGCTTGTCCCGACGAGCACGACCAGCACCTCCGAAGTGGCAAACACCGTATGACCATCGAACCCACCCGCGGCTTCACCGGCCGCGCCCGCGCCGCCGACCGCGACCCGCGACTGCCTCCCGGGCAGTACGACGCGGCCGACGGCTGGCCCGTCCTGTCCGCCGAGGTGACGCCGACGCTCACGGCCGCGGACTGGACGTTCCGCGTGGACGGGCTCGTCGCGTCGCCGCGCACCTGGACCTGGGACGAGGCGCGGGCGCTGCCCGCGTCCGAGTACCGCGGGGACATCCACTGCGTGACCAGCTGGTCCAAGTTCGGGGTGCGCTTCGGCGGGGCGAGCCTGGACGCGTTCCTGGCCGCCGCGGGGCCGCGCACGGAGGCCACGCACGTCGTCGCGTACTCCCACACCGGCTACACCACGAACCTGCCCCTCGCCGATGTGACGGGCGGCAAGGCGTGGATCGTCTGGGAGTACGAGGACGGGGAGCTGCCTCCCGAGCACGGCGGCCCGGCGCGCCTGATCGTCCCCCATCTCTACTTCTGGAAGAGCGTGAAGTGGGTCGCGGGGCTGCGGCTCCTGGACCACGACGAGCCGGGCTTCTGGGAGCAGAACGGCTACCACCACCGGGGAAATCCCTGGCGTGAGGAGCGTTACTCCGGTGACTGAGACGGTGCACGGGACTTTCGTGCCGCCGACGCGGTTCGCCGTGCCCGGGCGGATCGCGGTGAGCAATCGCGCGGCGGCCCTCTGGCAGCGGGCCGAGGTGGTGGCCGTCCGGCGCGAGAACGCGGCCGGGACGGTGTCGAGCTTTCGTTTGAGGGTGCCCGACTGGCAGGGACATCTGCCGGGCCAGCATCTGATGCTGCGGCTCACGGCCCCGGACGGGTACGTCGCCCAGCGCCACTACTCGATCGCGTCGGCCCCGGACGAGGGCGGCGAGATCGAGCTGACCCTGGACCACGTGCCGGGCGGCGAGGTGTCCGGTCATCTGCACACGGTCGCCCGCGTGGGCGACGTGGTGGAGGTGCGGGGGCCGCTCTCCGGGTTCTTCGCGTGGCCCGGGGACCGTCCCGCGCTGCTGCTCGGGGCGGGCTCCGGCGTGGTCCCGCTGATGTCGATGCTGCGGCACTGGCGGGGGGCCGGGCGTCCGGTGCCGCTGCGGCTTCTCGTCTCGGCGCGTACGCGCGAGGATCTGATCTACGCGGAGGAGTACGGCGACGAGACCACGGTCGTCCTCACGCGGACGGAGGGCCGGCTGAGCGCCGAGCACGTGGCCCCGCTCCTTGGCCCCGCGCAGCCCGACGGGGGCTGGGAGGCGTACATCTGCGGCTCGAACGGCTTCGCGGAGCATGCGTCGCGCCTGCTGGTGGCCGGGGGCCAGCCGGTCGACCGGATCCGGATCGAGCGGTTCGGGTAGGGCGGGTCCCTGTATGTCGCCAACGCCGGACGGGCTGGAGATCCAGCCCGTCCGGCGTTTTTGGACGAACTCGGCGGAGCCGGTGATGAGGGCGGCCAATGACCCCGCGGGGCCGTTAGAGCTCCCCCGGGCTACGGCGAAACCTCCTCCAGCCGCCGCCCCGCGGTCTCCTCCGCCCCCACGGCCGCCACCACGGCCCCCACCAGCGCAACCGCCCCCAGCATCACGAACACCGTCGACACGTTCCCACCCGCGTACACGACCCCCACCACGATCGGCCCGAGAATGACCCCGAGCCGGTTCATCGCCCCGCCCACACTGCTCCCGAGCGCCCGCATCCGCGTAGGAAAGAGCTCCGGCGTGTACAGATACAGGCAGATGTTGGAGCCGAAGAAGAAGACGGCCGCGAGCGAGGTCCACACCAGGACCTGCACCGGGGTACCCGCGCCGGCCGCCGCGAGCGCCACCAGCATCACCGCCGCCCCGCCCAGACACCCGGTGATGACCTTCCGCCGTCCCAGCCGGTCCACCGTCAGCGCGGCGACCAGGCAGCCGAGCAGACCCGCACAGGACGTGACCGTCGAGTAGAGGAGCGCGTCCGAGAGGGACAGGTCGTAGCGGTTCTGGTAGATCGTCGGGAGCCAGGACGTGATCCCGTAGTTGACGAAGTAGCCGGTGAACCAGAGCACACCGATGATCAGCGTCCGGCGCCGATAGCGGCCGCTGAACAAGCCGCGCAGCCCCGAAGCGCCCTCTCCGGGAGCCGGCGCCTCCACGGGAAGCGCCTCGGCGACGGGCGGCAGCGGTTTGCCCGTGATCCGTTCGACCTCCGTCTCGATGCCGGTCATCACGGCGGCCGCCTCGTCGGCCCTGCCGTGGTCCGCGAGCCACCGCGGCGACTCGGGGACCTTGCGCTGTACGAGGATGCAGAGCAGGCCCGGCAGCGCCGCGATGGCGTACATCCAGCGCCAGCCCAGGATCGGCACCACCCAGGCGGCGACCAGCGCGCCCACGGTCAGCCCGGCCGGGAACACCAGCTCGTAGAGGAGGACGAAGCGGCCCCGCTGGTGGCTGCGGGTGATCTCGGCGATGAAGGTCGCGGCCACCGGCACCTCGCCCCCGATCGCGAGCCCCTGGACGAACCGCAGGGCCATGAACGCGTCGGGCGACGTGGAAACGGACAGGGCCAGGTTGGCGACGCTGGACAGCGCGATGCACAGCGCGATGACCTTCACGCGGCCGATCCGGTCCGCGAGCCGCCCGGAGAGCAGCGCCCCGATCAGCATGCCGATCGAGCCGACGGTGAGCAGCAGCGTGGCGGCGGACGTGCTGAGGTCCCATTCCTGGCGCAGTCCGGGCAGGGCGTAGGCGATCAGGAGCTGGTCGAAGGCCTCGAAGAAGGTGACCGCGCCCACGATGAGCCGGACGGTGACGTGCCAGCGGCACAGGGGTAGCCGTTCGAAGCGGGCGGCTATGGCGGCCCGGACCGCTCGGTCCGGGGAAGCGTCGATCGTCATGCGGGAACTCCGCTGCTGAGGGGGCGGGGATGAGCGGGGGAACGCGACGGCCACGGAGTCTGGGGAAACTCAGGCCAAGAAGCGGGTAAGCGCAAAGTTTCTAAGCGCTTAAGTTGTACCGTCCCGGCACCGGAGCGCGTCAAGAGTCTCCGCAGGGGAAATCCATGAAGACTGCCGACGGACAGCTCTTGCGCTCCAGATATTTAAGCCCTTAGATTTCTAGCGCTTACCGAAGAGCGTCTGAAGTTCGCCCGGGGCCCGTCCCTCAAGTCCCGCTCGGCAGCGCTCCGTTCGACCACGTCCCGTCCCGCCAGGAGGCCCCCATGCCCCGCATCCCAGCCGACGAAGCGCTCATCGCGGGCGAGTGGCGACGCGGCGCGGGCGCCCCGGCCGACACCGTCGACCCGGCGACGGGCCGCGTCATCGCCACCGTCCACGCGGTCTCCCCCGACGAGGTCGCCGAAGCGGCCCGGGGGGCGGCCGACGCCGCCGCCGACCCGCGCTGGCGCGACCTGCTGCCCCACCGGCGCGCCCTGCTCCTGCACCGCATCGCCGAGCTGATCGAGGAGTCCACGGACGACCTCGCGGCCCTGCAGACCACCGACACCGGCAAGGCGCTCGCCGAGACCCGCGCCCTGGTCTCCAGCGCGGCGGCCACCTTCCGCTACACGGCCGCCGCCCTGGAGACCGCCGAGGAGGCGATCACGCCGTCGCGCGGCGACTACGTGACGCTGAGCGTGTACGAGCCGATCGGCGTCGTCGGCGCGATCAACCCCTGGAACTCCCCCGTCGCCAGCGACGCGCAGAAGCTCGCCCCGGCGCTCGCGGGCGGCAACGCGGTGCTGCTCAAGCCCGCCGAGTGGACCCCGCTGGTCTCCCTCGCGCTCGGCCGCCTCATCACCCGGGCCCTGGCCGAACACGGCCTGCCCGCCGGGCTGTTGTCCGTCCTCACCGGGCGCGGCAGCCTCGTGGGCGACGCGATCGTCCGCGATCCGCGCGTCGGCAAGGTCACCTTCACCGGCGGCACGAGCACGGGCCGTACGCTCGCGCACGCCGCCGCCGAGAAGCTGATGCCGGTCTCGCTCGAACTGGGCGGCAAGTCGCCGACGGTCGTCCTCGCCGACGCCGACGTCGAGCAGGCCCTGGCCGGCGTGATGTTCGGCGTCTTCTCCTCCAGCGGCCAGTCCTGCATCGCGGGGTCACGGCTCTTCGTCGCCCGCGAGCTGTACGAGGAATTCGTCGGCGAACTGGTCGCACGGGTGCGGACGTTGCGTGTCGGGCCCGGCACCGCCCCCGACACCCAGGTCGCGCCGCTCGTCCACCACAAGCACCGGGACTCCGTCGCCGCGTACGTCGATCTCGCCCGCGAGGAAGGCGCGCGAGTGCTGTGCGGCGGGGGCGTACCGGAGGGCGCGGAGTACCGGGACGGGGCGTACTACCTGCCCACCGTCCTGGACGGGCTGCCCAACTCCTCGCGCACCTGCCAGGAGGAGATCTTCGGGCCCGTCCTGGTCGCGCTGCCCTTCGACGACGAGGACGACCTGGTGCGGCAGGCCAACTCCAGCGTCTACGGCCTGGCCTGCGGCATCTGGACCCGCGACCACCGGGCCGCCTGGCGGATCGCGCGGCGCGTCGACGCGGGCACGGTCTGGATCAACACCTACAAGCAGTTCAGCATCGCCACGCCCTTCGGCGGCATGAAGGAAAGCGGCCTCGGCCGCGAGAAGGGCCGCGACGGCATCCGCGCCTATCAGCGCCAGAAGTCCCTGTACTGGGGCGTCGCCGACGCGCCTCTCCCCTGGGCCAACTGAACCCCGTACCTCTGGAGCAGGTCATGTCCCGACCCACCGTCGACCCACCCACCATCACCCCGCCCGCCGTCGCCCGTCCCCCGATCGCCCGGCTGCGCGCCCTGCGCTCCGTCGAACTGCGCACGCCCTCCTTCACCGAGGCCGCCGACTTCTACCAGGAGGTCTGGGGCCTGGAGACCGTCGAGCTGGAGCGGGGCGCGGCGGCCTGGCTGCGCGGCACCGGCGCCGAGCACCACGCACTCCAGCTCACCCGCGCCGACCGCATCGGTCTCGGCAGGCTCTCCTTCGCGGTGGGCACGCCCGCCGAGGTCGACGAGGCCGCCCGCAGGCTCCTGGCGCGCGGCATCACGCCGGTCGCCGGGCCCGGCCCCCTCGACCAGGTGGGCGGCGGCTACGGCCTGCGCTTCACCGACCCCGAGCACCGCCTGATCGAGATCAGCGCGGAGGTCCACGCGGTCGCGCCGCGCGGCCAGGACGGAGCCGTGCCGGTCGGCGTCACGCACGCGGTGCTCAACACGGCGGACATCGACGCCTCCGTCGCCTTCTACCGCGACGTCCTCGGCCTGCGCGTCTCCGACTGGTCCGAGCACCAGATGGCGTTCCTGCGCTGCAACGCCGACCACCACTGCATCGCGTTCAATCAGGCCCGGTGGGCCTCGCTCAACCACGTGGCGTACGAGATGACCTCGGTCGACCACTTCATGCGGGGCCTGGGCCGGCTCAGGCACCACGGCATCGACCCGCAGTGGGGTCCCGGACGGCACGGCCCCGGGAACAACACCTTCTCCTACTTCACCGACCCCTCCGGACTCGTCTGCGAGTACACCTCCGAGGTCGCGCAGATCGTCGAGGACGCGTGGATCGCCCGGGTCTGGCGGCGGGTGCCCGAGCTGTCCGACCTGTGGGGAACGGCCGGTCCGCCGTCGAAGGAGATCCGCTGCCACATGGCGGGGGCGCCCGACCCCGGCCCGCTGTCCGCCCAAGACACCCCGGAGGTTCAGGCATGACGCGCGTACGCAAGGTCGGCATCGTCGGCTGGGGTGCGATCGGCCGGGTCGTCGGCACCGCACTCGCCGAACAGCGCGTCACCGGCGCCGAGTTGACGTGCCTGGTCGACAACCGTCCGCTCGGCGAGAGCGCACCCGCCCCGCAGGTCTCCTTCGACGAGGCCATGGAGCGCTGCGACCTCATCGTGGAGGCGGCGGGCCAAGGGGTCGTACGGGAATGGGGCGAGCGCGTCCTGGCCTCCGGGACCGACCTGCTGATCGCCTCGACCGGCGCCCTCACCGACGAGGAGCTCTCCAAACGGCTCCTGTCCGCCGGCCCCGGCCGGGTCTACTTCACCGGGGGCGCGGTCGGCGGGCTCGACCTGCTCCAGGCGGTGCGGTCGCTCGGCCCGCTCGACGCGGTGCGGCTCACCACCACGAAGCTGCCGTCCACGCTCGAACAGCCCTGGATGGACGCGGAGTTGCTGACCCGGATACGGACGGCCACCGGGCCGGTCGTGGTGATGTCCGGGACCGCGCGCGACGTCCCCGTGAAGTTCCCCAAGTCGACGAACGTCGCGGCCTCGGTCGCCCTCGCCGTCGGCGACCTGGACGCCGTGCGGGTCCAGGTCGTCGCCGACCCCGGCGCCCACCACACGCGGCACGTCGTCGAGGCGTCCGGGGCGCACGGCTCGTACCGCTTCGAGGTCGCGCACCTGCCGGACCCGGGCAACCCGGCGACCAGCCAGGTCGTGCCGTACGCAGTCCTGCGCAGCCTCGCGGCGCTCGCCGGGCGGACGGGGCAGATCCTGTGACGGCCGTCCGCGTCGGGGCCGGCCATGTCGAGGCCGTCCACGTCGAGGAGGCGGGCACCGCCGGGCCGCTGCTGCTCTGCCTGCACGGCATCGGCTCCTCGTCCGCCGCCTTCGCCCCGCAGCTCGCCGAGCTGTCCGCGTACGTGCGGGTGGTGGCCTGGGACGCTCCCGGGTACGCCAAGTCCGCCGATCCGGAAGGGCCGTTGGACCTGGACGGCTTCGCGGACGCGGCGGCCGGCCTCATCCGGGAGCGCGGCGCGAGCGCCCACGTCCTCGGCGTGTCGTGGGGCGGGGTGATCGCGCTGCGGCTCGCGGCCCGCCACCCCGGCCTGGTCGACTCGCTGATCGTCGCGGACTCCAGTCCGGGTTCGGGCACCGATCCCGCCAAGGCCGAGGCCATGCGGCAGCGGGCCGCCGAGCTCGCGGAGCTCGGGCCGCGGGCGTTCGCCGAGCGGCGCGGGCCCCGGCTCGTCTCGCCGGACGCGCCCCCGCGGCTCGTCCGGCGGGTCGTCGACACCATGGCCGCGTCCGTGCGCCTGCCCGGATACGCGTACGCCGCCGAGTCCATGGCGAGCGCCGATCTGCGCCCCGAGATCCCCTCGATCGGCGCGCCCGCCCTCGTCCTCTGCGGCGACCAGGACCGGGTCACCGGCGTCGAGGCCTCGCAGGCCGTCGCCGGGGCCCTGCACAAGACCGCCTACGTGATCGTCAAGGACGCCGGTCACCTGGCCAACCAGGAGCGGCCCGAGGCGTTCAACGCCTGGGTCCTCTCCCACCTCCGCATCACCGCCCGCATCCCTGAGTAGGAGCCTTCCTCATGCCTCTGACCACCACCGAGTACGACAACGGCGGCGACCTCGGCACGTACACCGACTCGCTGATCGCCACCAAGGAGTCCCGTGTCGCAGACTTCAGCACGCTGTCCTTCCAGGAGAAGGCGGGCCCGCAGTACCGCCGCGGACAGATCCGCTACGTCGGCTCCGGCGCGACCGGCAACCACGAGAACGACAGCCGCATCCTGCCCTCCGGCGGCTTCACCTTCTCCAACATGCTGCTTCCGCCCGGCGCCGAGGGCCCCGAGCACACCCACCACGACGTCGAGGAGGCCTTCTTCGTCCTGGAGGGACAGGTCAAGGTGGGTATCCACCGGGGCGCCGACGAGGTCGAGTACCGCACGCTCGGCTACCGCGACATGATCGTCGTCCCGGCGGGCGTGGCGCGCTCGCTGAAGAACGAGGGCGACACCGACGCGCTGTTCTGCGTCGTCATCGGCACGCAGAAGCCGCAGGTGCCGACGTACCCGGAGCACTCGCCGATGCACGGCGTCACCCGTGACTGAGGCGTCACCCGTGACCGACGGCCGCACCGTCGTCATCACCGGCGCGGGCCGTGGCCTGGGACTGGCCATGGCCCGCCGGGTGGGCGATGACGGCTTCCGGGTCGTCGTCGCGGAGGTGGACGCCGCGCGGGGCCGGGAGGCCGTCGCGGAACTGCGCGCGGAGGGCCTCGATGCCCACTTCGTACGGTGCGATGTGGCGGACCCGGCGTCGGTCGATGAACTGGCGGATTCCGTACGTGACTTGGGGCCGCTGTACGGCCTGGTCAACAACGCCTCGCTGGCCAACGGCGTCGGCGGCAAGGAGTTCCAGGACATCGACGTCGAGGTGTGGGACCGCCTGATGGCGGTCAACGCCCGCAGCCCGTGGCTGGTCGCCAAGGCCCTGCACCCGCTCTTCCGCTCCCCCGGGCGGATCGTCAACATCGCTTCGGACGCGGCGCTCTACGGATCACCGCGCCTGGCCCACTACATCGCCTCCAAGGGCGCGGTGATCGCGCTGACCCGGGCGATGGCGCGGGAGCTCGGCGACAAGGGGATCACCGTGAACGCGGTGGCGCCCGGCCTCACCGAGGTCGAGGCCACCGCGACGGTGCCGACCGAGCGGCACGCGCTCTACCGGGGCAACCGGGCGATCTCACGCCCGCAGCAGCCGGACGACCTCGTCGGGCTCGTCTCCTTCCTCCTCTCCGAGGAGTCCCGCTACCTGACCGGACAGGTGATCGCCGTCAACGGCGGATTCACCATGAACTGACGTACTGGAGCACTGAGTTATGGATCTGGGCCTCTCCGACCGGACCGTCCTGGTCACCGGCGGCAGCTCGGGCGTCGGCTTGGCCACGGTCCGCGCCCTGCTCGACGAGGGCGCGCGCGTCGCGACCTGCGGGCGTGACGCCGACCGCCTGGCGAAGGCGGCGGCAGGACTCGGCGGCGGCGACCGCCTCCTGACGGGCGTGTGCGACGTGCGCGACGCGGACGCCGTACGGGAGTTCACCGAGCGCGCCGCCGACACCTTCGGCTCGGTCGACGGGCTCGTCAACAACGCGGGGCAGTCCCGCATGAAGGGCCTGGACGACTCGACCGCCGAGGACTGGCGCGACGAGCTGGAGCTGAAGTTCGCCGGCGTCCTCAACCCCCTGCACGCGGCCCGGCCGCACCTGGCGGCGTCGGACGCGGCGAGCGTCGTCAACGTCAACGCGGTGCTCGCCAAGCAGCCCGAACCCCGGCTCATCACCACGAGCGCGGCCCGCGCGGGCATCCTCAACCTCTCCAAGTCCCTGGCCACCGAGCTCGCCCCGGAGGGCATCCGCGTCAACTCGGTCTGCCTGGGCCTGATCGACACCGGCCAGTGGACCCGCCGTCATGCGGCCGCCGACTCCGGTCTCAGCTACGAGGACTGGCAGGCGGAGCTCGCGGCGGACCGCGGCATCGCGCTCGGGCGCCTGGGCCGGGCGGAGGAGGTCGCGTACGCGATCGTCGCGCTGCTCTCGCCCCGCGCCTCGTACACCACCGGCACCAGCATCGACGTCTGCGGCGGCGTCGGCCGCGGCATCCTCTGAGGAGCTCACCCATGCCACCCCTGCATTACGCCACCGGCGGCGACCTCCTCGTCGCCGTCCTGCGCGAACTCGGCGTCGACACGGTCTTCGGGATCGTCAGCGTGCACAATCTGCCGCTGGTCGAGGCCGTCGACCGGGAGCTGCGCTTCGTCCCCGTCCGCCACGAGGCGACCGCCGTGAACGCCGCCGACGCCTACGGCCGGGCACGCGGCTCGCTGGGCTGTGCGCTGACCTCGACGGGCACGGGCGCGGGCAACGCGGCCGGTTCCCTGGTCGAGGCGCTGAGCGCGGGCACGTCCGTCCTGCACGTCACGGGCCAGGTGGAGGCCGAGTTCCTGGGCAGCGGCCGGGGCTTCATCCACGAGACCAAGGACCAGCTGGGCATGCTCGGCGCGGTGTCCAAGTACGCGGCGACGATCCCGTCCGCCGACACGGCGGGCCGCATCCTCCGCGAGGCGGCCCGAGCGGCTCTGACGGACCCGGGCGGCCCGGCGAGCGTGGAGTGGCCGGTGGATCTGCAGTACGCGGCACAAACGGACCCGGAAAGCTCGGGCCCGACCGCCTCAACCGCCTCGACGAGCGCGGGTCCGGCAGGCTCAACCGACCCGACGAGCGCGGGTCTGGCAGGCTCAACCGCCTCGACGGACGCAGACCCGGCAAGCTCAACCCACCTGACGGCCACCGACCCGACCGCCTCAACCGACTCGGCGGACGCAGACCCGGCAAGCTCAACCGGCTTGGCGGGCGCAGGGCTGGTGGAGGCAGCGGGCGAGCCGACCGTCGCCGCACCGGCCGTCGCCGACGCGGCCGAGGGCCCGGGCGGCAGACCGACCACCGCACCTGCGCCGTCCGGGGCACGGCGCCCCGGCCTCCCCCGGCCCACCGAAGGCGAACTCGCCGCCGCCCAGGCCCTCCTGGGCACCGCCCGGCGCCCCCTCGTCTGGGCGGGCGGCGGCGCCACCCGTGCCGGAGCCGAGCTGGCCGAGCTGCTGCACGCCACCGGCGCCGGGCTGCTCAGCTCCAACTCCGGCCGGGGTTCCGTGCCCGAGGACCACCCGCAGGTCATCGGGAACTTCGCCACCACCCCGGCCGTCCGGTCGCTCCTGGCGGACGCCGACCTGCTCCTGACCATCGGCACGCACTTCCGGTCCAACGAGACCGCCGACTACGGTCTCGCGCTCCCCGAGGCGCACGTCCAGGTCGACATCGACGCCGAGGCACTCGGCCGCGTGTACCCGGCGCGGCACGCCCTGCACGGGCACGCGCCGGACGTGCTCGCCGCCCTGCTGCCGCACGCGCGCCGTGCCGACGAGAGCTGGACGCGGCGGGTCGCCGCCGTCCGCGAGGACGTCCGCGCCACCCTGCACGACAACATCGGCCCCCAGGCCGCGATCTGCGACGCCATCCGTGCCGCGCTGCCCCGTGAGGCGGTCGTCGCCCGCGACGTGACCATCCCGTCCAGCAGCTGGGGCAACCGGCTCCTGGAGATGTACGACCCCCGCGACAACGTCTTCCCGCGCGGCGGCGGCATCGGACAGGGCCTGGGCATGGGCATCGGCGCGGCGCTCGCGCGGCCCGACGCGCCCACCGTCGTCCTCGCGGGGGACGGCGGGCTCGCCGTCCACCTGGGGGAGCTCCTCACGCTCGCCCAGGAGCGGCCCCGGCTGACCCTGATCGTCTTCAACGACGGCGGGTACGGAGTGCTCCGCAACATGCAGGACCGCTACAGCGAGCGCCGCTCGGGCGTCGACCTCGCCACGCCCGACTTCGAACTCCTCGCCAGGGCCTGCGGGTTGGCCTACGCCAGGATCGCCGCCGAGGAGCACGCACAGCCCGTGATCAGTCACGCCGTGGCCTCCGCCGGGCCGACCCTCGTCGAGGTCGACCTGGCCCGCCTCGGGCCGATGAAGAACCCGTTCACCCCGCCCGTCAAGATCCCCGGCCAGTGAGGAGGACCCCACCATGAGCGAGAGCGAACTCACCCTGCTGGTGCGCCGCATGACCTGGGAGGCGGACGGAGTCCTCTCCGTCGAGCTCGCCCACCCGGACGGCAAGCCACTGCCCGCCTGGACGCCCGGCGCGCACCTCGACCTCCACACGGGCGGGCACGTACGCCAGTACAGCCTGTGCGGCGACCCGCGGAACCTGTGCACGTACCGCATCGGTGTCCTCAACGAGGCCGCGTCGCGCGGCGGTTCACGGCACGTGCACACCAAGCTGCGCCCCGGACAGACGGTCACCGCGTCCGAGCCGCGCAACCACTTCGCACTGGAGGAAGCGCCCGGATATCTCTTCGTCGCGGGCGGCATCGGCGTCACCCCGCTCCTCGCCATGGCCCGCGAGGCCGCACGGCGCGGGGCGGACTGGCGGATGGTGTACGGCGGCCGCAACCGGGGCTCGATGGCGTTCACCGACGAACTTGCCTCTCTGGAAGGCGACTTGACCGTCGTGCCGCAGGACGAGCACGGGCACATCGACCTGGCCGCCGCGCTCGGCGGGCTGCCCGAGGGCACGCTCGTGTACTGCTGCGGCCCCGAGCCGCTGCTCGCCGCCGTGGAGGCGCTCTGTCCGGCGGACCGGCTACGCGTGGAGCGGTTCGCCGCGCCCGTCGTGGAGCGGGCCGGGGACGACTCCGCGTTCGAGGTGGAGTGCCGCGCCTCGGGCCGCACGCTCTCCATCGGCCCCGACACGTCCATCCTTCAAGCCGCCGAGGCCGCGGGCCTGAGCGTCAGCAGCTCCTGCCAGGAAGGCATCTGCGGCAGCTGCGAGACCCGCGTGCTCGACGGGACCCCTGACCACCGCGACTTCCTGCTCAGCGAGGCCGAGCACGCCGCCAACACCTCGATGATGATCTGCGTCTCGCGCTGCGCGTCCGGCCGCCTCGTCCTCGATCTGTGATTCCTCGCCCCGTGATTCCCCGATCCGTGTTTCCCCACCGGAGGCAACAGTGACCACCACCTGGCCCTACCTGGACGTCCACCAGTCCCGGACGCACGAGCCGCCCCCTTACGAGTACAAACTCGCCGCCACCCTCGAAGAGGTCTTCACCAAGGAGGGCCATGAACTCTCCGACGTCGTACGCGGCTTGAACAGTCGTCAGGTCCACGCGCCCGACGGCGCCCCGTGGACCGAAGAGTCCTTCCGTGCCGAGATGAACCGACTGGGAGCGTGACCCCGATGACCACCCTTGCCGGCCCCACCGCTTCCGCCGACCACATCTACGCCACCGGCCTGCGCAATCAGTGGCACCCCGTCGTCCCCTCGGACTTCGTCGCCCCCGGCGCCATGCGCAAGGTCACCGCGCTGGGCGAGCAGTGGCTGCTCTTCCGCCGCTCGGACGGCGCCCTGTCGATGCTCGCCGACCGCTGCCCGCACCGCGGCGCGCCCCTCTCCCTGGGGAAACACCTCGGAGACCGGGTGGCCTGCTGGTACCACGGCGTGGAGGTCGAGACCGACGGCACCGTCTCCTCCGTACCGGGCCTGCCCGGCTGCAACCTGGAGGGCAAGAAACTCGTCACATCGCTGCCCGTCCGGGAGATCGGCGGCGCGATTCTCGCGTACTTCGGCGACGAGAAACACCCGGAACCGGCCGACCTCACCCTTCCCGAGCCGCTCACCGACCCCGACGTCGACGCGATCCTCTGCTACGCGGAGTGGAACGGCCCCTGGCGGTTCGCGGTGGAGAACCTCCTCGACCCGATGCACGGCGCGTTCCTGCACCACGAGTCGCACACGATGTACGACGGCGACACCACCGCCAAGTTCCGCATCAGGGAGACGGAGCGCGGTTACTTCTTCGAGAAGACCGACCAGCGGGGCGTCAACTTCGACTGGGTCGAGCTGTGCCGCACCGGCGTGGACTGGGTGGACCTGACCATTCCGTATCCGCCTTCGGCCGGCCCCGGCGGCCCGTTCGGGATCGTCGGCATGGTCTGCCCGGTGGACGAGAACCGCACCGGCGTCTTCTTCTGGCGCTACCGCCGCGTCCAGGGGTGGCAGCGCGACACCTGGCGCTTCCTCTACAAGACCCTCATCGAGGAGCGCCACTGGCAGGTCCTCGAGCAGGACAGGGTGATGCTGGAGGCGATGCCCGCCGACGCCGACCAGCGCGAGAACCTCTACCAGCACGACCTGGGCGTGGTCCGGCTGCGCCGGATGTACCGCGCGGAGGCGGAGGCCCAGGCCGCCGGTGCGTGACCGGTCAGGCCTCCGGCTCGTGCGGTGCGTCGGAGTCGGTGATGGACCGCTCCAGCTTGGACATCAGACGGGCCAGCTGGCGGCATTCGGCCGGGGAGAGTCCGTCGAGCATCCGGCGTTCGTTGTCGAGATGCTCGACGAACACCTCGTCGATCTTGGCGAGGCCCGTCTCGGTGAGCCGTGAGTAGACGACGCGGCGGTCCTCCGCGTCGCGCTCGCGCACGATCAGGCCGTCCTTCTCCAGACGGTCGATGCGCAGCGTCACCCCGGCCGACGAGACGAGACCGGAGTCGGCGAGCTGGCCGGCCGTGAGCCGGTAGGGCGCCCCCGCCCTGCGCAGCGCGGTCAGCACGTCGAATCCGGCGACGGCGAGGCCGTGCCGCTCGATCGCGGTGGTGAGCCTGGTGTTGTAGCGCAGGAAGGTCCGGTGCAGCCGCGCGAGGACCTCAAGAGGCGCTGTGTCCAGCTCCGGCCGCTCTCTCGCCCAGTCCTCGATGATCGATGCGACCGCGTCGCGCTGGGCCCCCGCCGACTTCTTCCCGGCCATCTGCCGTAGCCTCCCTCTCGCCCGTACCGCGGTCAGTTCGGTCAGTAGGGGAAATCTTAGCCCTGAGAGAAGTACGTATTCGCCGGACCCACGTGCGCGACAGCCCAGGGACACGCCATAATCATCCGATACATCGGATGTCTTCTGTCTTGTGAGGCGAGGTCCCCATGGCTGTCACCGACGAAGCCATCGAAAAGATCAAGGGCATGATCGTCTCCGGAGCGCTGCGCCCCGGCGACCGGCTGCCCAAAGAGAGTGAACTCGCCGCCGACCTGGGCCTTTCACGCAACTCGCTGCGCGAGGCGGTGCGCGCCCTCTCGCTGATCCGCATCCTCGACGTACGTCAGGGCGACGGTACGTACGTCACCAGCCTGGACCCGCAGCTGCTGCTCGAAGCCCTGAGCTTCGTCGTCGACTTCCACCGCGACGACACGGTCCTGGAGTTCCTGGCGGTGCGCCGCATCCTGGAGCCGGCCGCAACGGCGATGGCCAGCGCCCACATCACCGAGGCCGAACTCGACGTGCTGACCTCGCAGTTGGACGCCCTGGGAGCGGCGCCCTCGGTGGAGGAGCTGGTCGCCTGCGACCTGGAGTTCCACCGCGGCATCGTGCAGTCGTCCGGCAACTCGGTGCTCTGCTCGCTGCTCGACGGCCTCTCCGGGCCCACCACCCGGGCCCGCATCTGGCGCGGCCTCACTCAGGAGGACGCCGTCAGCCGCACCCTGCACGAGCACCGCGCGATCCTCACCGCGCTGCGCGACCGCGACGCCGAGGCGGCCAGGTCGTGGGCGACGGTGCACATCGCGAGCGTGGAGCAGTGGCTGCGCACGACGCTGTGAAGCACGGCCGCGGCGGGAGTGCGCGGCCCTCCGGCGGGGCAGTGATCCGGTCATCTCGGCCCGCGCAAGGGGGCTGCGGAGGGCACCGCTGGACGCCGTAAGGTTGGGGCGTACGTAAAGGACATCGGAAGGAGGCCTGGGTGATCGAGCTCGAGGGGGTACCCGAGCTGGTCGACCCGGTCATGGTGGCCGCGTTCGAGGGCTGGAACGACGCCGGCGACGCCGCCTCCACCGCGGTCGCGCATCTCGACAAGGAGTGGAAGGGCGAGGTTTTCGCGGCGCTGGACGCCGAGGACTACTACGACTTCCAGGTGAACCGCCCCACCGTCTTCCTGGAAGGCGGCGTCCGCAAGATCACCTGGCCGACGACCCGGCTCTCGGTGATCCGCGTGGGCGGCGACAAGCCTCGTGACCTCGTGCTGGTGCGCGGGATCGAGCCGTCGATGCGCTGGCGGTCGTTCTGCAACGAGATCCTGGGCTTCGCCCACGAGCTCGGCGTGGAGCTCGTGGTCATCCTGGGCGCGCTGCTCGGCGACACCCCGCACACCCGGCCCGTCCCGGTCAGCGGCGTCACCTCCGACGCGGACCTGGCCCGCACCATGGACCTGGAGGAGACGAAGTACGAGGGTCCGACGGGCATCGTCGGCATCCTCCAGGAGGCGTGCACGCACGCGGGCGTCCCCGCGGTGAGCCTGTGGGCGGCCGTGCCGCACTACGTCTCGCAGCCGCCGAACCCGAAGGCCACGCTGGCTCTCCTGAACCGCCTCGAAGACCTCATCGGCCTGCGGATCCCGCTGGGCGATCTCGCCGAGGACGCGCGTGCCTGGCAGGTGGGCGTGGACCAGCTCGCGGCCGAGGACAGCGAGGTCGCCGAGTACGTCCAGTCCCTCGAGGAGGCCCGGGACACGGCCGAGCTGCCGGAGGCGACCGGCGAGGCGATCGCCCGCGAGTTCGAGCGCTATCTGCGGCGGCGCGACGGCGGCGGTCCTCCGCAGCCCGGCGGCCATGCCACGGAGGGCGGCGATGCGGCCCCCTACCTGCGCGACAGCTCCGGCGACCGCACCAGGCCGCCGAAGCCGCAGCCGCGCGCGGAACCGGAACCCGGATCGGGATCGGGATCGGGATCGAGTCAGGGACCGGCATCCGAAGCGGACGAAGAGAGCACCGGCGAATCCGGACCCCCTGATTCCTCCGAGGACTGACCAGAGCGTCAAGTGAAGTGGGGCGGCATCCGCAAGGGTGCCGCCCCACTTCGTTCGGTGGGTGGCCGGCGCATGGCCGACGCGCGGCCGCCGTATGGCCGGATTGAGCCGTGACATCGCCTTCCGGACGAATTGCACGGGTTTCCCTGATCGCCTTGATTTCAAACCCAGTTGGGGCAAAGGGGGTGGACGGCCGCGCGCGGCGGTAGCAGGGTGTGCCCCGGAATGCGCGGCCACAGCGCACAGCACGGCTACCTGAAGGACCGAAGGGAGCGGTGAGCGATGACCGACCAGGCAGAGCCGGCAGGGGGCCCGGGAGCCAGCGGCCCGGGACCTGACGGAGCGGGATTCACCTACCGGGCGTCCGAGCAGGAGCTGATCGTCGTCGCACGGCCCGAGGCCCGGCTGCGGGCCCAGGCCGAGGGCGTGCGCTCGGCGGCGGGCTCCGACGTATCGGCCCTGAACATGTTCCTCACCGACGAACAGCTCGCCCTGGAGCCGCTGTTCGGCAACGAGGAGCGCCTGCACTCCGCGGGCCGGCAGCACATCGACGACGGCGAGGGCAACGACGTACCGGACCTGGCGCTGTTCTACCGCGTGCGCGGCGGCGAGAGCAGGGCGCAGGAGCTGCGCTCGCGGATGGCGGCGCTGCCGGGGATCGACACGGCGTACGTCAAGCCGGGCGCCGTACCGGCGTCGCTCGGCTCGACGGACCGGCCACAGCCTCCGCCCCAGCGCCGGCCGGGCCAGTTCGGCCAGTCGGGGGCGCCCGACATCGGCGAGTCCGGGCGCCGCAAGGAAGGCGCCCCCGTCACCCCCGACTTCACCGGCCGCCAGGGCTATCTGCGCCCGGCGCCCGAGGGCGTCGACGCCCAGTGGGCGTGGCAGCGGCTCGGCGGCTCGGGCGAGGGCGTCACGGTGATCGACATCGAGGGCGCCTGGCAGCTGGGCCACGAGGACCTGACCGGCAAGCTCGCCGGCGTGGTCATCGGCACCCCCATCCAGGACGTGGCCTGGCGCAACCACGGCACCGCGGTGATCGGCGTGATCGGCGGCGACCGCAACCAGATGGGCATCACCGGCATCGCGCCCGAGGCGATGACCGCGGCGGCCTCCTTCCAGCCCCTCGGCACCGCGGCCACCATCCACGCGGCGGCGGACCGGCTCGGCCCCGGCGACATCGTGCTGATCGAACTGCACCGGCCCGGACCGCGGTTCGACTTCGAGCCGCGCGACGACCAGCGGGGCTACATCGCCCTGGAGTGGTGGCCCGACGACTACGCGGCGATCCGGTACGCCTCCGCCAAGGGCGTCATCGTCGTCGCCGCGGCGGGCAACGGCGCGGAGTCCCTGGACGACGCGGTCTACGAGCGCAGGCCCGACGAGTTCCCCGCGTGGTGGCGCAACCCCTTCAACCCCTCCAACCGGCCATCGGGCGCCGTCCTGGTCGGCGCGGGCGCGCCGCCGCCCGGCACGCACGGCCGCGATCACGGCCCGGACCGCTCGCGCCTGGCGTTCTCCAACTACGGCGCCCGCGTCGACGCGCAGGGCTGGGGCCGCGAGACCACCACGACCGGCGGCTCCTGGAACCAGCCCGGTGATCTGCAGGGCGGCGCCGACGAGATCGCCTGGTACACCGACACGTTCTCCGGCACCTCGTCCGCCTCACCGGTCGTCGTCGGCGCCCTGGCCTGTCTGCAGGGCATGCTGAAGGCCGCCGGACAGCAGCTGATGACGCCGGCCCGGGCGCGTACGATGCTGCGCTCGACGGGCTCGCCGCAGCAGGACGCACCGGGGCGCCCGGCCTCGCAGCGGATCGGCAACCGCCCCGACATCAAGTCGGCGGTCACGAACCTGCTGCCGTCGGCGGTGGGCTCGGGCCGCGCCGAACGCTACTGGGACGAGCTGCTCCCCTATCCCCCCGAGCTCCCGCCACGCCTGAGGCTGTTCGTCGCCGGGGAGTGGCGCAACCTGAACGACCCGTCGCCCGACATCCGCCAGGCGGTGCACGCCGCCTTCGCGGGCGGGCATCCCGACGTACGCGTCTGGTTCTCGGACGACGAGGTCGTCGGCCTGGTCGTCACGGGCTGAGGCATCACAACACCAACGGAAGGTGGCACCCGCATGAGCACCACCCCGTATATGAGTCCCATGCAGCAGCAGGGCCAGCAGCAAGGGCAGCAACAGGGCCAGCAGCAGGGTCCGAGCACGGCCCCTCCGCAGCAGTTCGGCCAGCAGCAGCACCAGCAGCCGTTCGGCCAGCAACAGCAGCAGCCGTTCGGGCAGCAGCAGCACTTCGGGCAGCGCCAGCAGGGCATGCAGAGCATGCAGGGGCAGCCGGGCACGCAAGGGCAGTCGGGCATGCAGCAGCAGGGTGGCCCGGGTCAGCAGTCCATGCAGCAGCTCCCGCCGCACCTGCGCCAGGAGCTCCAGCAGCTCGGCCAGCAGCAGCCGTTCCAGCAGCTCCTTCAGGAGTTCGGCCAGGAGCAGGTCCCGCAGGCCCAGGCGCCCCAGATCTCCACACAGGCGATCGCCTCGAACATCGCGACGACGTTCTGGGACGTCGTCCAGCCGCTGCCCGGCCAGGCGTCGGTGCTCTATCTGCACGTGGACGACGCCTGGCGGGCGTTCATCAACCCCAACCCGCAGACCCACGACCTGGTCCAGGAGGCCTTCGCCTTCGGCCAGCGGGTGTACGGCTACTACGACACCAACAACCCCGCCTACCTCCTGGCCGTCGTGGTCACGAAGTGACGGTCACCGCGTGAGGTGAACAGAGACGGCGCCGCCGGGCGGAGTCCTTCCCGCCCGGCGGCGCTCCCTGCCGGAGACCGGACCGCGCGCCTACGCGCAGCTGAATCTCGCCGCTGCCCAGTCGCCGTGGTCCCCGCTCTTGGAGCCGTTGGTGTCGGTCACCTTCAGCTCCACGTGCCGCGCCCCGCTCACGTCGACGTCCACCGGCACGGTCGCCGACGCGCCCGTCACCCGGGGCGAGGTCCACAGCACCTTCCCGTCGGCCTCGACCGAGAAGGCCACCTCTCCGTAGCCGTTGATCTCGTCGTCGATGCCCACGTCGGCGGTGAGCTTCGAGCACCGGCCTCCCGTGTAGACCTCGATCGCGGAGTCGGCGTGGGTGCCGATCCCCTTCTCGTACGTCTTTCCCGCGAGGGTCAGCGGGTGGCCGTCGGCGGCGCCCGACTCACCGTTGCTGCGGTCGCGTTCGGCGGGGCCGTAGCCGTTGGCCGATTTGAGCCACACCATGTCGCTCGCCCAGGTGTCGGCCGTCGGCGCCGGAGGCATGACGGCGACCGCGATCCGCTGGGTGGCCGTGCGGTCCTGGCCCGCCGCGTGGTGGCGGGCCCTGACGGTCAGCGGCTGTTCGCCCGGTGTGGCGTCCTTGGGCGGGGTGACGGCGACCTCGACGCGGCGCGTGGTGCCCGCCTTCACGCGGTCGGCGTGGGCGGTGCCCGCGCTCCAGCCGTCCGGCACGTCCAGGGTGACGTCGACGCCGGTGGCGTCCCGCGTCCCCGCCGTGACGTCGACGGCGACCTTGCCCGCCGCTCCCGCGCCGAGTTCCTGTCCCGCGGGGGCGCTCAGCGCGGCGCCCGCGCCGGGCACGGCACCGCCGACCGCGCTGGTGTCGTCGAGTTCGAGCTCGAAGGCACGGTCCGTGCGGAGCGCGGCCGTCTTCACCTTGACGACACCGCCCCGGTCGTCCCGGTCGTAGAACCAGCCCTGGGCCGCCTTCTCGTACGCGTCCTTCGAGGTGAGCCGCGGCAGCCTGTCGCCCGCCAGCTCCACGCGGCTCGGCGCGTCACCGGTGTGCAGCGTGAACGCGTACGGCCGCTCGGCCTGCTTGCCGCTGAACTCCCCCTTGCTCGCGCCGATCCGCACCCGCACGTCGCCCGCGCCGGAGCGGGGCGCTTCGACGTCGGCGCGCTGGGTGGCGTACTTGCCGGCGCGGTGCTGCCTGCTCTCGCCGTCGTCCTCGTACAGCTCGAAGGAGGACCTGCCCCGCGGGTAGATGTCCCAGGCGAGCGGGGAGTCGGCCGTGCGGTCCTTGTACGACCTGATGCCGCCGGGCCACATCGGCACGGTGGCGCCGCCCTTGACGAAGAGCGGCAGGGTGTCGAGGGGCGCGCTGTAGCCGTCGACGGTCGTCGGGCCCTGGTACGTGCGGCCGCTCCAGTAGTCGGTCCACGTCCCCTTGGGCAGATGGATGCCGTCCCGCACGGTCGTGTCCTTGTAGACGGGCGCGACGAGGAAGTCCTCGCCCGTCAGGAACTCGTACTTGGCGGCGTCGGTGGCGGCCTTCGGGTCGTCGGGGTATTCGAGGGCCAGCGGGCGCACGGCGCCGACGCCCGTCTTCGTCGCCTCGTGGCTGTGCGAGTAGAGGTAGGGCAGCAGCGACTCGTGCAGCTTCAGGTACTTGCGGTTGACGGAGGTGTAGGGCTCGCCGTGGCGGAAGGGCTGCTTGTCGGTGGCGGCCCAGCCGTCCATCGTCATCGTGACCGGCAGGAACGACTTCCACTGCAGATCACGTACGTACGTCTTGGCGCTGCCGCCGAAGATGCCGTCCACGTCACCGGTCGTGTAGGCGAGGCCGGACATGGTCGCGCCCGCGTACGTGGGGATCTGCCAGCGGATGTACTCCCAGCTGCCGCTCTGGTCGCCCGACCACTGCACCCCGCAGCGCTGGGCGCCCGACCAGCTCTCGGGGGCCCAGGTGAAGCCGCGGGCGTCGCTGTTGTCCTCGATGCCCTTGTAGGCGTCCTTGCAGCCGTCGAGCGCCTTCTTGTAGCCGTCGCCGACCCAGGCGACGTCCAGCTTGGCCACGCGCTGGCCCGCCTTGACCTGCTCGGCGATCTTGTCGAGGCCGTCCTCGGTCCACAGGCCCATCTGCATGTCGCGGTCCTGGAGGCCCTTGGCGGTCTCGGCGAGGTCTTCGTAGCCGCAGCCGTAGCCGTCGTTGACGAGCATCCAGCCGTTGGGCATGTCGTGCTTCAGATACTCGTCGGCGACCTTCAGGGAGTCCAGGGTGTGCCGCTCGCCCTGGTTGGCGTTGTGGAGGTAGCAGTCCGCGTCGCCGATCTCCAACCCGTAGAGGGGCGGCAGGAAGGGCTTGCCGGTGAGCTTCGTGTACTGGCCTATGACGTCCTTGGCGGCGTCGCCGCCGCGGCCCGCGAAGTAGTAGGCGTCGAAGCGCTGTTCCTTGGCGGTGGCCGTCACCGGCTCGGCGAAGTCATAGGTGTTGGGCGCGTACGTGTTCCGGAAGACTCCGTAGCCCTCGGAAGACAGGTAGAACGGGACGGAGTTGGGGTGTCCGCCGTCGTCCCAGTTGTAGTCGACGCTCACCTCGACCTTCTTGCCGCGGTGCGAGGTGTTGCCGCGCCCGTTCTGCATTCCGGCGCCGTAGTACTGCTCGTCGGCGCCGCGGGCCAGGCTCTGGGTGGTGGCGTCCTTCGTCCAGCTCAGGCCCTTGGACTCGGCCCAGATCTGGGTTCCGTCGGAGCGGTAGAGGGCGAAGCGCAGCGGCGACTTGTAGGCGCGCAGGGTCACCTGGGAGGTGCTCAGTTCGTAGCGGTCGCCCTTGTCGGCCCAGGTCGTCCGGGGCGGAGAACCCTGGGGCAGGACGATGTCCTTGCCGGTGGGGTCGGTGAACTCGCCGTCGGGGGCGAGTTCGAGCCGGAACGTCTCCTTCGAGACGAAACTGACGCGGGCCTCGGCCTCGCCCGCGGTGAGGCGGTAGACGGAGCCGTCGGCGGCGAAGCCGGTGACGTCCCCGACCGTGGTCGCGGTCTCGTCGGCGGCCTGCGCCGCGCCGCCACCGGGACCGGCGAACACGGCGAGGAGCCCGAGCAGGGCGGCGGCGACGGCCGCCCGTCTGAAGCGGGTGGGTGATCTCATGGCCGGAGGTCTAGCGCCTCAACGGGCTCCGGGGCCATGGACTTTGATGGGCCGCTCCTGGATTTCCGGAGCGGCCCATTCGGTGGACGGTGACTACAGCGCCACGCCGAGCAGCGCGTCGACGGCACGGGACACGACGCCGGGGGCGCCCTCTTCCGTGCCTCCCTCGGCGTCCTGGCGGGCGGCCCAGCGGTCCACGGCGGCGAGCGCCGCCGGAGCGTCCAGGTCGTTCGCGAGGGCGTCGCGCATCTCCTCGACGAGGGCGTCGGCACAGGGTCCGTCGGGACGCGAGACGGCGGCACGCCACTGGCCGAGGCGCTCCACGGCCTCGGTCAGGACGGCGTCCGTCCACTCCCAGTCCGCGCGGTAGTGGTGCGCGAGCAGCGCGAGGCGGATGGCGGCCGGGTCGGTCCCGTCCCGCCGCAGCTTCGACACGAAGACGAGGTTGCCCTTGGACTTGGACATCTTCGCGCCGTCCAGGGCGACCATGCCGGCGTGCACGTACGCCTTGGCGAAGGGGTGCTCGCCGGTGAGCGCCTGGGCGTGCGAGGCGCCCATCTCGTGGTGCGGGAAGGCGAGGTCGGAGCCGCCGCCCTGCACGTCGAAGCCCATCCCCAGGTGGTCGAGGGCGATGGCGACACACTCGATGTGCCAGCCGGGGCGCCCTTGGCCGAGCGAGGCACCGTCCCAGCTCGGCTCGCCCTCGCGGGCCGCCATCCAGAGCATCGGGTCGAGCGGGTCCTTCTTGCCCGGCCGGTCCGGGTCGCCGCCGCGCTCGGCGGAGAGCAGCTTCATCGCGGCGGCGTCGAGCCCGGACACCTCACCGAAGTGGGGGTCGGACTCCACGGAGAAGTAGACGTCGCCCTCCAGCTCGTAGGCGGCGCCCATGTCCCGGAGCCGTTCGACGAGCGGCACGATGCCGGGTATCGCCTCGACGGCTCCGATGTAGTGCTGCGGCGGGAGCAGTCGCAGGGCGGTCATGTCCTCGCGGAACAGGGCGGTCTCGCCCTCGGCGAGCTCGACCCAGTCCTTTCCGTCGCGGATGGCGCGTTCCAGGAGCGGGTCGTCCACGTCGGTCACGTTCTGGACGTAATGAACCTGCCGCTTGTTGTCGAGCCACACGCGCTGCACGAGGTCGAACGCGTTGTAGGTCGCCGCGTGACCCATGTGGGTGGCGTCGTACGGAGTGATGCCGCAGACGTAGATACGGGCGACGGGACCGGGGTCAAGGGTGACAAGACCGCCGGTCGCGGTGTCGTGGATCCGGAGGTCGCGGCCCTTGCCAGGCAGGGCGGGGACCTCAGAAGCGGGCCAGGCATGCATGCCCTGAGCCTAACCGGACGGAGCGTCCGTATACGAGTGGGGCTGCCTCAGACGCCTCAGAGCGGCGCAATCGCGCCGCCGCTCCTCCAGCCGCCCCCCGCTGTGGGCGGGCGTTCCGCAAGGGCGATGGGGGGTCTGCCCTGTTCGAGGGGGGGGTCTGCCCTGTTCGAGCGAAGCCGAGAGCCCGGGGAAAGGTGGGCACAACGCGGGAGCCGCGGGGGCACCGATGAACCGGGCGGTACACGCAGCGCCCGGCCGGGCAACGCCTACACCGGCGGCCACGGAATGGCAGGCCACTCCCCTCCGGGCACGGGATGCTTCCCGGAAGCCAGCAGCGCAGCGACCCGCGCGCGCAGCGCGTCCACCTCGGCCCCGGTGATCAGCTCCCCCAGCCGCAGGGCGAGCGGCGCGCCCCCGCCAAGACCGTCCCGCAGGGACTCGAGCACCGCCACCGCCTCGGCGGAAAGCGGCTCCCCCGCCCACCCCCACAGCAGCGTCCGCAGCTTGTCCTCGGCATTGAACGTGACCCCGTGGTCGATCCCGTACAGGCGCCCGCCCTCGGTCAGCAGATGCCCACCCTTGCGATCCGCGTTGTTGATCACGGCGTCGAGCACCGAAAGCCGCCGCAACCGCTCGTCGTCCGCGTGCACGAGAAGCGCGGTCCGCCCCTCCCCCACGTCCGCGAAGCCGATCGCCTTCCAGCCGTCACCGGGCTCCGCGCCCTCGACGAGGGCCAGCAGCTCCCCGCCGTCCTCGGAGGACTCCGGGTCCGATTCCGAGCCCTCGATCCACAGCTGGCACATGCCCTCGCCGTGCGGCCCGTCCCGCAGCACGGTCGGCGGGACCAGACCCCATCCCGTCGCCTCGGAGACCTCGTAGGCGGCCACCTCGCGCTGCGCGAGCGTCCCGTCGGGGAAATCCCACAGGGGGCGCTCCCCGGCGACCGGCTTGTACACGCAGGCGGCCTCCTGGCCCTCGTACGCGACGGTGCAGTAGAGCACCGCGTTCGAGGCCTCGCGGATCCGCCCGCGGACGGTCAGCTCGCCCCGGGTCAGCAGGTCCACGACACCGGTGGACGCGTCCACGCCGGAGGCACTCACGCGCCCCGCCGGTATCCGTTCTGCCGCGGGCATACGTGTCCTTCCGGGTCGAGCGGGAGGCTGCACAGCGGGCACGGCGGCCGCCCCGCGTTCACGACGTCGAGGGCGCGCTTGGCGAACGCGCGCGCCTGCGCCCCGGTGAGCCGGACGCGCAGCATCGGCGGCCCGTTCTCGTCGTCCTGCAGAAGCCTTTCTTCGGCCTCGGCGAGATCCTCGTCGGATTCGGCTTCCAGCTCGACCAGAGCCTGTGCCTCGACGATCATCCGCTCCTCGTCGCCGTCCCAGGCGAGCGCCATCGTGCCGACGCGGAACTCCTCCTCGACGGGCGAGTCGAGGGGCGCGCTGTCACTGACCTCGCTGGGTGCGACGACGGGGACGGGAGCATTGCCGCCACTGCGGCGCACGACCTCGTCGAGCAGCTCTTCCATGCGTTCGGCGAGCGCGGCCACCTGGGTCTTCTCCAGGGCGACGCTGGTCACCCGCACTCCGGCGGATGCCTGGAGGAAGAAGGTCCGCCGTCCGGGGAGCCCGACCGTTCCGGCCACGAAGCGTTCCGGCGGGTCGTAGAGGAACACCTGACGCGACACGTCCTGTCTCCATTGGGATCGACTGCGATTGATCATTTGCGCCTGTTCGACGCGACCACTGCACCCTACTGCGGGCGACGATCACGGTGCTCCCGCATCGCCACCCACCGCCGCGTCGCTGCCCGGCGCCTCCGCACGGGGCGCCAGCGAACCGAAGTCCCCGGTGTCCCCCAGGCGCACGAGGAAGGGCCGCAGCCGTGTGAAACGGATGGCGGTGACGGAGCAGGGCTCCACGGAGATGCGCTGGAAGAGGTCCAGGTGGAGTCCGATGGCGTCCGCGACAAGGGACTTGATGATGTCGCCGTGCGAGCACATCAGGTACACCGCGTCGGGGCCGTGGTCGCGCTCCACGCGCGCGTTCCACTCGCGTACCGCCTCGGCGGCCCGCGTCTGCATGGCCCGCATGGACTCACCGCCGGGGAAGGCCGCCGCCGACGGATGCTGCTGTACGACCTCCATGAGCGGCTCGTCGGACAGCTCGGCCAGCTTGCGGCCCGACCAGTCTCCGTAGTCGCACTCCCCGATGCGGTCCTCGGTGTGCGCCCGAAGCTCCGGCCGGGCGGCGAGCAGCGGCGCGACGGTCTCCTGGCAGCGCTGCAGCGGGCTCGTGACGACTTCGGCTAGCGGCAGGTCCGCGAGGCGTCCGGGGAGCGCGGCGGCCTGTGCGGCGCCGCGCTCGTCCAGGGCCACGCCGGGGGTCCACCCGGCGAGCAGACCCGCGGTGTTGGCGGTGGATCGTCCGTGCCGGACGAGGATCAGCGTGGGCATGCGGGCCAGCCTAAGCGGCCGACGGGGTGCGCCCCGGGCAGAGGTTAGGAAGAATGCGCTCCGTGATCGTGGACTGCGCGATGTACAGGGACGGACGCCGGACCGAGTGCGAGGCGGATTTCTCGGACGCCCTGGGCGAGGCCCGGGCCTCGGGGGACGCCTTCGTCTGGGTGGGCCTCTACGAACCGACGGAGGCGGAGTTCGACGAGGTCAGCAGCGAGTTCGGGCTGCATCCACTGGCCGTGGAGGACGCCTTGAAGGCGCATCAGCGGCCCAAGCTGGAGGTGTTCGACGACTCGCTCTTCGTGGTCCTGAAGCCGGTCGTGTACGAGCCGGACAGCGACGCCGTCTCGTCGGGCGAGGTCATGGTCTTCATCGGCGACGCCTTCGTGGTGACGGTCCGGCACGGCGAGGGCTCGCCCCTCGGTGTCGTACGCCATCGCATGGAGGCCGAGCCCGAGATGCTCATGCACGGTCCGACGTCCGTCCTGTACGCGGTGGCCGACGCCACGGTGGACCACTACCTGGACGTCGCGGGCGAGCTGCAGACCGACCTGGAGGAGCTGGAGGCGGAGGTCTTCTCGCCCGACAGCGGCGGCAGCCGCAACACGGCGTCGCGGATCTACCGGTTCAAGCGGCAGATCGTCGAGTTCCGCCGGGCCACGGGACCGTTGGCGATGCCCATGATGCGCCTCTCCGGAGCGGGCCCTTTCGCGCCCGACGTGCCCTTCGTGAAGGACACGGCCCAGCCGTTCTTCCGGGACGTCAGCGACCATCTGACGCGCGTGAACGACTGGGTGGACAGCCTCGACCGCCTGGTGTCCGACATCCTCTCGGCGCATCTGGCGCAGATGAGCGTGCGGCAGAACGACGACATGCGGAAGATCTCGGCGTGGGCGGCCATGGCGGCGGTCCCCACGATGATCGCGGGGGTCTACGGCATGAACTTCGACCACATGCCCGAGCTGCACTGGGAGTGGTCCTACCCGGCCGTGATCCTGCTGATGGTCGCGCTTGAGGTCTTCCTGTACCGGCTGTTCAAGCGCCGCGGCTGGCTCTAGCGGGCGGGGCGCGGGTCAGGCGAGTCCGGCCGCCGATGTGGCGGGCCCGCCGAGCGCGTCGCGCCGTTCGGGCATCTTCAGGGACACCATCCGCCGCCAGCCGCCGAACCGCTCGTACGCGTAGATGGCGTTGACGCCCGAGGCGAGCGCCGCGGACTTGGGCTTGGGCCAGCCCAGGATGCGGCCCATGTGGCCCATCACGGCGATGCTCACGTCCCGGTACACACGGGTCTCGGCGCGGGCGCACTCGTGCAGGGTGTCCAGGATCGTCCGCCCGTGGCCGGCGGCCGCCAGGCGCAGCAACTCCTCGTGGCAGTACGCCAGGTGGTTGTCCTCGTCGTGGCAGATCATCCTGATGGCCTTGCCGACCTCGGGGTGGTCGCCGAAGTACGTGACGAGCATGTCCATCTGGTCGGCGGCGCGCTGTTCGGTGACGCGGCTGTGCGAGAGGTAGACGACGACGTCCCGCTCGGTCAGCGGCTCCTCGCGGCGCAGCTTCTCGTGCGCGAGGCCGATGCCCTGCCGCTCCAGGAGCATGGTGTAGTCGGTCTCGGGAGGGACCGGGACGGGCTCGAGGCCGCGCTTCTTCAGAAGGGCGTTGAAGATCCGTCCGTGCTTGTCCTCGTCGGCGCCGTGCCGGGTCACCTTGGACGTGAGGGCGCGCTGGCCGTCGGGGAGGAGCGCGGCGATGCGCCCGTTCTCCCAGCCTCCCTGCGACTCCCCGCTGGCCGCGATGGAACAGAAGAGCTGGAACGACTCATCGTTGTCGAGGATCTCCTCGAAGACACTCCTGGCCGAAAGCATCACTGGCACCTCCATGCCCTCCGCGCGAACTCCGCAAAGAACAAGTCAAATGCCGTGGCGCGGGTGTGGCAACAGCTGCCGGTGGCAGCTCCGCCAAACGAAGGAGGTTTGACCCCGGACGGGGCCGTAACCGAGGGGCCGCACGACGCGTTGTGCTCCATGACGGCCGTGGCGGGGAAGACCCCCGAGCCCCCACCACGGCCGCAGAACTTCTCCCTCCGGGTTACGCCAGTCCAGCGCGCTCCAGCGCCTGCGTGCCCGCGCGCAGGGCCGCGATCCGCTCCTCCAGCGTGAAGCCGGCGGGCGCCAGCGTGAGCGTGGTGACCCCGGCGGCCGCGTAGGCCTGCATCCGCTCGGCGATCCGGTCCACGGAGCCGAGGAGCGTCGTCGAGTCGATCAGCTCGCGCGGCACGGCGGCCGCGGCGCCCTCCTTGTCGCCGGACAGGTACTTGTCCTGGATCTCGGCGGCTTCCTTCTCGTACCCCATGCGCTGGGCGAGCTGGTTGTAGAAGTTCTGCTTGCGGCTGCCCATGCCGCCCACGTAGAGGGCGGTGTACGGGCGGAACATGTCCGCGAGGGCGCTGACGTCGTCGCCCACCGCGAGCGGCACCGTCGGGACGACGTCGAAGCCCTCCATCGTCTTGCCCGCCTTCTCGCGCCCCGCGCGCAGGTGGCGGATCGCCGTCTCCTCCAGGTGCTCGGCCGAGGGGAAGATCAGCAGGGCGCCGTCGGCGATCTCGCCGGTCTGCTCCAGGTTCTTGGGGCCGATCGCGGCGACGTACAGCGGGATGTGCTCGCGCTGCGGGTGGACGGTGAGCTTGATGGGCTTGCCCGGTCCTTCCGGCAGCGGGAGCGTCCAGTGCTCGCCCTCGTAGCTGAGGCGCTCGCGCGTCATCGCCTTGCGGACGATCTCGACGTACTCGCGGGTGCGGGCCAGCGGCTTGTCGAACTTGACGCCGTACCAGCCCTCGGAGACCTGCGGTCCGGAGACGCCGAGACCCAGGCGGAAGCGCCCGCCGGAGAGCGAGTCGAGCGTGGCGGCCGTCATGGCGGTCATCGCGGGCTGCCGGGCCGGGATCTGGAAGATCGCGGACCCGATGTCGATGCGTTCGGTCTGCGCGGCCACCCAGGACAGCACCGTCGCGGCGTCCGAGCCGTAGGCCTCCGCGGCCCAGCAGACCGCGTAGCCGAGCTTGTCGGCCTCCTTGGCGACGGCGAGGTTGTCCGCGTCCATCCCCGCGCCCCAGTAGCCGAGGTTGATCCCGAGCTGCATGGCCGAATCCCCTTACTGAGCAGTAACGTCCCTGTGCCGGGGACTGTAGCGCGTGGCCCCGCGCGCCGTCAGCGGCGGGCGGACGGGTGGCCGGGTTGTCCACGGACACAGGTTTGTCCACAGCCCCTCACGCCACTGGAGCACGGCCAGTAATCTCAGCGCCCATGGAGCAGAGGCATCTCGGCCGTACCGGCCTTCGCGTGTCCCGGATCGGACTCGGCACCCTCACCTGGGGCCACACCCAGGAGAGCGATGCCGCCGATCTGTTGAAGGTGTTCTGGGAAGCCGGTGGCAACCTCGTCGACACGGCCGATGTGTACGGCGACGGCGAGGCGGAGTATCTGCTCGGCCGTCTCATAGAAAGGCTCGTGCCGCGGCGCGATCTGGTCATCGCGACGAAGGCGGGCAGCGTGCCCGACCCCGACCGCCGCTTCGACGGCTCGCGCGGTCACCTCCTCTCCGCGCTCGACGCGTCCCTGGCCCGCCTGGGCACGGAGTACGTGGATCTGTGGCAGCTGCACGCCTTCGATCCCTGGACACCCCTGGACGAGACGCTCCAGGCCCTGGACATAGCCGTGAGCAGCGGCCGGGCACGGTACGCGGGCATCTCGAACTTCTCCGGCTGGCAGCTCGCCAAGGCCGCGACCTGGCAGCTCGCGGCGCCGGGGACGCGCACCCGCCTGGCCAGTACGCAGATGGAGTACTCCCTGCTGCAGCGAGGCGTCGAGCGGGAGCTGCTGCCCGCGGCGATGGACCTGGGCGTGGGCCTGCTGCCCTCGTCGCCGCTCGGCCGCGGCGTGCTCACCGGGAAGTACCGCCACTCCACCCCGGCCGACTCGCGCGGCGGCTCCGAGCATCTGGCGCCGTTCGTCGCGCCCTACCTGGACGAGGCGGCGAGCCGCATCGTCGACGCGCTCGCCACGGCCGCGGACGGCCTCGCGGCCACGCCTCTCCACGTCGCCCTCGCGTGGGTGCGCGACCGCCCCGGAGTGACCGCGCCGATCGTCGGCGCGCGCAACGCGCAGCAGCTCACGGCCGCATTGTCAGTGGAGACCCTTAGTCTTCCTGACGAGATCTGCCAGGCGCTCGACGACGTGTCGGCGCCCGTGCACCGCTACCCCGATCAGGACTGGAGCACGCTGTGAGTACGGAGCCGGAAACCGCTGCCGCGGAGGAAGCGGAGGCCGCTGCCGCGGAGGAGACCGGGGCGGAGGCGCCCGAGACCGAGGGCGCGGCCGAACCCGACACTGCCACCGCCGGTTCCGACGGAGCGGACGACGCGGACACCGTGGCCGACGTACCTGACGACGCCGACGCCGCTGCCACCGCTGCCGTCGCCGACACAGACACCTCCGCCGATCCTGATGCCCCTGTGCCTGACGCCACCGCTTCAGACGCCACCGCTTCAGACGCCACTGCTTCTGACGCCACCGCCGAGAGCAAGGAACTCTCGGAGACCGAGGCGGAGATCGCCGCCCAGCGGGAGCTGCTCGCCCGGATCGCCGAGCGCAAGGCCGCCAAGCAGGGCCCGGTCGACGCCGGGGCCAAGCTCAGCGGCACGGCCGCCGACCTGCTGGCCGCCGTGCGCGCGGTGGAGAGCGGCGAGAAGCCGGCCGTCAGCGCCTTCCGCGAGCCCGAGCCCGCACCGCGCAGGGCGGCGCCCGAGCCCGTGCGGCGCCCGCAGCCCGTCGCGGCAGCCGCTTCGGGACCCGGCGACGAAGCCGTGGCAGCGGTCGCGGCGGTGCTCGCCGAGGGAGGGGCGCCCGCCGCCCTCGCCGCGCGGACGGCGGCGGCGCTCGGCGAAGGCGCCGATGCCCAACTGCGAGACGACCCCTGGCAGTTGCTGCGGGTCAGCGGTGTGCGCACGGAGCAGGCCGACGGGTTCGCGCGGGCGCTGCTCGGCGCGGAGTGCCGGCCCGACGACGAGCGCAGGGGGCGCGCGATCACCGCCTGGCTCCTGGAGCAGGCGGCCGTCGCGGGGCACACGGCCCTGGACGCGGCGGCGCTCACCGCCGCGCTCGGCCAGCGTTCCGTGCCCGATCCGGACGCGGCGGTGCAGAGCGCCATCGCAGAGGGCGACATCCTGGTCTTCCAGGACGCCATCGAGACACCGGGAGCTCCGGCCCCCGTGCGGGAAGAGGCCGACGGCGAGGGCGAGGAGGCCGAGGTGCCGGTCCGCGTCCTGGTCGGCCTCGAGCAGTACGCCCTCGCGGAGGAGAGCCTCGCCGACGGGCTGGCCCGGGTGATCAACTCCCTGCCCAAGGAAGAGGGTTCGGGACCGCGGGCCGCCGACTGGGAGTCCGCCGCGGCCGGGGCCGCCGGCTCCACCGCCGAGCTGATCCGCGCGGCGGCCGGCCACGGACTCGTCCTGCACACCGGCGGCGAGGCGGCACGCGCCGAGCCCGCCGCGCTGGTGGCGGCCGCGGCCGGCCTCGGCCTGCGGGCGTGGGCGGCCACGCACAGCTCCGCGGGGCGCCAGCGCGTCGCCGGGCTCACCGGCGCCGAGGAGGCGGGCGCCGCCACCGTGGCAGGGCTGCTCTCGGGGGCGGAGGGCCCCGGGCGGGACCGGGACGGAGCGCTCGCCCTCGACCTCCTGGTGGTCCTGGACGCGCCGCAGCTGGACGTGGAGAGCGCCGCCATGCTGGTGGAGTCCCTGCCGGACGGCGCCCGCCTGGTGCTGAGCGGCGACCCGGGCGTGCTGTGGTCGGCGGGCCCCGGACGGGTCTTCGCGGATCTCCTCGCGGCGCGCTGCTGCCCGCAGGTCGTCTCGCGCGTCCCGGACCCCGGGCCCATCGGGGAGCTGGTCTCCGGCATCGGCATCGGCGAGCTGAACCAGGTCGAGGCGCCGGGCAAGGAAGTCGTGATCGTCCCCGTGCGGGACGCGGGCGAGGCCGTCCACCGCACGGTGCAGCTCGTGGCGGACTCGGTGCCCCGGGCGATCGGGGTGCCCACGCAGGACACCCAGGTCATCACTCCCGGGCACGGAGGCGCCGCGGGCACGCGCGCGTTGAACACCGCGCTCAAGGAGCGGCTGAACCCCGGCCCCGGCCGGTTCGGCGGCTTCGACCCCGGCGACCGCGTCGCCCACGTCCCGGCGCCGGGTCGCACGACGCTCGGCCGGGTCCTGGGGGCCGACGCGGAGGGGCTGCGCCTGGAGTGCGACGGCGCCCCCGTGGTCGTACCGAAGGAGCAGGTGGAGCAGACGGTGCGGCACGCCTGGGCGCTCACCGCGCACCAGGCCGTGGGGCTGAGCTGGCCCGCGGCGGTCGTGGTGCTGCCCGGCGACGCGACGGCGGCCCTGAGCAGGCCCTGGGTCTACACCGCGTTCAGCCGCGGCGAGCGGCACCTGTCGGTCGTCCAGGGCGCCGAGCAGGCGCTGCCGCGCGCGGTGGCGGAGATCCCCCCGAAGGCCCGCACGACGCGCCTGCAGACCCTCCTGCGCCCCCAGGTCCCCGCCACGTCCTGAGCCGAGGGACCAACCCGCGCTTCCGGGTGGCCGCCTCGACCACCGGCCCCCGGAAGCGGCGGCGCACCGCCCGGAAGGGCCGCGACGCGCGCGCCCGCGGGATCAGCGGTCCGCGTCCAGGGGGCTCCTGTCGTCGTCGACGTCGAGGGCGTCCACCTCGTCCACCTCGTCGAGCTCGTCGAGTTCCTCAAGGACCGCCACGGCGTCGGGATCGACACGGAGACGGACGTCGGCGTCGGCATCGGCCCCCTCGTCGTCCGGGTCGTCGTCGAAGACCGCGCTGACGTCGAACCGGCACACGACCCGGTGCGGGTCCGCCTGGTCGAAGGGGGCGTCGAGCCACTCCCCCGGCTCGGCGGGCTCGTCCGCCGCGGTGACCCAGAGCGTGGAGTCGCCCTCCTCGAGGCCGAACTCCTTGTGCCGCGAGGCGATCTCGTCCGGTTCGAACTCCCCGAAGAGGACGCCGAGCGCGGCGTGCACACTGCTGCCCGCCGCCGCGGCGGGGCTGTCGCCCGCCGCGCCCTCGTCGAGGTCCGCGACCCGCTGGGCCTGTGCGAGCAGCCGCTGCGGCTCCGCCACGGCGTAGTCCCTGCGGATCAGCACGCTCAGCGCGTTCGCCTCCTCCGGGCCCTGGTACGGCGGCAGCACGTCGCTGTCCGAGCCAGGGATCTCGAAGGGGGTGACCTCGTCATAGCGGTCGTAGAGGAGCTCGTCGTACTCCTCGGCCGCCGCGGCGAGCTCGTTGAACGCTTCATAGACGGCCGGGTCGTCCTCCCCCGACCTGCGTTCGACCGCAGCAAGGTGACGGTCGAGCGCGGTCTTGACCGCCTCGGCGGCGGCGCGTACCTCGGCAGCGGTGGGCTGCGCAGCATCAGACATAGTGCAGACGCTATCCGTACCGGGCCTGTACTTGCACAATAGATGCGATGCCGGAATACGAATTTGTCGACGTGTATGTGCCGCGCGGGGTCACCCGCAAGGAAGCAACGCGCCTGCTGACGGACCACGCAGAGTACGGACACTGGGAGTTGGACCGCCTGAGCCTGCACTCGGACGGCAGCCGCAGGGTGCGGCTGAAGCGGCGGATCATCCGCCAGCTGCGGGCCACTTGGTGATGTGGGACAGCGAGAATGGAGGGTGCCCCGACCAGTCGGGACACCCTCCATTCTGCGTACCGGATCAAGCGGCGACGCGCGCGCCCCCGATCAGGCGGCCGACCGTGCCCTGCGGTACAGCACCGTTCCCGCGAGCAGAATGCCCGCGCCCACCGGCAGCACGACGCCGACCGGCAGCTCGCTGCCCGTCGACGCGAGCGTCTCCGAGCCCTTCGGCTGCGCGATGATCTGCGTCCCCGGCTGGTTCGGCACAGCCCGGTCCTCCGGCTCCGCGCCCGGCGTGCCGGGCTTGCCCGGAGTGCCCGGCTCCCCCGGCTTCCCCGGCTGCTCGGGCTTCTCCGGCGTCTGGGGGTTCTCCGGACCGCCCGGCGGCTGCTCCGGCTTCGTGGGCGGCTTCTCGCTTCCGGGCGGGGTCGCCTCGCCCGAGTCGTTGGCGCACTCGTTGCCGGTGGTCGCGTTGCCGAGACCGCCGATGGTGACGCTGTTGCCGCAGACGTTCACCGGCACGTCGACCGGCAGCTGGACGTCGTTGCCCGAACCCACACCGGGCGAGTCACTGGCGTGACCGTCCGCCGAGGACCCGCCACCCGAGGGCTTTCCGTGGCCGTGGCCGCCGCCGTCGTCGGAGGTGTTGGCGCAGTTGTTGCCCGCCGCCGGGTTGAGCACCCCGACGACGTTGACGCTGTTGCCGCAGACGTTCAACGGCACGTGAACCGGGAGCTGGACCGAGTTGCCGGACAGCACGCCCGGAGAATCCGATGCACCCCCGCGGGCGCCCGAGTCCGCTTGCGCGTATCCGCCGCTGATGGCGAGCACGCCCGTCGCGGCCGCCACCGTGATCAGGCCTTTACGAGTGACCTGTCGCATAGGTTTTCCCTGCCTTGTGACCTTCAGGAATGCGCACGCTCCTTGAGGTGCGTACGCGGAATGCCCGAAGGCCCCGGAGTGCAAGGCAAGCACTCCGGGGCCGACGGACTCAGACCCTCATGGGGTGAGGCACAGCAACGTCACTTGTTGACGCAGGTGTTGCCGAAGGCGGGGTTCAGCAGCCCGATCACGGAGACCGTGTTGCCACAGACGTTGACCGGCACGTGGATGGGCGCCTGAACGACATTGCCCGAGAGCACGCCGGGGGACTTCACGGCGGCACCCTGAGCACCGGCGTCGGCAGCAGCGATACCCGCACCCGCGAGCACGAGACCACCAGTGGCAGCCGCAGCGGCGACGATCTTCTTGATCATTATTCCTCCTTGTTGGCAATGCGATCCCAGCCGCGGACCGCACCACCTGTAACGAGGAGGGGCCATTGGGGCTACGAGCGTATGGTTCCTTTCACTCTTTTCAGTCAAGTACGCACGCGCTGACGATTATTGGAGTTTCGTTTCAGCACGTATATGCCGCGTTCCTGCCCCCATGAGGGGCGCGTGGACCGGCGTTCAGGACGCGTCGATGAACCGGTCGAGCACGCGCACCCCGAACTTGAGGCCGTCCACGGGCACCCGCTCGTCCACGCCGTGGAACATGCCCGCGAAGTCCAGCTCCGGCGGCAGCTTCAGCGGCGCGAAGCCGAAACCGCGGATGCCGAGGTCGTCGAAGGACTTGGCGTCGGTGCCCGCGGAGAGCATGTACGGAACGGCGCGGGCGATCGGGTCCTCGGCCTGGAGCGCCGTCTGCATGGCGTCGACGAGCGCGCCGTCGAAGGTGGTCTCCAGGGCCTTGTCCGCGTGCACGCCCTGGCGCTTGACGTTCGGGCCGAGAATCCGGTCCAGGTCGGCGAGGAACTCCTGCTCGTACCCCGGCAGGAAGCGGCCGTCGACGTGCGCCGTCGCCTGTCCCGGGATGACGTTGACCTTGTAGCCCGCGCCCAGCTGGGTCGGGTTGGCGGTGTTCTGCAGGGAGGCGCCGATCAGCTTGGCGATGCCGCCCAGCTTGGCGAGCGTCGCGTCCATGTTCTCCGGGTCGAGCTCGGTGCCCAGGGCATCGCCGAGTTCGTCCAGGAAGTGCCGCAGCGTCTTGGTCACCCGCACCGGGAACTTGTGCCGCCCCAACCGGCCCACGGCCTCGGACAGTTCGGTGATCGCGTTGTCCTTGTGGATCATCGAACCGTGGCCCGCCGTGCCGTCCACGGTCAGCTTCATCCAGTGCATGCCCTTCTGGGCCGTCTCGATGAGATAGAGCCGCAGGTCCTCGTTGACCTGGAAGGAGAAGCCGCCGACCTCGCTGATGGCCTCCGTGACGCCCTCGAAGAGCTCCGGGTGCTTGTCGACGAGGAAGCGCGCGCCGTACGTGCCGCCGGCCTCCTCGTCGGCCATGAAGGACACCACGATGTCGCGCGGGGGCTTGCGGCCGCTGCGCATGCGCTCACGGACGACCGCGAGGGTCATCGCGTCCATGTCCTTCATGTCGACGGCGCCGCGGCCCCACACACAGCCGTCCGCGATCTCCCCGGAGAAGGGGTGGTGCGTCCAGTCCTGGGCGTTCGCCGGTACGACGTCGAGGTGCCCGTGGATGAGCAGCGCGGGCCGGGAGCGGTCCTCGCCCGCGATGCGGGCCACCGTGGAGGCCCGGCCGGGGTGCGATTCGAAGATCTGCGGCTCGAGCCCCACCTCGGCGAGCTTCTCCGCGACGTACTCGGCGGCCTTGCGCTCCCCCGGGCCCGAGTGATCGCCGTAGTTGCTGGTGTCCATGCGGATCAGGTCGCGGCAGAGGTCGACGACCTCGTCCTCACCGGTGACGGGCCGCGACCGGTCCGCCTCGCCCGCCCTGTCGGCCCTGCTCGACTCGCTCACGATGGTTCCTCCCGCTATCGCTGCTGGTGGTCCTCTTCATCCTCCCGCGCCCACCCCTCGACACCCAAGGCCGGGCACCCGTCGTCATGCGCCGTTCACGCTGCCGGCCTGTGTGATCAGAGGCCTCCGAATGTTTGCTATGGTTTTCCACGTCGCCGCGGGAAACCGCGACAGACCACCTGGTCCGGGTGGCGGAATGGCAGACGCGCTAGCTTGAGGTGCTAGTGCCCTTTATCGGGCGTGGGGGTTCAAGTCCCCCCTCGGACACCAAGGATTGACCACCAATGCGCTGGTCGGGATCGCTCCCGGCCGGCGTTTTGCGTTGCCGGGTCGGCGGCCACCCGCAAAGCGTCCTCGGCCCGCGGTCCGGTCCGTCGTCCGGCAGTCCGGTCCGTCGTCAGTCCGGTCCCTCGGCCGTCAGTCTGCGCCGCAGCCGCCGCTCATGGGCCAGGCACCCCACCAGCGCGCCGCCGTAGACGACGAAACCCACCCCCACCAGCCAGGACTGCAGGATCAGCACGGTTCCGAACGGGCCGTACGTCACCGCGTTCGACGCGATCAGCGGCGAGAAGACGAACTGCGAGAAGATCCGCAGCCCCAGCAGCCCGATGGCCGTCGCCGCGGCCCCCGGGACCAGGGCCCGCCAGCGGACCCGGCCGCAGAGGAGCAGGCGCTGCGACCACCAGAAGAAGAAGAACGCACCGATGGCATCGCCCGCGGCGACGAGGGCGGCCTCGGCGGCGGACGACTCCTCGGGCGAGAGCGTGGTGACGAAGAGCAGCAGGCCGAAGACCAGCACGGCCAGCCAGACGACGTGCCGCCACATGGTGTGCCAGCGGGCGGGGGGCAAACGCCACACGCGTTCGTAGCCGGTCTGTACGGCGGATCCGAAGGTCACGCCGAACGCGGCCAGCGCGGCGAGGCCCAGCGCCGTGGTCCGTTGCAGCGCCCGCCCCGGCGCGCCGAACAGCCGCTCGATCTCCTCCTCCGGCACCTCGGAGGAGACCCCGAGGCCCTGCACCAGCCACCGGGCGAAGCCCTCTCCCCTCCCGAGGTCGGCCGCGGCGACCACGACGAGGAGGGGCACGAGGGTGAGGAAGCCGAGCGCCGCGAAGCCCATGGCGCGGTGCATCAGCTCCATCTCGCGCCCGCGGTTCCAGGCGAGCGCGACCGCCGAGCCCAGGAGGCGGCGGTGCAGGCGCAGGAACCACGGTCCGTGCGGCGCGGGGTCGCCGTGGTTCGGCGTACCGGATGCAGGGGGCATGGCTGATCACGTACCCGCGATCGCTCCGGGGCCAGCCCCGCGTACCGCCGAACGGGCCCGCGACCGTACGCGTGCCGGACCGGTGTCCGGGACGGGGTCGGTCAGCGGGCGGCCTCCAGGGGCGCGGCGGTGGAGCGTTCCTTGAGGTGGCGGACCAGGGCGATCAGCACGTCGCGGCTCGACTCGCGGTCCCTGGCGTCGCAGGCGACGACCGGTGTGTGCTCGGGGATGTCCAGGGCGTCCCGGATCTCCTCGACGGGATGGCTCCGGGAGTCCGGGAAGACGTTCAGGGCGATGACGAAGGGCACGCCCTGGCGCTCCATCTCCTCGATCGCCCGGAAGCTGGACGCCAGGCGTCGCGTGTCCACCAGGACGACGGCCCCCAGGGCGCCCTTGAACAGGCCGTTCCACAGGAACCAGAAGCGCTCCTGGCCCGGCGTGCCGAACAGGTACAGCACGAGCTGTTCGTTGAGGCCGATCCGCCCGAAGTCGAGGCTGACGGTCGTCTCGTTCTTCTCGGCCACCCCGGCGAGGTGGTCGACGTCGGCGCTTGCCTGGGTGAGGGTCTCCTCGGTGGTGAGCGGTTTGATGTCGCTCACGGAGCGGACCATGGTGGTCTTGCCGGTGCCGAAGCCCCCGGCGATCATCACCTTGACCGAGCGGCTCCCGGCGGCCAGTGAGCCGGCCCGCTCCGGCCGGTCCGGACGGTCAAAGCCTTTGAAGTCCACTGAGTACCTCCTCCAGGAGCGCGATGTCCGCTCCCTGACCGGGTGTGGAAGCCGGGATGGGATCACGTGCGTCGACCTGGCCCGCTTCCAGCAGGTCGGCCACGAGCACGGCGAGGATGTTGAACGGCAGTCCGAGGTGGGCGCTCAACTCGGCCACCGACAGCGGGTCTCGGCACCGGCGCAGGATCTCCCCGTGCTCGTACTGGGTGCCGGGGGCCGGGGCCGCGGTGGAGCGGGAGACGACGAGGGTCGCCACGTCGAGGCCGGCGGCCGGCCCGCCGGGACCACTGCGACCGCCGGTGAGCACGTAGTAGCGCTCAAGACCGGACGGGTCCGTGGGCCGTGGGGGGCCGGACCGGTGGGGGCCGCTCATCCAGGCTGCTCCTCCCGCCGCGCAGTGGTGCCGAGGAGTTCGCCCATCCTGCGGGACAGGTCCCTCATCTGGTGTCCGAGCAGCCCCTGGTCGAGCCCTTCCCTGGCGAGGACCCCGAGGTAGGTCTCGACCCCGGCCCGCACCACGAACAGGTGCCCGCCGTCGACCTCGATCATCGCCAGGCGCAACTGGCCGCCGTACGCGGGGAACTGGCCCGCCACCGGCTGGGCGAGCGCCTGCAGGCCCGCGACCACGGCGGCGAAGCGGTCCACGTCGTCCGGGTCGTCGGCTCCGTACGACGCGATGGCCTTGCCGTCGCTCGAAGCGACCAGCGCGAAGCGGATCTCCTGGATGCTCTCGGTCAGGTCGCGGAGCGCCCAGCTCACGTCGGATTCGTGTTGCGTCATGTGGCTAGTCGCTCTCTTCGGTGCGGGGCTCGGCGGTAAGGGGCCGGTCGGTGCGGGGCCCATCGGTGTCTCGTCCGGCGGCTGCGAAGGCCGCCATGCCGGTGAAGGACGCGTCCGGCGGCAGCACGGGCGGCAGGGCGCCCGCCGTGGTCCCTTGTTCGGCGTCGGCCCTCAGCGGGGGATCGGCGTGCTTCCTCCTGCGCCGGGGCAGACCGCCGGGCGTGGTGTCCGCGGCGGCCTCGGCCGCCGCGGTGCGTGCCGGTACCCGCTGGGCGGCCCGCCCGGCGGGCGCCTCGGCCCGGGAGGGAGTTCTGACCGCCGGTGCCGTCACGGAGTCGGCCGGAAGCTGGCTGAAGTACTTGTGCGGTACGACGACGACCACCGAGGTGCCCAGCCAGGGCGAGTCGGCGAAGGTGACCTTGATGCCGTACTTGCGGGCGAGCGTGCCGACGACGCGCAGGCCCAGGTGTGCGTCCTCGGAGAGGCCGACGAGGCCGGTGCCCGCCTCGGCGCCGTCGAGCGCCCGCATGGCCTGCTGCTTCTTCTCGTCGGTCAGGCCCTTGCCGGCGTCCTGGATCTCGATGCCGACGCCGTTGGGCACCTCCTTGCCGGAGACGACGACCGGCTCGGTGAGCGGCGAGTAGCGTGCCGCGTTGTCCAGGAGGTGGGCGAAGATCAGCGTGAGGTGGTCCACCAGACCGCCGTCGACGCCGAGTTCGGGCAGCTGGCGCAGTTGGACCCGGTCGAAGTCCTTGATGCGGCCGACGCCGCCGCGCACGACGCTGAGCAGGCGCTGCGGCTCCTGCCACTGACGTCCCGGCCGGTCCGTGCCGCCGAGGACCCCGATGCTCGCTGCCAGGCAGTCGGCGGGGCCGATCGCCTGGTCCAGCTCCATCAGGCCCTGGGCGACGGCCGGGTTCCTGCCGTGCTCGCCCTGCATCTCGTGCAGCCGCCCGCGGATCTTTCCGGTGAGTACGTGGATCCGGCTGCCGATGCTGATCACGGCCTGCTCGGCGGAGGCGCTGCGGTTGAACTCCTCCTCGACGGCGATCAGGCCGGTCCGCAGGACCTTGCGCAGTTCGAGCCTGAACTCCGGTGATATCTCGGTCTCTTGGTCGAGTGCGAGCGGCAGGAGGTCGTCGATGGCCTCGCCGCCGCGCAGGCCCTCGAAGGCGGCGGGCAGGAACTCGTCCGCCAGGCGGGCCACCAGGGCCTGCTGCCTCTCGAGGCGCCACTGCCACACACCGGCCTCGTCGACCTGGTGCGCTTCGTAGGCGGCGCGTTCGCCCTCGTACCGCCGTTCGAGGGCCGCGACGTGCTGCTGCCACTGCTGGGAGTGGTTCAGCTGCGCACTGCGTGCGTCCTCCGCGGCGCGGCTCAGCTCCTGGCGAGTGCGCAGCAGGAGGCGGACGCAGGCGGTGGCGGCCGCGGTGGCCGCGAGGCCCGCGACCGCGGTGGGTATTCGGGCCGGGTCGGAGCCGGCGGCCACGGCGGCGACGCTGCCGCCGCCGAGGCCCATCGGCAGCAGCCACCAGCTGTGCCAGGCCGCGGGTGCCCGGACAGCCGCCGGCGGCGGAGTGGCAAGTTCCATCTGATTCCTCAAACCAACGCGATCGAAGAGTGGACAACCCTGTCAAGGGTTCGCACCCATCGCATGGCGATGCCGCCGATGACGGCGGCGGCACCCCCTCGATCACCTGCGTGATCCCCCGTGCGACAGCGCGACGGCGCCGGGAGCGCGACGGACTGATATCGCGTCAACTCCCGGCGCTGCAGCGGAGCTTATCCGGTGGAGCGTGGTGGAAATCAATCTTGAGGGTGTTGGGCCCCCGCTACCCCTGGCCGTCCCACAGACCTCCGTGGCGGCGGTGCGCCGGCGTCAGACCCTGGGTGAAGTACTTGTCGTAGTACTCGTTCTCCACGTGGTGGGCCTGGAGCCAGATCCCGGGCACGTGGATCGCGTCCGTGTGCGCGGGGAAGCGGCGGTGCGTCTGGAGGATGTAGGTGCAGATGTCGCGGGCGCACTCGATCACCCGCTCCTCGTACTCACTGGCCTCGGCGAGGTAGCGCTGGCCGTAGTCCTCCCGGTAGATGCGGGTGAAGACGTCCTTGTCGCCGTAGACGCCCCCGGGGCCGAACTTCTCGCGGATCACCGCGTCCACCGCGTCGGACATCGAAGCGAACGCGGGCGGGCACGCGGCGGAGATCAGCTGCTCGCCGCCCGGCGCCTTCAGGCCCACCGGGTGCGAGCGGACGTTGGCGTACTTGGGGAGCGGGATGTGCCAGCGCCACAGGTCGGCCGGGCGCCAGCGCGGGGTGACGAAGGTGAAGCCCAGCATCCTGCCGTAGGTGCGGGAGAACTTCGGGTCGCCCAGGGCGATCTGCGGGTTGATGGACGCGTGGATCCAGCCGCCCAGGCCCATCGCCTCCGCCACCAGCATCAGGTTCTGGAGCAGCAGGTCCGCCTCGATCTGGGTGCGCAGCGGTCCCAACGCCCCGAGCGGCAGCTTGATCTGCTCGTTCAGGAAGCCGTTCTTGATCCACTTCTTCACGCCCGCGGGACGGTAGAAGTTCCGGTCGTCCACCAGGGTGGGCCGCGCCCCGTCCGGCTGGGTGAGCAGGTACATCAGGGCGTTGATGTACTGGTGGGACAGGTCGACCACCGGGAAGAGGACCGTCGTGCCCGGCAGGTTGGACAGGAAGCGGTTCGAGTCCAGGTAGGCCGGGAAGTCCCGCAGGCCCTCCGCCACGTCCAGGCGGTGGTCGAGGACCTTGACCTTGGCCTCCCGCGCGCGGGCGGTCAGGGTCACGTCGTCGAAGGGCTCCTCCGGCGCCGGGGGCAGCTTCCTCAGGTAGTAGGTGCCGGTGTCGTTGATCAGGAAGAAGTGCGTGCCCTGCGCGTTGTCGGGGCTGCCCGCCGTGCGTCCCGCCATGGTCAGGTTCGGCTTCGCCATGATCGGCTTGCCGTCCCGCGGGTCCTCGAAGGGGCGGTCGGGCATCGTGAGCCCGGTGCAGCCCGTCAGGGAGATCAGGACCGCCTCCTCCAGCTCCGTCAGCGGCTGCGGGTCGTCCTTGGAGACGTAACTCATCGAGCCCGCCGGGACGGTGGCGCCGCGGCTCACCCGGTGGGTGCGGCGGCGCCAGACCGTCTCCAGAAGGGGGCGTACGAAGAGGTCGGCGAGTCCGGGGTGGTGTCCGTCCGCCCGGCTGTCGGGTCCGCCCTCACCGGGAGGCATCGCTGCCTCCGCCCCGCATCTGCTGCACCTGCCGCCACGGCGCGAACGCGCTCGCGTCGCGCGGCAGCAGCCCCGCGAGGTCCGGGGCGTGCCGCTGGATGACGGATTTCATGCCGCCCCTGTCGACCCAGTCGATGCCCAGGGGCGTGTAGATCTCGGGGCGGTAGTCGACGGTCAGGAAGCGGTCGCTCTGCAGGCGCCGCGTGGCCATCAGGATGAAGATGCGGAAGGCGGTGTCGCTGAAGCCGAAGCCGGTCGGCGGGTTCTCGGCGAACAGGCCGACCACGGTGTCGATCTCGTCGACCGAGCTGTAGACGTCCTTGAGGCGCGCGACGGTCTCGGGATCCTGGCTCAGGTCCTCGAAGCGGGTGATGCGCGGCTTGTGCAGGCCCGCGCGGAAGTCGTTGTAGCGCGGCACGCCCCGCCTGCGGGTGCGGACCAGGTCGACGACCGACAGGTCGATGATCTCGCCGTCGCGCTCGAAGCGCTGCAGCGCGCGCGGGAAGTTGTTCAGGGTGATCGCGCCGGGGTGGGCGATGCCGAAGGAGTAGAGGGTGTCGGCCAGGCCCGTCTTGCGGATGGCGGCCTCCGCTGCGCCGCCCTGGATGTCCTGGAAGGTGAGGCTCTCCAGGCGCTGCCCGAAGTGGTGCTCGCGCATCTCGTAGTCGTCGGGGATCAGCGGGTGCATCCGGTAGACGGTGACGAAGTCCTCGGTGAGGGAGTACGGCGCCGCGTGGTGGTCCGGCAGCGTCTTGGGGATGCCGGTCAGCGAGTGGGACTCCAGGAGCCACAGGCCGAGCTTGTTCAGCCAGTTGTTGGGCGGGCCTTCCCAGTTGGTGTGCAGGCCGAGGTCGATCGCCTCGGTGGCGAGGATCGCCGGGGTCCACTCCACCGTGTGGATCTTGGCGATGAGGGCGGAGACGACCAGGCGTGCCGTGTGGTAGATGCTGTCCTCGCTCATCGCGGGGTACTCGTGGCGCAGCGCCGCGCAGACCGCGTTGTGCTCGCGGGCGAAGAGCGTGTGCATCGCGCTGAGGCCGAGCCACCAGCTCTCGTTGAAGCCGGTGAGCGGGATGCCGTTCTGGCCGGAGGGCAGATGGCCGTCCTCCAGGCGGAGGTCGGCGCTGCCGTCGGCCTCGCGCAGGAACCTGGCGGTCTGCTCGTCAGCGCCGTACACCTCGGAGCCGTCCCACCAGTGGGACGCGGTGTTGGCGAAGAGGATCGGGGGCTTGTTTCCAGGCAGCTCGATGCCCTCGTTCTCGGCGAAGCGCATCACGTTCTCGGGCGGCCCGCCGGGCGTGTTGTGCCAGGTGCTGCCGGGCGGCAGCGGCACCTCGACGGCCTTGCCGCCGACGGGGTAGCGGCGGTGGTTGACCCAGTCGTGGACCTGGAACTGGATCCAGGCGGCGGCCAGTATGTTGAGCGTGGTCGCCGGCACGAAGGTGTCGCGCTGGAGAAGTTCGCGGCTGACGGTGACCGGGTTCGGGGTGTCGAAGAGGTCGGGCCGGTAGTCCGGTTTCAGGTTGCGTCCGAAGGCCGCGCCCACGGCCCCCATGGAGGGCGCGGAGAGGTCGTTGTACGTCCCGTCGTACGACCGGGCGGTGCGCAGCCGCTCGTCGGCCGGCGTCGGCACGGGCACGGCCTTCGGCGGCGCCTCGGGGATGTCGGTGTCGATGAGGTTGAGGCGCCGCAGCGCCTTGCGCAGGAAGACCAGGTTCAGCAGGCTCGCCTCCAACGGCAGCCTGTGCCACGGCACATAGCGGTTCAGCGCGGCGAAGAACCGTCCGACGGGGATGCCCAGCACCGTGTTGCGCAGCGGCTCCTCGGTGCTGAAGCGCAGGCCCTTGCGGTGGGCGGCGCTGGCCTCGTACGCGGCCTTGCGGGCGCGGTTGAGGTTGCCGAGGGGGCGGAACGCGTCGGTGGTGTACCAGGGGTTGAAGGCGAGCTCCTCGACCCTCCCCGCCGCCGCCTGCGCCTCGGCGGTGGCCAGGTCCTGGCGCGGCACGGTGAGGCGGCCGATGGGCTCCGCGGGCGTGACGGCGTCCTTCCACTCCACCGAGCCGTCCTCGATGGGGGTGCGCTTCTCGTCCACGTACCGCTGGACGCACAGGTCGAAGGCGACGTCCGAGGTGACGAGGCGGTGGGCCAGTTCGCGGTGCAGGAAGCCGGGGTCGCGGCGCTCGGGCTTGGGCTCGGGGGCGCTGCCCACGACGGGCCGCAGGAGGTAGCGGACCGGTCCCGCGTCGCCCCAGAGGATGGCGCCGCGGCTCCAGTACGTCTCCTTGGCGAGGCTGTCGACCTTGTGCCGGGTGGCGGCCTGGATGTTGCGCCGCATGCGGGTCGCGGTGGACAGGCCGACGGCCAGCGGGAGCTTCACGAACAGGCCGAAGGCCTTCTCCAGCGTGCTGTTGGCGCCCGCCATGGCCTTGGCGAAGGCGACGAACTCGCGGGCGTCGCGGGCGTGCGACACCGGGAAGTTGGTGGCGAGCAGGTCGTGGCTCTCCTCGTCCGACACCCGCACACGCACGGCCACGCCGCGCAGGTCGGCCACGGCGTCGGGCTGCCGGGTGCCGCTGGCGTTGGAGAGCCGCACGGTCGCCGGATACTCGGCGCCGGGTTTGACGAATCCGCTGCGCAGGGCCTCGGGGATGTCGTCGTGGAAGGTGAGGCGGGCGTTCTCCACGCCGAGCGCGGACTTCGCGTGCTGGGTGCGCGCGAGGGAACCGGCATTACTTGTACGCCGGTTCTTCGCCTGGACCTTCATCAGTTCGCGGGCCAGGCGCTCGAAGAGGCGGTGCTCCGCCTCGGGGCTGCCGCCCACGTAGCGCTCGTAGGTCTGCTCGTACTCTCCGGTGTCGGCCATCAGGCATTTCCTTCGCACGCAGGCGTACGGGACGGGGGCTAGGACGCTACTGGCGGCACCGGACGGCCGCAGCGCGTGTTCCCGCCTATGTGCGGGGCGCCGCGTGGGCCTCGAACAGGCAGGCGGGCGGCGGCATTTGGGCCCGTCGGGCGCCCTGGGGCGGCCGTGCGGCGCGGCACGGGTGATCGTCCGGATGTCTCTCTGGGGTCTTCTCCCACAGCAGCCACAGGAGCCGAGCTCGCCGATGGCCGGTCCGTTACGGGTGGACGGGGGCCCGGCGCGCGCGAGTTGACTGCGGATCGGGCCGGTGGTGTGCTCACAACTCCCTTGCCGTCACCGCCCGTTCCGGGGGAAGCCATGCGGGACCAGCACGCCACGGCGCCGCCCTTCGCCGATCTGCGCCCGTACAAGGACGTCACCGGAACCGGCCCCGCGGTGGGCTTCCCGGTCTATCCCGACCTGGTGGAGCGGCTGTTGGCGGACAAGGCGCAGCCCGATCCGGACGGCGTGGTCCCGCACGCCCTGGCGACCTGCGCGGCGTACTCCTACGCGGGCACCCCCGAGGACCCCGACCCGGCGACGCTCGCCATGATCATGGCGCGGCTGGGCCTGGAGGAGAACCGCTGCCGGGTCTTCGAGCAGCGGGTGGGGGCGCTGTACATCGCGTCGGCGGCGTACCTGCTCCAGGACAAGGACCGGCGGGTGGTGATCCTCTGCTATCGCGGCACCCAGCCCGAGGACATCATCAGCATCCTCACCGACGCCGACGTACGGCCCGAGATGCTCCATGTGGACCTGGGCGGCGAGCGGTACGACGTGCACGCGGGCTTCTACCGCAACATGCGGGCCTCCCGGTATCTGGTCATGCAGGCCCTGGAGCGGGCGCTGCGCGGCGAGTCGGTCGACCCCGACGAACAGGGCACGGTGGGCGACGGCATGGAGGCGCTCTACATCACCGGGCACAGCCTGGGCGGTGCGATGGCGGCGCTGATGGGCGTCGTGCTGGCCCACGAGCCGCGGTACGCCGCCGTCGCGGAACGCCTGAAGGCCGTCTACACCTTCGGCCAGCCCATGCTCGGCGGCCCGGACCTGGCCCGCGCCTGCCATCAGGCCAGCGATCCGCGGGGCGTCCACGTGCTGCGCGACCGGCTCATCCGCTACATCTACGACCGCGATGTCGTGCCCTCGCTGCCGCCGCGCCCGGTCGGGCCCTACGCGCCCTTCGGCCGCGAGTTCCACTACCGGCATCGGCGGGGCACGGTCGACGGCGCCCTCACGCTCGCGGCCGAGGCGCTGATCGAGACGCTGTCCCTGCCGGGCGATCTGCTCGGGGGCCGGCTGCCCGCGACGGCGGGGCGCCGGGCGAAGGCGGTGGGGCGGGCCCTGGCCGATCTGGCGCGGGGGCCCGGCAGGCAGTCCGGCTGGGTCGAGGTGCGTGATCCGGCGCCGCGCTACCCGCAGATGGACAGCCTGGCGGGACTTGCGGTGGTGGCGCCCCTGGCGTTCTTCGCGGCCCGGCTCGCGCTGACCCGCAGCGTCCCGTTCACGTACTCCTTCGAGGACCACGGCCCAGGGCACTACGTGAACGCGCTGGCTCCGCCGGGGGTGATGAGCGAGTACGGGGACATCCGCTGAGACGGCGGACGGGAGGGCGGACGTCGGCGGCTAGTCGATGAACGCGCCGTCGACGTACACCCACACCCCGTCGAGCCGCTCGAAGCGGCTCCGCTCGTGCAGGGACTCCTTGCGGCCCCCGTCGGTGTAGCGGGCCCGGAACTCGACGGTGCCGGTGGTGTGGAACGCGGTGCCGTCCGCGATGTCCAGGATCTCCAGGCCGACCCAGCGCAGGCCCGGGTCGAACTCGACGCCCGGCGGCCTGGTGCGCGGGTGCCAGGTGCGCAGGAGGTACGCCTCGTCCTTGACGGCGAAGGCGCAGTAGCGGGAGCGCATCAGCTCCTCGGGCACGGTGGCCGCGACCTCGCCCCGGTGCAGCCGGCCGCAGCACTTCTCGTACGGCTCGGGGTGGCCGCAGGGGCAGGCGGTGGTCTGGGGGCGGGCGGCGCGTCGGGACATGCGGACCATTGTCCCTGTCCCGGAAGGGCGGTTCGCTACGGGGCGAGAATGTCCAGTTCGTGCAGCGCCCCCACCGCGATCTCGCGCGTCAGCTTCTCGGCCCGCACCGCGTCGCCCTCGCGCACCGCTTCCGCGAGCCGGACGTGCAGGGTGACGGCCGCCGGGTCCGGGTCCTCGAACATGACCTGGTGGTGGGTACGGCCCGCCAGGACCTCCGCGACGACGTCGCCGAGGCGGGCGAACATCTCGTTGCCCGACGCGTTCAGGACGATGCGGTGGAAGTTGATGTCGTGGAAGAGGTAGCCCTCCAGCTGCTGTCCGCGCGAGGTGGCGACCATGCCCAGTGCGCACTCGGTGAGGGCCGCGCACTGCTCGGGCGTGGCGTGCTGGGCGGCGAGCCCCGCCGCGGCCGGTTCGATCGCCGAGCGCAGGACCGTGAGGGAGCGCAGCTGGCGCGGCCGGTCGGCGCCGGCCAGACGCCACCGGATGACCTGCGGGTCGTAGACGTTCCACTCCGCGGTGGGCAGGACGGTCACGCCGACCCGGCGCCGGGACTCGACGAGGTGCATCGACTCCAGGACCCGCACCGCTTCCCGTACGACGGACCGGGACACCTCGAAGCGCTGGGAGAGCTCGTCCGTGCGCAGCACACTGCCCGGCGGGTACTCGCCGCCGGTGATGGCGGGCCCGAGGCTTTCCAGTACGCGAGCGTGCAGCCCACGGGCCTGTGCGGTCATGACGTCAGGGTATGTGGGGACCCTCGGGAACAAAAAGTCAGACTTTTGTGTCACAGACTCTTGAATTCGTCAGACCTAATGGGTTTCAGTGACGTGAACGAGCCACGGGTCTCCCCCCGGCCCGTGGCTCGTGACCGACCGATGTCGATGAAGACAGCAAGGCAGGACAGCGATGAGCACCCCCCACGTCGTCGTAGTGATGGGCGTGGCAGGAACCGGCAAGACGACGATCGGTCCCCTGCTCGCGGCACAGCTCGGCGTTCCCTACGCCGAGGGCGACGACTTCCACCCCCCGGCGAACATCGCCAAGATGTCGGCCGGGACCCCGCTGACCGACGACGACCGCTGGCCGTGGCTCGACGCCATCGGTGCCTGGGCCCACGGCAGGGCCGGGCTCGGCGGTGTGGTCAGCAGCTCCGCGCTGAAGCGCAGCTACCGCGACCGCCTGCGGGCCGCGGCTCCCGGCGTCGTCTTCGTCCACCTCACCGGCGACCGGGCCCTCATCGAGGACCGGATGTCCCACCGGCAGGGCCACTTCATGCCGACGGCCCTGCTCGACTCGCAGTTCGCCACGCTCCAGCCGCTCGGCGCGGACGAGGCGGGCGTGGCGGTCGACGTCACCGGCGGTCCGGAAGAGATCAGCGAGCGCGCCTTCCAGGCCCTGGGAGCGCTCGACCAGTAGTCCCCCGTGCACCCGAACCCCGTCGTGCACCCGAACCCCGTCTCCCCGTGAACCCCTGTCCCCCCGCACCCCCCTCCCCTGACGCACAAGGAAGCCACCGTGACCAGTCTCAGCGTTGAGATGCTGGCAGCGGACGCCGTCGAGCCGATCACCTCCGCTGGCCATGCCCAGCTGGGTATCGCCGTCCTCGCGGGCATCGCCGTCATCGTCCTGCTCATCACGAAGTTCAAGCTGCACGCCTTCTTGGCCCTGACCATCGGGTCGCTCGCCCTCGGCGCCTTCGCCGGCGCCCCGCTCGACAAGGCGATCACCAGCTTCACCGCGGGTCTCGGCTCGACGGTCGCGGGCGTGGGCGTGCTGATCGCCCTCGGCGCGATCCTGGGCAAGCTGCTCGCCGACTCCGGCGGCGCGGACCAGATCGTCGACACGATCCTCGCCAAGGCGGGCGGGCGTTCCATGCCGTGGGCGATGGTCCTGATCGCCTCGGTGATCGGGCTTCCGCTCTTCTTCGAGGTCGGCATCGTGCTGCTGATCCCGGTCGTCCTGATGGTCGCCAAGCGCGGCAACTACTCGCTGATGCGGATCGGCATCCCGGCCCTGGCCGGTCTGTCCGTGATGCACGGTCTCATTCCGCCGCACCCCGGCCCGCTGGTCGCGATCGACGCGGTGGACGCGAACCTGGGCGTCACGCTGGCCCTCGGCGTCCTCGTCGCCATCCCGACGGTGATCATCGCCGGGCCGGTCTTCTCGAAGTACGCGGCGAAGTGGGTCGATGTCCCCGCCCCCGAGAAGATGATGCCGCAGCGTCCTTCGGAGGACCTGGAAAAGCGTCCCGGGTTCGGTGTGACGGTCGCGACCGTGCTGCTGCCCGTCGTGATGATGCTGGCCAAGGCCCTGGTCGACATCATCGTCGACAACCCCGAGCACACGGTCCAGCGGGTCTTCGACGTCATCGGTTCACCGCTGATCGCGCTGCTCGCCGCGGTGATCGTAGGCATGTTCACGCTGGGCCGTGCGGCCGGCTTCACCAAGGACCGGCTCTCGACCACCGTCGAGAAGTCGCTCGCGCCGATCGCCGGTGTGCTGATGATCGTCGGTGCGGGTGGTGGCTTCAAGCAGACCCTCATCGACTCCGGTGTCGGTCAGATGGTCCTCGACATCTCCAAGGACTGGTCGATTCCGGCGCTGCTCCTTGCGTGGCTGATCGCCGTGGTGATCCGTCTCGCCACGGGGTCGGCGACGGTGGCCACCATCTCGGCCGCCGGGCTCGTGGCGCCGCTGGCCGCGGACATGTCCACCTCGCACACGGCGCTGCTGGTGCTTGCCATCGGGGCCGGTTCGCTCTTCTTCTCGCATGTGAACGATGCGGGGTTCTGGCTGGTGAAGGAGTACTTCGGGCTGGACGTGGGGCAGACGATCAAGACCTGGTCGGTCATGGAGACGATCATCTCCGTGGTCGCGGGCGGGCTGGTGCTTCTGCTGTCGCTCGTGATTTAGCGGGGTCAGGGCGGGGTTCTTCCCCGACCCCGCTCCTTCCCCCAAACCCGAAGCGCCGGACGGGGTGAAAGATTTCGGCCGGGCTGGATACTCCAGCCCGGCCGTCACCTTTCGCGGGCCCGCTACTCGCCCGGGGTCTTTGCGGCCTTCTCCAGCTGGAACGCCTCGTTGCCGAGACCGATCCGCGCGTGCGCCTCCGGCCTGGTCGAGCGCAGGAACGCGCCGTAGACCACGCCGATCACGGCCGCCAGCAGGATGATGCCGGGCAGCACCCAGCTGAGCGCCGAGTCGGGGCCCGCGCCGACCAGGACGTCGAAGTCCTTGACGGTGTAGCCCGCGATGACGAGCAGGCCGACCGCGGCGAGGGCGGACGCGGTGATGCGCCAGGCCTGGGCGCGCGCGGCCCCTCGGCGTACGAAGAAGACGATGACCGCGACGGACGCGGTGGCCATCAGGAGGATGACGCCCAGGGCGCCGATGTTGCCGCCCCAGGTGAACAGGTGCAGGACCGGCGCGGTCGGGTCGCCGAACGCGCCGTCGTCGGCCACCGCGAAGCCCACCACGACGACGACGGAGACGACCGTCTGGAGCAGCGAGCCGGTGCCGGGGGCGCCGGTGGAGGTGTTGGTCCTGCCGAACGCGGCGGGCAGCAGACCCTCGCGGCCCATGGCGAAGGCGTACCGCGCGACCACGTTGTGGAAGGAGAGGATCGCCGCGAACATGCCCGTCACGAACAGGACATGGAGTACGTCGGTGAAGGTGCCGCCGAGCCGGGACTCGGTGAGCCCGAAGAGCAGGCCGGCGCTCTGTTCCTGTGCGGCGGGGACGATGCCGGAGGGTCCGGCCGCGACGGTGAGCGCCCAGGAGCTGATCGCGAAGAAGATCGCGACGAAGCCGACGGCGAAGAACATCACGCGGGCGACGACGACCTGCGGACGGCTGGTCTCCTCGGCGTACACGGGAGCCTGCTCGAAGCCGGTGAAGGCGGCGATGCAGAAGCAGAGCGAGGTGGCGACGCCCGCGCCGGTGAGGGTGTCGGGGTTGAACGCGTGCAGGGACAGGCCTTCCTTGGCCGGGTCCGCGATGGCCGCGATGTCGAAGATGACGACGAGCGCCACCTCGATCAGCAGCAGCACGCCGAGCACGCGCGCGTTCAGGTCGATCTTCAGCCAGGCGAGCACGGCGACGACGGCGACGGTGACAAGTGCCGGTATCCACCAGGCGACTTCGACGTCGAAGTAGGTGTTGAGCAGCCCGGAGACCTCGAAGCCGAGCAGGCCGTAGAGGCCCGCCTGAAGAGCGCTGTAGGCGACGAGCGCGACCAGCGATGCGCCCGCGCCCGCGGTGCCGCCCAGGCCCCTCGATATGTACGCGTAGAAGGCGCCCGCGTTGTGGACGTGCCGGCTCATCTCGGCGTACCCGAAGCTGAACAGGCCGAGGACCACGCCGAGGATGAGGAAGAGCAGCGGCTGGCCGACGACGCCCATCACGCCGTACGTGGTGGGCATGACGCCCGCGACGACCATGAGCGGCCCGGTCGCCGCGAGCACGGAGAGCAAGAGGCCCGCCGTGCCGAGGCGGCCCGCGCGCAGCGCCGTCTCCTGGCCCTTGTACGTGCTGATCCCGCTGCCGTCGGCGGCGCCCTTGGCGGCCCTGCTCGCGGGTCTCGTGTCGCTCGTGCTGCTCGAACTGCCCGTCGCCATGGCGCGGTTGTCCTTTCGAGTGGGCCGGTTGGTGCGGTGGGTCAGGCGGAGCCGAGCGCGGCGTTGCGCGCGGCGGTGAACGCCTTGTACGGGTCCCGGTCCGGGTACGACCAGGGTTCTCGGGTCGCGTGCCGCCCGATGCGGTGGAAGAGGGCGGCCGACTCGGCCGCCCGGCCCTCGCAGAACTTGGCGTGGGCGAGGAAGTTGAGGTCGACGCGGCAGCGCGGGTGGGCCCTGGTCCCGGGCATCTCCCACTCCAGCCACCAGTCGAAGGCGGCCTTCATGACCTGGCGCGCCCTGCGGCCCGTCCAGTGCTCGGAGGCGGCCGGGTTCACGGGCTCGCTGCCCGCGGTGGCCAGGACGCGGTAGCGCTCGGCGTGCGCGATGACGGGAAGCACCGCCAACGGCGAGTCCTCGGGCGCCTGTTCGGCCGCCCAGGCGGCGAAGTCGTACACCTCGTGCAGCGGGTCCTGGCCCGCGGCGGGGCGCCGCTCGGCGAGCCTGGCCACCATCAGGTGGTGGGCGTGGTGGTGCTCGGGGTGCCGGTGGCGGACCTCGTCGAAGAGCCGGACGACGTCCTCCTCGCGGCCCAGGGAGCGCTCCAGGGTGAGCAGCGCGAGCCACGGCGTGGGGTCGGCGGGCAGCAGCGCGGCCACTTCACGGCAGGCCTCGCGGGCCTTCTCCGAGCGCCCCTTGCCGCGCAGCGCGAGGTGCACGGAGGCATAGGCGAGGAGCACGACGGCGTCGGTGCTCTCCGGCTCGGCGAGCCGCCAGTCACGGGCCCAGGCGGTGGTGGTGTGCTCCTGAGCGAGGACGTCGAAGCGGTGGCCCCTGCGGTCCCAGTCGTCGCCGGTGTCGGCGAGCAGCGCGCGGACCTCGGTCCAGCGGCCCTGGGCCAGCGCGGCGCGGGCGCCCGCGAGTTCGGCGTCGTCGAGTGCGGGGTCGAAGGCGTAGGCCGCTCGCTTGCGGGAACGGCCCAAGGGGGGTGGGGGTGGTGACACCGCGGGACTTCCTCCCCGGCGCGGCTCGCGTGCGGATGATCACGCACAGCAAAGCGGTAGGCAGCCCTCCAGTCAAGGTGTGACTACCCTGAGTGCCTTCACCAACTCGTTTCAGAATCCGCAGACTTCATCCCCCACCTGCGGAGTTGCCCGCAAGGACACGATTCGGACAAGCGGCGACGATCACGCAGCGATGCGACGAACGACCCCGTCACTCCACCGACTTGGCGGCCGCCCGGCCGGCCGCGCGCCCCGAGAAGAGGCAGCCGCCGAGGAAGGTGCCTTCGAGCGAGCGGTAGCCGTGCACTCCCCCGCCGCCGAACCCGGCGGCCTCGCCTGCCGCGTACACACCGGGAAGCGGCTGACCGCCCTCGGTCAGGACGCGCGAGGACAGGTCGGTCTCCAGGCCGCCGAGGGTCTTGCGGGTGAGGATGTTGAGCCGCACCGCGACCAGCGGGCCCGCCTTGGGGTCGAGGATGCGGTGCGGGGCGGCGGCCCTGATGAGCCGGTCGCCGAGGAACTTGCGGGCGCCGTGGATGGCGGTGACCTGGAGGTCCTTGGTGAAGGGGTTGGCGATCTCGCGGTCGCGCGCGGTGATCGTGCGGCGCAGCGCGGCCTCGTCGATGAGGGGCTCCTTGGTGAGCGCGTTCATGCCGCGCACGAGGGAGGAGAGGTCCTTCTCCACGACGAAGTCGGCGCCGTTGTCCATGAACGCCTTCACGGGGGCGGCCACGTCGGCGCGCGCCCGGTCGATGACGCCGCGCACGGACTTGCCGGTGAGGTCGGGGTTCTGCTCGGAGCCGCTGAGCGTGAACTCCTTGCCGATGATGCGCTGGTTGAGCACGAACCAGGTGTATTCGTACCCGGATTTCATGATGTGTTCCAGCGTGCCGAGGGTGTCGAAGCCGGGGAACAGCGGGACGGGCAGCCGGTCGCCGCGCGCGTCCAGCCAGAGCGAGGAGGGGCCCGGCAGGATGCGGATGCCGTGGTTGTCCCAGATGGGGTTCCAGTTCTGGATGCCCTCGGTGTAGTGCCACATGCGGTCGCGGTTGATCAGACGCGCGCCCGCCCCCTCGGTGATGCCGAGCATCCGCCCGTCGACGTGCGCGGGCACCCCGGAGACCATCCGCTGCGGCGGAGTGCCGAGCCTTTCGGGCCAGTTGGCGCGCACGAGGTCGTGGTTGCCGCCGATGCCTCCGGAGGTGACGATCACCGCCTGGGCCCGGAGCTCGAAGGACCCGGTGACCTCACGGCTGCTGGGCCTGCCGCGCTCGGCGTCGGAGGGTTCGAGGACCTCGCCGGTGACGGTGTCGACGCTGCCCGCGCTGCGGGAGAGCCCGGAGACGCGGTGGCGGAACTTGAGCTGGACGAGGCCGCGGGCGACGCCTTCGCGGACGCGGCGCTCGAAGGGGGCGACGAGACCCGGGCCCGTACCCCAGGTGATGTGGAAGCGGGGCACGGAGTTGCCGTGCCCCTGTGCGTCGTAGCCGCCGCGCTCGGCCCAGCCGACCACGGGGAAGAACCGCACGCCCTGCTCGTGCAGCCAGGAGCGCTTCTCGCCGGCCGCGAAGTCGACGTACGCCTCGGCCCATGTGCGTGGCCAGTGGTCCTCGGGGCGGTCGAAGGCGGCCGTGCCCATCCAGTCCTGGAGGGCCAGGGCGTGCGAGTCCTTGATCCGCAGCCGGCGCTGCTCCGGGGAGTCGACGAAGAAGAGCCCTCCGAAGGACCAGTGCGCCTGGCCGCCGAGCGACTGCTCGGGCTCCTGGTCGAGGAGGATGACCCGGCGGCCCGCGTCGACGAGTTCCGCGGTGGCCGCGAGCCCGGCGAGGCCCGCGCCGATCACGATGACGTCTGCGTCGTAGGCCATCGGGGGGTTCCTCCTAAGCAGGGGCTTACTGGTGAGTCAGATCCTGAGTAACCGCGGGGTCGGCGTCAACCGTCTGGCCCGGTGAACAGCGCCTCGCTTTTAATAATGGCCAGCATTACAATGGCGTCATGGCCAGGACATCAGGACCCGAGACCCGCGAGAAGCTGATCCGCGCGGGCGAGGAGGTCTTCGCCGCGCAGGGCGTGCACGGCGCGCAACTGCGCGACATCGTCCGGCTCGCCGGGCAGAGCAATCCCTCCGCCGTGCAGTACCACTTCGGCAGCCGCGCGGGCCTCCTGGACGCCGTCATGGCCGAGCGCCAGAGGCGTACGGAACAGGTGCTCACGGCCGAACTGGACGAGCGGGCGCCGGCCCCCGACCAGCTCCGCCGGCTCCTGCGCGCGCTCGTGGCCGCCGAGGCCAGCGAGCTGCGCACCGAGCGGGGCCGCCGCTGTCTGCGCATCTCCACCCAGCTCAGCCACGAGAGCGGCGTGCGCACGCGCACCCCGCACCCCACCCTGGACGGCACCGTCTACTGGGAGCTGATCGGCCGCGTGGAGGGCTGCCTCACCGACCTGCCCGAGCCGCTCCGGCTCGAACGCCTGGACCTGGCCCTCACCCTCGTCGGCGCCGCCATGGCCGACCGCGCCGGTCAGTACCTGGCCGGGACCGCCCCCCTGACCGGCGAGGAGCTGTTCCTCGCCGACCTCGTAGAGACCACCACGGCCCTGCTGCGGGCCCCAGCCGCACGGAGAGAACCATGAGCCAAGCGCACGACCTCACCGGCAGGACCGTCATCATCACCGGCGCCGCCCGCGGCCTGGGCGCCGAGGCCGCCCGCCAGGCGGTGGCCGCCGGTGCGAACGTCGTCCTGACCGACGTCCTCGACAAGGAGGGCGAGGTGACCGCCGCCGAGCTCGGCGAGCGCGCCCGTTTCGCGCACCACGACGTGACGTCGGAGGAGGACTGGCAGCGCGTCGTGGAGCTCGCGGTCACCGAGTTCGGCGGGGTGCACGGCCTGGTCAACAACGCCGGCATATCCACGGGCCAGTTCCTGGAGTCGGAGTCGGTCGAGCACTTCCGCAAGGTGCTCGACATCAACCTCACCGGCGTCTTCATCGGCATGAAGAGCGTCGTCCCGGCCATGAAGGAGGCGGGCGGCGGGTCCATCGTCAACATCTCCTCCGCGGCCGGGCTCATGGGCCTCGCGCTCACCGCCGGGTACGGCGCGTCCAAGTGGGGCGTCCGCGGGCTCACCAAGATCGGCGCCGTGGAACTCGGGACCGCCCGCATCCGCGTCAACTCCGTCCACCCGGGCATGACGTACACCCCCATGACCGCGCAGGTGGGCATCGAGAAGGGCGAGGGCAAGTACCCCAACACCCCGATGGGCCGGGTCGGCGAGCCGCACGAGATCGCGGGCGCCATGATCTTCCTGCTCTCGGACGCCGCCTCGTACGTGACCGGCGCCGAGCTCGCCGTCGACGGCGGCTGGACCGCGGGCCCCACCGTGAAGTACGTCATGGGGCAGTGAGATCGCGGTGCGGTTGGATGGTCGGCATGACGACGAACAACCGGCCCGTGCCCGACCCCAGTGAAGAGATCCTGTCCATCGTCGACGAGAACGACGAGGTCGTCGGCGAGGCCCCGCGCGGTGAGGCGTACGCGCGGGGCCTGCGCCACCGCTGCGTGTTCATCCAGGCGCGGGACGCCGAGGGCCGCGTCTTCGTGCACCGGCGCACGCCGACCAAGCTGGTCTTCCCCTCGATGTACGACATGTTCGTCGGCGGTGTCGTCGGGGCCGGCGAGTCCTACGACGACGCCGCCCTGCGCGAGGCGGAGGAGGAGCTCGGGGTCCATGGACTCCCGCGCCCCACACCGCTGTTCAAGTTCCTGTACGACGACGGCGCGGGGCACACCTGGTGGTCCCACCTCTACGAGGTGCGCTGCGACCTGCCCGTGGACCCGCAGGTCGAGGAGGTCGCCTGGCACGCCTTCCTCACCGAGGAGGAGCTCACGCAGCGGCTCGCCGAGTGGGCGTGGGTACCGGACGGGCTCGCCGCGTACGAGCGGCTGCGGGAGTTCCGTGCGGGTTAGAGCCGGTTAGGGTGCGGCGAGTGAGCAACTTCGTACAGAGCCTGCGCCTGTGGTTCGCGCCCGAGCGGATCCGCGACGAGGGCGACACCCCCGACTACCGCTTCTCGCTCGCCAACGAACGCACCTTCCTGGCCTGGCTGCGCACCGCGCTCGCCCTCATCGGCGGCGGCTTCGCGGTGGACCAGTTCCTGCCGGACCTGCGCTGGGGCTGGCGCATCGGGCTCGCGCTGGCCCTGCTGGCGGCCGGTGTGCTCAGCTCGCTGCGCGCGGTCAACCACTGGGTGCGCTGCGAGCGGGCCATGCGGCGCGGCGAGGATCTGCCGGTCTCGCGCTTCCCGACCGTCCTGAGCCTGGCCGTCGCGGTCGTGGCCCTCGCCATGGTCGTCGTCGTGCTCTTCGGGTGGGAAGGGTGACCGACCAGGACGAGGGCCGGGACGAGCCTCGGGTCCACGAGCGCGATCCGGGGCTTCAGCCGGAGCGCACGCGGCTCGCGTGGCGGCGTACGACCCTGTCCTGCACCGTCGCCGCGGTCCTCGCGGCGCGGGCCGCCCTCCAGGAGGGGGCCGGCGCCCTTTCCGTCGTCGCCTGCGCCCTCTGCCTGCTCCTGTGGCTCGGCTTCCTGGGCGTGGCGCACCGCAGGATGACCGAGCTCGCCGCCACCAACAGGCCGCTGAGGCTTCCGGCACGGGCCGCCGCGACGGCGGCGCTGTGCACGATGGCGCTCGCGGCGTGCGCGACGGCCATGGTGTTCTGAGCGTGTTCTGATCGCGGCTCGGAACAGCGCGCCCTCAGGGCTTGGCGGGCCCCTTCTCAATGCTTGGCGGGCCCGTCCTCCGTCGTCCAGTCCACCGTGACGACGATCTTGCCGCGCGTACGGCCCTCCGCGCTGAGGCGGTAGGCGTCCGCCGCCCGCTCCAGCGGGAACCTCTCGGAGACGTGGACCGTGACGACGTCCTGCTCCACGAGCTGCGTCAGGCGCTGGAGGTCGTCGGCGTCCGGACGTACGAAGCAGTAGTGGCCGCCGAGGCCGATCACCGCGCCGTCCGCGATCGACGCGAGACGGCCGCCGGGCGCCAGGAGCTCGGCGGACACCTTGAGGGTGTCGCCGCCGATCGTGTCGAAGGCCGCGTCCACGCCCTCCGGCGCGAGGGCGCGTACGCGTTCGGCGAGACCGTCGCCGTGGGCGACCGGCTCCGCGCCCAGTTCGCGCAGGTAGTCGTGGTTGCGCTCGCTCGCGGTGCCGATGACGCGGGCGCCCGCGTGCCGGGCCAGCTGGACGGCGATGGAGCCGACGCCGCCGGCCGCCGCGTGCACGAGGACGACGTCGCCCTCCGTCACCTCGAGCGTCTTGGTGATCACCTGGTAGGCGGTGAGCCCGGCGAGCGGCAGGCCCGACGCCTCCTCGAAGGTGAGGTTGCGCGGCTTGCGGGCGAGGGTGCGCACGGGGGCCGCGACGTACTCGGCGAAGGTGCCGCGCGAGAGGAAGTCCTCGCGTACGTAGCCGATGACCTCGTCGCCCACCACGTACTCCGGAACGGCGACGCCGGGCTGCACCACGACGCCCGCGACGTCCCAGCCGGGGATCACCGGGTAGACGGGGTCGAGGATGGCGTCGAGGTGCCCGCCCATGCACTTCCAGTCGACGGGGTTGACCGACGCGGCGCGGACTTTCACCAGGACGGAGTCGGGGCCGACCTTGGGGTCGCGCACATCGCCGTACTCGAGGACTTCGGGGCCGCCGTACCGGCGGTAGCTGATCGCCTTCATGGGGTCGGCTTCATGGGAGTGCCTTCGTGGCCGGGTGGTGGAAACATCGACAAGGCTTCCATATCCCCACCAAAGGGGCATTGAGTACTAGCCTGAGAGGGTCACACCCTCCCCATTACCGTTTTCGTAGCCCCGCAACGGGGTTACCGGCCTTCGGAGTTGGCATGACTACCTCCCCTTGTCGAGGACATGGCCTGGGGGGTGG
>NZ_JBITWR010000013.1:0-242828 GCF_044544025.1 Streptomyces sp. NPDC055243
GGTGAAGACATCGTTGATCAGTCGCTCGGCCATCCGCGGGGCCTTCGGCCGGATCAGGTTGATCAGCCGTCGGCGTCCGGCTTTGCGGATCTGGGTCGGCGAGCCGAACTGGTCCAGCATTTTGAGCACGGCCGGGTGCTGCATGCGCTCGCGCTTCGGGGAGGTGAAGGGCTACGACGGCGACCGGATCCCTGCACCGGACTTGCCGCCGGTGCCGCTGAAGCCGCGGGGGCGGGTGCGCTGATCGTTCCCGTCGGCGGCCGGGCGGCAACTCCCGTCCCCGCGCGGTGTGTTCAGTGGTCGGGGCGAAGACTTCCGGCAAGACGTTCGGCGGGGGCGAGGCGCTCCGGTGTCACGCCTTCGCGTTGACCGTCGGTACGTCTCCGCCCGTCGTCCGCCGGTATCTGGCCGTGATCGTGGCGACCGAGTCGTTGCCCCTTCTTCCGCGCATGCTCCGGTCCATCTGCCGATTCGCGCGCAGCACGTCCCCCGTGGGTCCGATGCGCGCCTCCTCGTAGCGGGCGAGCGAGGCGGTCACGCCGCCCCCGGCCGCCAGTTGCGCCGCGAGGGTCCGGGCGTCCACGATCGCCTGGGAGGCGCCGTTGGCGCCCGTCGGGTACAGGGGGTGGGCGGCGTCGCCGAGCAGTGTCGTACGCCCCCGCCCCCAACGCGGCAGCGGATCACGGTCCACCATGGGGTACTCGAAGATGGCCGGGCTGCCGGTGACCAGCCTGTGGAGGTCCACGCCGAGCGCGGCGAAGTCCCAGCCCTCGAGGTGGCGCAGTACGTCGTCGGCGCTCCCCTCGCGATTCCAGCCCGCGCTCTCGATCAGCGGCCCCGGCCCTGCCTCGGGCGCCGCGCACACCCAGTTGACCAGCGGACGCCGCGCCGAGATCGGGTACACGACCAGCTGGACGTTCCGCCGGTCGTACGCGATGACCGAGGATCGGCCCGTCAGAAAGGGCGTCACCTCCGTGACGCCCCGCCACATCCGCGCCCCCGACCAGCGCATCGGGCCCTCCTGCGCGTGCAGCGCCGCCCGTACCGTGGACCGGGCCCCGTCCGCGCCGACCAGCGCCTGGGCCTCGATCACCGTCGGTAGCCCGGTCGCCCGGTCGGTCACCCGGACCCGTACCGTGTCCTGCTCGTCGACGAAGGACTCGAGGCGCGTTCCCGTGCGGACCGCGTCCGGGCCGAGCCGCTCGCGCACCGCGTCGAGCAGCAGGAGCTGCAATTCGCCCCGGTGGACCGCGTACTGGGGCCAGCGGTACCCGGCCGCCACGCCGACTGCCTCGGTGAATCGGCGTGCGCCGCGTTCGTCGGCGTAGACCTGTTCGGCGGTGGCGACGCCGGTCGCGGCGAGGGTGTCCCCGAGGCCGAGCCGGGTCAGTTCGCGCACCGCGTGCGGCTGGAGGGTGATGCCCACTCCGAGAGGAGCGATCTGCCGGACGCGTTCGACGACGGTCGCCCTGATGCCCTCCGCGTGGAGGGCGAGCGCGGCGGTCAGTCCGCCGATTCCGGCCCCCGCGATCAGTATGCCGGTCTCTTCGGCGCTGCCGAGTTCGTTGTTTTCCATGGATTCACTGTCGATCAGGGACAGTTCAGAAGTCCAAGTACTACTTCTTCGTCCAACTATGCTTCTCAGTTATGGAGTTGCGACAGCTCGAATACCTGGTGGCCGTGGTCGAGGAGGCCAGCTTCACCAAGGCCGCGGCCCGGCTGCACGTCACCCAGCCGGGGGTGAGTTCCCAGATACGCCAGTTGGAGCGCGAGCTGGGGCAGCGGCTGCTGGACCGTTCGGGCCGGGCGGTCCGCCCCACCGAGGTGGGTGCCACCGTGCTGGAGTACGCGCGCTCCGCGCTCGCCTCCGTGGCGGGCGCCCAACTCGCGGTCGACGAGTACACCGGGCTGCTGCGCGGCCGTGTCGCGGTCGGCACGGTCACCATGGCGTCCGCGCTCGATCTGCCCGGGCTCCTCGCCTCCTTCCACCGCCGCCATCCGGCCGTGGACATCAGCCTCTGGGAGGCCAGCTCGGACGAGCTGGCCGCGGCACTCACCGCCGGCCGCATCGACGCGGCCGTACTCGCCCCGGCCCAGGCATCGCCGCCCGGCGTCGAACTCCAGATCATCGCCGACGAACCGCTGGTGGCCGCCGTGAGCCGGGACGACCCACTCGCGCTGGCCGGGCGGGACCGGCTCGCGCTGACGGAACTGGCCGACCGAACGCTGATCACCTTCACGCACGCCACCGGCACCCGGGGAGACATCGACGCCGCCTGTGCCGCTGCCGGGTTCCGGCCGCGCATCGCCTTCGAGGCGAGCGACCCGAGGGTCCTGGCGCGGCTCGCGGCGCACGGCATGGGCGTGGCGATCCTGCCCGAGCCGATCGCCCGTGACCACCCGGAAGGGCTTCATGTGCTGTCCACCCGCCCCGCCCTGCGTGGTCGGCTCGCCCTGGGATGGCGGGCGGCGGGGGCCGAGAGCCCAGCGGCACGGGCGTTCCTGGCCCATGCCCGTATCACCTTGAAGCACCTCGCATGAGCACCGGCGACACCGCGAGACCGCGAGACCGCGAGACCGCGACACCGCGACGCCCGCCCCTCCAGGGTGAATGCGCCGGTGTGGCGGGGCCTCGTGGTTACCAGCGCACCGGCAGCTCTTGCAGGCTGCGCATGAGGCTGGGGCGCCACTGCGGTGTGCGGTCGCCGTCGGGGGACAGATCGGGGAAGCGGTCCAGCAGGGTGCGCAGGGCCAGGGTCGCCTCCAGGCGGGCCAGTGGGGCGCCGAGGCAGTGGTGCAGGCCGTGGCCGAAGGCGAGGTGGGCGCGGGTCGCGGCCGGATCGCGGTGGATGTCGAACCGTTCGGGGGCGGTGAAGCGCGCGGGGTCGCGGTTCGCGGCGGCGATGGAGAGCACGACACGTGCGCCCGCAGGTATCGCGGTGCCGCCGATGGTGATCGGCTCGGCGGCGTAGCGGTACGTACCCGCCGGCGCGGGTGACTCGAAGCGGAGCGTCTCCTCCACGGCGCCCGTCAGCAGCTCGGGGTCGGCCCGCAGGGCGGCGAGCTGCGCGGGGTGGCCGAGCAGCAGGTGGACGGCGTTGGCGATGAGGTTGACGGTGGTCTCGTGCCCTGCGACGAGCAGCAGGAAGGCCATGCCGAGCAGTTCTTCCGGGGTGAGCCGGTCGGGGCTCTCGCCGTGGTGGGCGCGGACCAGGGCGTGCAGCAGATCGCTCTCCGCCGCGTCCGGCAGCCGCCGCTTCTCCTCCGCGAGCCCCGCGAGATACACGGCCATCTCCTGCGAGGCGCGGGCCGACTGCTCCGGATCGTCGAGGGCGACGACCTTCGTGGACCACGCCCGGAAGGCGGCCCGGTCCGCGTCGGGCACGCCGAGCAGCTCGCAGATGATGGTGAGCGGCAGCGGATAGGCGTACGCGGCCACCAGATCGGCACGGCCGTCGGCGGCCACGGCGTCCAGGAGCGCGTCGGCGGCCTCCTGGACGCGGGGCCGCAGCGCCTGGACGCGGCGGGCGGTGAACTCGCGGGCCACCAGCGCCCGCAGGCGGGTGTGGTCGGGCGGATCGACCTGGAGCATGTTGCGGCCCACGGCGTACAGCCCGTCGTCCTCGAAGTCGGCCGAGTGCCGCACGTCGTTGCGCAGCCCGGGGGCCGCGAACGCGGCGCGCACCTCCTCGTGCCCGACCACCAGCCACGACTCGTCCCCGGTGGGGAAACGCACGTGGTGGACGGGTCCGCGGGAGCGCAGTGCGGAGAAGACGGAGTAGGGGTCGGCGGTGAAGTCGTCGGTGAGCTCGGCGAGTTCGACGGTGGGCTGCTGCGTGCGCATGGACGCTCCCGGACGGAAGTGGGGAGATCTCCCCGTTTCGAGGTCGAGGGCGACCGTAACATGAAGCGGGGAGTGGCCCCCACTTTAGGGATCGTCGATGAGCTGGGGAGCGCCGATGAGGTGTCGCGCCGCCGCGGTGAGGACGGCGGCCGTCACCTTCTCGGCGGCTGAACCCGTCCTCTCGGAGGCGTCGTCCACGTCGACGATCTCCCAGCCGTCCGCCGGCGCGAAGTCCTCGTACTCCCGGGCGCAGTCGGCCTGAACGTCGAGGAAGGTCCGGGCGGGATCGCCGCCGACGGCACGGTAGTTGTCGAACCCGACAGGCACCGGTCGGGCCCTCGCTTCTGCGCGAACGCCTCGTCCCGCTCGTTGAGGATCGCCGCCCCGGCCGTCCACAACTCGCCATCCGCCGCCTCGGGCACCTCGACGCCGGGGTCGACTCGGACCCACCCGGTCTCGAATAGATCGGACCGTCCGGTCTCGCATGGACATGCCGCCCAGCTTCCCCGCGCGGGGCATGCGGTGCCAGGCCTCGGGGGCGCGTCCCGGTGGGCGGTTCCGGTCCGGCGGGATGCCGACGCGCGACTGTCAGTGGTGAGTGCAAGGCTGGTCTTGCAAGGACCTGTGAAGGGAATCAAGGACCTGCGAAGGGAATCGTCGTGATCACCACTGATCTCACTCCCGGCTCCCCCTGTTGGCTCGACCTCGGTGCCCCCGACGTCCGGGCGGCCGCGGCCTTCTACGGCGCGGTGCTCGGCTGGGAGTACGAGTCCATGGGCGAGACCGAGGACATGGACGGCGGGATGTTCCAGAAGGACGGCAAGACCGTCGCCGGGCTCGGCAAGCTCACCGAGGAGGGCGCCCGCCCGGCCTGGATGATCTATTACACGGTCACCGACGCGGACGCCACGACCCAGGCCGTGGAGCGCGCGGGTGGCACGGTGCGGGTGGCGCCCAGGGACCTCGACGACTGGGGTCGGATGGCGCAGTACACCGACCCGCTGGGCGGCCAGTTCGCCGTCTGGCAGCCGGGCACGAACTCGGGCTTCGAGCTGGCGGACGAGCCGGGCTCGCTGTCCTGGACCGAGCTGTTGACGACCGACACCGCCGCCGCGAAGGAGTTCTACGGCGGTGTCCTCGGCTGGCAGTTCAGCGAGACGGAGCTGCCGGGCGGCGCCGGCACATACACCCTCGTCACCCCCGAGGGGCGTCCCGAGGAGCGCATGCAGGGCGGCCTGATGCAGCTCGGCAAGGAGGACCTCGCGCGGACGGGCGGGCGGCCGTACTGGCACCCGGTTTTCGCCGTCACCGACTGCGACGCCGCTGTCGCCCAGGTCACCAAGAACGGCGGCAGTGTGCAGATGGGCCCCGAGGACGTCGAGGGCGTCGGCCGCCTCGCCGTCTGCCTCGACCCGTCGAACGCGGACTTCGTAGTACTGACACCGGCTGAGAGCTGAGAGCTGAGAGCTGAGCGAGCAGGACGACCTGGCGGCCCACCGCGAGGTCGTCCTGCTCCACCCCGGTCCTGTGAACCCTTGCCGAAGTCCCGTTGGACTGGGGGTGGTTGTGGTCGAGGTGCGTGGCCTCGGACGTCGTGTCCTGGCCGTTCTCGCCTATCTGGACAACCCCTGAGGCGCCCCCTGGAAGGGGCGCGGGTACGGGCCGGGGCGGTACGTCGCGTAGCGGGCCGCGGTGGTCGGATCGGCTTGCCGGGCGCGGGAGTTGAGGGCGGCCGGTGAGGTGTCGGACCAGTGGCCCGTCGTGGTCCGGTGGTCGATCGTGTGCACGGCGGCGAGCTGTTCGGCCGGGCTGAAGGTGCAGTGCCCGGCGTTCTCGGTATAGGCCTGGCGCAGCAGCGGGGCGCGGCCCGCGGCGGTCACCGCCTGCCGGTAGGCGCTCTCCACCTCGACGGGGACGAGCGCGTCGCCGGTGGTGTGGACGGCGAGCTGGGGCTTGCTCAGGCGGCCGGAGGGCGCCGCGTGGTCGGCCATGTAGCGCACCGCGCGGGGCTCGGCGCCGACGCGCGGCGCGCGGGCGAGGTCGCGCAGGTCGCTCCGGAGGGACAGGCCGGCCGCCTTGTAGAGGGCCTTGACCTCCTTGTGGTGGGCGGAGCGGGCCAGCATCGCCGCGTAGTCGACGCCCGTGTTCCAGGACATGTTGCCGCCCGCGCGGCGTTCGGCCTCCTCCCGCCAGGCGAAGCCGGGCTGCGCCACCAGGCCGCGTACCGCCGTGTACTGGTTCGCCTGCTGGGCTGGGTAGTCGTCCGGGGCGGGGCGGGGCGTGGCCGGGTCGTTCCAGCCCGGGATGTCGTGCAGCGCGGCGGCGAGGGCGATGCGGGCCCGGCCATCCGGGGAGTTCTGCGCGGTGCCCAGCTTCTCGCCGAGCCGCTTGGCGGAGACGGCCGCGTCGGCGGCGTCCTTGAATCCGGTCAACCGGATGCTTCCGTCACCGGAGTCGGGCGCGAGGAGGGTGCGCAGGGCGAACGTGGCGTCCAGCGTGGAGTTCCAGTTGGCTACCGAGCCGTGCACGAGGCCGCACAGGGACAGGGAGCCGTCGATGCGCGCCGGGTGGCGCTCGGCGATGGTCGTGGTGACCAGACCGCCGAGCGACTGGCCCCAGGCGAGCGTCCGCCGGGCCTCGCCGACCTCCCCTCGGAAGGTGTCGAGCGCGGCCAGCTGGTCGGGCACCGCCTGCTCCACGGACCAGCCGGTCGTCGCGTACGAGGAGCCGACGAGTGCGTAACCCTCCTTCAGGAGCAGCTTCTTGGTGGGCTCGTCGGAGGTGTTCACGGCCGGGTTGGGGGAGCCTTCGGGGCGGTAGCCGTGGCTGAAGAGCAGGACGGTGCCGTTCCAGTCGTCCGGGGTGTCGATCACGTACGTGGCGCCGGACGGGAGGGTGCCCTCCAGGTGACGGGCGGCGGCGGATGGCGTGGCGGAGGCCGGGACCGCGGCGGACAGGAGGAGCAGCAGGGCCGCGGGAGCGACCACCGCGGACCGCCGGGTGGTGCGTGGCCGGGTGGTGCGTGTCATGTGGATTCTCCTTGTACGGAGGACGCGGCGGAGGGGGATGACATGGTGGGCGGCGCGGACGGTGTGGGCGAAGCGCCCTGCACGGCGAGATCGCGGGCGTTCGTCTCCTTGACCCGCCAGACGGCGAGCGCGGTGATCAGGCCCCCGGCCACGAGCAGCAGCGCTATGGCATCGCTGGAGTCGTACGCGGCGAGCAGCCCGCTGGCGATCAACGGAGAGAAGCCCGCGCCCAGCAGCGTCGCCGTCTGGTAGCCGAGCGAGGCACCGGTGTAGCGCACCCGCGTCGAGAACATCTCGCTGAACAGCGCGCCCAGCGGCCCGTACATCACGGACTGCGCGATCCCGTGCCCGATCACGCAGGCGAGGATCAGCAGGCCGGGCCGGTGGCTGTCCACGAGCGCGAAGACCGGGAAGGCGGTGGCCGCCGAGAGGAGCGCCCCGGCAAGGACCAGGGGACGGCGCCCGAAGCGGTCGGAGAGGAGGTTGGCGCACGGCAGCACGACCAGGGCCACGCAGGAGGCGACGGTGACCCCGGTGAGCACCTGCGGGCGCGTGTACCCCTCGTCGACGGCGTACGAGATCATGAAGCTGGTCATCAGCGCCTGCGCGGTGAACGGGCCGATGCCGACCGCCGAGGCGAGCAGGACCGGGCGCGGCGCGCGCAGGACTTCGAGCAGCGGCATCCGCGCGCGCTCGCGCCGCTGCGAGAGCGAGGTGAACAGCGGGCTCTCGGTGACCTTGAGGCGGATGTACAGGCCTGCGCCGAGCAGCAGGAAGGAGAGCAGGAACGGCACCCGCCAGCCCCAGGACCGGAAGTCGTCGTCGGGCAGGAGGCTCACCAGCGCGACGACTCCGGTGGAGAGCACCGTGCCCAGCGGGGCGCCGAGTTGGGTGAAACTGGTCCACAGGCCGCGCGGCCGGTCGCCCGCGTGCTCGGCGACCATGAGCGTGGCGCCGCCCCACTCGCCGCCGATCGCGATGCCCTGCACGACGCGGAGCAGGACGAGCAGGACGGGCGCCCAGACGCCGATCGCGTCGTACGTGGGCAGCAGTCCGATGAGGAAGCTGCCCGCGCCCATCAGGACCATGGTCAGGAGCATCATCGACTTGCGGCCGAGCCGGTCGCCGAAGTGGCCGAAGACGATGCCGCCGAGGGGCCGGGCGAGATAGCCCGCGGCGAACGTGCCGAAGGCGGCGACCGTGCCGACCGCCGGGTCGGCCTCGGGGAAGAAGAGGTCGCCGAAGACGAGCGCGGCGACGGTGCCGTAGACGAGGAAGTCGTAGAACTCGATGGCCGTGCCGAGCAGACCGGACAGGGCGACGCGGCGCAACTGCCGTGCTCTGTCGTCGGGTTCGGACGCGGGGCTCGCCTCTCCCGCGGGTGGGTGCGTCATGGTGCGGGGCTCCTCAGGCGTAGAAGCGGGACAGGCTGCGCAGGACGCAGGCGGGCTTGTCGCCGCCCTCGATCTCGACCGTGCCGTCGACGGCGATCTGCACTCCGCCGCGCACCTCGTCGACGGAGGCGAGCGTGGCGCGCAGACGTATCCGGGCGCCGGCCTTCACGGGGGAGGGGAAGCGCACCTTGTCCAGGCCGTAGTTGACCTTCGTGGTGACGCCCTGGACGTCGAGGAGATCGGTGAAGAGCGGGATGAAGAGGGAGAGCGTGAGATAGCCGTGCGCGATCGGCGCGCCGAAGGGGCCTTGTGCGGCCTTCTCGGGGTCGGTGTGGATCCACTGGTGGTCGTCGGTCGCGTCGGCGAAGGTGTCGATGCGGCCTTGGCCGACCTCCAGCCAGTCGGTGACGCCGAGTTCGCTTCCGGCGAGGGCGTGCAGTTCGTCAAGTCCGTTGGCGGTGACGGTCATCGGGGTGTCTCTCCTTCAGGTGTGGGTGTCTGTGGGGCGCCGCCGTGGTCGCGGCGCAGGCTGGGCTTGTGGAGCTTCCCGGAGGCGGTGCGCGGCAGTTCGGGCACGCACACCACCGACTTGGGGATCTTGTACTTGGCGAGCCGGCCGGCCAGGAAGCCGAGTACGTCGTCCGGGGCGGGGTCCGTGCCGTCGCGGGGCACGACGACGGCGCGCGGCACCTCGCCCCAGCGCGCGTCCGGCACGCCGATGACGGCGCACTCCACCACGTCGGGGTGGGCGAGCAGCGCGCTCTCGACCTCGGCGGGGTAGATGTTCTCGCCGCCGGAGATGATCATGTCTTTGAGGCGGTCGGCGATGGTGACGAAGCCGTCGGCGTCGACCCGGGCCGCGTCGCCGGTGCGGAACCAGCCGTCGGTGAAGACGGCGGCGGTCTCGTCCGGCAACTGCCAGTAGCCGAGCATGACGTGGGGACCGCGCACCAGGATCTCGCCGGTCTCCCCGGTGGCCGCCGGGCTGAGGTCGGGACGTACGACGCGTACGTCGGTGAAGAAGTGCGGCACCCCGGCCGTGCCCGCCTTGCGCTCCGCGTGCTCGGCGTCGAGATAGAGCGCGCCGGGCGCGGCCTCCGTCATGCCGTACCCCTGCTGGAAGGCGAGCCCGCGCTCCGCGTACGCCTCGATCAGCGGGGTCGGCACGGGAGCCCCGCCGCACATCAGAATCCGCAGCGAGGACAGGTCGGCCGTGTGCCAGGGCGGCTCGCGGGTGAGACGCTCGTACATCGTGGGGACCCCGAACATCGCGCTGACGCCGTGCCGTTCGACCAGGCCGAGGGCTTCGGTGGGGTCGAAGGACTCGACGAGCACGCAGTGGCCGCCCTTGAGGAGCACGGGCAGGGCGAGCATGCCCAGCGCCGCCGCGTGGAAGAGCGGGGCGGAGACCAGGGCCACGGTGTCGGCGGTGAGGTCGGCGTCGACGAGGACGTTGACGGCGTTCCAGGTGAGGTTGGCGTGGGTGAGCATGGCGCCCTTGGGGCGGCCCGTGGTGCCGGAGGTGTACATCAGGAGGCACACGTCGTCCCGGCTGACCGCTTCGTCCAGAGGTTCCTCGACGGACCGGGCTGCCTGGACCAACTCCTCGTACTGCGAGCCCACTTCGACGAAGAGGCCCACCTGTCCCGCTTCGACGAGGAGATCCCCGGGGCCAGCCTCCTGCCGCAGCTCCGCCACGACACCGGCCTGCGCGGGGGAGTGCACCAGCGTGCGGGCGCCCGCGTCGGCCAGTTGGTACGCGAGCTCGGGCGCGGCCAGGCGGGTGTTGAGCGGCACGAAGACCGCGCCGAGTGCTCCTGCCGCGAAGAAGGTCTCCAGGAAGGACGGATGGTTGGGCCCGAGGTAGGCGACCCGGTCCCCGCGCCGGACGCCTCGGGCGCGCAGGGCGTGCGCGAGCCGCAGGACGCGGGAGTGCAGGGCGGCGTACGTGATGGTGCGGCCCTCGTGGGTGAGGGCGGCGCGGTGCGGGGTCTTGCGGGCCCGGCGCGCGGGCCAGGAGCCGAGTCCTTCGTTGCGCATGGCGCCCCCTCTACTTGAGCCCGAGCAGACGGGCGGCGTTCTCCTTGAGGATCTTGGGGCGGACCTCGTCCTTGATCGCCAGCTTCGCGAAGTCGGCGAGCCAGCGGTCGGGGGTGAGCACGGGGAAGTCGGAGCCGAAGAGCACCTTGTCCTTGAGCAAGGTGTTGGCGTAGTGCACGAGTTGGGGCGGGAAGTACTTCGGCGACCACCCCGACAGGTCGATGTGCACGCCCGGCTTGTGCGTGGCGACGGCGAGGGCTTCGTCCTGCCAGGGGAAGGAGGGGTGCGCCAGGATGATCTTCAGATGGGGGAAGTCGGCGGCGACGTCGTCGACGTGCATCGGGTTCGAGTACTTCAGCCGGATGCCGCCGCCCCCGGGCAGGCCCGCGCCGATGCCGGTCTGCCCGGTGTGGAAGAGGGCGACGCAGCCGCTCTCCTCGATGACCTCGTACAACGCGTAGGCCAGAGCACGGTCGTTGGGGAAGAAGCCCTGGATGCTCGGATGGAACTTGAAGCCCTTCACCCCGTACTCCTGCACGAGCCTGCGGGCCTGTCGCACGCCCGCCTTCCCCCGGAACGGGTCGATGGAGGCGAACGGGATCAGTACGTCGGGGTGGGCGGCGGCGGCCTCGGCGACCTCCTCGTTCGGGACGGGCAGGGTGCCGGTGGCGGACTCGGCGTCCACGGTGAAGACGACGGCGGCCATCTTGCGCTCGCGGTAGTAGGCGGCCATCTCCTGGAGGGTGGGCTTGCGGTTGCGCCCCTCGACCTTGAAGTACGCGCTGGAGGCGGCGTCGAGGTCCTCGTCGAGGGAGGCGTGCCCCTGGGAGGAGACCTCGGCGTGCGTGTGGACGTCGATCGCGGTGAGTTCGGAGAGGTTCAACTCCCTCACGCTCCTGGGATCTTGGGCGCGGGGATGCCGACCGTCTCCGGGGCGCTGCCGACCGAGGTGTGCCAGGCGGCGGCGATGGTCTGCGGTGTCCAGCCGCCGTCCGCGTACGCCACGGACGCCTCCCGCGGATGCGACCACAGGGCGAGCCGGTCGCCGCCGATGCCGACGCACTGCCCGGTCACCTCGCGGGCGAAGCGGGAGGCGAGGAAGGGGACGAGTGCGGCACAGTCGTCGGCCGTCCCGAAGCCCTCGCCCTTGCGCAGGAAGTCCGGCAGCGGCTGCCCCTCCTTCATGGCCTCGATGTACGGGGCGAAGGCGGGGATGGTCTCGGTCATCGCGGTGGCGGCCACCGGCACGATCGCGTTGACGGTGATGCCGGCCCTGGCCAGCTCCATCGACCACGTACGCACCATGGCCGCGATCCCGGCCTTGGCGGCGGCGTAGTTGGTCTGCCCGAAGTTGCCGCGCTGTCCGGCGGGGGAGCCGACCAGGATCAGGCTGCCGCCCTCGCCCTGCTCCCGCATGCGTACGGCGGCGGCGCGGGCGCAGGTGAAGGTGCCGCGCAGGTGGGTGGTGACGACCGCGTCGAAGTCCTCGTCGGTCATCTTCCACAGCACCCGGTCGCGCAGGATTCCTGCGTTGGTCACCATCGCGTCCAGCCGCCCGAACTCCTCGACGGCGCGGGCGACAAGGCGGTCGGCGGCCTCGCCGGTGCCGACGGCGGCCACCTCCGCGACGGCGCGCCCGCCTGCCCCGGTGATGGTCTTGACGGCGCGTTCGGCCGCTTCGGCGTCGACGTCGTTGACGACCACCGACGCGCCGGCGCGAGCGAGGGCACAGGCGTAGGCGAGGCCGAGGCCGCGCCCCGATCCCGTGACGACGGCGACCTTGCCGCGCAGGTCCACGGTGTATGAGTCCAGCACTGGGAAACCCCTTCAACAGGCAGCGAAAGAGAGATGGCAGAAAGGAAGCTAAGACAAACCATTGTTGTCGTCAATGATTGTTTCCAACATCGATATTGCGGCATGCTGGACACTGTCACCGACGACCGCCGATGACCGCCGTACGCCCGCAGAGCACCGATCAGGGAGAGCGCCCCTCATGACCACCAGCCGGAAGACGACCGCCGAGCCCGTGGAGGAAGGGTCCGTCGACGAGGGCGCGCCCTGGATGCGCGGCCTGCACGCCGACGCGGGCTACCTGCTCTACCGCCTCGGCCTGCGCTCGGGGCAGCTCTTCAACGCGGCGCTCCAGAGATCCGGCCTGCGGCTGCGCCACTACGCGCTGTTGCGCTACCTGGCCACGGTGGAAGGCGCGGCCCAGCGCGAACTGAGCCAGGAGCTGGGCTACGACCCCAGCGCGATCGTCGGCCTGGTCGACGACCTGGAACGCCTCGGCTTCGTCGAACGCCGCCCGGCCCCCGACGACCGCCGCCGCCGCATCGTCGCCCTGGCCCCGGCGGGCCACGACTTCCTGCGCGACTCGGACGAGGTGGCCCGAGGCGTCACCGACGAACTCCTGGCCCCGCTGGACCGGGAGGAGCGGGAGACGCTGCACGTGCTGCTGTCCCGGGTGGCCCATACGGGCGGGGGCTGAGGGGTCACTGCTGGGCGGGGATCAGTCCGGATCGCCCATCAGGGCACTCTCTTGACGGTCGAGTTCCGGGCCCGCGGTGTTGCCGGAGTGATTGGTGCGCACGATGGCCATGGTCTGCTCGATCCACGCCTCGCCCGGGTCGTGTCCGATCGCCCGCCATTCGTGGAGCACGCTGCGGAGATAGCGTTCGATGAAGTCCTGGAACTCGGGCTCCGATCCGGGCAGGCTGTGCAGCGCGACATGGAGCGCGACGCGGTGCAGCTCCGAGGGCGGGGCCGGTGCGGAACCCGCGTGCCGGGCGGCCCAGAGCCCCAGCAGGACATGGGCGGCCGAGACGCTGTGATCCTCCCAGTAGCCCGCGAAGTCGGTGACGGCCATGCCGAGCCCGGCCTCGCACAAGGGCTCCAGCGCGTGCTGCAGGATGTCGCGGTCCATGTCGCACAGCAGGTGGGTCTCCCGGCGCCAGGGTTCCTCGTCGCCCCTCATCCAGGAGACGTGCCCACGCTGGTCGCTGCCGGGCTCGATGCCGTACGTCCAGTACGGATCGATCGCGGGGGCGACGGGAGCCGTGCCCGAATCGATGTCGGCCAGCGTGATGCGGACGTCCTTCAACTCCTCCAGCCAGGTGCGCTCCAGGGCGAGTGTGCGCCCGAACGTACGCCAGCCCTCGTACGTGAGCTGAGACTTGAGCAAGGTCGTCAACCGGTTCCAGTGATGCGCGGGCTCCTCCTCGGGAAACAGCTCCCGCCCCTGCACCGGTCGGCCGAGCAGGGCCAGGAGCAGCACCAGGTTCGCGGCCCAGGAGGCGTGCCGGGCCGGTACGGGAGAGTCCGCGGGCCGGTATCCGTCGAAGGCGCGTTCCTGCCTGGCATGGAGCGCGGAGTGGAAGAGCCGCAGGAGCAGCGGTCGCAGCGCCGAGAGCTGCTCCGTGGGCAGCCGCTTCAGGGCCTGGTGGAGGAAGGTGAGGGTGGCGGACCGGACGGAGAGCGCCTGGTAGGAGAGCAGCGCGTGGAGGAACGCGTCGTCGGGGGCGGGAACCCGGACCCGGTGGGCGTCAGCGCGAGCCGCCCTCGCGAGGTCTTCGAGTTCCCGCAGTGCCAGCCGTGCCACCAGGAATTCACCGAAGGTGGAGTGCAGGAACTCGAAGGACCGCAGCCGCACCCCGTCCCGCGACGCCTCGGCCCGGTGGATGAAGAAGAACCGGCCCACGACCACCTGCCCCGGCGTGAGCGCGGCCCGCAGATCGGCGGGACGTGTCGCGTGGGCGCGCTGTGGCAGAAGTACCTCCAGGTCTGCCGTCAGCTCCTCCTCGGTGACCCACTGCCTGCCGCGGTTGACCATGGCGAAGGCGGTCACGGACAGGCACAGCAGCTCGGCCTCCACCGCGTGGGCCAGCTGTTCTGCGGTCAGCCCCGGATCGCTCTTGCTGACCTCGCGTGCCGCGAAGCGGGCCAGGAGCCGTTCGTAGAGGTCGAAGCCCGCGAGTTCTCCGTGCTCGCGCCGGAACGCGTTGTTCTGCGCGTCGTACAGCGCGACCATCAGCAACAGCAGCGGCTGGGAGCCCAGTTCACGCTGCGTCAGCACATGCTCCGGAGACAGGGGCAGCAGGGACTGGTGACGGAAGTACCCCGCGTTGGTCCGGTTCCACAGGTCGAGCCACCGCGTCACCTGCTCGTCGCTGAAGGGCTCAAGGCGTACGGCGATGCCGCCCGGCGAGAGGCGGGCCCGGTCGGCGACCGCCGTACGGCTGGTGACGACCACGGCCAGCGGGCGGCCGTGCGCGGCCTCGCGCTGCTGGAAGGCGGCCACCTTCTGTATGTAGTCGGACTGGCTCACACCGGTGGCCTGGAGGAGTTCGTCGAAGCCGTCGAGCAGGACGACGGGCAGCGCACGGCGCACCGTGCGCGTCACGTCGGGCCAGGCCATGGCCTCCCCGGTGGCGTCGCGGATCGCTGTCTCGATCTGGTCCTGGATCGCCGCGTCCGCGGGTACGGCGGACAGCGGCACCCGTACGACGAGAAAGTCGTCGGCAGGCAGCCGCGCCGCCAGGACGCGGGTCAGCACGGACTTGCCCGACCCCGGCTGCCCCAGGAGCAGGAGCGGCGTCTCCACGGCCTGCGGCGCGGTGAACAGACCCGCCAGATAGCCTTCCAGGTCCTGGTGGACGGGGCGCTCCTCCCACCAGGACTCCTCCGAGAGGCGGTCGGCCGCCCCGAAAGCGGCCACCTTGAAGTCCGGGGAGATGTATCCCGCGCCGAGCGTGGGGACCACCAGGCCCTCGGGAAGGTCCTCCAGGGACAGCAATGGCGCGTTCATCGCCGCCCGCGACGCGCGGTTCAACGCCACGTACCGCTCGGCCGCGACCCGCCCGTCGGCCGCCCTGGCGACCGCTTCCTCCAGGTGCCGCAGCGTGCCTTCGATGCGGCGGACCTCGTGACGGGTCGCCTGGTGGTCGGTGATGCTGACCCAGACGGCCACCTCGGGGAACTCGGCCGCGAGGCGCCGGTACATGATCTCGTACGCGGATACGGCCCGTCGGGGAGCGGACTCCACCAGGGAGGCCCGCAGCTCCTCCCGCTCCCGCTCCGGCACGGCCTCCCAGGCCGCACAGCCCGACACGTACTCCAGGACCTGATCGGAGAGCCCGCCGTAGAAGCCGCGCAGCGTAACGAGCTCCGACTCGTAGGGACGGTGCGGCGCGGGCATCGGCACCTCGGCGTGCAGCAGCTCGTCCGCGAGGGCCGCGAGCCGCCCGGACTCCGGCGTCCGGCCGGTGGTCATGCGGAGGGCGTCCGCCCTGCCGACACTCAACTCCCGCCCGTCGAAGGGGAGATCGAGTTCCTTGAGCGTGTCGAAGTACGAGGCCAACACCACGACGGCGTGCGCCGCTGCAAGGCGTTGAGTGCGGTCGAACCGGCCGAGGCCGCGCGAGCGCTCCGCGAGGCCGGAGAACAGGGACCGGCTCAGGCGGGCCAGTTCGCCCCGGGCGTCGAACAGGCTCAACGCCAGAGCGGACCCGCCGCCGGTGGCCACCAGGAGCGCGCCGCCGGTCAGCCGGTCGAGGGCCGCGAGCGCGGGACTGTCCGCCCCGCCCAGCAGGCGCACCGCGTCCGCGTAACTCATCCCCCTGGGCACCGGTCGCCTCCCAGCTCCGTGACGGAACGGCCAGTGCGTCCATCATGGCGGGCGGGGCGGCCATGCGTCCCCACATGGCCGCCCCGGTCCGCTTGTTCGGGTCAGCGACGCTCGGGCAGTTCCGCCCTCACCTCCCGTGCCGCCGCGACCAGGTTCTCCAGGGAGGCCCGGGTCTCGGGCCAGCCGCGGGTCTTGAGGCCGCAGTCCGGGTTCACCCACAGCCGTTCGGCGGGGATGGCCTCAAGTCCCTTGCGCAGCAGGGCCGCCGCCTCCTGCGCGCTCGGTACGCGCGGGGAGTGGATGTCGTACACGCCGGGACCCGCCTCGCGCGGGTAGCCGTGCTCGGCCAGTTCGCGGGCCACCTGCATGTGCGAGCGGGCGGCCTCCAGGCTGATGACGTCGGCGTCGAGGTCGTCGATGGCCTGGACGATGTCGCCGAACTCCGCGTAGCACATGTGCGTGTGGATCTGGGTGTCCGGGCGTACGCCGCTGGTGGTGAGGCGGAAGGACTCCGTGGCCCACTCCAGGTACGCGGGGTGCTCGGCGGCGCGCAGCGGCAGGGTCTCGCGCAGAGCGGGCTCGTCGACCTGGATGACCGAAGTGCCCGCCGTCTCCAGGTCGTCGACCTCGTCGCGCAGGGCGAGGGCGACCTGGCGCGCGGTGTCGCCGAGCGGCTGGTCGTCGCGGACGAAGGACCAGGCGAGCATGGTGACGGGACCGGTGAGCATGCCCTTGACGGGACGGTCGGTGAGGGAGTTGGCGTACGAGGTCCAGCGCACCGTCATCGGCTCGGGCCGCGAGATGTCCCCTGCCAGGACCGGCGGGCGCACATAGCGGGTGCCGTAGGATTGGACCCAGCCGTGCTGTGTGGCGAGGTAGCCGGTGAGCTGCTCGGCGAAGTACTGCACCATGTCGTTGCGTTCGGGCTCGCCGTGCACCAGGACGTCGATGCCCGCCTTCTCCTGGAAGGCCAGGACCTCGCGGATCTCGTTCCTGATGCGCTCCTCGTACCCGGCGGTGTCGATACGTCCCGCACGCAAGTCGGCCCGTGCCGTGCGCAGTTCGGCGGTCTGCGGGAACGAGCCGATGGTGGTCGTGGGCAGCTGCGGCAGGCCCAGCCGCGTCCGCTGGGCCGCCGCCCGCTCCGGGTAGGCATGTGCGCGGCGGGCGTCGGTTTCGGTGACGGCGGCGACGCGGGAGCGTACGGCCGGGTCGTGGGTGAGGGCGGAGCCCGAGCGGGACGCCAAGTCGGCGCGGTTGGCCGACAGTTCGGCCGCGATGGCGCCCGTGCCCTGGGCCAGGCCGCGGGCGAGCGTGGCGATCTCGGCGGTCTTCTGGTGGGCGAAGGCCAGCCAGCGGGCGATCTGCGGGTCGATGTCCCGCTCGGCGGTGGAGTCCAGCGGGACGTGCAGCAGGGAGCAGGACGCGGAGACGTCGACCCGGTCGGCGAGGCCCAGGAGCGTGCCCAGGGTGGACAGCGACTTCTCCAGGTCGTTGATCCAGATGTTGCGGCCGTTGACGACGCCCGCGACAAGACGCTTGCCGGGCAGACCGCCGACGGCGGCGAGGTCCTGGAGCTGGCTGGCGGCGGCCTCGGTGAAGTCCAGGGCGAGGCCGTCGACCGGTGCCTTGGCGAGCACCGGAAGCGCCTCGCCGAGCCTGCCGAAGTAGGAGCCGACCAGGAGCTTCGGGCGGTCGGTGAGGGCGCCCAGGTCGCGGTAGGCGCGCGCGGCGGCGTTGAGTTCGGCCGGGGTGCGGTCCTGGACCAGGGCGGGCTCGTCGAGCTGCACCCACTCGGCGCCCGCGGCGCGCAGGTCGGCGAGGACCTCGGCGTACACGGGAAGCAGACGGTCCAGGAGGGTGAGCGGCTCGAAGCCGGCGGCCACGCCGGGCGCGGGCTTGGCGAGCAGCAGATAGGTGACCGGGCCGACGAGGACCGGGCGGGCCGCGAGGCCGAGCGCGATCGCCTCCTTCAGCTCGGCGACCTGCTTGGCCGAGTCGGCGGTGAAGACGGTGTCCGGGCCCAGCTCCGGTACGAGGTAGTGGTAGTTGGTGTCGAACCACTTGGTCATCTCCAGCGGCGCCACGTCCTGGGTGCCGCGGGCCATCGCGAAGTATCCGTCGAGCGGATCGGTGTCGACGGCCTCGCGGTGCCGCTGGGGGATCGCGCCGACCATGACGCTGGTGTCCAGGACGTGGTCGTAGTACGAGAAGTCGCCGGTCGGCACTTCGTCGATGCCGGCGTCGGCCAGATGCCGCCAGGTGGACCGGCGCAGCTGCGCCGCGGTGTCCCGGAGGGCGTCGGCGGTGACGCGGCCCTTCCAGTACCCCTCGACGGCCTTCTTCAGTTCCCGGTCGGGGCCCTGGCGGGGGTAGCCGTACACGGTGGACCGTGCTGCCGCGGCTGCGGACTTCGCTGTCACGGAAATCTCCTTCGCGAGATGACTCCTGAGCATCCCGGGGACGGGACACGGACGCGAAGGGATGACGGACCGGATGGACCGAACGCGCGCCTGCGGCACGGTGCTCCACCTGATCCGACGCCGACCCGCCCACGAGGTCACCGGGATGTCCGCACGTGAGGGGTCACGTACGGGCAACGGGCAGGTCTTCGGACTCGCGGGCACACCTGCCGAAACAGGTTCCTACTGGCCGTCGCTTCCCGGATCCGCGCTCGGATCCAGTGCTCATGACGGCGGTCGTTCCCACTCACCGCTGCGGGGCAGTCCCGGATTCCCACCGGGTTCCCTCTTACGACGCTCCTGCCTGGCGGACAGGGCGAACCAGCTGCACCGGTCAGGCTAAGGGGTGGTCCGGCCTCTTGGGCAGTACTGATCACATTCCGGACCGTGAGGTGAGACACGGCGGCGGGGCGGTCCGCCATCAGCTCCAGGACCGTCGCGCGATCGATGGCCCGCCCACTCCTGAACCTCGCGCGAGCCGGGCGCACACGGTCGAGGCACATGGGCTGACCAGGGGCGTACGCCCTGGTCGTGTGCGCTCGCGCGTGCCACAGCCGGGGCGGTCCCGCAAGTTGTCAGGAGGCTCGATCGAGCACTAGGGTCACCACGCCTTGGTGCTCGGGAAATCCGGTGTGATGCCGGTGCGGCCCTCGCCACTGTGATCGGGAAGTCCGGCTCCAGCCCTCGCGGCAGCCACTGGGTGCTCACGCACCCGGGAAGGCGGAGTCCGGTCGGTACGACCCGTCAGCCAGGAGACCGGCCAAGGCGCGTTGTCCATCCACGAGGTGCTGGAGAGGGTCTGCTTAGCCATGCACATAGCCGAGGGTTTCCTCCCGCCGGCGCACGCGATCGCCTGGGGCGTAGCGTCCGCGCCGTTCGTCGTCCACGGAGTCCGCTCCCTGACGCGTGAGGTCAAGGAGCACCCGGAGAGCACCCTGCTCCTGGGCGCATCCGGTGCCTTCACTTTCGTCCTTTCCGCACTGAAGATCCCCTCCGTCACGGGCAGTTGCTCGCACCCGACGGGCACGGGCCTCGGCGCGATCCTGTTCCGGCCGCCGATCATGGCGGTCCTCGGCACCATCACGCTGCTGTTCCAGGCGCTGCTGCTGGCCCACGGCGGGCTCACCACGCTCGGCGCCAACGTGTTCTCCATGGCGATCGTCGGGCCATGGGCCGGATACGCCGTCTACCGCCTCCTGAAGCGGTACGACGTGCCGCTCATGGTCGCCGTGTTCTTCGGCGCCTTCGTCGCCGACCTGTCCACGTACTGCGTCACCAGCGTCCAGCTGGCCCTGGCGTTCCCCGACCCGAGCAGCGGATTCCTCGGCGCCCTGGGCAAGTTCGGCGGCATCTTCGCCGTCACCCAGATCCCGCTGGCCGTCAGCGAGGGCCTGCTCACCGTCGTGGTGATGCGGCTGCTCGTGCAGTCGAGCAAGGGTGAGCTCACCCGGCTCGGCGTCCTGCTGCGGGACAAGTCGTCAGCGGCCGTGACCGCAGGGAAGAACGTGACGGCAGAGAAGAACGTGACGACGGAGAAGCAGACGGAGACGGGGGCCAGCGCCTGATGAGCCGCAACGCGAAGATCAACACTCTGCTCCTCCTCATCGTCGCCGCGCTCGCCGTGCTGCCGCTGGCGCTCGGTCTCGGCGACGACGAGAAGGAGCCGTTCGCCGGGGCCGACGCCCAGGCCGAGACCGCGATCACCGAGATCGAGCCGGACTACGAACCCTGGTTCTCGCCGCTGTACGAACCCCCCTCCGGGGAGATCGAGTCCGCGCTCTTCGCCCTTCAGGCGGCGCTGGGCGCGGGCGTCCTCGCGTACTACTTCGGTCTGCGCAAGGGACGCCGCCAGGGCGCCGAGCTCGCACTGGCCGAGAAGGCCGCCACAGCCGGGAAGGCCGCCACGGAGCGGACCGCCGACGGGGAGAGCGCCCGGGCCGAGACCGAGCAGGTCTGACCCCGCGTGCTGCCCATCGACGCGGCGGCGCACAGCAGTCGCTGGCGCCGCCGCCACCCCGTGGACAAGGCCGTGCTCGGCCTCGGTTTCACCGTCCTCGCCGTCTCTCTGCCGCCCTGGCCGGGTGCCGCCCTGGTCCTGGTCGCCGCGCTCGCCGTACTGCTCGGGCCCGCCGGTGTGCCGCCGCGCAAACTGTGGCGCGCCTACCGCGTGCCGCTCGGCTTCTGCGTCACCGGCGCCCTGACCCTGATCGTGCAACTCGGCGGCCCCGAAGGGTTCGTCACGCTCGCCGACGGCGGCCCCGCACGCGCGGGCGGTCTGCTCCTGCGCACGTCGGCGGCCTCGCTCGGCGTCCTGCTCTTCGCCTTCACCACGCCCATGTCGGACCTGCTGCCCCGCCTGGTGAAGGTGGGCGTACCGGCGCCGGTGGTGGACGTGGCCCTCGTCATGTACCGCATGAGCTTCCTGCTCCTGGACTCCATGAGCCGGATCCGGCAGGCGCAGGCCGCGCGCCTGGGCCACACCACCCGGGCCGCCACCTGGCGTTCGCTGGGCGGCCTCGGCGCCACCGCGTTCGTGCGCGCCTTCGACCGGGCGGGCCGGCTGCAGGCCGGGCTCGCCGGGCGCGGCTACGACGGGACGCTGCGGGTGCTCGTGCCCGAGGCGCGGATCTCCCGCCGCTTCGTGGCCGTCAGCGCGGTACTCCTCACGGGCCTGGTGGCCCTCACCCTCGTACTGGAAAGGCTTCTTCCATGAGCGAGCCGAGCGCTCCTCGCGAACCGGGCGGGTCCTTGGTCGCTCTGCGCGCCGCTTCCTACGCCTACGAGGACGGGCCCACCGTGCTCAGCGGCCTGGACTTCGACGTCACCGAGGGGCGCGCCCTCGCGCTGCTCGGGCGCAACGGCAGCGGCAAGACCACTCTCATGCGGCTGCTCAGCGGCGGACTCCGTCCGGACCGGGGCGGATTGACGCTCGGGGGCACGCCCGTGACGTACGACCGCAAGGGCCTGACCCGGCTGCGCACCACCGTTCAACTGGTCGTCCAGGACCCGGACGACCAGCTGTTCGCCGCCTCGGTCGAGCAGGACGTGTCCTTCGGGCCGCTCAACCTGGGGCTGCCCGATGCCGAGGTGCGGGCACGGGTCGCCGAGGCGCTCGCCGCGCTGGACATCAGCGCCCTGGCGGACCGCCCCACCCATCTGCTCTCCTACGGCCAGCGCAAGCGGACGGCCATCGCAGGCGCCGTGGCGATGCGTCCGCGCGTACTGATCCTCGACGAGCCGACCGCCGGGCTCGACCCCGACGGACAGGAACGTCTCCTGACCACCCTGCAAGGCCTGCGGGACGCGGGGACGACCGTGGTCATGGCCACCCACGACGTGGACCTGGCCCTGCGCTGGGCCGACGACGCGGCGCTGCTCACCCCCTCGGGCGTGCGCACAGGGCCGGTCGGCACGATGCTGGCCCACCGCGACCTCCTGGCACAGGCGGGCCTTCGGCTGCCGTGGGGGATCGCCGTCGCGGAGCTGCTGCGGACCAAGGGCCTGCTGGCCGGGGCGGGCGAAGGGCCGCGCACCCCCGAGGAGTTGGCGGCCCTCACGGCTCCGGCGATGCCCGGCGCGTCAGCCGGCTGACCGGGCCGGGGCCGGGGTGCGGCCGGGCAGGAGCGCCACGGCCAGCAGCGGGACCGCGGCGAGCGCGAGCCACGGCACCCAGGGCGGCAGCCCCGCGTCCAGGAGCGAGCCGGTCGCGGCGCTGCCCGCGAGGACGATCAGACCGGACACCGAGGACATGGCGCCGGTGTACAGGCCGAGCCTGCCGTCACGCGTGAGATCGGGGACCCAGGCGCGCGCGGCCGGGGCGACCAGCATCTGCCCGAGCGTGAGCAGGACCACGAACCCGGCGGCGGGCAGCAGCCCGGCCGCACCCGTCCAGGCGGCAGGCCGCGCGAGGGCCACGACGGCGAACCCGACGGAGATGAGCACGAGCCCGGCGGCCATGGAGCGCCGCTGGTCGAGCCGGCCCGCGGCCCAGTGGGTGACCGGCAGCTGCGTGGTCACCACCAGGATCGAGGAGAGGGCGAAGAGCCAGGCCAGCGGCGCCTGCGACCCCGCCGTGCGCTCCACCTCGGCCGGGAGGGCGAGATAGAGCTGGTTGTACGCCAGGAGATAGGCGCCGTACGCCCCGCACACCGCCAGGAAACGCCGGTTGCGCAGCATCTCGCCCACGCCTCCTCGTACGCGGATCCGCTCCCGCCCGGGGATGCGCTGGGGCAGCAGCCACAGGTGCCCGGCCAGGACGAGGACGAAGACCCCGGCCCCGGCCAGGCACACCGTGCGGAAGTCCACCGACAGCAACAGCGCGCCCAGGAGCGGACCGAGGAACGCACCGGCCTGGCCCGCCACGGTGAGCAGGGCCAGGACGCGGGTCCGCGGACCGCGGCCCTCCTCCTCCCAGAGGACGGCCTGCCGGGCGACCTCGGATTCCACGGCGGGGGAGAACAGGGCGGCGGCGAACCCGATCAGGAGGACAGCCCCGATGACCGACCAGGTTTGTTGCGCGTACCCGAGCCAGGCGAAACCGGCGATCCGCAGCACGCAGCCGCTGAGCACGACCGGACGTACGCCGTACCGGTCGGTCAGGGCGCCGCCCACGACGAACAGCCCTTGCTGGCTGAACGTCCGCAGGCCGAGCACGAGACCGACCAGCCAGCCCGCCATGCCGATCGCCGCGCCCAGGTGCTCGGCCAGGAAGGGCAGGACGGCGAAGAAGCCGATGTTGAAGGCGAGTTGGGTCAGGATCAGCAGCCGGAGCAGCGGGGACAGGTTCGGCCAGGTCCGCTCGCGGGGCGACCGCTGCCCGGCGCGGGACCGGAGCGTGGCGGGCAGGGGCAGCAGACGTCGACCGCTCACCGGGCGGCCGTCCCTGCCGTGGTCAACTCCCGCTTCACAGGCGGTACGTCGGCTGCGCGGGGCGGGTCTTCGGGCCGCCGCCCGCGCCGCAGCCACCGAGGAATCGGTACGCCGCCCGCCGCCGTCACCGCGAGGGCTCCCAGCAGGGCGAGCGCGGCTGCCGGGGCGAGCAGCGCCCAGGGGGCGCGTTCGGCGTAGGGCTGGTTCTCGGCGAGGAGCAGGCCCCACTCGGGGGACGGCGGCTGGGCGCCGAGGCCGAGGAAGCCGAGGGCGGCCAGGGCCAGCGCGACGCCGGGGAGCCGAAGCAGCGCGTGGCGGGTGACGGGAGGCAGTACCGCGGGCAGCAGATGGTGCCGGAGCTGGTGGCGACGGCCCGCGCCCAGGCTGCGGGTGGCCGTCAAGTGCAGGGTGGCGCGCTCCTGGAGCAGCAGGGCAGCCGTATGGGCGGCCAGGGGGACCCAGGCCACGGAGGCCACCGCGATGGCCGGGGTGGCCGCGCCGCTGCCCGCGACACCGGCGACGAGCAGGCCCGCGAGCGTGGGCGGTATGGCGTTGAGCGTGTCGAGGAGCGGGCCGGAGAACCGGGGCAGGAGGCCGAGCAGGACACCGGCCACCAGGGCGAAGGCACTGATCCCCAGGGCCAGGGCGAGGGTGTGCAGCGCGCCGTGCCCGACCCGGGCCAGCACATCGCGCCCCAAGGCGTCCGTGCCGAACGGGTGCGCCCAGGACGGCGACTGGAGCCGGGCCGCGGTGTCCAGGGCGAGGGGATCGCGGGCCAGGCTGAGCAGGACGACGCCCAGGAGCAGTCCGCCGTACAGCAGCGGCATCCGGCTCGGCGCGGGTGACGCCGGGCTGTGCAGGGTCGGCAGCGCGCCGTCGCGCAGGGCGGGACCGCTCGTGAGCCGGGCCGCGAGGCGGAAGAGGCCGCCCGCCACGGCGGCGAGCAGCACGAGCGCGAGCGTGCCCGCCTGAAGGACGGGCAGATCCTGCGCCACCGCGGCCTGGAGGGTGGTGCGGCCGAGCCCTGGGATGTCGAAGATCTGCTCCACGGCGACCGCGCCGCCGGTCAGGCCCACGACGAACAGGCCGACGTTTGGCAGCAGTCCGGGGACGCAGCGGCGCAGCGCGTGGCAGGCGATGCGTCGACTCGGGATGCCGCGGGCCGCGGCGGCCCGCGCCCACGGCTCGGCGAAGGCACCGGGCAGCAGGTCGTCGATGAGCCGCCCGAGCAGCGCCCCGGCGGGCAGGCCCAGCGAGACCGCGGGCAGTACGAGCCACTGGGGCCCGTACCAGCCGAGGGCTGGCAGCCAGCCCAACTGCACGCCGACCACGGTGGCGAGCACCGACGCGGTCAGGAACTCGGGCAGCGCGGCAAGCATCGCGGCGCCGCCGCGCGAGGTCCGGCGCCCGGAGAGCCGCCGCCGGGAGCCGAGCCACAGCGTGCGGGCGCACACCGCGCCGGCCGTGAGAACGGCCACGGCCAAGGCCACGGACATCAGCAGCAACGACACGCCCAGGGACTGCGCCACGGAGGGCAGGACCGCGTCGCCGGAGATCCACGACCGTCCGGCGTCCCCGCGCAGCAGCCCGCCCGTCCACCGGCCGAGCAGCCGCAACGGGCCGCCGTCCAGGCCGAGTTCGCCGCGGATGGCCGCCAGGACCTCGGGGGTGGGGGTGCGCTCCGCGGCCCGGGCCTTGAGCACGGTGAGCGCCGGGTCGGTCCGCGAGAGCCAGGGCAGCAGACCGATCACGCACAGCAGCGCGGCGGCGAGGACCGCGCGCCAGAGCAGCGCCGCCGGCCGGCCGGCGCGGACGAGGCTCCGCACGCCGTCCTCAGCGCCTCGTGCCGGCGGAGACCAGCGTCCGCTCGTACGGGTCGAGGATCTCGCCCCGCACCGAGCCGCCGACGCCCGTGATGATCCGCTGGTGGACCAGCGGGACGACGGCGTCGGTGCCCAGGATCGCGGCCTCGGCGGCCATGGCCGCGTCCTGGCGCTCGGCGGTGTCGGCCGCGTTCTCGGCCTTCCGCACGGCCTTGTCGACCGAGGTGTCGCACAGCAGCGAGAGGTTGTAGCTGCCGTCGCAGGTGTAGTCGCTGGCGAGGACCGAGACGGGGTCGCCGGTGTCGAGCATGGTGTTGCGGGCGCCGACGAAGGCGTCGAACTTCCCGGACAGCGCGTCGCCCTCGATGCGGGAGGACTCGCGCACCTCCAGCGTCACCTTGAACCCGGCCTTCTGCAGCTGCTGCTTGAGCACCTGGGCGACCTCGGGCAGCTCGGGCCGGTTGTCGTACGTGGCCAGGGTGATCGACCTGCCGCCGGGTGCCTTGGCCCGCGCCCGGCCCTCGGGCTTGTCGCGCTTGCCCTCGGCCCACGTCAGGGCCGGGCCGAAGATGCCCTCGCCGGTGTCGGCGTGGCCCTCGTACACGTCCTTGGCGAGTGCGGACGTGTCGATCGCGGCACGGGCGGCGGCGCGCAGGCCGGGGTCCTTGAAGGCGCCCTTCTCGGTGTTGAGCTGGAGAGCGGTGGTGCGGGCCGTGGCGGTCTCGCGGCTGTGGCCCTTGTCGAGGGAGGCGGCCTGCGAGACGGGCACGGCCTCGGCGATGTCCACGTCGCCGGTGCGCAGCGCGTTCGTGCGCGCGGTGCCGTCGGCGATGAACCGGGCGTCGACGCCGGACGCCTGGGCGCGCCCGCCCCAGTAGTCGTCGAAGCGGTCGAGGGTGGCCGCGGTGGCGCCGGTCGTCTTGGTGAGCTCGAAGGGTCCCGTGGCGGTGCCGACCGGACTGACCTTGTCGCCCTTCTCGTACGCCTTCGCGGAGAGCACGGCGAGGCCGGGGCTGGACAGACGCAGTGGAAGCGCCGGGTCAGGGTCCGCGGTGGTGATCCGGACCCGGTCGTCGCCGACGGGTTCGGCGGTGAGGGTGGCTCCCGACAGGGCGGCGGTGACGGGGTCGGCCTTGCCCGCGTGGGTGAGGGACGACGCGACGGCGGACGGCGTGACGCGGGTGCCGTCCTGGAAGTCGGCCTCGCGCAGGGTGAACAGCCAGCCGCGGTCGCCCTCCTGCTTCCAGGACGCGGCGAGTGCGGGGGCTGCGGAGCCGTTCGCGTCCAGCTTGGTCAGGCCCTCGGTGACGCCGAGACGGCTGAGGAGGGTGGCGTCGGCTCCGTACGGGGAGAAGTTCTCGGAGGGCGGGAAGGCGAGTGCGACCTTCAGCCGGGCGCCGCCCGCGGTGTCGCCCGACGCGTCGTTCTTGGCGGCGAAACAGCCGGCGAGCAGGGGCGCGACGAGCAGGCCGGCTATGAGGGGACGGTGGCGGACGGAGCGCATGGTCCTCGTTCTCGGTGGGGAGTGGGTCCGGACTCGGTGGGGAGCGGGTCCGAAAGGCGGCAGCAGCCACAGAGGTTACATGACAACCATTTCCATTAATGGCTCGGGGGTCATGATGTGGCCGCGGACGTCTGCGCACCGGGGCTACGGCCGCATGGGTACTTCGAAATGCACGACGCGCGATGCGCCCGCGTCCTCGCGCTCGTCGTGCACCACCTTGCCCAGCGAACGCCAGAACCCCTCGGCGCCGGTCACCGCCGGGTCGGTGTGCAGATAGACGGAGCGGTACCCGCCGTCCGCCGCGGCGAAGTCCAGGAGCTCGCCGACCAGGCGCCGGGCAAGGCCGCGGCGCCGGTGCTCGGCCCGTACGTAGACGCGCCGCAGCTGCGCCGTCTCGCCCGAGGGGAAGCGCTCGGCGATCCAGCGCGGGTTCGGCGGGTGTGCGGGCCCGCGGGAGTCGAGGGCGGCGGTGGCGGCGACCGTCCCGTCCCGCTCGTCCACCGCGACGAGCAGGGTGTGGCGGGCGGGGCTCAGATACGCGCCGTCGAGGTCGATGATGTCGCCGTGCCAGCGCGGTACGTACCCCGTGCCGAAGTCGTGGTAGACGGTGTCGAGCATGACGGCTCGTGCGGCGCCGAGATCGTCGGCGGTGGCCGTCCTGATGCGGTATTCATGCACGTGCACATCCTAAGCATTAGGCCGATATGGCCCGTCACCAGCGGCGTTGCCCGGCCTCGGCGCCGTCTCCGTACCGGGTGCGGTGCCGCCTCGCCGCGTAGAATCGGCAGCCGATATCGGTTTCGGCACCGACCCGGCAGGGGTCGGCGTGGAGGTGCGGGGTGCGGGAGTTCCAGCGGGGCGCCGTGCGGCTGCACATCTTGCATCACGCGGCGCGGGGCGAGATCCACGGCGCCTGGATGACCCGGGAGCTGGCGGGCCACGGCTACGCCATCAGTCCGGGCACGCTGTACCCGACGCTGCACCGCCTTGAGGCGGACGGGCTGCTCGCCTCCGAGCAGCGCGTGGTCGACGGACGTGCGCGACGGGTCTACCGGGCGACCGCAGCCGGACGCGAGGCGCTGGCCGAGGACCGCAGGGCCCTCGCCGAACTGGCCCGCGAGGTCCTCGGCGACGACCGGGTCTGAGGGGGGCGGGTCCGGCCGTCCCGTTCATGTGCCGGTCAGCTACGGGATGCCGCTGTCCGTCGTACGAAGAAGACGACCGCACCGGCGGCCAGGACGGCAGCCCCTGAGACGACGGAGGCGAGCGGAAGGCTGAAGGCGAGCAGCAGGCAGCCCGCCAGGCCGATGACGGGCACGGCGCGCGGCGGCCTGCCCTCCTCCGGTGTCAGGGTCCGGGCGGCGGCGTTGGCGATCGCGTAGTAGGCGAGCACCCCGAACGAGGAGAAGCCGATCGCGCCGCGCAGGTCGGCGAAGGCGACGAGGGCCACCACGGCCGCGCCGACGGCGAGTTCGGCCCGGTGGGGGACGTGGAAGCGCGGGTGGACGGTGGCAAGGGCGTGCGGCAGGTGGCGGTCGCGGGCCATCGCCAGCGTGGTGCGTGAGATGCCGAGGATCAGGGCGAGCAGCGAGCCGAGCGCGGCGACGGCGCCGCCGACGCGCACCACCGGCACCAGGGCGGGCGCCCCGGCCGCGCGCACCGCGTCCGCGAGCGGCGCGGTCGCGTCCGCCAGGCCGTCGGGGCCGAGCACGGCGAGGACGGCGGTGGCGACCGCCGCGTACACCACCAGCGTGATGCCCAGGGCGAGCGGGACCGCGCGGGGGATGGTGCGGCGCGGGTCGCGGACCTCCTCGCCGAGCGTGGCGATGCGCGCGTACCCGGCGAAGGCGAAGAAGAGCAGACCGGCGGCCTGGAGCACGCCGCCCACGCTCGCGTCGCCGCTCAACTCCAGCCGGGCGGCGTCGGTTCGGCCACTGGTGAGGCAGGCGGCCACGACGGCGGCGAGGACCGCGAGAACGAGGGCGACGACGGTGCGGGTCAGCCACGCGGTCTTCTGGATGCCGATGTAGTTGACGGCGGTCAGGGCGACCACGGCGGCGATCGCCACCGGGCGTTCGTGGCCGGGCCAGGCGTACGCGCCCGCGGTGAGGGCCATGGCCGCGCAGGAGGCGGTCTTGCCGACGACGAAGCTCCAGCCCGCGAGGTAGCCCCAGAAATCGCCGAGCCGTTCGCGGCCGTAGACATACGTGCCGCCGGAGGCGGGATGGCGGGCGGCGAGCCGGGCCGACGAGGTGGCGTTGCAGTAGGCGACCACCGCCGCGACCGCCAGGCCGACGAGCAGACCCGAGCCCGCGGCGCGGGCGGCGGGGGCGAAGGCGGCGAAGATCCCCGCACCGAGCATCGCCCCCAGGCCGATGACCACGGCGTCGTGCACCCCGAGGCGGCGCTCCAGCTCGGGCGCCGGCACCGGCCTCGCACCCGGACCCGGCTCCGGCTCCGGTCGAGGGGTGTTCGGTGAGGCGGGGGGAGTGCTCATGGGTGGCTCCTCGGCTGAGTGGTTCCTCTGCGGCGGGAACGGCCCGGGCGGCGTCATGACGGTAGCCGATATCGGCACTCGACAGGAGGGACGGCCGCGCGAGCGACGTTGCATGGTCATACGAAGTCATGCATACTCTTCCTATGTCCAAGGTCCTCACCTCCCTCCCCACCGGCGAGCGCGTCGGCATTGCCTTCTCCGGCGGTCTCGACACCTCCGTCGCCGTCGCCTGGATGCGCGACAAGGGCGCCGTCCCCTGCACGTACACCGCCGACATCGGCCAGTACGACGAGCCCGACATCGCCTCCGTGCCCGGCCGCGCCTCCGCGTACGGCGCCGAGATCACCCGGCTCGTCGACTGCCGTGCCGCGCTGGTCGAGGAAGGGCTCGCGGCGCTCGCCTGCGGCGCCTTCCACATCAAGTCGGGCGGGCGCCCGTACTTCAACACCACGCCGCTGGGCCGCGCCGTGACCGGCACGCTCCTGGTGCGGGCCATGCTCGAGGACGGGGTGCAGATCTGGGGCGACGGCTCCACCTTCAAGGGCAACGACATCGAGCGGTTCTACCGGTACGGGCTGCTCGCCAACCCGCACCTGCGGATCTACAAGCCCTGGCTGGACGCGGACTTCGTCACGGAGCTCGGCGGTCGCAAGGAGATGTCGGAGTGGCTGGTCGCCCACGACCTGCCCTACCGCGACTCGACGGAGAAGGCGTACTCGACGGACGCCAACATCTGGGGCGCCACGCACGAGGCCAAGACCCTGGAGCACCTCGACACGGGTGTCGAGACGGTCGACCCGATCATGGGCGTGCGGTTCTGGGACCCGGCGGTGGAGATCGACACGGAGGACGTGACGATCGGCTTCGAGCAGGGCCGCCCGGTCACCGTCAACGGCAAGGAGTTCGCCTCCCCGGTCGACCTCGTCATGGAGGCCAACGCGATCGGCGGCCGGCACGGTCTGGGCATGTCCGACCAGATCGAGAACCGGATCATCGAGGCCAAGAGCCGCGGCATCTACGAGGCCCCCGGCATGGCGCTCCTGCACATCGCCTACGAGCGCCTGGTCAACGCGATCCACAACGAGGACACCGTGGCCGCGTACCACAACGAGGGCAGGCGCCTGGGCCGGCTGATGTACGAGGGCCGCTGGCTGGACCCGCAGGCGCTGATGATCCGCGAGTCGCTGCAGCGCTGGGTCGGCACGGCGATCACCGGCGAAGTGACGCTGCGGCTGCGGCGCGGCGAGGACTACTCGATCCTCGACACCACGGGCCCGGCGTTCAGCTACCACCCGGACAAGCTCTCCATGGAGCGGACCGAGGACTCGGCGTTCGGCCCGGTGGACCGGATCGGCCAGCTCACCATGCGCAACCTCGACATCGCCGACTCCCGTGCGCGGCTCGAGCAGTACGCGGGCCTCGGCCTGGTCGGCGGCGGCCACCCGACGCCGATCGGCGCCGCGCAGGCGGCTTCGACCGGCCTGATCGGCGCCATGGACGGCGGCGGTGCCGAGGCGATCGCCTCGCGCGGTACCGCCACGGACGAGGAGACGATGCTGGACCGCGCCGCGATGGAGTCCGGAACGGACTGAGATCACGGCTGAGATCATTCATCGGTCGTCGCGCGACCGGCCGGCGGGCCCCGGCGGATCTCGATCCGCCGGGGCCCGCTGCGATGGATGCGGGCCATGCGGGCCATGCGGACCCGGCGGACCATGCGGTGCATGCGGACGATGAGCGGATGATCCTATTCCGCCCCGGTCTCGGCGGACTCGTGCATACGATCACCTTCGGTCTCCAGGGGGGAGATCTTTGTCTGCGAGGAGGGGATCATGGCCGGAGTTTCCAGGCGTGCGCTGCTGGGGTATTCGGGTTCGGCGGCGGCCGGTGCGGTCATCGCGTCGGCGGGCTCGGCGGAGGCGGCCGAGGGCAAGGCGGCCGAGGGGAAGGCGGCGGGCGCTTCGACCGCTTCCGACGTCGAGTGGGGTTCGGGGGTCGAGTTCAGCGGCAACTCCAGCATCGGCGACGTCGACGCCTCCATGCGGGTGAAGTTCAGCCTGGAGATCGAGAACGCGCCGTCGGGCAAGGACGTGACGGAGCTGGACGTCGCCAATGCCATCAACGGGCTGCTGGAGTCGCGTGGTTGGCCGCCGATGCAGTTCTACGGGACCGTGTCCGCCCCGCTGAACTGATCGCACGCCGAGGGGTCCTGGTGCCTGGTGCCGTACGGCACCAGGGCCACTCGGCCGTCAGTGAGTCGAGGCCGCACCGTCGGCGCGGACCACGCCGAAGGCGTCCGCCATCCGCAGCGCCGCGTCCAGGTCGCCGTTGACCTCGATGAGCTGCGCGCTGAGCGCGTCCTCGAGCGGCAGCGAGCCGACGCCCAGTTGGAGCAGGGTGCTCAGATCGGTGACGAGGGTGACGGCCGCGTCCGCGGCGGGTCCGAGGTCCGTCTCGACCGTGCCGTCGTCGACGCGGGCGTGGAAGACGAGATCGCCGATCACCCACTCGTACGTCTCGCGTACGCCGAGAGCGCGGTCGGGACGGAACGAGGCGCCGACCGCTCCGACGATGCCGTGCCGGCCTCCGGTGGCCTCGGGATGCGCGCCGACGATGGCGATCGCCCGTGCGGCGGCCGGGAGTTCACCCTCCAGCTGGGCGAGGCCGCGCGCCATGGCGTCCTGGACGTCCACGAGGCGCGCGCCGACGGCGAGGAACGTCCCGAGGTCGGTCGTGATGACGCAGGCGGGGTCCGTGGCGCTGCCGTTCTGGATGTCGAGTACGCCGTCGTCGACCCGGAGGTGGAACGCGTCGCCGTCCACCCGGAACTCGTACGTCTCCCGCACACCGCCGGCCTCGTCGGGCCGGAAGCTGGCGCGCAGACAGCCGAGCACCCAGTTGAGCCGGAAGGTGTCGCCCGGCCGGGAGGCCGTCGGCAGCCGCATGCCCCAGCGGGTGAGTTCGTCGACCACCGGGCACATGGCGGCGCCGAGTTCCGTCAGTTCGTACACCGCGGACGGTGCGGGGGGCGGCAGCTTGGACTGGCTGAGGACGCCCGCGTCGCGCAGCGCGCGCAGTCGCTCGGCCAGGACGTTGGGGCCGATGCCGGGCAGTCCCGCGACGAGGTCGGTGTAGCGCTTGGGGCCGAGCAGCAGCTCGCGCACGATCAGCAGGGACCATCGGCCGCCGACGACGTCCAGGGCCCGCGCCGCCGGACAGGACTGGTCATAGCTGCGTGTCATGCGAGTCGGTTCACCTTCCCCATTGATAGCAGGCACTTAGGTTTTCTATAGTACCCATCAACTCGGGGGTACCAGTGGCCTGTTGAGTCGCGCTGGGGTGTGACCGCCCCACGCAGAGCATGCGATCAGTTTTGCGCCGGACCGGCGCGGCACATCGACGCGACCATCGAAGGGACCACCTGTGACCCGGGCGACCTCTCTCCCGCACGCGCGCTTACGCCACCGCGTCGCGCGTGCCGTGCGATCCGCGCGTGCCGTGACCGCCGCAGGCCTGCTCTCGGCGCTGCTGGTGGGCGGGGTACAGGCGCCGGCGCAAGCCTCGGGGGCCCCTTCTGGCCTGGAGCGGTGCCCCGGGCGGGCGAGCGTGGAGGTGTTCAAGGAAGGGGGCGTGCCCATCCTGGACTGGCGGGAGAACCTGGAGTTCGACGGGCGCGGCACGCTCTGGGTCGCCCACATCATGAAGCACCGGGTCGAGGGATACGCCCCCGACGGGACGCTCAGGACGAGCTTCCCGGTCAACGGACCCGGCGGGATCCGCCGCGGCCCGGACGGCATGATGTACGTCAACTACGGCGTGAACCCGCTGACGTCGGCCCTCTCCGGCGGGGGCGGCATCATGCGGTTCGACCCGGCCGCCGCCCGGCCGGAGCCCGAGAAGTTCGTGGACGGCGTCTCCGGCATCAACGGCCTTGCGGTGGACGCCGACGGCAACTTCTACCTCAGCCGCGAACTCGCCACCGGCGTCGTCAAGATCCGCCCGGACGGCACGAAGGACGAGGCGTGGACGCGGGCCGCGGACGTCTTCGGCACCAACGGCCTGGAGATCGTCGGCGACCAGCTCTACAGCAGTGTCATCACCGACGCCGCGTCCCCGGTGGTGCGCATCCCGCTGAAGAACCCCGCGGGCCACACCAGGGTCACCGAACTCAGCCCGAACCCCCTGGACATCAAGCTCCTCGACGACCTGACCTCCTTCGACGGCGACTTGGTGGTCGCGAGCTTCCGCGACGGCGAGCTCATCAGGGTGGACCCGGACACCGGCAGCTCCTGCGTCCTGGTGTCGGGCCTGCGCATGCCGAGCAGCGTGCGCGTCCCGCGCGGCTTCGGCGACCACGACGCGCGGCGGGAGCTGTTCGTGGTCGAGGCGTCCGGCCGCATCGTGAAGGTGACGGTCTGACCTGGTCGTGTGACGCGGGGCGTAGTGCGAAGGCAGCGTACGGAGTACGGAACATGAATCATCGGGGGAACAGAGCAGCATGAGTGGCGACCACGGCGACGAGCGGGACAGCGGGAGCGACAGGGACAGCGACAGCGGCGGCGGTGGCATAGAACCGCTGACGCCCGGCGACCCGCGTCGGATCGGCCCCTATCCGCTCATCGGCCGGCTCGGTGCCGGCGGCATGGGCCGGGTCTACCTGGCCCGCTCCGAGGGCGGCCGCACGGTGGCCGTGAAGGTGGTGCACGAAGAGCACACCTCCAACAAGGAGTTCAGGGCCAGGTTCCGCCGGGAGATCGAGGCGGCGCGGCGCGTGGGCGGGCACTTCACGGCACCGGTGCTCGACGCGGACCCGGACGCCGCGCGGCCCTGGGTGGCCACGGGATACGTGCCGGGCCCCTCCTTGGAGCAGGCGCTCCTGGCATACGGCCCGCTGCCCGACTCCTCGGTGTACGCACTGGCCGACGGGCTGCTGCGGGCGCTGAAGGGCATCCACGGCGCCGGCATCGTGCACCGCGACCTGAAGCCGTCCAACGTGCTGCTCACCGTCGCGGGCCCGAAGGTCATCGACTTCGGCATCGCCCGAGCGCTACAGGTATCCGTGGAGTCGCTGCTCACCAGCACGGGCATGGTCATCGGCTCGCCCGGCTTCATGGCGCCCGAACAGATCCTGGGCGAGGAGACGGGCACGCCGGCCGACGTCTTCGCGCTCGGCTGCGTCCTCATGTACGCGGCGACGGGGCAGCTGCCGTTCGGCCACGGCGCGAGCAACCAGCACGCGGTGATGTACCGCATCGTCGAGGCCGCGCCCGACCTGACCCTCGTCAAGGACGAGCCGCTGCGCGCGTTCATCGCCCGCTGCCTGACCAAGTCACCCGCCGAACGGCCGGGCGTGGACGAGCTGTTGGAGGCACCCGAGCGGCCCCGCCCCTCGGGTGCGGGGAAGGGTGCCTGGCTGCCGCCGGCGCTGGTGGCCCGCCTCGCGGAGGACGCGGCGAGGCTGCTGGACGTGGAGGCGCCGGGCAGCGAGGCCGCGGGGGCTTCCGAGCCGCCGGAGCCCGCTCCGGCGGGGGACGTCGCGACCTTCGGGCTGCGGGCGGCTCCCGAGCCGCAACCGGAGGCCGGGGGAGAGGCGAAGGCCGAGCCGGAGTCGCGGGAGAAGGCGGACCCGGCAGTGATCTCCCCGGCGGTGGGCGCGTCCGCCCCCAAGCGCGCCCACCGGCGCACGCGCAGGACCTGGGCCATGGCCGTAGCGGTCACCGCCGTGCTGGCCTCCGGAGGCACCGTGGCCCTGCTCGACGGCGAGGACGGCGCCCAGGGAGCCCCTGGAGCCGACGGCACCCCGCCCGGCTCCGACAGCTCCCCGACATCTCCGGCGCCTACGGGATCGAAGGACCCCGACGGCAAGGGCAAGGACGGCAAGGACGGAAAAGACGGCGAGGAGAAGGGCAAGGGCGGCGACTCCTCGGCGGGCAAGGACGGCAACTCCTCCGGGGGCGCCGCGGGCAATGACAGCGCCTCCGGCGACGACCCCGCAGCCGCGGGGGAGGAGGGTGCAGACCCCAAGGCGCCGTCGGGCGGAGGCGGTTCGGGATCAGGCGACTCCGACTCCGACTCCGGCTCGGGCACAGGTGCGGGGTCAGGGTCAGGGTCCGGCTCGGGCTCCGGCACCTCCGACAACCGCGTCCCGCAGGGCTTCGTCGGAACCTGGACCCTCACGTCTCCGTACGTCCAGCAGCCGCAGAAGGTGATCATCTACCGGGTCGCACCGGGCGGGTACGCCGTCAAGCTCGTCACCGATTCGGGCAACGGCGGGCACTGCGAGAACCACGCCAAGCTGGTGTCGGTGGCCGACGGCGGCAAGCGCATCAACGTCGGCACCGCTCACGTGGACGAGGGGCGCTCCAGCCAGATCCTGTGCGGGGACATGGACCCCTCCTTCTTCACCCTCGACGCCCCGAGCGGCATCCGCCACGACGTCGGACCCGCCCACGGCGACGGGTATCACTACGACCGGTCCTGACCAGGTGTCCCAGTGGGTCATGTGTCCCATTGGGACATCGAGAGGAGTACAGTAGACGGACAAGGGGGACATCAGGCGCACCGTACGAGGAACGAGAAGAGGCATCCCAGATGTCAGCGCAAGAACGCCCCGAACTGCCTTCCACGATGAAGGCCGTCCAGTACCGCAGCGTGGGCACGGCCCCCGAGGTGGTCACCGTCCCCCGCCCGGAGCCGGGCCCCGGCCAGGTGCTCCTGAAGGTCACCGCCGCGGGCGTCTGTCACTCCGACATCGCGGTGATGAGCTGGCCCGCGGAGGCGCTGGCCTTCCCGCTGCCGCTCACCCTTGGCCATGAGGGCGCGGGGACCGTCGCCGCCCTCGGCGAGGGCGTCGCCGGCTTCGAGGCCGGCGACTCCGTGGCCGTCTACGGACCGTGGGGCTGCGGAGCCTGCCTGATGTGCGCGCAGGGCAAGGAGAACTACTGCACGCGCGCCGCCGAGCTCGGCATCCTGCCGCCCGGACTCGGGGCGCCCGGCGCCATCGCCGAGTACATGATCGTGGACGACGCGCGCCACCTGGTCCCGCTGGGCGGCCTCGACCCGGTGACCGCCGTGCCGCTCACCGACGCGGGCCTGACCCCGTACCACGCCATCAAGACCTCCCTGCCCAAGCTGACCCCCGGCAGCACCGCCGTGGTCATCGGCACCGGCGGTCTGGGGCACGTCGCCATCCAGCTGCTGCGCGCGCTGACCCCGGCACGGGTGATCGCCCTGGACGTCACCGACGGCAAGCTGCGCCTCGCCCACCAGGTCGGCGCCCACGAGACCGTCCTGTCGGACGAGCACGCGGCGGCGAAGGTCCGCGAGCTGACCGGCGGCCTCGGCGCCCAGGCGGTGTTCGACTTCGTCGGCGCGCCGCCCACCGTCGCCACGGCGACCGCCTGCGCAGCCGTGGAGGCGGACGTCACGATCGTCGGCATCGGCGGCGGCGCCGCGTCCGTCGGCTTCGGCACGACCCCCTACGACGCCGCGGTCCGCGCCCCGTACTGGGGCAGCAGGGCCGAGCTGATCGAGGTCCTCGACCTGGCCCGCTCCGGCGCGATCGACGTCCATGTGGAGACGTACACCCTGGACGACGCCCCCAAGGCGTACGAGCACCTGCACGAGGGCCGCATCGACGGCCGGGCGGTCATCCTGCCCCACGGCTGACCCCGCCGGCCCTCGGCGCACGGCCGCGACGACGTCGGGAAGGGCATCATCATCCGGCCATTCCCGACCGGCTCGCCGGGACTTGTCCCCCCAGCCCACCGCACCGGGGGGAGACACGCCCGAGGCGCACCGCAGATCACGGGTGGCGGGATACGGCCTCCTGGTCGTGCGCCAGTTCGCACCGGCGTGGTTACGTGGTCCCAGCCGGGCCCGGGACGACTCGACGTACGCGACACCCCTCGTGCCGCGTGACGAGAGGAACCCGCGCCATGCCTGCGTTACCGGCCCTCATGGGCAGGCTGTTGACCGCAGCCTCCTGGCTGACCAGCCCGCTCGCCCCGGACGACTATCTCGGACTGATCGATCCCCTGCTCGACGCGCGGCTTCCCGCGGGCCGGGTGACGGCGGTGCGCCCGGAGACCCCGGACGCCACCACCCTCACCCTGCGGCCCGGCCGGGGCTGGGCGGGACACAGGGCGGGGCAGTACCTCCCGGTCGGCGTCGAGATGGACGGCGTACGGCACTGGCGCACCTACTCCCTCACCTCCGCGCCGGACCGGGCGGACGGACTGCTGACGATCACCGTCAAGGCCGCGCCCGACGGCAAGGTGTCCCCGCGCCTCGCCCACCGGACGCCGCCGGGCACGGTGCTCCGACTCGGCCCGGCGCAAGGGGAGTTCGTGCTGCCGGACCCACTCCCCGCCCGCATCCTCCTGGTGACCGCGGGCAGCGGCATCACCCCGGTGATGAGCCTGCTCCGCACTCTCATGCGCCGACGGCCCCCGCCCTCCGATGCCGTCCTGCTGCACAGCGCGCCCAGCGCCAAGGACAGCATCTTCAGCGGTGAACTGCACGCGGCCCGGCGGCGGTTGACCTGGCTGTCCTACGACGAACACCACACGCGGCGGAACGGCAGGCTCACCCCGGAGGCCCTGGGGCGGCTCTGCCCCGACTGGCGCGAGCGCGAGACCTGGGCCTGCGGTCCGGCCACGCTGCTCGACGCGATGGAGGACCACTGGGGGAGGGCAGGCCTGCGGCAACGGCTCCATGTGGAGCGCTTCCGGCTCGCCCCGGTCCTGCCGCCGGACCCCGATGCCGCCCCCGGCGGCCGGGTCCTGTTCACCCGCACCGGTAAGGAGATCGCCGCGGACGCGTCGACCCCGCTCCTCGCCGTCGGCGAGTCCGCGGGGGTACCGATGCCGTACGGATGCCGACGAGGCCTCTGTTTCGGCTGCCTCACTCCGCTGACCTACGGGCGCGTGCGCGATCTGCGTACCGGCGAAATCCACGACCGGACCGGCCAGTTGATCCAGACCTGTGTCTCGGCCGCGGCCGGACCGACGGCCCTCGACGCCTAGCCACCGAAGGAGTCCTCATGACCGCGACCCCTCTCGCCGCCACCGGTGCGGAGCCCGCCAAGGAACTCGACAAGCAACTGGGGGAGGAGCTCGACCGGATCCGCTCCGAGGTCATCGCCGCGCGCGGGGCCGACGACGCCCGCTACATCCGTACGGTGATCGCCACCCAGCGCGGTCTGGAAGCGGGCGGCCGGGCGGCTCTCGCCGTCTCCCTGTTCCCGCCCGCCTGGGCGGCGGGCACCGCCATGCTCTCCCTCGCCAAGATCCTGGAGAACATGGAGCTCGGCCACAACATCCTGCACGGCCAGTGGGACTGGATGGGTGATCCGGCGATCCACTCGGCCACCTGGGAGTGGGACTTCCTGACGCCCGCCGAGGCCTGGAAGCACACCCACAACCATCTGCACCACACCTGGACCAACGTCGTCGACCGCGACCGGGACCTCGGGTACATCCTCTTCCGGATGAGCGCCGACCAGCCCTGGCAGCCGCGCCATCTGGCCCAGCCGCTCTACAACTTCGTGCTCGCACCGTTCTTCGAGTGGGGCATCGCGCTGTACGACCTGGAGCCCGAGGCTGTCGCCTCGGGCTCCAAGTCATGGCGTTCGCTGACGGCCGACCTGACCGGGGTCCTGGCCAAGGCCACCCGCCAACTCGCCAAGGACTACGTACTCTTCCCGCTGCTCGCGGGGCCATCGGCGCTGCCCTGCCTGATGGGCAACCTCACGGCCAACACCGTGCGCAATCTGTGGTCGCACACCATCATCTTCTGCGGTCATTTCCCCGGTGACGTCCAGACCTTCACCGAGGAACACATCGAGGGCGAGACGCGGGGCCAGTGGTATCTGCGGCAGATCCAGGGCTCCGCCAACATCGAGGGGAGCCGGCTCTTCCACATCCTCAGCGGAAACCTCAGCCACCAGATCGAGCACCACGCCTTCCCCGACCTGCCGAGCAACCGCTATGCCGAGATCGCTCCTCGCGTGCGCGAACTGTGCGAGAAGTACGACATCCCTTACGTCACGGGGCCGTTGCGGCGGCAGTACGGCTCAGCGTGGGGACGCATCCTGCGCTTCGCTCTCCCCGCGCTGCGCCGACCGGCGCGGACCTAGATGCGCAGCAGCCGTTCCATGGACTCCCGGTACTCCCGCAGCGCGAGGCGCAGTTCCTCCGTGTGCGCCTCGGTGTCGTGACCGTGCCAGCTCGCGCGCAGGGTGCGCCGCCGTTCCGTGAGGGTCTCGGTCAGGTGCCTGACGGCGTCGTCGAAGAGGCTGTCGGCCTCTTCGACCGCCTGGCGCGGGCTCTCGACGAAGGTGCTGAGGGCCTGTTGGAGCCGCAGGCCGAGCTTGTCCCGTTCGTCCTGCGGGAGCAGGACGGAGCCAGGGGCGTGGGCCCCGGAGGCAGCGGGCGTACGGGTGGGTGCGCCGGACGCTGGGCCACCGGGCGCGCCGGACGCGGGGCCACCGGGTGCGCCGGGCCCGCGGCCACCGGACGCGGGGCCACCAGGTGCTGCTGCACCAGGTGCGGGCGCACCAGGCGCTGGTGCGACAGGGGTGGGTGCGGGGGCGGCGCCACCGGCGGCCGGCTCGCGCGGTGTGAAGTGCTGGGAATCGGTCATGACGTGCCACTTCCCTTCGCATGGCGCCGGGGCAGTGCCCACGGCGTGTGGCCGCGGTCGGCGGTGGACGGTCGGCCGTTACGGGACGAGTCGGCCGGGTGTTCGGCGACCAGGGCATCGAAGAGGCGCCGGGCCTCGACCATGGCCTCGCGCATTTCCTCGGTGCCGCTCTGCCCACGGGTCGCCGTGTGCACGCTGCGGTAGCCGTGGACGGAGTGTGCGTGGTGGACGGAGAGCGCGGCCACCTGCTCATCGAAGTGCTGACCGTCGGGGAAGCCCCGGTCCCTGGCGAGGCGCGACAGCAGCGCGTCGGCCTCGGTGACGGCCTGCTGCGGTGATTCGACGAACTGTTCCTGGACGCCGGCCCACTGGGCCACGTAGCGCTCGCGCGCCCCGGGCGGCAGGGGTTCGGCCTTGACGGAGCCGTGGAGCCGTACTCGCTCGCGGAGTTCCTGTTCGGCTGCCCGGACGTCCCCGTCGTGACGGGCGACGGTGTGGTCGTACTCGGGCCCGAAGCGGTGCTTCAGGCCGCGTCCGCCGCCCCGGGCTCGCCGCAGTCCGACGAAGAGGACGGCGGCTGCCGCGATGACGACCACGGCGATGATGACGGCGGTGATCATGGCTGCCTCCCTTGATCTCGTGGTCCGTTCGCCGCTGAGGCCGGCCGATGGGCGCCCACGCGACGCGGGCACCGATCGGGGCGTATGTGATCAGCGGTGGAACGGCTGGTTGTGGTTTCGCACGGCGGCCGAGTACCCCCATGTCCGGAGATCAGTCGGCGGTGACCGTACGTATCGACGCTCAGGAGGCGCCGAACGTCCGCCGGTAGGCCTCGGGCGGCAGTCCCGTGACGCGGGCGAAGTGGCGCCGGAGCGTGGCGGACGTTCCCATGCCGGTCCGGGCCGCGATCCGTTCGACGCTCTCGTCGCTCGACTCCAGCAACTCCTGTGCCAGCCGCACGCGTTGGCCGAGCAGCCAGCGCAGCGGGGCGGTTCCGGTGACGGCGTGGAAGTGCCGGGACAGATTGCGGCTGCTCATGCCCGCCTGCCGGGCCAGGTCCTCCACCGTGAGCGGGGAGTCGAGCCGGGCGAGCACCCAGGGCAGCAGATCCGCCAGCGGGTGGTCGCGCCCGTGCGCCACCGGCGCCGGGATGAACTGTGCCTGGCCGCCGTCCCGGTGGGGCTGGGTCACGAGCAGCCGGGCCAGCGCGTTGGCCACCGTCGCCCCGTGGTCGGTGCGGACGATGTGCAGGCACAGGTCCATGCCGGCGGCCTTCCCGGCCGAGGTGAGCACGCTGCCCTCGTCGGTGAAGAGCACCCCGGCGTCGACCCTGACGCGGGGGTGGCGCTCGGCGAGCCGGTCCGCGTGCGCCCAGTGTGTGGTGGCCCTGCGGCCGTCGAGGAGGCCCGCCGCGGCCAGGACGAAGGCGCCGGTGCACAGCGAGACGATCCGGGCGCCTGCCGCGTGCGCGGCACGCAGGGCATCGATCAACTCGCCCGGCGGGCCGAGCTCGACGTCGCGCCAGGCCGGGACGATCACCGTCTGCGCGGTGGCGAGGGCCTCCATGCCGTGGGAGGTCTCGGCGCGGAGCCAGTCCCCGACGCGTGTTCCGTCCGTGCCGCACACGGTGAAGGAGTACCAGGACCCGGCCAGGTCGGAGTGGTCCGTGCCGAAGACCTCGAAGGCCGCCGCGGCCTCGAAGAGCATGCTGCCCTCGGGAAGTGCCATCGCCACGGTCGCCGCAGTGCGCATGTCCGAAACTGTACGCCCCTCGTCATTCCGGCCACTGGTGGGGCGTGCGCCGGGCCCGGAACATGGTGGGCGCAGGGCACACCGCCCTCCGGACACCAGGAGCCCACCATGAGCAACACCCCTTCCACGCCTGCCGTAGCGGATGCCGACGTCTGGTCCCAGGGGCCGACGGTGGCCGTCGTCGGCGCCTACGGCCACACCGGCCGCTTCGTCGTCGCGGAACTGCTGCGCCGCGGCGCGACGCCGCTGCTCGTGGGCCGGGACCGGGGGAAGCTCGACGCGCTGCGCGGCCTGGCCCCCGACGCGCCGGTGCGCGTGGCGTCCACCGAGGACGCGGCATCCCTCGACCGTGCCCTGGACGGCGCGGTGGCGGTCGTCAACTGCGCGGGACCGTTCCTGATGACGTCCCTTCCGGTCGTGGACGCGGCGCTGCGCGCGGGCATCCCGTACCTGGACGTCGCGGCCGAACAGGGCGTCACCGCCGCCCTGTTCGACACCTACGGCGACCGTGCGCGGGACGCCGGCGTCGTCGTCGCGCCGTCCCTTGCCTTCTACGGCGGCCTGGGCGACCTGCTGGCCACCGCGGCCCTGGGGGAGTGGCCGGACGCGGACGAGATCACCCTCGCGTACGGCCTCGACAGCTGGCACCCGACCCAAGGCACCCGCCTGACCGGGGAGAGCAACGCCGGGCAGCACCTCGTCCACTCCGGAGGCGGGCTGCGCCCCTTCGACTACTCCCAGGACGTCTTCTCCTGGGACTTCCCCAAGCCGTTCGGCACCCAGGACGCCTCCGCGTTCGCCACGGCCGACCAGGTCACCCTGCCGCGCCATGTGCGCACCCCCGAGGTGCGCGCGGTGATGAACCTCGCGCCGCTGCGCGACGTCCGAGCGGCGCGGACCCCGGAGCCGGTCCCCGCCGACGCCGACGGGCGCTCCGCCCAGACCTTCGTGGTCGAGGCGGTCGTCCGGCGGGGCGAGGAGACCCGGCGCGCGGTGGCGGGCGGACGTGACATCTACGCCGTGACGGCGCCGCTCGTCGTGGAGGCACTGGAGCGCGTCCTCGACGGACGCTGCGCGAGGCCGGGCGTCCGCGCCGCCGGGGAGGCGTTCGACGCCGCGGACTTCCTGCGCGCGCTCACCCCCGGGCACCTCACCCGGCTCGACCTGCCGGTCTAGTCCGGCCGCAGCGAGCACCAGATCCGGTCGGGCAGGAACCGTGCGGCCTCGGCGAGATCCATGTCGTACGTGCCCGCCAGCCAGCGGTGCGACGCCTCGGCGACCGGCCCCATGACCAGGACCTCGAGCACCGGTCCGGGCACGGCCGCGATCTCGCCCGCCGCGACCCGCGGGAGCATCCACCGCGCGAGGACCGCCAGCTTGGCCGCCTTGGCCGTGCGGATCTGGTCCGCGTGCGCCGCGAGGTAGCCGGAGTAGCCGGAGGCGTGCAGGAAGAGGGCGGCGTCCGGGTGCTCCTCGGTGAAGCGCAGATAGGCGGCGACCAGGGCGCGGACCCCGGTGCGGGCGGTGCGCGCGCGGCTCAGGGCGGCGATCATCTCGTCGAACAGCTGCTCCATGCAGCGGGTGTACAGCGCGGCGGCCAGGCCGTCGATGCTGCCGAAGTGGTGGTAGAGGCTGCCGAGGCTGACATCTCCGGCCGCGGTGACCGCGCTGACGGTGAACCCCGGCCGGCCCGACGCGGCGTACACCTCCAGCGCCGCGGTCAGGAGCCGCTCGACGGTGGCTTCGCCGCGTTGCTGCTTAGGCGCCACAGCGCACCGGGCCCGCTCCGCCACTGTGCGTCATGGGCGGAGCCTATCCCATCGAAACTAAAACGAGTATCTAGAAATCAACTCCACAATCAGGTTCATGGCGCGGGCCGCGCGAGTGGGGCGACACGCCTGCTCCGTGGCGGTCGCCGGATCCGCCGCGTCGGATGACATGCTGAAACGATCAGTGAAGTGGAGAGTGCGGTACGGCGAGTGCCGGTGACATCTGGACCACGCGAAGGACGAGTGCGAAGTGCTGACCGTGCTGGTGCTGGCCGCCGATCACCGGGCCAGTCGTCTGATCCCGCAGATCGAGACCGTCCCCGGTGTGTACGTCATCTCCCAGACGGACGACAGCTTCCTCGCCCTGGCCCGGGCCCGCGCCCTGCTGCCCGACGTCCTGGTCATCGACCTCAGCGCCCGCTTCGCCGGCGACGCCGCCACGGTCATCGACCAGGCCCGCCAACTCCGGCCGCCCAGCCACATCCTGGTCCACGAGGGCGACGTCGTGGTGGGGACCGTATCGCCCACCGGCGCGGTTGGAACCGCTCCGGTGGGCGCATCGCCGGGACTCGCGCACACGCTGGCACGCCTCGCCGGCGACGCGGCCCCGCCGCCGTGACCGCGCCGACGCTCCGGCAGCGCCGGGCCCGGACCCGCTACAGGTCCGCGACCCGCTACAGGTCCGCGACCCGCTACACGTCGGCGACCCGCACCGAGAGCCCGTAGTCCAGCTCGGACCCGTCGACCAGGAGCGCCTCGACGGTGCGGGTCCCGGGGTCGATGTCGGCCTCCATCCCGTCACCCGCGTACCGGGGAAAACCGGAGGACCCGGTGTCCCCCGTGGCCACCACGACGGCCGAGCGCAGGGCGCCGCGGGCATCGGTCGTACTCTCGCCGTCCCCCGAGAACGCGGGGACCAGCAGGATCTCGAAACGCTGCGGGACAGTGTTCATGCACGTGACGCTAGACAGGACTGGCCCACCACGCACGTCCACCGCTGCCGGTCGGCGCCGCACGCGTCCCCCGGCCGAGCTAGCCGAGCGTCAGATCGACCCGCAGCCGCCCCGGCAGGACGGCCTGGGCCGACGGCTCGACGCGGACGGTGGCCTCGGCCGTGCCGGGCGGACCCGAGAGGGGGTCCGCCCGGCAGGTGAGCGTGTACACGCCCGCCGTGGGAGCGCTGAGGGAGAACCGTCCCTCGGCGTCCGTCAGGGCAGCGATGTCCGGCAGGGGCCGTGGCCCGTCGGTGAACAGGACGTGAGCGCCCGTCACCGGGGTGCCCGACGCGTCGCGGACGACGCCGGTGATCTCCACTGCCGAACCGCTGTCGTTCATCGGGGTTGGCTCACGCCTTCCATGCCACGTAGTTGTTGTAGACGGGTGTGGTGAACCGGGTTCCCGAGTTCACCCGGGCACCGCCGTAGGCGTGGATGCCGAAGCCGTAGCGGCCGGTGCTGTCGATGCGGTAGACGGAGCTGCCGCTCTGTCCGCCCGCGGTGTCGATGTCGTAGTACACCTTGCGCGGAGCGACCGAGTCGATCCCGCGCGCCGCGTACCACTGCGTCCCGGACGGCTTGTCGCCCGGATAGCCGGAGATGTTGCCGGTGGTCTTGAGCAGGTCGGAGTCCGACCAGACGCCGAAGCCGAACCAGCCCGTGGTGGAGCCGATGTTGGAGGGCGTGATGATCGCGCCGTAGTCGAAGTTCTCGTCGCCGTTGCTCGTCCAGCCCGTCACGGATCGGAAGCTGGTGCAGGTGATGCTGCCGTAGGGCAGCGAGGCGCCGTTGCGGCCCGGCATGACCTGGATGCTCTTCACCCAGCCGTCCCGGCCCGCCACACCACTGCCCTTGATGTAGACGCAGTGGCCCGCGGTGGCCAGGGTGTGCGGTCCCAGGAGCCAGCCGGTGCCCTGGTAGAGGGCGTTGTCGCGGGCGGTGATCAGCAGGTAGCAGTGCACCCGCCAGGGATACACGCTGGTGTTGGTGATCTGGATGCGGTCATCGGGACCGTGCACGGTCTCCGGAGCCAGGGGCGGCGGGCCGTACGACGCCTCGCCGATGTCGGGCAGCGTGGCGGTCGGGGCCGTCCAGGCCTCCGGCGCGAAGTGCTCCGGGCGGCGGTAGCCCTCGACGTGCTCCAGGCCTTCGCCCGTCGAGTGCTGGGCCTGGCCCTCGGTGCCCTCGGAGGGCGGCTGCAGGACCGCCTCCTGCTCGGCGGCCAGGGTTATGGCTCCGTCGTCCGGCTCGTTCGTCACTGCGGTGTGTGGATCTTGCGCCATTCTGGATCACCCGGCTTCTCTCAGAGCTGCGATGTGATGCCTTTCAGGACGCCGCGGCCGCAACGTTTTTTCGGGTCGATTCCCCTTCTTACTGCCGCCGGACAAGTGTCGCAATGAGCCTTTTGCGCCGACCGTCGCGCGTGCGCAGGTTCTGCCGTCCGGGGCGCGCAGTGCGTCAACTGTCCGACTCCCGGGGCCCACAGGGCGCTCGGGGCGTCACCCCGCCCCGCCGCCCCACGGCGAACGGACCCGGACCGGGCCTCAGCGACCTCGGCCGGACACAAGCGCCCCGCCCGCTGCGGGAGCGGGCGGGGCGCTATGCCTCAATCACGATTCGAACAGGCAAACAGCCCCCGGGAGCGGGCCGTTCCGCCCCCGCGGACGCTAGGGGCGGGCGTAGGGACGGGTCATGATCTCCATGTTGTGGCCGACCGGGTCGTCGAAGTACGCACCGCGGCCGCCGAACAGCCGGTTGATCCGGCCCGGTTCGGTGTGGTTGGGGTCGGCGTAGTAGGTGACCCCGACCGTCTCCAGGCGGGTGATCATGGAGTCGAACTGTTCGTCGGGCACGAGGAACGCGTAGTGCTGCGACTGGATCGGCTCGTCGCGCAGCTCGTAGTAGTCGAGCGTCACGCCGTTGCCGAGATCGACGGGCAGGAACGGGCCGAACGGCGCGCCGACCTTCAGGCCCAGGATCGCGGCGAGGAACTCGGCCGACAGCTGCCGGTCCTTGGCGAAGACGGCGGTGTGGTTCAACTGGGCGGTGGTGACAGGTGAAGTGGTCTCGTGCGGGAGCTGGTCGTACGGCATGGGTGAGGTCTCTTCCGGATCTTGGGGTCCACTGAGGGCGCGCCGCAGGAGGGGGCGCGGGGAGGGGAAGTCGGAAGAGGGGACGGCGGGGCTCTGGCCCGCCTCGCGCTCACGCCGAGGCCGGACGCCTTACTCGTGCATGGCCCAAGGCCGACCCGGCAGTCACGTCAGTGACCTTAAGGGGCGCCACGGGGGCGGGGCAACGCAGTTCCGGCCGTGCGCCGCCCGGGGCCGGGGCGGGGGGCAGGGACCCGCGCCGCGTCCGGCCGGCGGCGCACCTCCGGCCCGCGGGCGTTAGCCTCGTCCAAGGCGACGAGGCAGTGGGACGACGAGGCAGCGGAAGGGAGACGGGCGTGGCGGAGCAGCGGGGGCGTTCCCGGCGGCGGGGGCAGGGTGAGCTGGAGGCGCAGGTCCTCGCGGCCCTGCGCGAGGCGGAGGGCCCCGCGACCGCGGGCTGGGTGCAGGAGCGGCTCGGCGGGGATCTCGCGTACACGACCGTCGTGACGATTCTGACCCGGCTCCTGGACAAGGGCGCGGTGACCCGCGAGCGCGCCGGGCGCTCCTTCGCGTGGACCCCCTCGTCCGACGAGGCGGGCCTCGCGGCACGCAAGATGCGCAAGGTGCTCGACGGCGAGCGCGACCGGGAGGCGGTCCTTGCCAGCTTCCTCACCGCCCTGCCGCCCGGCGACGAGCAGCTGCTGCGTGAGCTCCTGGGCCAGGCCGAGGCGGAGAGGGACGTCTGAACCGTCATGGGGATGTTCGTCCTTCTGCCCCTCGTGCTGCCGCTGACCGCCTGGCCGGTCGCCCGGCTCGCCGAGCAGCGCCTGCACCCCCGCACCGCCACCCGGCTGCTCACGACGGTCGCCGCGGTCATGGCGCTCGCCAGCACCCTGTGCCTGGGCCTCCTGATGGTCGTCGGCACCGCCCAGCTGCCCGGGAACCCGCTGCCGGACGGCTGGTCCGACCCTGAGGTGCGCGCCGCCGTCCCGTACGACGGGGTCGCGGGGCGTCTGGCCATTCCGGGGCTGCTCGCCGTGGCCGCTGCCTGTGGCCGGACGCTGTGGCGCCACCGCCAGGTGCGCCGCCGTGCCCACCGCGCGCTGGCCGGACTGCCCGGCACCGCCGTCGCGGTCCTGCCCGACGACGTGCCTTACGCGTACGCGCTGCCCGGCGGCGCACGCGACCGGGTCGTGGTCACCACCGCCCTGCTCGACTGCCTCGAACCCGCCGAGCGCCGCGCCCTGTTCGCCCATGAACGCGCCCACCTCGCGACCCGGCACCACCGCTACCTCCTCGCCGTGCAGCTGGCCGCGCGCGCCAATCCCTTCCTGCGCCCGCTGCGCACGGCCGTGTCCTACACGACCGAGCGCTGGGCCGACGAGGACGCCGCCCACACCGTCGGCGACCGCAAGGCCGTCGCCCGCGCGATCGGCAAGGCGGCCCTGCACTCCCGTGGCGCCCCGGCCCCGACCCTGGCCGGACTCGCCGCCCCGGGGCCCGTGCCGCGCCGGGTCGCGGCCCTTCTGGGCCCGGCCCCCGCGGCCCGCAGCTGGCCCTCCCTGTTCACCGCGGTGGGGCTCGCGGCGTGGGCCGCGGCGGCGGGGGCGGCGGCCTCCGCCATGTCGTCGGCGAACTCCGCCGTGACGATGGTCCTCATCCTGCACGCGGCCACCCCGCTCTAGTTTTCGCGTCGGACTCCCGGCGAACCTGGTTTGCCGTTCCTTTACAGTGGCTGTAGAAGCAGTACCGCTTCCCCGCCACCGCCCTCGTACGACACTTCGTACGAGTACGAGAAGGAGCCACGGACCCGCAATGGGTGAGCCTCCCAGTACGAACCGTGCCATGTCCCGGCCGCTGTCCGAGCGTGAGGGAACGGGGGTGGCACGGTGACCGAGATCCTGCTTCTGCTGCTCGCCCTGCTCCTCACCCTCGCCTGCGCGCTGTTCGTGGCGGCCGAGTTCTCCCTGACCACCGTCGAGCGCGGTGACCTGGAGCGCGCCGCCGGCGCGGGGGAGCGAGGCGCCGAAGGCGCCCTGAAGGCGGTCCGGCGGCTGACCTTCCAGCTGTCCGGCGCCCAGCTCGGCATCACCGTCACGTCGCTGGTCATCGGCATGCTCGCCGAGCCCTCGCTCGCGGTCCTGCTGCGCGGGCCGCTCGAAGCGGCCGGGCTCGGCGGAGCCGCGTCCCCGGTGGCGAGCGTCCTCGGCGTGATCGTCTCCACCGTGGTCCTGATGGTCGTCGGCGAACTGGTGCCCAAGAACTGGGCGATCTCCCGGCCCCTCGCCGTGGCCAAGGTGGTGGCGGCGCCGCAGCGCGGCTTCACCGCCGCCTTCGGACCGTTCATCCGGCACCTGAACAACACCGCGAACCACGTCGTACGCCGCTTCGGCCTGGAGCCCGCCGAGGAACTGGCCTCCGCGCGCACCCCCGAGGAGCTGGTCGCCCTGGCCCGGCGCTCGGCCGCCGAGGGCGCCCTGGAGGCGGACTCCGCCGAACTGTTCGTCCGTACCCTGCACCTGAGCGAGCTGACGGCACAGAACGTGATGACCCCGCGTGTGGACGTACGGGCCCTCGAGGCGCACGCCACGGCCGCCGACGCCGCGAACCTGACGCACGCCACGGGCCTGTCCCGCTTCCCCGTCTTCCGCGACAGCCTGGACGAGGTCATCGGCACCGTGCACATCCGCGACGTGCTCGCCCTGGCCCCCGAGATGCGGCAGCTCACCCCGGTCACCGACCTGGCCGCCGAGCCCCTCCTGGTGCCCGACAGCCTGCCCGCCGACCGGCTTCTGGAGCGGATGCGTCGGACCCGCACGATGGCCGTGGTCATCGACGAGTACGGCGGCACGGCCGGGGTGGCGACGGTGGAGGACATCGTCGAGGAGGTCGTCGGCGAGGTCCGCGACGAGCACGACCCCGTCGAGGTCCCCGACCTGCTGCCCGCGCAGGCCGCGTCGGACGGCCGCACCACGTGGGAGGCCGACGGCGGCGTCCGCATCGACCAGCTCGCCGCGATAGGGCTCACCGCGCCCGAGGGTCCGTACGAGACCGTCGCCGGCCTGATCGCCACCCGCCTCTCGCGCATCCCGGCCAAGGGCGACGCCCTGGACCTCGACGGGTGGGAGCTCGCCGTCCTGACCGTCGAGCACCACCGCGCCGACCGGATCCGCATCACCGAACCGGCGCTCCAGCTGCCCCGCCAGGCCGTGGAGGAAGCCCGATGACCACCCTGCAGCTCGCCATCGGCGCCCTGACCCTGCTCACCAACGCCTTCTTCGTCGGCGCCGAGTTCGCCCTGATCTCCGTACGCCGCAGCCAGATCGAGCCCCGCGCCGAGGCGGGCGACAAGCGCGCCCGCATCACCCTGTGGGGCCTTCAGCACATCTCCGCGATGATGGCCACCGCCCAACTCGGCATCACCGTCTCCTCGCTGGTGCTCGGCGCGGTCGCCGAACCCGCCATCGCGCACCTCCTGGAGCCCGCCTTCGAGGCGGTCCACATCCCGCACGCGCTCGTGCACCCGATCGCCTTCGTCATCGCCCTGACCGTGGCGACATATCTGCACATGCTGATCGGCGAGATGGTGCCCAAGAACATCGCGCTCGCCGCGCCCGCGAGGACCGCCCTGCTGCTCGGCCCGCCGCTGGTGGCGCTCACCCGCGCCCTCAAGCCGGTCGTCTTCGGCATCAACGCCTTCGCCAACACCCTGCTGAAACTGCTCAAGGTCGAGCCGAAGGACGAGGTCGAGTCCGTCTACACCGACGACCAGCTCGCCCGCATGGTCGTCGACTCCAGCGCGGCCGGGCTCCTGTCGGCGGCCGACGGCGAGCGGCTGCGCGACGCGCTGGAGCTGGGCACCCGGCCGGTGGGCGAGATCCTCGTACCGGTGGCCAAGATGCGCACCGTCGAGGCCTCGGTCACCCCGGCGCGCCTGGAGCGGGTGGCCGCCGACGCCGGTTTCTCCCGCTTCCCGGTGACCGGTCCGGGCGGCACCCTGCTCGGCTACCTCCACATCAAGGACACCCTGGGCATCGCCGAGCGGGACCGGCCCTTCCCGCGCGGCGTCCTGCACGTGGTCACGCGGGTGCACATCGACACCCCGCTGGACGACACCCTCACAGCGCTGCGGGCCGCGGGCAGCCACCTGGCGGCGGTCACCGGCGAGAGCGGCACGGTGCTCGGGTTCGTCACCATGGAGGACGTCCTGTCCGAGCTGGTCGGGCCCTCACCGGCGGCGCTCAGCTGATTCACAGGTGGCGTGGCTGTACGTGCGGGGGCTCCGGTGGCTAGGGTGCCCGTGATGTTCTACACAGGTGTAGCACCCGCATTGGACGTAAGACGCGCGACCGCGGGCCCGGGTTCCCCCGGGAGGTCCCGTGAGTGAGCCTGTCCGCTCGATGAACCAGACCGGGGCACTGCGGGCGCCGCTGCCCGCCGCGCGCAGTGCCCCTCCGGCGGCGGCTGAGGCCCCCACCGTGGCGCCGAAGCCGCTCGTCAAGCGCCGGGACTCGTTCTTCGACAACGCCAAGTACCTGGCGATCGTGCTGGTCGCGATGGGCCATGCGTGGGAACCGCTGCGCGGCGACAGCCGGGCCGCGGCCGCGCTCTACATCACCGTCTACACCTTCCACATGCCGGCGTTCATCGTCATCTCCGGCTACTTCTCGCGGAGTTTCGACGCGAGCCCGGGCCGCCTCAAACGCCTGGTGACGGGCATCGCGGTGCCCTACGTCATCTTCGAGGTCGCCTACACCTTCTTCAAGCGCTGGGCGGGCGACGACCCGACGTACCCGATCAGCCTGCTCGACCCCTGGTACCTCACCTGGTTCCTGGTCGCGCTCTTCGTCTGGCGGCTGACCACCCCGCTGTGGAAGCTGGTCCGCTGGCCGCTGCCGATCGCGCTGGCCATCGCCATACTCGCCTCCGTCTCGCCGGACATCGGCGACGACCTGGACCTGCAACGGGTGCTGCAGTTCCTGCCGTTCTTCGTCCTCGGCCTCTGCCTGAAGCCCGAGCACTTCCAGATCGTGCGCCGCCGTGAGGCCCGGCTCCTGGCGCTGCCCGTCTTCGCCATGGCGCTGCTGTTCGCCTACTGGGCCGCGCCGCGCATGAACGCCGCGTGGTTCTACCGCAGGGACAGCGCGCAGGAGTTGGCGGCGCCCGGCTGGTCCGGGGCCGTGATGACGCTCGGGATGTTCGGCTGCTCGATGGTCCTCGTCGCGTGCTTCTTCGCCTGGGTCCCCGGCCGCAGGCTCTGGTTCACCGCCCTTGGCGCGGGCACGCTCTACGGCTATCTGCTGCACGGGTTCATCGCCAAGGGCTCCCGCTTCTGGGACTGGTACGACCTCGACTGGCTGCACACGCCTCTCGGCGAGATCACCGTCACCCTCGGCGCCGGGGCCCTCATCACCGTGCTGTGCACGCCACCCGTGCAGCGCCTCTTCCGGTTCGCGATGGAGCCCGACATGGAGTGGGCGTTCAAGAAGGACGCGAAGGCGGTGGCCCGCGGCAGAGGCGCACACCGGCGGCGCTGACGGGCCGTGCGTCCGCTCCGCTCCCGGCGGCTCGACTGCCGCCGGGAGCGGAGCAGTTGCCCGTCCCGTGGATCAGGCGGTGTTCAGCTCGTAGAAACCCCTGCCGAAGGTCGCGGCCACCAGGCGGTGGTTGCCCGCGTCGTACTCGATGTCGTCGACCGGCACCGCGGGCATCCCGCGGCCCAGGCGCGTCCAGTGGCCTCCCTTGGCGCCCGAGGTGAACACACCCTGGTCGGTGCCGATGTGGAGCGTGCCGCCCCGTGCGATGACGAGGTCGTTGACGGGCGCGTCCGGCAGGTTGCCGGACAGGTTCCTCCAGTGCGCTCCGCCGTCCGTACTGCCGTAGACGTGCGGCGTGCCGGAGCCGGAACGGTAGGCGGAGTGCGTGGTGTACACGCGGTCGGCGTCACGCGGGTCGACGACGACGCGGGTCACCCAGGGGAGCCCCTCGGCGAGCTTCGTCCAGTGCGCGCCCCGGTCCTTCGTGACCCAGACGCGGCCGTCGTCCGTGCCGGCGTAGACGGTGCGGCCGTCCGCGGCCGGGGCGATCGAGGTGATCGTGCCGTAGTTGGTGTAGATCGGGTCGGGGCCGGGGCCGCCCGACAGATCCGGGCTGATGGCCTGCCAGGTGGCGCCGCCGTCCGTGGAGCGGTTGAGCACCTCGGAGCCGTAGTAGAGGATCTTCGGATCGCGGGGATCGAAGACGACCGGCGTGAACCAGTTGCGGCGCAGATACGTGGTCTTGTCGGCGAAGTACGTGAGCGTGTCGCCGCCGTCGGTGGAGCTGAAGCAGTTGCCGTACTGGTAGCAGGCGTAGACGTTGTTCACGTCGGTCGGGTTGATCAGGTTCTCCTCGCCGTCCCCGCCGAGGTACTCGTTGAAGCGATCGCCTCCCCAGGAACGTATCGAGCCGTTGTCCTGCGAGCCCCCGGAGATCCGCGAGGTGTCCTGCGGGGATATCGCCGCGCTGTAGAGCTGGGTGTACGGCTCGTGGCGCGCCTTGACCCAGCCGCCGTCGCCGTTCGCGTCGGAGCGGTAGACGCCGCCGTCGTTGCCCAAGTAGACGCGGCCGGGGCGGCGCGGGTCCCAGATCATCGCGTGCTGGTCGACGTGGATGCTGGTGTCGTCGGCCGTCCAGGTGGCGGCACCGTCCTTGGAGGTCATCAGCGGGACGCCGGCGACGTGCACGTGCTCGGCGTCGCGGGGGTCGGTCCAGATCTTGCCGAACCACCAGCCGAACGTGGACTGCGAGTCGGTGAGCTTCTGGTCGGCCGGGGTCCGCTTCCAGGTGTCGCCCGCGTCCGTGGAGGCGTAGAAGCCCTCGAAGGGGCCGTCCGTCTTGTTGACGATGGCGTAGGCACGCTCCCCCGCGACGGCCAGACCGATCCGCCCCACGTCCGGGCCCCGCGCGGGCAGGCCCCCGCCGAGCCGCTTCCAGGTCCTGCCGTCGTCGCCGGAGCGGAAGATGCCGGAGCCCTCACCGCCGTAGGTGCGGCGTTCGGGTGTGCGGCGGTGGTCCCACAGCACGGCGTACAACTGCTTGCCCCGGACGACGATCTCGGTGGCGCCGGTGAACTCGTTCGCCCCGGTGAGGATGCGCTGCCAGGTCCTGCCGCCGTTCTCCGAGCGGTAGACGCCGCGGTCACCGCCGCCGTTGTAGAGCGAGCCCGCGGCGGCCACGTAGATGCGCCGCGGGTTGGCCGGGTCCACCGTGATGGCGCTGATCGCGCCCGAGTCGCGAAGGCCGGACTGCTTCCAGTGCCTGCCGCCGTCGGTGCTGCGGTAGAGGCCCGTTCCCTCGTACGTGATGCTGCCGCCGCCGGGGTTGGGCTCGCCGGTCCCCGCGTACAGGGTGCCGTCGGGCCCCGTGGCGAGCGCGCCCATCGCCTGCGTCCAGCCGTCGGGCCACGCGGACTCGAAGGTCTGCCCGGCGTCCGTGCTGCGCCAGACGCCGCCGCTGGCCGCGGCGGCGTACAGGGTGTCCGCGCGCTTGGGGTCGAGGGCGAGGGAGACGACGCGCCCGCCGATGTTGGTCGGCCCGACGGACTTCCACCGGCCGCCGGTGGTGGGCAGTTCGCGGGCCTGCGCGGCGGCGTCCGCGTGGGCGTGGCGCGGAATCGACTCTCCGGGGACGGTCTTCTGGAGGTAGCGGTACTCGGCGGGCGCGGCGGGACCGCGTACGGGGCGGTAGACGTCCCCCGGTGGCGGGGGCGCCGCGGAGGCCGGTGCCGTGACCATCAGGACACCCGCGAGCGGGGCGAGGAGCAGGTGAAGCAGGCGTCTGCGCATGGGCTTCCCTCTTCTTCCTTCCACGTCCTTCGGCATGGCCATTTCAAGCTGTGCCGACGGTAGGGGAGGGGACGGGGGAGCAGAAGGTCACAACCCGGCCGTTGTGCCGCACGGGCCCGGGTGTGCGTGTGTGCCGCGGGAGTTCGGCGGCGGCTCACCGAGGCGGCGGCCCCGGCCGGCGCCAAGATCGTGGTCCTCGAACCCGCCGGGATCTCTGAGTGCGACGCGCAGGCCCCCTGGGCACCGGTACCCGACAGCGGTATGCCGGGTGTTGATGACCCGTCAACCACGAAAGGGTGGGCCAGAGATGTGGACCGCCGGATTTTGGAAGGCCACCGCGGAGCGTGCGCTGCGTACGTTCGCGCAGTCGCTCGCCGCCGTCCTGGTCGCCGGGGCGACGACCCTCCTGGACGTCGACTGGAAGGCGGCGCTCGCCACCGCGGGGATGGCGACGCTGCTCGCCGTCCTCACGGCGGTCGGCGCCGCGAACGTCGGGGCGCGCGGGCCCGGCATCATGGAGACGCCCACCGCCCGCAGCCGTCAGGCCGGGCCCTGATCGGACCGGTCCACGCGGCCCGCTTCCACCGCGAGCCGTTCGCCCTTGAACCGCTCCCGCAGCCTTCGGTCGTGCGAGACCACCACCAGCGTGCCCCGGTAGCCCGCAAGCGCCTCGTCGAGCTCTTCGACCAGCGCGGGGGAGAGGTGGTTCGTCGGTTCGTCGAGCAGGAGGAGGTCGGCCGGGCGGGTCACCAGGCGGGCCAGGGCCAGGCGGCGGCGCTGGCCCACCGAGAGGCCCTTCAGCGGCACCACCAGATCCTCCTCGCGGAACAGGCCGAGGGACAGGAGCGTCGGGGCGTGGTCCTCGGGCAGGCCCGCGAGGCCCGCCGCGAACGCGTCGAGCAGGGGGAGGGTGGTGTCCTCGCCGGTCACGTACTCGATCTCTTGCGGCAAGTAGCCGATGCGGGAAGGGAGTTGGGTGTCCCCGCCGTCCGGGGGCAGCACTCCCGCCAGGACGCCGAGCAGCGTCGACTTGCCCGCGCCGTTCACGCCGGTCACCAGCGTGCGCGAACCGGGGGCGAGGAGAAGGTGATCGACGGTCAGGCGCTCGCCCACCGTGACGCCGGTCAGGCAGACCGGGCGTACGAAGGGGTGGTCGCCGCCCTCGATGCCCTCGCCGGGCGTGAAGTGCAGCGGGTCGGGCGGGCGCGGCACCGGCTCCGCGTGCAGCCTGCGCAGCCGCTCGCGCGCGTTGCGGACGAGACCGGAGATCTGGCCCTCCACCGACCGCTGGTGGCCCGCGAAGCGCGGGCTTTCACTCATCCGCCAGCCCGTCGCCAGGCGGTCACAACCGCCCTCCGCGAGTCGCTCCTGGCGCGCGACCTCCTCGCTCCACTTCCTGTAGCGCTCCTCCCAGCGGCGCCGGGCCGTGGCGCGCTGCTCCAGGTAGCCGTGCCAGCCGCCGCCGAAGCGCGCCACGGACCTGCGGTCGCCGTCGACCTCGACGATCACCTCGGCGACCCGGTCGAGGAAGACGCGGTCGTGGGTGACGGCGACGACCGTGCCCCGGTGCGCGCGCAACCGCTCCTCGAGCCAGCCGAGCGCCTGGTCGTCCAGGTGGTTCGTCGGCTCGTCCAGGAGCAGCAGTTCGGGCTGCGGCGCCAGGACGCAGGCGAGCGCGAGGCGCGCCGCCTCGCCGCCGGAGAGCGACCCCAGGGGGCGCGAACGCTCCAGATGGGGGACGCCGAGGCCGTGCAGCGCGGCTTCCAGGCGCGCGTCGGCGCGGTAGCCCTCACGTGCCTCGAAGGCCGCGACGAGGTCCCCGTACGCGGCGAGTCCGTCCGGCCCCGCCGAGCCCAGCGAGTCCTCCGCCTCCCGGATGCGCCGCTCCAGGTCCCGCAGCTCGGCGAGCGCGTCGTCCACCGCGTCCTGCACGGTGGCGTGCGGCGGCAGGCGCAGGGTCTGCGCGAGATAGCCGGTGCCGCCGTCCGAGACGACGGCCACCTCGCCGTCGGCGGGCACGAACTCGCCCGCCATCAGGCGCAGGAGCGTCGACTTCCCCGAGCCGTTCTCACCGATGACACACGCCTTCTCGCCGGGCCGCACCGACAGGGAGACCCGTTCGAGAACGGGCCGCTCCGGATATCCGTACGACACGTCGCGCAGGACGAGTTGACTCACGGCGCGCATCCCCCTCGCGTCAGGCGGGCTGACCGAACAGCTCCCGCAGTACGTCCTCCATCGTGACCATGCCGGCCAGCCTGCCGTCCGAGCCGAGCACCGCCGCCACGTGCGTGCGGCTGCCGCGCATCGCGGTCAGCACGTCGTCCAGCGGCGTCGTCTCGCGGACCTGGGCGATCTTCCGCATGTCCGGCACCCGGAACGGCAGATCGCGGGGCATCCGGTCGAGCGCGTCCTTGACGTGCAGATAGCCGACGATACGACGGCCGTCGTCCACGACGGGAAAGCGCGAGAAACCGGACTCCGCCGAAAGCCGCTCCAGCTCCTCCGGTGTCACGCCCACCCGGGCGTAGACCACGCTCTCCAGCGGCAGCACCACGTCCCTCACGGGGCGGCGGCCCAGCTCCAGGGCGTCGTGCAGCCGCTCCTGGGCGCGGTCGTCGATGAGACCCGCCTCGCTGGAGTCCTTGACCATCCGGGCGAGCTCGTCGTCCGAGAAGGACGCGCTCACCTCGTCCTTCGCCTCGACCCTGAGCAGCTTCAGGAGGCCGTTGGCGAACGCGTTGATCGCGAAGATGACCGGGCGCAGCGCCCGCGCGGTCGCCACCAGCGGCGGACCGAGCAGCAGCGCCGTGCGCACCGGCTCGGCCAGCGAGATGTTCTTGGGGATCATCTCGCCGAGCAGCATGTGCAGGTACGTCGCCACCGTCAGGGCGATGACGAAGGAGATCGGGTGGACCAGTCCGTGCGGCACCCCGACCCCGTCGAACATCGGCTCCAGGAGGTGCGCGATCGCCGGTTCGGCGACGATGCCGAGCACCAGCGTGCACAGCGTGATGCCGAGCTGCGCCGCGGCGAGCAGCGCGGAGACGTGCTGCAGGCCCCACAGCACGCTCTTGGCACGCCGGTCGCCGTCCTCCGCGTACGGCTCGATCTGGCTCCTTCGTACGGAGATGAGGGCGAACTCGGCGCCCACGAAGAAGGCGTTGACGACGAGGGTCGCCAGGCCGATCAGCAACTGGACGGCGATCATCGCTCCTCCTCCTGGTGGTCGTCGTGCGGGGGTGCGTGCAGCAGGACGCGGGCGGCGCGGCGGCCGCGGGCGTCCACGACGTCGAGCCGCCAGCCACCCACCTCGACGCTGTCGCCCTCGGCGGGGATGCGGCCCAGCTCGGTCGCGACGAGCCCGGCGAGCGTCTCGTAGGGTCCGTCCGGCGCGCGCAGGCCGACGCGGGCCAGCTGGTCGGTGCGGGCCGAGCCGTCGGCGGAGTACCGCGTGCGGCCGTCGTCGTCCGCGCCCGCGGCGGCGATGTCGGGCGTCTCGTGCGGGTCGTGCTCGTCGCGGACCTCGCCGACGACCTCCTCGACGATGTCCTCCAGGGTCGCGACGCCGGCCGTGCCGCCGTACTCGTCGATGACCACGGCCATCGTGCGCTTGCCGGAGAGCCGGTCGAGCAGCCGGTCGACGGTCAGCGACTCCGGTACGAGGAGGGGCTCGCGCATCAGCTCGGCGACCGGGAAGCGCGCCCGGCGCTCGGCCGGTACCGCCAGGACGTCCTTGATGTGCGCGACGCCGACGACCGAGTCGAGGTTGCCGCGGTAGACGGGGAAGCGGGACAGGCCCGTCGCCCGGGTGGCGTTCGCGACATCCTCACAGGTGGCGAGGACGTCCAGGGCCATGACCTGGACGCGCGGCGTCATCACGTTCTCCGCGGTGAGGTCGGCGAGGTTGAGGGTGCGCACGAACAGCTCGGCGGTGTCCGCCTCCAGGGACCCCTCCTTCGCGGAGTGCCGGGCGAGGGCCACCAGCTCCTTGGGGCTGCGCGCGGAGGCCAGCTCCTCGGTGGGCTGGATGCCGAAGCGGCGTACGGAGCGGTTCGCGGTGTTGTTCAGATGCGCGATGAAGGGGCGGAACAGGGAGCTGAACAGGCGCTGCGGGGTCGCCACCCGTTTGGCGACGGCCAGCGGGGACGAGATCGCCCAGTTCTTGGGGACCAGCTCGCCGACGACCATCAGGAAGACCGTCGACAGGGCCGTGCCGATGACCAGGGCCACCGACGAGGCCGCCGACGAGGGGATGCCCATGGCGCGCAGCGGGCCCGAGATCAGCTTGGCGATGGAGGACTCGGAGAGCATGCCGACGACCAGGTTGGTCACGGTGATGCCCAGCTGGGCCCCGGAGAGCTGGAAGGTGAGGTTCTTGACCGCCTTGAGGGCGCCGGCGGCGCCGCGCTCGCCGCGTTCGGAGGCGCGCTCCAGTTCGCTGCGCTCGACCGTCGTGAGGGAGAACTCCGCCGCGACGAAGACGCCGCAGGCCAGCGAGAGCAGCACCGCCGCGAGGAGCAGGAGCACTTCGGTCATCGGGTCACCTCCGTCCCATGATCGGGCAGGGACCGGGGGAATGCGCGATGTCGGGTACTGGGAGGCTCGCCCATGGGCGGACGCTCACACCTTTCGTTGACGTTCGAGTGGTCCGTCCATGTTAAAGGACCAGCAAAGCCCACTCCTGCGGACCGATCTCGGGTACCCCGGGTTCGGCCGGTCAGTCGGTGAGGTGCTTCACCCAGCGGCTCCACTGCGGCTGGGGCGCGTAGCCCGCGGCGTGCCAGGCGTGGTGGGCCTGTTCGTTGCGGTCGAGGACCATGGCGTCGCCACGGCGCCCGCCGAGGCCCACGAAGCGCTCCTCCGCCGCGGCGAGCAGCGCCGAGCCGATGCCCTGGCGGCGGTGGTCGGGGTGCACGGCGAGGCGGTAGAGGTGGCAGCGCCAGCCGTCGAAGCCGGCTATCGCGGTGCCCGCGAGGATGCCGTCGCGCTCCGCGAGCAGCAGGGCCTCGGGGTCGCGTGCGACGAGGCGGGCCACTCCGTCGCGGTCGTCGCTGATGCTCGTTCCCTCCGCGGCCTCGCGCCAGAACCGCAGGACGGCGTCGATGTCCGATGGGGTCGCGCGGCGGATGTGGAGATCGCTCATGGGCAGATGTAAGCAGCGCGGCGCCCTGTCTGGCGAACGGTATAAACTTTTTCTAGAAAAAGACTCTAGAAACGGCGCTGTTTGGGCGAGAATCTCACTCATGGTCAATCGTGAGTCCCAGCCGGTGCACCAGCCGGTCCCCGGCAACCCCTACGCCCAGCCGCCACCCGCCCCGCCCACCCCGGGCCGCCCGCGGAGGCTCGGCGTCGCCATCGGTGCCGGCGCCGTCGCCCTGGTCCTGATCGGCGTGGGCCTCTATGCCGTCACCCAGGGAGATGACGGCGGGAGCGGTAACGGTTCCCGTGAGCCCGTCGCGGCGCAGACACGTCAGTCGCCCGACCGCGAGGGGGAGTCGGCCGAGCCGGACGGGGACGCCGACGCGAAGGACGACGGATCGGCCGAGGTGATCGACGTCAACGCGGGGCGCAAGCCCGGTGAGGCCAAGGCCTGGGCCGCCATGAACGACCTGGAGCTGCCCGGCAAGGGCGCGCAGCTCCAGGACCTCTGGCACGTGCCCGGGATCGTGGCCCAGGCCGAGTACAACGAGGTCACCGGCTACAAGACCGCGGACGGCTCCAAGGCGTGGACGGTGCCGCTGCCCGGTCCGGTGTGCGACACACCGGTGAACCCCACACCGGACGGCAAGGTCGTCGTCGCGTACACGAAGAGGAAGTCCGAGCAGAGCTCGAAGTGCGACCAGCTGCGGATGATCGACCTGAAGACCGGCGAGAAGGGCTGGCACAAGGAGCTCACCGCGGGCGGCTTCTGGGACGACACCAGCATGACCCACGTCTCCATCACGGGCAGCACCGTCCTGGTCGACCAGAGCGCCACCATGCGCGCCTACCGGATCGGCGACGGCAAGCGGCTGTACACGACCAAGCGGGAGCGGGAGGGCAACTGCTCCATGGACGGCGTCGCGGGTGGCACGGCGCTGCTCCAGGTGGAGTCCTGCGTGCCGGGGAGCCCCGGCACGCACGGCCGGCTCAAGAAGCTCGACCCCCGCACCGGTGACGTCAAGTGGAGCTACCGGACGAAGAAGGGCTGGGGCATCCGGAAGGTCTACTCCGTCGACCCCGTCGTGATCACCGTCCAGAACCGCGAGGAGATGGACAGGTGGGCCGTCGTCGCCGTCGACGACAAGGGAGAGCAGCGCTCCTGGATCACCGCCGACAAGGGCCCGCACGCGTTCGAGATGTGCGCCGGGGCGGGAGACTCCGGCGAGGGCGTCCAGAACTGCCCGGGGGCCGCGGTCGGCGCGGACACGCTCTACCTGGCGACCGAGCCCAAGGACGGCGTCCTTGGACCCAACAAGATCGTCGCCTTCGATCTCCGTACGGGGAAGGCCAAGTGGACCGGAGCGGTCGACGGCGGGCGGCAGATCACGCCGGTGGCGGTGGGCGGCGCCGACCGGCGCGGAACGGTCGTCTACGTACAGGCGCAGAGCGGCAAGAACGGGCAGACCGTGCGGTTCGGCCCCGGTGGCGGCAAGCCGGACGTGCTCCTGCGCCACACCTCGGCGGCCCAGGAGATGGAAGCCGGGATGTTCGCCGGCCACACCCTGTACGCCGACGGGCGGTTCTTCGTGACCCCCACGCTCCTGTCCGGCAAGAGCCACGGCGGCAAGGGCGAGGAGGGCAACGCCCGCATGCTCGCCTTCGCCCGGTGAGGCTCCCGCCCCGGGCGCATGCTCGCCTTCGCCCGGTGAAGCCCCGCACCGGGCACCCCCGTGCCCCCGCGGGCGGCCGGGCCCAGGCCTCGCCCCCGCAGCAGACACCCCCACCCGCCCCAGCAGTGGAGCCACGATGACGCAGCCCTTCCCGCCGCCCGAGCAGTCCCCGCAGGGCCCGCAGCCTCCCCAGGGCGGCTTCGGCCCGTCCCCGCAAGGCGCCTTCGGCCCGCCCCAGCAGGGGCAGACCCCCGGCTTCGGCCCGCCTCTCGCCCCGCCGCCCAGCGGCTTCGGCCCGCATCAGGTCTACCAGTCGATACCCGACCCCAGCCCGCCACCGGGACCGGGAGGCAGCCGGCGCGGGCGCCGCACCGCGATCGTCGTCTCCGTCGTCGCAGCCATCGGACTGATCGCGGGCGGCGGTGTCTGGTACGCCGTCTCCTCCGGCGACGGCAAGGACAAGACCGCGGCCAAGCCCGCCGGTGACCGAGCCAAGCCCCGGTACGTGAAGCCCCAGGAGAAGGCGCCCGCCGATCCGAAGGCCTACTTCAAGGCGTCGGGCGTGCAGCCCGAGCTGCCCAAGGGGGAGAACACCTGGCAGACCAAGGGCTCCTGGCTGACCGACAAGGTGTACGCCAAGGCGTCGGTCGACAAGATCGTGGGTCTCGACGCCACCACGGGGGAGGACAGGTGGACCCTGCCCAAGCCCGGCATGGCGTGCGCGGGCTCCCCGGACGTCGGCAAGGGCGGCGTCGCCGTGGTCGTCACGGGGGCCAAGGTGCACGACGACCGCGGCTTCCGCGCCCCGTGCACCGAGGTCACCGCGTTCGACGTCGACAAGGGCAAGAAGCTGTGGACCAAGTCGCTCACCATCGGCTACCAGAAGGAGAAGACGGCCTTCAACCAGGTCACCATCAGCGGTGACACGGTCGCCGTCGGCGGCCTGTACGGCGGCGCGGCGTTCGATCTGCGGAGCGGCGACATCCTGTGGGAGCCGAAGCAGGGGGACAAGTGCCGCGACGTCGGCTACGGAGGCGGCGCGCGGCTGGTCGCGGTCCGCTCCTGCGGTGAGTACGGATCGGAACGGTTCAAGGTCCAGCTCATCGACCCGGCCACGGGAAAGTCCCGGTGGACCCACAAGCTGCCCGCGGGCGTCCGGGCCCCCAGCGTGATCTCCACCGAGCCGGTGGTCGTCGCCCTCGACTCCGGTGAGATCAGCGCGTCCGGCGCCACGGACGTCTTCTCCCTCGACGAACGGGGCGAGCGGCGCACGCGGATTCCCCTGCCGGACGACAAGTACCTGCACGAGTGCGGCACCGCGTCCATCGTCCAGGACTGCCGGGGCATCGTGGTGGGCAACGACAAGCTCTACGTGCCCACCAAACAGCGCGACGGGGTCAAGGAGTTCTCGTCGACGAACGACATCGTGGTCTTCTCCCTGGCCACCGGAAAGACCACGGGGCAGAAGATGGAGGCGGGCGACAGTTCCCCCATCTTCCCGATCCGCATGGACGGCGGGAACGTACTCGTCTACAAGAGCGCCCCCGTCACGCAGGTCGTCTCCGTCGACGGCAGGACGCTGAAGAAGGAGACGGTGCTCCTGGACGCCACCACCCGGCCGAGCATGCTGTCGCCCTTGAGGTCCGAACTGCTCTTCAGGAAGAACACGCTCTACCTCAGCTCCGACCTGCTCGCGAAGCCGTCGACGAAGGGCAAGGAGACGATCATGATGTACGGGTTCGCCGCGAAGTAGCCGACGCGCGGCGAGCCCTCACTCGCCGCGCAGCTCCTCGATGACCGGACCGAACGCCTCGAAGTACGGTTCGAGGACGGTGATGTAGGAGAAGCCGTACCGCTCCCGCTGGGCGCGCACCTGGTCCGCGATCTGCCGGACGGTGCCGATCAGCAGGAGCGGCAGGGCGAGGGCCTCGTCCTCGGTGAGATGCGGGATGTGCTCCAGGACCGGTTTGACCGCTCCCCGGCGGTCGTCGGTCACCTCGACCAGCTGGATCAGCAGGTTCAGCTCGGCCGGTTCGGAGCGGCCCGCGGCGAAGCGCCGGTAGGCGGCGACCCGCTCGTCCAGCTCCTCGGGCGTGAGGTGGCTCATCTTGCCGCTGCTGTCGCCCGGGGCCACCTTGGCGCCGGTGAACGCCGCGATGTCGGCGTGCTCGGCGGCCAGCTTCAGCATGCGGTCGCCGTTGCCGCCGACGAGGAGCGGCGGCCGGGGTTTCTGCACAGGCCGCGGCTGGTGCTCCTCGGAGCCGAGGAGCCGGTCCAACTCCTCTACGGTGCGCCGGAGATGGCCCACGCGCTCACCGGGCGTGCCCCAGGGCAGGCCGGCCGCGTCGTGCTCCGGTTTGACGTAGCCCGTGCCGAGCCCCAGCTCCAGGCGGCCGTCCGTGAGCGCGTCCGTGGTCGCCACCTCGCGGGCGAGCAGCATGGGGTTCCAGAACCCGGCGTTCAGCACGAACGTCCCGACGCGTGGCCGCTCGGTGGCCTCGGCGGCGGCGACGACCGAAGGGAACGGGGCGGGCATGCCGAGATGGTCGGCCACCAGGATGACGTCGTAGCCGAGCGCCTCCGCCTTGCGGCACTTCTCGCGCCACGCGTCGCCGGTGGAAGCGGTGACCATGTTGACACCGAAACGGAACGGGCGGCTCATGAACTCTCCCCACGCGTACGCACAGTTGGGAACGACCGCCCCAGTCCATCACTCGTGCGCGATGGCCGCCAGCACATTCATGCGCGACGCACGCAGCGCGGGCAGCAGCGCCGCCGCGAGGCCGACGACCACCGATCCGATCAGCACCGCGATCACGGTCGTCCAGGGGATCGCGAACGCCGTCATGCCCTGTAGCGCGAGCACCTGCTGCGCCGCGACGCCCCACACCAGACCGAGCGCGAGCCCGAGCAGCGCGCCGAACACCGCGATCACCACCGACTCCAGGCGGATCATCCGGCGCAGCTGGCGCCGGGCGAGCCCGATGGCGCGCAGCAGACCGATCTCGCGGGTGCGCTCGACGACCGACAGGGCAAGGGTGTTGACCACGCCGAGCACCGCGATGATGATCGCCAGGCCGAGCAGGGCGTAGACGAGGTAGAGCATCACGGCGATCTGCTCGCGGATCAGTTCCTTGTAGTCGGCCTGGTCGCGGACCTGGACCTGCGGATACGGGTCGAGGGTCTTCTCCAGCCGGTCGCGCAGCGTGTCGTCGTTCGTGCCCGATGCCGCGTTCACGTACAGCGCGGAGTCCTGGCCGCCCGGCACGTACTCCTCGACCGTCTGCATCCCGAAGAAGATCCCGCCCTCGACGCCGAACCCCTCGGCTCCCGGCTGGTCGGTGAGCGCGCCCACCGTCAGCTCCGTCCTGCGTCCGCCGGGGAACTCCACGGGCAGCTCGGAGCCCATCCGCACCTTGTGGTCCCGCGCGAAGTCCCGCTGCATGGCGATGCTGCCGGGCGCGAGCGCCCGAGCGGTGTCGCCCTCGACGTACGTGACGCGGGCGACGTCGTCCAGGCGCGTGTCGTAGCCCGCCGCGGTCGTCTCCACGTTCTTGCCGTCCGGCATGGACACCTTCACGGGCGCGAACCGCTGGCGCACCACGAGCCCGGCGCCGTCGGTGTCCCGCACCTTCTCGGTGATCTCCTGCGAGAAGGGCATGAAGTTGCTGTTCTGTACGACGAAGTCGGCGCCCAGCGTCTTGTCGATCTGCTCGTCGAACGACTTGGTCATCGACGCGCTCGCCACCGACATGCCGCTCACCAGCGCGAGCCCCACCATCAGCGCGGCGGCCGTGGCGCCCGTGCGGCGCGGGTTGCGCAGCGCGTTGCGCTGGCTCATCCGGCCGACCGAGCCGAACAGGGCGGGGAACGCGCCGCCGAGCACCCGGATCACCGGGCGGACCAGGAGCGGTCCCGCGATCACGGTGGCGATCAGGGTGAGGACGAGGCCGAGGCCGAGCAGGGACGCCGCCGACGAGGTCTTCTCCGCGGTGGCGCAGCCCACGAGCGCTGCGGCGCCCGCGGCCCCGACGATCAGGCCGACCGCGGCACGGATCTTCAACGGCCGTCCCACGCCCGCGATCTCCGCGTCGGCGAGCGCCGCCATCGGCGAGACGTGCGCCGCACGCCGGGCCGGGAGATACGCCGCGACGAACGTGACGCCGACCCCGACGACGTACGAGGCGACGGGAGTTCCCCACCCGATGACCATCTCGGTGGACTTCAGGTTCATCCCGAACAGGCCCATCAGCTCGATGAGCCCGACCGCGAGACCGATCCCCGCCGCGAGACCGACCGTGGAGCCGACCGCGCCGAGCAGGACCGCCTCGGTGAGCACGGAGCGCCGGACCTGCCTGCGGTCGGCGCCAAGGGCGCGCAGCAGGCCCAGTTCGCGGGTGCGCTGCGCGATCAGCATCGAGAAGGTGTTGACGATGAGGAAGATGCCGACCAGGACGGCGATACCGGCGAAGCCGAGCATCACGTACTTGATGACGTCCAGGAACCCGCCCAGTTCGGACGCCGCCGAGTCGGCCTGTTCGTCGGCGGTCTTCAGGTCGTAGCCCGAGCCGAGGTCGGCGGCGATACGGCGCTTGAGCTCGGTGTCGCTCACGCCGGGAACGGCGTCCACCGAGATGCCCGTCGCCGCGTCCTTGTCGCCCAGGAGCTCACGCTGGGCGGTCGGGGTGTCCAGGAAGACCAGGGCCGCGCCGGGGTTGGTGGTGGTGAAGGTGACGATGCCGACGACCTCGACCTTGAACGAGCCGGGCGCGGCGAGCACCGTGAGGGTGTCGCCGATCTTCACGTCCTTCTTGTCGGCCGTGTCCTTGTCGAGCAGCGCCTGGTCCTCGCCGCGCGGGGCGTGACCCGATGTCAGCTCGACGGGGCTGCGGTCGGTGACGTACCAGTTGGTGGCGATGGTGGGGGCGCCGGTGGTGGAGCCCACCGATTCCTTCTCGCTGTCGACGACCGTGATGTTCTCCACGGCCGTGTCCACCCGCGTGCGGGCGACCCCGTCGACCTTGGCGACGCGGTCGGCGAGCTTGGCGGGGATCGTCGGCGTCTGCCCCGACGGCACCGCCTCGTCGAGGTTCTCCTTCGGCTCGACGGTCACATCGGCGGACGTCGAGGCGAAGAGCCGGTCGAAGGTGCGGGCCACCGTGTCCGAGAAGATGAGGCTGCCCGCGACGAACGCCACCGAGAGGATCACGGCGAGGGCGGAGAGCAGCAGCCTGCCCTTGTGCGCGAGGAAGCTCCTGAGCGTCGCCTTCAGCATCGCCGCAGCCGCCTCAGTCCCGGTCCGGAGCGCCGTCGGCGCCCGGGACGCCCTGGGAGCCGTCGGCTTCGGGACGGCTCTCCTGTGGCAGCGCGTGGATCACGTCGAACCGTTTGAGGCGTTCGAGGACCGACTCCGCCGTCGGGCGCGGCATCTCGTCGACGATGCGGCCGTCCGCGAGGAAGAGCACCAGGTCGGCGTGGGCGGCGGCGCCCGGGTCGTGGGTGACCATGACGACGGTCTGCTCCAGCTTGTCGACAGCCTCGCGCAGGAAGCCGAGCACTTCGAGTCCCGCGCGCGAGTCGAGGTTGCCGGTCGGCTCGTCCGCGAAGATCAGCTCGGGGCGCGATGCGAGCGCCCGCGCGCAGGCCACGCGCTGCTGCTGGCCGCCGGAGAGCTGGGCGGGCCGGTGTTTGAGGCGGTCGCGCAGGCCGAGCGTGTCGATGACGTGCTCCAGCCAGGCACGGTCGGGGCGCTGGCCCGCGATGTCCATCGGCAGCGTGATGTTCTCGACGGCGTTGAGGGTGGGGATGAGGTTGAAGGACTGGAACATGAATCCGATGCGGTCCCGCCGCAGCTGCGTCAGCTCCCGCTCCTTGAGCCCCGTGATCTCGGTGTCGCCGAGCCACACCTGACCCGCGGAGACCGTGTCGAGCCCGGCGAGCAGATGCATGAGCGTGGACTTGCCCGACCCGGACGGGCCCATGACCGCCGTGAAGCGGCCGCGTGCGATGTCCACGTCGACCGCGTCGAGGGCGAGCACGGTGGTCTCGCCGGAGCCGTACGCCTTGGTCAGACCGCGTGCGCGGGCGGCGACCTTGGCGGGCTCCGCGAGGCCGGTGGCCGGTGCAGAAGCAGGTGTGGACAAGGCCGCCTCCTGGGTCGTGACCGATCCAACTCCCGTAATCCTGCCGAGAGTAGAGGGTCGGGGCGGGTGCCGGTATCCCTCCAAGGTCGTGAACCGAAGACGTATGTAAGGGGCACTGTCCCGGGTGTGTTGTCCCGGTTCCGTCCCCCGGCCCGGTCCCGGCCGTCCTGTGCGCCCCTGCGCCCTCCCATGCCCTCTTGTCGGTGCTAGCGCCGCGGCGCTAGCTTGAGGGGATGGCGAAGACCCAGCTGAACGTGCGGGTGGACGAAGGCACCGCCCGGGCCGCGCGCGAGCGCGCTCTTGCCCGCGGGATGAGCGTGAACCGCTACATCGAGGAACTGGTCAAACAGGACGCCGGCGAGGTCGGTCACACCTTTGTCGAGGCCGCCGCCGACTTCATGAAGCAGTACGAATCCGTCTTCGCCGAAGAGTTCGGTCCCGAGCGCGAGGGTCGTCGTTAAGCCCTTGAACCTCAGAATCGATCTTGCCTGGCTGTTGATGATCGCCGAACACAAGACGCCCGGAGACCCGCAGGTCACCGACTGGGGTGCCCTGGTGGCCGCCGTCAGCCGGCACGAGGCGGAGATATTCGGTGTGCCCGTCTACGAAAGCGCGCACGACCGCGCCGCCGCCCTGCTCCAGGTCCTCCTGCACATCCCCGCCCTGGAACGCTCCAACGCCCTCTTCGCCTCGTCCGCCGCCTACGCCTATCTGGTCGCCAGCGGCCTGAAGGTCGTCACCTCGCCCGAGCAGGTGCGCGAACTGGCCCGGCTGGTGAAGGAGGACGGGGCGAGCGTGCACGCCATCGCGGACGAGCTGCGGAAGTGGAGCCTGTAGCCGCCCTACGAGCCGCCGTCCGGCAGCGCCTCACAGGTCGGTGGCCCGCTGGTGGCGCGGCTCGTACATGCCGACCTCGCCGCCGCCCGGCAGCTTGAAGCGGGTGAGCAGACCCCAGCCGGCGTCGGTGACCGGCTGGGTGAACTTCACGCCCCTGGCGGTCAGTTCACGCACCGTCGCCGCCACGTCGTCGCACATCAGATAGAGCTCGTGGGACTCGGGCCCGGGGGTGGGATGAATGGCGGCCTCGGCGGGCGGCAGCCTGAAGATCAGCCAGCCGCCTCCCGCGTCGACGTGCGGGTACTCCAGTACGTCCCGGAAGAAGGCCCGGTCGGCTTCGGCGTCGTTGCTGTAGATGATGAGGTGCGCACCATTGATCATGCGGCGAGGATAGGTTCGGTGGGAGAGAGCCGCACTTCAGGAGGACGCCCATGCCCGCCGCCATCCAGCCGATGATCATCACCCCTGATCTCGACCGCCTGTTGCGGTTCTACCAGGAGCTGCTCGGGGCCGAGGAGGTGTCGAGGACCCCGGAGGAGGGGCCCGCGTTCTTCGTCGACCTGCGCATCGGCGACTCGGAGCTCGGCGTCGTCGCGGACGCGAGCGTGCCGCTCGGCACGGCGCAGCGGATTCTGCTGAGCGTGGCGGTGGCGGAGGTGGACGACCTCCTCGAGCGGGTGGACGCCCTGGGCGGGGAGGCGCTCGGTCCGGCCAACGACATGCCGTGGGGGCAGCGCGTGGCGCACATCAAGGACCCGGACGGCAACGCGGTCAACCTCACGCAGGTGATCTGAGGTCCGCCCTAGTCGTGCTCCGGCCGCCGGGCCGTGCCGAGCACGCAGTAAGAAGAGGGCAGCTTCGGCCCCTTCGGCGGCACCAACAGCCTGCGATACGGGCCGAGTTCGAAGCCCGCGGCGCGCAGGGCGCCCACGGTGTCCCGCGCGACGTGGCAGCCGCCGAAGAGCAGGGGCCAGACCGTCCGGTCCAGTACGCGCTGCGCGACCGCCATCCCCGCGCCCGGAGCCACGCCGTGCTCGAAGAAGCGCAGCTCGCCGCCGGGGCGCAGGACGCGCCGCAGCTCGGCGAGGGCGCGGGGCACGTCGCGCACGCTGCACAGCACCAGCGAGGCCACGACGCCGTCGAAGGCCTCGCTCTTGACGGGCAGCGCCTCGGCGACGCCGGGCACGACATCGACCGGTACGTCGGCCCGCACGGCCGCGTCGGCGGCCAACTGCCGCAGCATGCGCTCCGGTTCGATGGCCACGACCTCGGAGACCGCCGTCGGATAGTGCGCGAAGTTCAGACCGTTTCCCGCACCGACCTCGATCACGCGCCCGGAGAGCCCGGCGAGCAGCTCCTTGCGGTACGCGGCGATCACGGGCTCGGCGGCCACGCTGTGACGGGCGTAGAAGCGGGCGAAGACGGGGTGATGCACGGCGTCCCGGGACGCGGCCTTGGCGGAGCGAGGTGACATGGGCCCTCCTCGACGGGGCGAGCGGATACCGCAATGGTGCCCCGGCAGCGCGGCTTTCCCCCACGCGCACGCCCCCGAGTCGCCCCGCCGCCGACGCGGCGCGGCGCGTGTTCGGGAAGATGCGGGGGTGGCGGCACGAGCGGCACCACCCGGGGACTCACGCAGGTACCGGGCGCCGAGGACGAGGCCGCTGCTGAGGCCGCCGACCACGGCCGCCCGCGCCCCTCTCCAGCAGCGCCCGGCACGCGCCCGAAACCCGCCCGACGCCGGGGCGGCCCGCCAAGAGGCTCCGCCTGACGCCGCCGGGAGCCCTCGGGGCTCACGCGCCTGTCCGCACATGGCGTCCGGCGCGCGGCAGAATCCGCCCGCTCCGGCCGGCCCCGCCCGGCAGCGCCGCTCTGCCGGCCCGCCTTGGGAGGTTGCACCTGGCGCTGTCGGGTGCCCTCGGGGCCAACGCTCTCGGACGTGCGTGGCGCCTGTGTCCCGTACAAGTCGCCCCCGGCCCGGGCTCCCTCAGGCCTCCCTCAGGCCTCCCTCATTCCGCCCTCTCCCGCGCCGTGAAGGCGGCGCTGTCCCACGCTCCGCCCAGTTCCGGTGCCAGCCAGCCCCCCGCGCGGGCGCGGAAGTCCGTGCGGGTGAGGGAGCCCGCTCCCTCGGGTACCGCGCCGAGCAGCGGTGCGCCCGCCTGTTCCGGCAGGTCCGCGAGGTTGCAGCGGGCCGCCAGGTCCGGGGTGGTGGGCCAGCTGCCGATCGTCACGCCCAGGGGGGCCAGGCCGCGGGCCCGCAGTGCCTCCGTGGTGAGTGCCGTCATGTTCAGGGTGCCGAGTCCCGCAGGAGTGACCACAAGAACCGGAGCCGTGAGGAGGCGCGCGGCGTCGGCGAGGGAGGCGCCCTCGTCGTCGTAGCGCACGAGCAGGCCGCCCGCGCCCTCGATCAGGACCAGGTCGTGCTCCGCCGCCAACTTCTGTGCCGCGTCGGCCACTTCGTACGGACGGACCGGCGCCATGCCCGCCCGCCGGGCGGCGGTGTTGGGCGCCAACGGCTCGGGGAAGCGGGCGAGTTCGAGGGTGGTGATCTCGTCGCCCGCCAGCCGCGTCACCTCCTGCGCGTCGCCCGGTTCACCGGGCGCCACCCCCGTCTGCGCGGGCTTGAGCACCGCGACACTGCGCCCCGCGGCCAGCGCGAGGGCGGCCACGGCGGCCGTAGTGATCGTCTTGCCGATCTCGGTGCCGGTGCCCGACACCACGATGACCGTCATCGTCAGCCCTCCTTCGCCGCCGCGCACACCGCGCGTCCGATCCGTGCCACGTCGTCGTCGCTCGTGATGAACGGCGGCATCGTGTAGATGAGGTCGCGGAACGGCCGCACCCACACCCCCTCACGCGTCGCCGCGCGCGTGGCCGCCGCCATGTCCACGTCGTGGTCCAGCTGCACGACACCGATCGCGCCGAGCACGCGTACGTCCCGGACACCGGGCAGCGCGGCCGCCTCGGCCAGCGTGCCGCGCAGGCCCGCCTCGATGCGCTTGACCTCGGTCCGCCAGTCCTGCCCGAGCAGCAGCTCGATCGAGGCGCTGGCCACCGCGACGGCGAGCGGATTGCCCATGAACGTCGGGCCGTGGGCCAGCACCGGCACCTCGCCCTGTGAGATGCCGTCCGCGACCCGCGGCGTGCACAGCGTCGCCGCCAGCGTGAGATAACCGCCGGTCAACGCCTTGCCCAGGCACATCACATCGGGCGTGACCCCCGCGTGGTCAGCTGCGAACAGCGCGCCCGTGCGGCCGAACCCCGTGGCGATCTCGTCGAACACGAGCAGGACGTCGTGCTCGTCGCAGGCCTCCCGCAACACCCGCAGATAGACGGGGGAGTGGAACCGCATACCGCCCGCGCCCTGCACCACCGGCTCCACGATCACGGCGGCAAGCTCGTCGGCGTGGCGCCCGATCATCTCGCGCAGATGGTCGGCGTACGCGTCGTCGTACGCCTCGAACCCCGCGGGCGGCGCGTCCGCGAACACCTGCTGGGGCAGCGCCCCCTGCCACAGCTCGTGCATGCCGCCCTGGGGGTCGCACACCGACATGGGCTGCCAGGTGTCCCCGTGGTAGCCGCCGCGCCAGGTCAGCATCCGCCGCTTGGCCGGACGGCCGAGCGAGCGCCAGTGCTGCAGGCACATCTTGACCGCGACCTCGACCGACACCGATCCGGAGTCCGCGAGGAAGACGTGCTCGAGGCCCTCCGGCGATATGTCGACGAGGAGCTTCGCCAGGCGGACGGCGGGCTCATGGGTGAGGCCGCCGAACATGACGTGGCTCATCCGGTCCAGCTGAGCGCGGACCGCGTCGTTGAGCACGGGGTGGTTGTAGCCGTGGATCGCCGCCCACCAGGACGACATGCCGTCGACCAGCTCGCCCCCGTCGCCCGCGAGCCGCAGCCGCACGCCGCTCGCCGACTCGACGACCAGCGGCTCGTGCCGACCGGGCATGGGGCCGTACGGATGCCACACGTGGCGCCGGTCCAGATCGAGCAGTTCGGGTACGGAGAGGTCAGGCATTGGGCGCCAGGTCCGTTCCCGCGCCCCGGCGGCGTACCGCCACCAGGTCCGTGCGCGCCTCGGGCGTCTCGCCCTCCACGGCCTCGGCAGCGGCGGCCTCGGCCTGAGCGGGCACGGAGGACGTCGCGGGCCCGGCGGCAGCCGCGGGCTCGGCCGAGCCGCACGGCCCACAGCCGCCCCCGCCGTTCTCGTGCGGCCCGCAGCCGCCCCCGCCGCTCCCGTGCGACCCGCATCCCGCCGCCGCCAGCGCGTCCGCGCGGTGCTCCGGCAGCGTCACCGTGCCGGCGCCCTCGACCTCGAAACCGGCGTCCGCGATCATCTCCAGGTCGGTCTTGCCGGCCTGGCCCTCACTGGTCAGGTAGTCGCCCAGGAAGATCGAGTTGGCGAGGTGCAGCGCCAGGGGCTGCATCGTGCGCAGGTGCACCTCGCGGCCGCCCGCGATGCGCACCTCCACGTCGGGGCAGACGAAGCGGACCATCGCCAGGATGCGCAGGCAGCGCTGCGGGGTGAGGTTCCACTCCTTGGCCAGCGGGGTGCCCTCGAAGGGGATCAGGAAGTTGACCGGCACCGAGTCGGGGTCGAGGTCGCGCAGCGCGTAGACCACGTCCACCAGGTCCTCATCCGTCTCGCCCATGCCCGCGATCAGCCCCGAACAGGCGGAGAGGCCCGCAGCCTGCGCCTGCTGCACGGTGTCCACGCGGTCGGCGTACGTGTGGGTGGTGGTGATCTCGCCGTACGTCGCCTCGGACGTATTGAGGTTGTGGTTGTACGCGTCCGCGCCCGCCGTGCGCAGTTTGTCCGCCTGGCCGGCGGAGAGGAGCCCGAGGCACGCGCACACCTCGACGTCCTCGTTCTGCTCCTTGATCGCCTCGATGGTCTTCGAGACCCGGTCGACGTCGCGGTCGGTCGGACCACGGCCGCTCGCGACCAGGCAGACCCGCTTGGCGCCGCCCGCGACCCCGGCAGCGGCGGCCTGCGAGGCCTCGTCGGGCTTCAGCCAGGTGTACTTGAGGATGCTGGCCGTCGAGCCCAGACGCTGCGAACAGTACGAGCAGTCCTCCGGGCAGAGACCCGACTTGAGATTGACCAGATAGTTGAGTTTCACCCGCCGCCCGAACCACTGCCGCCGTACCTTCCCGGCGGCGGCGACCACGTCGAGGAGCTCGTCGTCGGAAGTGGCCAGTACGGCCAGCGCTTCTTCACGGGTCGGCAGCTCGCGCCGAAGCCCCTTGTCCACCAGCGTGTTCAGCAGATCCATGGCGCTGATCCTTACGTACGAGAGCCTCCCTTTCCAAGGAGACTTCGCACAACAGAAACGCTGAGAGGTGTGGGTATTGCCACATCCTGGCCCGGTGGCCGGACGGCTAGGGTCTGTGCACTGTCTACAAACCGGCCAGTCCCGACGACCCGGAGGAACCCCCATGGCGAGCGCGCCGTTCGACTGGATCGACGAGCAGGCGAGCCTGCGCGCACAGGCCGGACTCGTCCGCACCCTGCGCCCCCGCCCCGCCGACGCGGGCGGCCTTCTCGACCTGGCGAGCAACGACTACCTGGGCCTGGCCAGGCATCCCGAGATCACCGAGGGCGCGGCGGCCGCCGCCCGGCGCTGGGGCGGCGGGGCCACCGGCTCCCGCCTGGTGACGGGCTCCACCGAACTGCACGCGGAACTCGAGCGGGAGCTGGCCGAGTTCTGCGGCTTCGAGGCGGCCCTGGTCCTTTCCTCCGGATACGCCGCGAACCTCGCCGCCGTCACCGCCCTGGCCCCGCACGGCTCGCTGATCGTCTCGGACGCGGGCAACCACGCCTCGCTGATCGACGGCTGCCGCCTCGCGCGCGGGACGACGCAGGTGGTGCCGCACGCCGATCCCGAAGCGGTGCGCAAGGCGCTGGACGGCCACGCGGGTCCCGCGGTCGTGGTGTCGGACACGGTCTTCTCGGTCGACGGCGACGCGGCTTCACTGACCGAACTCGCTTCCGTTTGTGACGAGTTCGGCGCCGGTCTCATCGTCGACGACGCCCATGGGCTCGGCGTGCTCGGCGACGGCGGGCGGGGTGCCCCGCAGGCGGCCGAACTCGCGGGCACGGACCACACGGTGGCCACGGTCACCTTGTCCAAGTCCTTCGGCAGCCAGGGCGGCGCGGTCCTCGGCCCGGCCAAGGTCATCGATCATCTGGTCAACGCGGCCCGCACCTTCATCTTCGACACCGGGCTCGCCCCTGCCGCCGCGGGTGCGGCGCTGGCCGCCCTGCGGCTGCTGCGCAGGGAGCCCGAGCGTGCCGCGCGGGCCCGCGCGGTCGCGGCCGAACTGCATGAACGCCTCACGGCGGAAGGTCTCTCGGCGGTACGTCCCGACGCCGCCGTCGTCTCCGTGCGCGCGCCGTCACCGGAAGCGGCCGTGCGGTGGGCCGCCGACTGCAGGGGTGCGGGCCTGGCCGTCGGCTGCTTCCGTCCGCCGTCGGTGCCCGACGGCATCTCGCGGCTGCGGCTGACCGCCCGAGCGGATCTCACCGGCGCACAGATCGCCGATGCCGTACGGGTGATCAGCCGCAACGCACCCCGGTAGTCACCGGAGGCCGTGGACGAAGGCCTCCCATGTGGCGGGTGAGAAGAGCAGGGCGGGCCCTGCCGTGTTCTTCGAATCGCGTACGGCGAGCAGCCCCTGCTTCGGCCCTGAAGCGAGCGAGGCTGTCTCCACACAGTTGTTCATGCCGTTGCTGCGGCTGCTGCGATACCACCGTGCGCCGTGCAGAGATGTGCTGGAAGGTACGTGCCGAGGCAGTGCAGTCATGGTGCCCCCTTACGCGCCGTCACCTATCCCGGCGATGTGATCCGTTGATTCCTCGGGTGAAAGTGCTTTTCCTTGAAGGGAGTTGAAGGCGTCCGTGTATGCCTGGAGGTCTTCTTTCCGTTCGAGGTAGAGGCTACTCGTCAAGTGGTCTAGAACAACCACATCCAGATCAGCAATGTTCGGAAAGGAGAAGATAACGAAAGATCCGATGAGGCCCACGTGCTCTCCGGCGGCGAACGGCAACACCTGAAGTCGTACATGGGGCAACTGTGCGGCTTCCAGTAACCGTTTCAACTGGCCCGCGAGCACCTGACGGCCGCCCACGGGGCGGTGCAGCACCGCCTCGTCCAGGATCACGCTCAGTCGCAGCGGCGGAGCCGCGCGCAGCACGTCCTGACGGGCCAGACGCACCTCGACCAGCGTGTCCACCTGCTCGTCCGGCAGTCCGTCAAGGGCGGCCCGCGTCACCGCACGCGCGTAGTCCGGCGTCTGGAGCAGGCCGGGCACGACGGTGGTCTCCAGGGTGCGCATCCGGCAGGCCTGTGACTCCAGGCTGATGAAGTCGCGGTAGGCGGGCGGCAGCAGCTCGCGGTAGGCGTGCCACCAGTGGCGGCGACCGCCTTCGTCGTCCGAGCCCGCCAGCGCGACCAGCAGCTGGCGGAGTTGGGGGTCCTTCACCTCGTACGCCTCGAGCAGCAGGCGTACGTCGGCCGCCTTGACGCTGCTACGCCCCGTCTCGATCCGGCTCACCTTCGACTGATGCCAGCCGACCCGGTCCGCCGCCTGGCCACTGGTGAGCCCGGCGTGCGTGCGCAGCGCACGCAGTTCGGCGCCGAGTTTCCGGCGGCGCACCGCGGGACCGTACCGCATGTCCGTCTCCTTTCGGACGGAGCCTCCTTTTTCGGCCTCCCGCCGCCCTCTCCCCGGCGACAGTAGGGGAAGCGCCAGCCTCCCACCCAAATACGGTCTCTCGTAGCAGAGTTCACCGCTTCGAGCGACAGATATATGCACATCTTGGTGGATGGCACCCTGTGAGCACCCCATGAGTGGCAGGGTGGCTCGCAGCACCATTCCGGGACTGTCCTCGTGCTTTCCGCTACGAGTCGGAGCCGAGCCCCGGTGGGAAAGGGACACGTCGCCATGGCCGACCTTCAGGAAGCATCCGTCACCCTGCCGAGCGATCCTGCCTCGGTCTCCGCGGCCCGGAAGTTCGTTTCGAACGTCCTCACCGAGTGGGGCCTGCCGGGCGACACCGAAGTCGCCGACACGGTCCGGCTGATCGTCTCCGAACTCGCCACGAACGCCGTCCAGCACACCCGGGGCCAGTCGCCCACCTTCACGGTGGACGTCGAGCTGGACCGGGACGAGCAGCTGCGCATCGGGGTCACCGACAGCCACCCCCGCTACCCCAAGCGATTGCCCGCCGCCGTCCAGCAGGACAACGGCCGTGGCCTGGTGATCATCCGCTGGCTGACCATGGAGTGCGGCGGCAGGCTGTCGGTCACGCCGACGCCCGAGGGCGGCAAGACGGTCTGGATCGCACTGCCGTGGACCGCGCCGGTCCGAGGCGAGGCCGCGGCCCCCTCGGCCTGGCCCTCACCCCGCTGAGCGTCCGAAGGCGCCCCGGAGCAGGGCCCGGAAGGTGTCCGCCGCGGGATGCGGCTCGTCGGTGCGGTGGACGACCGAGATCGTGCGGCGCAGATCCCCCGGCTCCAGCGGCCTGACCCCCACCGGCGTCGCCGCCGTCCGCGCCACCATCTCCGGTACGACGGCCACTCCGAGCCCGGCGCTGACCAGCGCGCACACCAGCGCGTAGCCCGGGGTCTCGACCAGGACCGCGGGCGTCGCCCCGGCCCGCACGAGCGCGGACTCCACGCCCTGGCGGGGCGGATGCGTCGGCGCCATGCTGATCAGCGGCTGCCCGGCGAGCTCGGTCAGGGGCAGCCGCGACGAGGCGCTCGCGAGCGCGTGACCGGGCGAGGTCACCAGGACCAGCTCCTCGACCAGGATCGGCTCAGCGGTCACGGAGGCGGGCAGCGGAACCGGGTCCGCCGGCTCGTACGTGTGCGTGAGGGCCAGGTCGACCTCGCCCGCCGCCACGGCCGCGATGCCGAGCGGCGGTTCATAGCCCCGTACCGTCAGATCGACGTCCGGATGGGCGCGGCGGAACGCGGTCAGCGCGGGCGGCACCAGATGGATCCCGGCGGTGGTGAAGGTCCCCACGCTCAGCCTGCCCCCGGACAGGCCCGCCAGCTGGGCCAGTTCGTGCCGGGCCTGCTCCATCTCGTCCAGGACCCGGCGCGCCCGCGCCAGGAGCAGCTCGCCGGCGCCGGTCAGCCGCGCCCCGCGGTGGTGCCGGACCAGGAGCGCGGTGCCCGCCTCCCGTTCGAGCTTGGCCAGCTGCTGGGAGAGGGCGGGCACGGTGTAGCCGAGGCGCTCGGCGGCCCGGGTGATCGACCCGGCCTCGGAGACCGCCACCAGTGCGGCGAGCCGTGTCGGGTCGTACATGGTCGCTCCCGGTGCAGGAGCCGGCGGGCGGCGGGGGCCGTCCGGCGGCGTGGGGCTAAACGTCTGCTTAAGGCAGACCCAGGATATTCCACATACCTGCTGAAGGCAGAAGAACGGCAGGCTGGGGGCCATGGACGCTCAACTGGTCGCCTTCACCGGAGTCGCCGCGGGCATGGTCGCGATGCCGGGCGCAGACTTCGCCGTCGTGGTGCGCAACTCGCTCGCGTCGCGCCGCGCCGGAGTCGCCTGCGCGATCGGCGTCGCGGGCGGGCTCCTGGTGCACACGGCGCTCGCGGTGGCCGGGGTCGCGGCGGTCCTCGCGGCCGTCCCCACCCTCTTCCGGGCGCTACAGGTCCTGGGCGGTGCCTATGTGCTGTACCTGGGATACCGCGCGCTGCGGTCGGCGGCCCGGCCGGTGGCGAGCTTCGGGGCGCCGGACGGCGGGGAGCAGCCGGCGACCGGGGGCAGCCTGCGGCAGGGCTTCCTCACCAACGCCCTCAACCCCAAGGCGCCCGTCACCTTCCTCAGCGTGCTGCCCCAGTTCGTGCCCGCGGGCAGCCCAGCCATGCCCAGGACCCTGCTGCTCGCGTCGATCATCGTCGCCCTGGCCCTGGTGTGGTTCCCGGTCGTCGCGCTCCTGGTCGACCGGCTGGGGCACTGGCTGCGCAGGCCGCGTACGGCCCGCGCGATCGAGGGCGGCACGGGCGTCGCGCTGAGCGTCCTCGGCCTGGTGCTGCTCACCGAGGCCCTGTCGGCGTGATGTCGCCCGACGCGCCGGTGTCCGAGTCCTTGTTCTTGTCCCGGCCACGCACCAGGACGGGCAGCAGGCCCCAGAGGCCCGCGCACACGAGCAGCGTGCCCGCACTCGCGATGATCCCGCCGGTGCGGCCCACCGCCACGTCCACGACCAGGAGCACGGAACCGGCGAGCGCGAACACCAGGACCGCCATGCCGATGCCGGCCAGCCGGGACGACACCCGCACGATCCGCGGCTTGGAGTGCTGCCCGAACAGCGATCTGTGCACGGCGGCCGGCGCGGTGAACAGTGCGGCGGACAGGACGGCGAGCAGCAGCGTGGTGACGTACGTGGCGCGCTGCACCGTGTCGAGCGAGGGAAAGCGCTCGGTGAAGGCGAGCGTCAGCAGGAACGCGAAGAGGATCTGCACTCCGGCCTGCGTGACGCGCAGCTCCTGGAGGAGCTCGGAGAAGTTCCGGTCGGCGCGTTCCATCGGTGTCTCATTGCGTGCGTCGGACGACTCACCCGTGGAGCGGTAACCATTGTTTTCGGACATGGCGTCCGAGTATCCGCGTCGCCGCGCTCCACGCCTGGCGGGCGCGCCGACCAGAGGGCCGGTCGAGCGGCGGCAAGGGCCGTACGGCCCCTGCCGCCATCCTCCGACAGGTCTGCGATCGGCGGTCAGTGACGGGCGATCAGCGCACCCGGCCGTACGAGACGCTCTTCGTCCAGATCTTCTCGAGGCGCACGACGGTCCCCCTCTTGGGCGCGTGCCAGATCTTTCCCTTCCCGGCGTAGATGCCCACGTGGTAGACGCTCCGGCCGGAGCGGAAGAAGACCAGGTCGCCGCGGGAACGCTTCGACGCCGAGATGTGACGGGTCTTGTTGTACTGCTGCGCGGCGGTGCGCGGCAGCTTCTTGCCCGTGCGCTTGAACGAGTAGAGCGTCAGGCCCGAGCAGTCGAACCGGTTCGGCCCCGCCGCTCCGTAGCCATACGGAGAGCCCTTCTTGGAGGCAGCGATCTTGAGCGCTTTCGTCCCGTGAGTCGCGGCCTCTGCTTCCGACGTGAGCCCTGGGGCCACGAGGGTGCCGCCTACGACGGCGAGCGTGAGGGCCGATACGGAACCGGCCCTGGTGAGCAGCGACGGAACATGATTCAGCGCGGTCATGCGCAACCCTTCGTCAGCCGCCTGTGAAGGATGACCTGTCGGATTCGGGCTGACAAAGTTGCCCGGCCGCTGTGTGCGGCTTCACCCCAAGGGTCGTTGTCCGGACCTTCCGGACCGACCCGTCATGCCTGGGTCCTCCACTCCTGCCGATGCACCGATGTCGACCGGTCATCCGGGCGGCGGCAGGACTCGGCGTCCGCCCGGATCGCCCCGCCGCTGTGGCGGGGGCTTGTCGTCGGAAGGGATCTTGACCCGTCAAGGGGTCGAATTCCGAGCCGAAACGGCCTTTTATGAGGTTCCTCACGCCTGAACCGTTCGGGTGGACACGGTCGGATTCGGGATCGGACCGCGTAACCCGACGATCGTTCGACCAGCACCGGAACGAGGAATTCCGGCCATCGCGTACACATCTGACGCAACTGAGGTCAGCTCGAATTGGGAGGATCGTCTACGCCGAACGAGGTAGCCCGTTTGGTTCGTTTGAGCCGAACCCCGGACGGTTCGGACGTCAGTGCGGGGTTGACGGGCGCTCAGAACGCCGACGGGGGCGGCACGGTGACCCGCCCCGCCCGGCGCTCCCCGTCCAGCACACGCAGCGCCCGGGCCAACGTCGGCGCGTGCACGGCGCTCTCGCCCCGCTGGTGCATGAGCGTCAGCGCGTCCCGCAGGGCGGTGGCGCTGCCGACCAGTGCCTGGGCGGCGCGCAGTCCGCCGTAGGTGTCCGAGGCGCGGGCGGGGTTGATCCGGCCCAGCAGGTCGACCACTTCGAGATACCGGTCGATCAACTCGCCCTCGGCGCGGGTGAGTGCGGGCAGCGGAGGAAGTTCGGGCGGCAGCATCGGCGGATCACCTCGCGTCCGGGGTGCGCAGGGACGACTTGCGGTTGGCGACGATCCGGTCCACCAGGCCGTACTCGACCGCCTCGGAGGCGGTGAGGATCTTGTCCCGTTCGATGTCGGCCGCGACGCGCTCCGGGCTCCGGCCCGTGTGTTGCACCAGAAGCTTCTCCAGTTTTGCGCGGGTGCGCAGGAGTTCGTCGGCCTGGATCGCCAAGTCGGTTGCCTGGCCGTGGATCGGCTCGGCGAGTGAGGGCTGGTGGATCAGCACCCGGGCGCCGGGCAGCGCGAACCGTTTGCCGGGGGTGCCCGCCGCGAGCAGGACGGCGGCCGCCGACGCGGCCTGGCCCAGACAGGTCGTCTCCACGTCGCAGCTGACGAATTGGATCGTGTCGTAGATCGCCGTCATCGCGCTGAACGAGCCGCCGGGGGAGTTGATGTAGAGCGAGATGTCGCGGTCGGGCGCCAGGTACTCGAGGTGCATGAACTGCGCCATCACGTCGTTGGCCGAGGTGTCGTCGATCGGTGTGCCCAGGAAGACGATGCGCTCGTCGAGCAGCTTCGAGTACGGATCGAGAGTCCGTTGCCCCGAGCCGGTGCGCTCGGTGAACTCGGGCAGGACATGGCGGGCGAACGGTCGGTTCATGGCACGTCTCTCCTCTGCCGGGGTCGGCTGCTCCCCAAGGCTTCCTGTAAAAAATGTACAGGACGTACGTAACGTCGTGGCAGGGCGAGGAGAATGCTCGGGTGATCCGCCGGGGTCAGCAGTCAGCAGTCAGTAGTCAGCAGTTGGTCGCCAGTCGCCAGTCGTCAGCCGTCCCGAGCCGAAGGCGTCGTATGAGTCCTGAAATGAGTCCTGAAGCCAGCCAGGCTCCTCAAGTACCCCAAGTCCCCGAGGCCGCCGAACTCGTCCACCTCACCGCCCGCGAACTCGCCGCCAGGATCCGCACCCGCGAGCTGTCCGCGCGCGAGGTCGTCCAGGCGCACCTGGACCGGATCGAGCAGGCCGACGGCGCCGTGAACGCCGTGGTGACCCTGGCGGCCGAGCGCGCGCTCGACGAGGCGCGCACCGCCGACGAAGAAGCCGTGCGCGGCGCACCGCTCGGCCCGCTGCACGGGCTGCCCGTCGCCCACAAGGACACCCACGACACCCGTGGCATCCGCACCACCTACGGGACGCCGCTGCTCGCGGACAACGTCCCGGACCGCGACGAGCTGATCGTCGAGCGCATCCGTGCCGCCGGAGCGATCACCATCGGCAAGACCAACGTCCCCGAGTTCGCGGCCGGTTCGCACACCTTCAACCCGGTCTTCGGGGCCACCCGCAATCCGTACGACCTCCGGCGGTCGGCGGGCGGCAGCAGCGGGGGAGCGGCGGCCGCGCTCGCCTGCGGCATGCACCCCCTGGCCGACGGCAGCGACATGGGCGGTTCGCTGCGCAACCCCGCCTCGTTCTGCAACGTGGTGGGCCTGCGTCCCTCGCCGGGCCGGGTGCCGAGCTGGCCGGACACCGCCCCGTGGTCGACGATGGCCGTGCAGGGGCCGATGGCGCGCACGGTCGCCGACGCGGCGCTGCTGCTCTCCGTCGTCGCCGGGCCCGACCCGCGCTCGCCGATCGCCCTGGAGACGCCGGGGAGCGCGTTCGGCGTGCCGCTGGACCGGGATCTGACGGGGCTCCGGATCGCCTGGTCGCCCGACCTGGGAGGAGCGGTGCCGGTCGACCGCGAGGTCACCGATGTGCTCGCGCCCGCCGTCACGGTCTTCGCCGACCTGGGGTGCGCGGTCGAGGAGGCGTGCCCCGACCTGTCCGGCGCCGACGAGGTGTTCCGCACCTTCCGCGCCTGGCAGTTCCACCTGGCGCTCGGCGGACTCCTGGACACCGCTGCGGACCGGATGAAGCCCAGCCTGGTCCGGAACGTACGCCAGGGGCGCGCGCTCACCGGCGTCGACCTGGAGCGGGCCACCGTGCTGCACGCCGAACTCTTCCACCGGGTGCGCGCGTTCTTCGAGCGGTACGACGCCCTGATCCTGCCGACCAGTCAAGTGGTCCCATTCCCTGTCGAGTTGGAGTATCCGGACAAGGTCGACGGGGTGGAGATGGCGGACTACCTGGACTGGATGCGCTCGGCGTACCTGGTGTCCGCGACCGGCAGCCCGGCGCTGTCCGTGCCCGCCGGTTTCACCCCGGGCGGCCTGCCGGTCGGGCTCCAGATCGTCGGGCCGCACCGTGCCGATCTACGGGTCCTGCAGATCGGTCACGCCTTTGAACGAGCCACCCGGCACGGCGAGCGCCGGCCGCCGTGCCGCGTTACGCGTCCGGGCGGCCGGGTACTCGGGCGCCATGAATCGTTTGGAGCATCTGGACAAGAGCCTCGTCGATGAACTGACGCGTGCCGCCCGCGAGGCGGTGCGCGACGAGCTGAGGGAACAGACACGCAAGCAGCGCCGCAAGGCCGCGCTGTACGCCGGGGCGGGCGCCGCCGGTCTCTATGCGGGTGCCGCGCTGGCGCTCGCCTTCGGGCTCGCGCTCGCGCTGGGACTGCCCGACTGGGCGGCCGCGCTGATCACAGCGGTGGTCCTCGGTGTCGTGGCCTACTTCCTGCGGAGCGCGGCCCGGCCTTCCGCGGACCGCCCCTCCGCGGACCACCCTGCCGTGGACCGGTCTGCCGCGGACGGGCCCTCCATGGGCACACCGTCCGTGACTCCTCCGCCCGTGTCGCCGCCGGCGCCCGAGCGGCCGGTGGCGCCGCCGACCGTGGACGCGGCCCATGGGGCGGGTGTGGACCCTGAGGTGCCGCACCGTTGGGGCCGGTGAGCCGGGACGCCTGACGAGAGATGTTTGGCCAACGGATTACGGGCCACTCGTGAAGAAGAGGTGGCCATATTGAACACATCGTCAGATCCAGAGAAGAAGAAGGCGGGTTCGCAGAACTCGCGCAATTCGACCGATTCGACCGAAAAAGCGGAAAGCGGCAGGGCGAAGCGCCGCCCCGGCCCCATGGAGGTGCTGCGCACAGCGCGCACCCAGCTTGCCGAGCTGACCGGGATGGCCGCCGAGTCCGTGTCTTCCTTCGAACAGACCGATGACGGCTGGACGTTGGAGATCGAGGTCCTGGAACTTACCCGGGTTCCGGACACGATGAGTCTCCTCGCGAGCTATCAGGTGGAGTGCGACCCACAGGGCGAGCTCCTGGGCTACCGACGCGTCCGCCGCTACGAACGCGGGCGTGCCGACTCCAAGTCCAGCGGTCGTTAGAGCCCGTTCCGTACGGGTTTTTGCAGTTCATCCACAGACTTCCCAGACAAGGAGGGCCGGTCGGCATGACCGTTGTCCCTGCACAGCAAGCCGGCGGATCGGGCGGCTCCAGTGGCCTGTACGACGTCCTGGAGCTAGTCCTCGACCGCGGTCTCGTCATCGACGCCTTCGTGCGTGTCTCGATCGTCGGCATCGAGATCCTGAAGATCGACGTGCGTGTGGTCGTCGCCAGCGTCGACACCTATCTGCGCTTCGCCGAGGCGTGCAACCGCCTCGACCTGGAGTCGGGCCCGCACAAGGACCCCGGGCTCCCCGACCTGGTGGGCGAGATCACCGAGTCCGGTGCGCGCGGCAAGTCCAAGGGCGCGCTGTCCGGCGCCGCCGAGACCATTTCCGACGCCTTCAAGCAGTCGCGTGAAGAGGGCCAGGCGGAGTCCCGCCCGCGTGCCCGCAAGAGCGCCCCGTCGCGCAGGAAGGAGGAGCAGGAATGAGCACGTACGTCTATGGCATCGCAGCGAGTTCGCACCCTTCGCTCCCCGAAGGCATGAACGGCGTGGGCAAACCGGCGCGCCAGGTGCGCATCCTCAGGGAAGGCGACCTGGCGGCGATCGTCAGTGAGGCCCCCGAGGGGCTGCGCGCCAAGCGCAACGACCTGCTGGCCCACCAGAACGTCCTGAGCGAGGCGGGTGCGGCGGGTCCGGTCCTGCCCATGCGCTTCGGCAACGTCGCCCCGGACGACGAGTCCGTCACGAGCGTGCTCGCCGAACGTGCCGAGCACTACCGCGAGCGGCTCGCGACCCTGGCGGGCAAGGTCGAGTACAACGTCAAGGCCAGCCACGACGAGCAGGCCGCCCTGCACCGCGTGATGGCCGACAACGCCGAGGTGCAGGCGCTGGCCGAGGCCAACCGGCAGGCGGGCGGCGGCAGTTACGAACAGAAGCTGCAGCTCGGCGAGATGGTGGTGGCCGCGCTCCAGAGCCGCGAGGCCGAGGACGCCGTGGAGCTGCACCGCATTCTGGAGCCGGCCGCGCACGCCGTCAGCGTGGGCCCGGAGTCCACGGGATGGCTGGCCAACCTGTCGTTCCTGGTGGAGCGCGATGCGGCCGAGGTGTTCCTCGCCGCCGTCGAGGAAGCCCGCAAGGCGCACCCGCACGTCGAACTGCGCGTCAACGGCCCGCTGCCGCCCTACAGCTTCGTCGAGCCCGGGCCCTCCGAGCCGACGGGAGCCACGCCGGAGTCGGCGGGCTCGCAGGCCGGCCGGGAGTAACGCATGGGACTGATCGGCGAAGTGCTGATGCTGCCGTTCGCACCTGTGCGCGGCGGCCTCTGGGCGGTGAGCCAGGTACTCGCCGAGGCCGAGCGCCTCTACTACGACCCGGCCACCGTCCGGTCCGAACTCGCCCTTCTCGAGCAGCGGCTCGAGTCGGGGGAGATCGGTGAGGAGGAATTCGACCGCCAGGAGGACGAGTTGCTCGACCGACTGGAAATAGGCCTGCACTCCGGTGCGGGAACTGACAACGGGACCACACGATGAATCGACTGGGACTTGGCCTCGCCGTAGGGGCCGGATACGTCCTCGGACGTACGAAGAAGATGAAGCTGGCGTTCGCCGTCGGCACCATGGTGGCCGGCAAACGGATGAACCTGAGCCCGCGTGCCCTGGGTGACCTGGTGTCGCAACAGCTCCAGAACAACCCGCAGTTCAAGGAGATCGGCGACCAGCTGCGCGGAGACCTGCGCGGAGTCGGCAAGGCCGCCACCGGGGCACTGGTGGAGCGGCAGATCTCGGGCCTCGCCGACCGCCTGCACGGTCGGACGGCGGACGTGCGCGATCAACTCGCGGGCGTGAAGCCGGACATACCGGGGCGCGGCAAGGAAGACGAGCGGGAGTCGGACGACGCGTACGACGAGTACGAGGAGTACGACGACCAGGACGAGGCGGACGACGCGGACGACCGGGACCGCGAGGAGCCCGCGGAGGCGGAACACGAGCCGGAGCACGACTCGGAGCCCGAGCAGGAGCGCCGGCCCAGGAAGAAGGCTTCGGAGCAGAGCGCCGCCCCCAAGAAGGCGGCGGCCAAGCGGAGCACCGCCCGTAAGACGGCGACCCAGAAGAGCCCCGCGAAGAAGACGGCGGCGAAGAAGACCCCCGCCAGGGCCGCGACGAAGAGCACCGCGCGCCGCGCCACCGGCGCCCGGCTGCCGAAGGAGGGTGGCCGCAGTGAGTGACACCCTGAAGTCCGCGACAGACAAGGCCAAGGACAACCCCATCACCGGCATCGTGCAGAGCGAGGCCGCCGACCGGCTCAAGGCGGAGGTCCAGGAGTATCTCGCCGCCCAGGCCCAGCGCATGCTGGTCGGTGTGGGCCACAAGCTCGGCCAGACGACGGGCAAACTCAACGACATCGCCGAGGGCAACAGCCCGGGCTTCGCCAAGCTCGCCCTCGACGGCGGCCGCAAGATGGCCGAGGGCAAGGGGCCGCTCCGGTCCGCGATCGAGGTCGGCGCCGGACGGGCCAAGGACAATGTGGTCGACGCCTTCAAGAACATGACCGGCGGCAAGGGCCGCCGCAAGGGCGGGGCCGGCAAGAAGCCGACGGTCATCATGGAGTTCGTGGACGTCGGGGTGCCGCTGCGCACCGCGTACGACCAGTGGACCCAGTACCAGGACTTCAGCAACTTCGCCAAGGGCGTCAAGAGCGCGAACCGCGCCGACGACACCACCTCCGACTGGCAGGCCAAGGTCTTCTGGTCCAGCCGGAGTTGGAAGGCCCACACCACCGAACAGGTGGCGGACGACCGGATCGCCTGGACCTCGGAGGGCGCGAAGGGCACGACGAAGGGCGTCGTCTCCTTCCACTCGCTGGCCGAGAGCCTCACGCGCGTCCTGCTGGTCCTGGAGTACTACCCGAAGGGTCTCTTCGAGAAGACCGGCAACATCTGGCGCGCCCAGGGCCGCCGGGCGCGGCTCGACCTGAAGAACTACGCGCGCTTCATCACCATCAAGGGTGAGGCGGAGGACGGCTGGCGCGGTGAGATCCGCGACGGCGAGGTCGTGGTCAGCCACGAGGACGCGCTCGCGGAGGAGCAGGACGAGGGCGAATCGCAGGACGTCGCCGAGGACGAGTACGAGCACGACGAGGACGAGCGCGACGAGGAACACCCCGAGGACTCCTACGAGGACGAGGACGAGCACGAGGGCACGGAAGAGGACGAGGACGAGCGGGACACCTACGGCGAGGTGGAGGAAGAAGAGGACGAGGAGGACGCGGACGAGGAAGAGGACGAGCGCGAGGCGAAGTACGCCCAGGACGAGGAGGACGAAGGAGACGAAGGGGAAGACGAGGCCAAGTACGAAGAAGAGGCCGCAGTGAGCGGGAGTCGCCGATGACCATGCCAAGTCGGATCCCGGAGCCGTACGGGCAGGGCGGCGGCGCGAACCTGGCGGACATCCTGGAGCGCGTGCTCGACAAGGGCATCGTGATCGCGGGTGACATCAGGATCAACCTGCTCGACATCGAACTGCTCACCATCAAGCTGCGGCTCATCGTCTGCTCCGTCGACAAGGCGAAGGAGATGGGGATCGACTGGTGGGAGGACGACCCCGAGCTGTCCTCCCGCGCACACAGCAAGGAACTCACACGTGAGAACGCCGAGTTGCGTGCCCATGTCGCCGAGCTCGAGCAGCTGGAGCAGAGCCGGGCGGAGCGCAGCAAGTCGCCGCGGCGCAAGGTGGAGCAGGGCAGGCCTGAGGAGCGCAGGACGGAGCCACGCAAGACGGGCCAACGCAAGACGGAGGAAAGCACATGAGCGGACTGCGGTACGTCTACGCCATCTGCCGCCCCTTCGACGCGGCGCTCCAGGCGCAGGTGACCGGGGTGGACGGCGCTCCCCCCGGTCAGCTGCCGCACCACGGCCTGATCGCCGTGGTCGGCACCGTGCCGGAGGAGGACTTCGCCGAAGGGCCGCTCCGGCAGCATCTGGAGGACCTGGACTGGCTGAGCGCGACCGCGCGTGCCCACCAGGCGGTGATCGACGCGCTCACCGCGGTCACCACACCGCTGCCGATGCGGCTCGCCACCGTGTTCCGGGACGACGCGGGCGTGCGCGCGATGATGGAGGAGCGGGAGGACGCGTTCCGGCGGACGCTCGACCGGCTCGACGGCCGTGTGGAGTGGGGCGTCAAGATCCATGCCGAAGCGGAGCCCGCCCGCCCGGCGCAGGAGCCGCAGAAGGCGGCGTCGGGCCGGGACTACCTGCGCCAGCGCCGTCAGCGCAACAGGGCTCACGAAGAGATGTGGGAGAGCGCCGAGAAGTTCGCCCAGCGGCTGCACGACACGCTCTGCGAACACGCGGAGGACGCCCGGCTGCACGCCCCGCAGAACACCGCGCTCTCCAAGGAGTCGGGGCGCAACGTGCTCAACGCGGCCTATCTGGTGTCGCGTTCGGACTCCGAGGCCTTCGTGGAACTGGTGGAGAGAGTGCAGGGCGAGGGGCCCGGTATGCGCGTGGAACTTACCGGACCGTGGGCCGCCTACTCCTTCGCCGGCCTGGAGTCCGACGGCGACGAGACCGCGGGCGGCACGGCGGGGGAGGCGGGACTGTGACCGTGGTCGAACGCCGGGAGGTGGCCTTGGTCGACCTGCTCGACCGGCTGCTGGCGGGCGGGGTCGTCATCACCGGTGACCTCACCCTGCGCATCGCGGACGTCGATCTCGTCCGCATCGATCTGAACGCACTCATCAGCTCGGTGAACGAGCAAGTGCCATCGCCCTTCGAGGAGTTGCTGTGAGCGAGCGGACTCCGGGAAAGAACCGCCTGGAACTCGAGCCGGACACGGTGGAGCGCGACCTGATCAAGCTCGTCCTGACCGTCGTGGAACTCCTGCGCCAGCTCATGGAGCGCCAGGCCGTGCGCCGCTTCGACACCGGGGAGCTGAGCGAGGACCAGGAGGAGCGCATCGGGCTCACCCTCATGCTCCTCGACGACCGCATGACCGAACTGCGCGAGCGCTACGGCCTGCGGCCCGAGGACCTGAATCTGGACCTCGGGCCGCTGGGGTCGCTGCTTCCGAGGGAGTGATCCCGCGCGCGTCGATCGGAGTGACTGACGCGTGGCCTGATGGGTACTCAGAGTCACATGCGAATGAGTGTGATGGATGTGGGCTCGAACGCGGTCCGGCTGGTCGTCGTGGACGCGAAGGACGGTGTGCCGTTGCCGGTCCACACCGCCAAATGGAAGCTGAGACTCTCCGAGGAGGTCGGGCCGAGCGGGGAGATCCCCGAGGAATCCGTGGGGCAGCTGGTGACAGCGGTCTCCGAGGCCGCCGCGACCGCACGGCGCTGGGGTTCGGAGGAGCCGCTCGCCTTCGCCACGACCGTCGTACGCAGTGCGCCCAACCGGCTTGACGTGTTGCGGACGACCCGCGAGGAGACCGGCGTGGCGCTGTGCACCATGCCCGGCGAGGTGGAGGCCGAACTCACCTTCCTGGGGGCCCGCCGGTGGATGGGCTGGCGGGCCGGGCCCCTCGCGCTGTTCGACATCGGGGGCGGCTCGCTCGAGGTGGCCTTCGGGCGCGGGCGGCTTCCGGACTACGTGGCCTCGCTGCCCCTGGGCGCGCGCCGGCTGACCCGGGAGTTCTTCGAGGGCCAGGACCCGCCGACCGAGCAGAGCGTGAAGGCGCTGCGGCGCAAGGTGCGCCACCAGCTGCGGGACGTCGCCGCGCGGATCCGCTGGGAGGGGCCGCGCACCGCGGTGGCCACGTCGCGGACGTTCCAGCAGCTGGCGCGGCTCGGGGGCGCCGCGCCCGGCCGCCACGGGCCCTTCATGGCCCGGCAGTTGAGCCGAGCGGAACTGCGTGCCTGCCGCGACCGGCTCGCCGCGCTCCCGGCGGCCGAGCGCGCCAGGCTGCCGGGGGTGTCGGCGCCGCGAGCGGTGCAGAGCCTGGCCGGGGCGATCGTGGGGCACACGGCGATGAAGCTGACGGGCGTCAAGTCGGTCACCATCTGCCCCTGGGCCATCCGTGAGGGCGTGCTGCTGCGGCACATGGAGGACGGCGGGGCGTGGTGGGCGGAGGTCAGTCAGCGCGAGCCGGCGCCGGAGTTCCTGGTGCACTCGGTGCCGTTGCGGATCACCGCTCTGCAGAACTGAGGGGTGCGCGTGCGGGCACGCCGTCCTTGGCGTCCTTGTGGTTCGTGTCGCCCTTGCGGCGCAGCGCCGCACGCTCCTCCGCGCTGGTGCCGCCCCAGACGCCGTAGGCCTGCCCGCTGTCGAGAGCCCAGGTGAGGCAGGGGCGGAGCACGGGGCAGCGCAGGCAGACCCGCTTGGCGGCCAGCTCCTCGCGCAGCGCTGGGCCGCTCACGCTGACGGGGAAGAACAGCTCGGGGTCCTCGCGCGCGCAGAGCGCGCTTGTCATCCACTCCATCAACGCCTCCCTCGGGGGTGGAGTCGGCCTCTGTCCGGACCGGTACGGAACCGGGGCACGAGTGCCCTCGCCGGGCGGAGGGAAACCGATGAGCGCCGGGAGAGCCGGGAGAGCCGGGAGAGCCGGGAGAGCCGGGAGAAGGGAGGGGCCCATGTTCCTGCGGGCTCATCTCTCCTCGGCGTGGGGCGCCACCGTCGGCGGCCGCAGCTGGGCGACCGCCGCGGCCAGCTGCCGGCGGAGCGGCCTGGGGATCCTGCCTCCCGTGGCGGCGCCGACCAGGTCGGCGGCCACGATATGCAGCTTGGTGTTCGTGTTCTGGGAGACCGAGACCAGGACGCTCCACGCGTCGTCGGCGCCCAGGCCGAAGGAGGCCATCAGGATGCCGCGGGCCATGTCGATGACGGGCCGTGTTCGCATGGCCCGCCGCAGCTGACCCAGTTCGACGCGCGGATCCGGCTGGGCGTCCTCGACGCCATGGCCCGGCAGGGCGGGGGACGCGGCGTGGGTGGCTTCGCTGTCCTGCGCGACCGGCGCAGGAAGTGCGTGTTCTGTCATGGCGGCCACTCCGTATGCGTCCGTGCGTCGTCACCTCACTCAGCGTGGGTCCGGCGGGGTTCACCCGTCAAGAGATACCGGAAATGTAGTTCGTCTTTTTGAATACGTGAATCAAAGGCCCTATCTTGGAGGCATGGGTGCAGTACCTGAACCACACGTCGGTTGGACGTTCCTGACCAACCACGCCCGTGTGCTGGCCGCGATCGCCGCCGACCCCGCCACGCGCATCCGGGACATCGCCGCGCGCTGCCATCTCACCGAGCGTGCCGTACAGAAGATCGTTTCCGATCTGGAGGAGGGTGGATATCTCTCCCACACACGCCAGGGCCGCTCCAACGCCTACCGCATCGAAGCGGGGACGATCCTGCGTCACCCCGCCGAATCAGGCCTCGCCGTGGCGGAACTCCTCACGCTCCTGGCCCAGCATGACGTCGAACGCGGCGACGGCCCTCAGTAGTTGCAGCCGCCGGGGAGCGACGGGACGCGTCGGCCGCATCGCTCACCCGCCTCGGGTGCGCCCCTGACCTGCGGCGTATCCGTCTAGCGCGGGCCGGATCGGGGCGCGGGGCGGCGGTTAAGCTGGGGAGCATGGCCTACGAGATTCCGGTGACGCAAGCCCGTGCAGAGCTCGCCGATCTGATCAACCGCGTCGTCTACGGCGGTGAGCGGGTGGTCGTCACCCGCCATGGCAAGCCACTCGTGGCCCTTGTCTCCGCCGCCGACCTGGAACGGCTCGAGGCGCTGCCGGACGCGGAGGAGGAGCAGGTGGTCAGCTCCGTGTCGGCGCTGCGCTCGACCTCGTCCCCGGCGTCCGGTGCGGGGGAGCGGCGGGGTTTCGGCATCGCCGCCGAGCACCGCGGTCCCAACGCGACGTAGCCGTAGGGCGATTGAGTACGCGAAAGGCCGTACGCCCCCGTCCGCTACAGCGGAGGCGTACGGCCGTCTCTGTGTGCTGCCGGGCCCTGTGTGCTGCCGGGTCAGGCGGCCGGCACCGCTTCCCTCGCCGCGGTCGGCGACTCGTCGCGGGCCGCGGCGGCGGGGCGGCGGCGGAGCGCACCGAGCAGCACGGCCGTCAGGCCGAGCAGGGCCCAGACGGCGAGGGTGACGAGGGGGCCCGTGACGCGCGCGCCGTCGAAGAAGGAGACCGAGCGCAGCAGGGTGCCCCCGGCGCCGGGCGGCAGCAACTGGCCGAGGAATCCGACCGGTTCGGGCAGCAGCTGCGGCGCGGACGTCACGCCGGAGAACGGGTTGCCGAGGAGCACCATCGTCAGCGCGCCGACCCCGATGCCCGCCGGGCCCAGGAGCGCGGCGCACCCGGCGACGATGCCGCCCACCGCGAGCGTCGAGAGGCTCAACACCCCTGCCTCCGCCCACCAGTTGCCCGTCAGTACGCCGAGCCAGCTGTGGGTCACGGCGGCGGCGACCACGCCGACCAGCGCGGCGGCAAGGGCAAGGGAGGCCACCGCGCGGATGCCGCGCAGGCCGAGCATCGTCACGATCGCACCGGCCGCGACCCCCGCGATCACCAGCGGCAGCACGCTCGCCCCGAGGGCGGAGCCCCGCGGGTCGTTCGCGGGCGCGGCCACCACGTCGGTGGTGGTCACCTCGGCCCCCTTCGGTGCCTGACCGGCCACCGCCTGCTCCAGGTGCTGGGCGACCACCGGGCTCGCGGCCGTCGCGGTCAGCAGTTCCATGCCCCGCGGGGTGACGACCACCGCGCCGTATACGGCCCGGTCCTCGATGGCGTCGCGGGCCGCGGCTTCATCGGCGTACCGATGGATCTCGAACGCGCCCTCGTGCTGGGCGAGTTTGGCCTGGAGTGGCGCCGCCGCCGCGGCGGGACCCGCGACGCCGAGTGGCAGGTCGCGGGGGGCGGTCCTGGCGGCGGGCCAGGCGAAGGCCCACAGGGCGAGGGCCACGAGCGCGGAGACCAGGAGGGCCACCGCCACCATGCGGCGGCCCTGTGGAGGCGGGGTGGCGACCGACGTGGACATGAGCTGAGCTCCTTCGGGATCTTCGCGAGTTAAAGAGAAGGATCGTTCGTTTTACGAGATGCCCACACTGTGCTTCCGGGCGCGCCGCTTGTCAAGAATGAATGTTCGTTTTAGTTTTGGCGGTATGGCCCGCGTATCCCAGGAGCACCTCGACGCACGCCGCCGCCAGATCATCGACGGCGCCGCCCTCTGCTTCGCCCGCAATGGCTTCCACGCCACCTCGATGCAGGACGTGCTCAAGGAGGTCGGCCTCTCGGCCGGAGCGGTCTACCGCTACTTCGGGGGCAAGGAAGAGCTGATCGGGGCGATCGTCGGCGAGGTCCTGGAGTGGATCCAGGCGACCTTCGAGGCCGCGGCCAAGGAGACCCCGCCGCCCCCGCCGGACGTGCTCGTCGGCCGTGCGCTGAGCCAGGTGCTCAGCCGGAGGACGGGGGTCGAGGAGGGGGAGGCCTCGTACTTCCCGCGGCTGATCGTCCAGGTCTGGGCGGAGACCCTGCGCAACAAGGAACTCGCCGCCCTGATGAACCAGGGGTACACCAGGGTGCGGGTGGCCTGGGTGAAGATCGTCGAGGGGTATCAGGCCGCGGGCATGATGCGCGACGACATCCCGGCCGACCACGTCGCGCGGGTCATGGTCGCCACCGCCCAGGGCTTCGCCGCGCAACTGGCGCTCTTCGACGATGTTCCGCTCGACGCGCTGGAGGACGGCTTGCGCGGCCTGATGAGTATGGGGCAGCCCAGCTGACGGTCATGGAGCGGTCAAGCGCTGGTTAACCTCGTTGAAACTCCTCCCAACTAGCCTGCGATGCCACGCCACCAGGGGATTTCGTAACCGGGGTGCGCAAGATCGAGCGCACTGCCTGTGTGTTACATCTATATCCGTCGCGGTGGCCGCGGCAGCCGGACCCCGCACGGTCCGGAGCGAGGACTGTGAGGTGGGACGCGTGCAACTGACCCCGCACGAGCAGGAGAGACTGCTCATCCATGTGGCCGCGGACGTGGCCGAGAAGCGAAGGGCGCGGGGGCTGCTGCTCAACCACCCCGAGGCGATCGCCCTCATCACGTCCCACATCCTCGAAGGCGCGCGCGACGGCCGCACCGTCGCCGAACTCATGTCCTCGGGACGCAAGGTGCTCACCCGGGACGACGTCATGGGCGGCATCCCGGAGATGATCCACGACGTCCAGGTCGAGGCCACCTTCCCGGACGGCACCAAGCTCGTCACCGTCCACGACCCGATCGTCTGACGGGGGCCGGCCGCATGAGTCCCGCCCAGCCCCTCGTACCCGGCGAGATCCTCTTCGCCGACGAGCCCGTCGCCTACAACGTGGGCCGCGAGGTCACCGCCCTCACCGTCCTCAACGCCGCCGACCGCCCCGTCCAGGTCGGCTCCCACTACCACTTCGCCGAGGCCAACCCCGGCCTCGACTTCGACCGCGCCGCCGCGCACGGCAAGCGGCTCAACATCGCCGCGGGCACCGCCGTGCGCTTCGAGCCCGGAATCCCCGTCGACGTCGAACTCGTCCCCCTGGCCGGCCTGCGCATCGTGCCCGGACTGCGCGGCGAGACCGGAGGTCCCCTCGATGCCTGAGCTGTCCCGCGCCGCGTACGCCGACCTGTTCGGCCCCACCACGGGCGACCGGATCCGCCTCGCCGACACCGACCTGCTCGTCGAGATCGAGGAGGACCGCTCCGGCGGCCCCGGACTCTCCGGCGACGAGTCGGTGTTCGGCGGCGGCAAGGTCATCCGCGAGTCGATGGGCCAGTCGCGCGCGACGCGCGCCGAAGGGGCCCCCGACACCGTCATCACCGGCGCCGTCATCATCGATCACTGGGGCGTCGTCAAGGCCGACGTCGGCATACGCGACGGCCGCATCACCGGCATCGGCAAGTCCGGCAACCCGGACACGATGGACGGCGTACACCCCGATCTCGTCATCGGCCCGGAGACCGAAGTCATCGCGGGCAACGGGAAGATCCTCACCGCCGGCGCCATCGACACCCACATCCACTTCATCTCGCCGACCATCGTCGACGAGGCGCTCGCCTCCGGCGTCACCACCCTCATCGGCGGCGGCACCGGACCGGCCGAGGGCAGCAAGGCCACCACGATCACCCCCGGCGCGTGGCACCTGGCCCGGATGTTCGCGGCGATGGAGTCCAGCCCCGTCAACATCGGCTTCCTCGGCAAGGGCAACACGGTCTCCAGCGAGTCCATGCACGCCCAACTGCGCACCGGAGCCGTCAGCTTCAAGATCCACGAGGACTGGGGCGCGACCCCGGCCACCATCGACGCGTGCCTGAACGTCTGTGAGGACACCGGGGCCCAGCTCGCCGTCCACACCGACACCCTCAACGAAGCGGGCTTCGTCGGCGACACGTTCAAGGCCGTCGCGGGCCGCACCCTGCACGCCTTCCACGTCGAGGGCGCGGGCGGCGGGCACGCCCCGGACATGATCACGGCGGTCTCCCTGCCGAACATGCTGCCCAGCTCCACCAACCCGACCCGGCCGCACACCGTCAACACCATCGAGGAACACCTCGACATGCTGATGGTCTGTCACCACCTCAACCCGGCGGTCCCCGAGGACCTCGCCTTCGCCGAGTCGCGGATCCGGCCCACCACCATCGGGGCCGAGGACATCCTGCACGACCTCGGCGCCATCTCGATCATGTCCTCGGACTCGCAGGCCATGGGCCGCATCGGCGAGGTCGTCATGCGCACCTGGCAGACCGCGCACGTGATGAAGCGGCGGCGCGGCTTCCTGCCGGGGGACACCCGGGCGGACAACCGTCGTGCACGTCGCTACGTCGCCAAGTACACGATCAACGCGGCGGTCGCGCAGGGCGTCGACCACGAGATCGGCTCGGTCGAGAGCGGCAAGCTCGCCGACCTGGTGCTGTGGGCCCCGGCGTTCTTCGGCGTCAAGCCGCAGCTGGTCATCAAGGGCGGGCAGATCGCCTACGCGCAGATGGGCGACGCCAACGCGTCCATTCCCACGCCGCAGCCGGTGCTCCCGCGCCCCATGTTCGGCGCGCACGGCAGGGCGCCCGGGCTGAACTCCTTCAACTTCGTGACCCAGTCGGCGCTGGACGACGGCCTGCCCGAACGCCTCGGCCTGGCCAAGGAGTTCAGGGCGATCCGCTCGACGCGCGGACGCACGAAGGCGGACATGCGCGAGAACGACGCCCTGCCGAGGGTGGAGGTCGCTCCCGACAGCTTCGCCGTCACCATCGACGGGGAGCTCGTCGAGCCGTCGCCCGCAGCCGAACTGCCGCTCGCGCAGCGGTACTTCCTGTTCTGACGGGCGCTGATATGTCCAGAGCCGCACTGCTCGTCCTGGCCGACGGCCGGTTCCCCGCCGGAGGGCACGCGCACTCCGGCGGGGCCGAAGAGGCCGTCAAGGCGGGGCGCGTCACCGGCGCGGCCACCCTGGAGGAATTCTGCCGGGGACGGCTGCACACGACGGGGCTGGTCTCCGCCGCGCTGGCGGCGGCCGCCGCGCTGGGGATCGATCCACTGGAGCTGGACGAGGCCGCCGACGCGCGGACGCCCTCGGCCGCGCTGCGGGTCGCCGGGCGGCGGCTGGGGCGGCAGATGATGCGGGCCGCGCGCGCCGCGTGGCCCGATCCCTCGCTGGACCGGCTGGCCGCCGCGAAGCCCAAGGGAGCGCACCAGCCCGTCGTGCTCGGCCTCGCCGCCCGGTCGGCGGGGCTGGGGGCCCAGGACGCCGCGTACTGCTCCGCGTACGAGTGTGTGAGCGGGCCCGCGACGGCGACCGTGCGGTTGCTGAGCCTGGACCCCTTCGACGCCACGGGCGTCCTGGCCCGGCTGGCACCCGAGCTCGACCTCGTCGCCCGGGCGGCGGCGGAGGCGGGCCGGGAGGCCCTGGCGGACGGAGTCGACGCGTTGCCCGCGGCATCCGCGCCGCTCCTGGAGGTCGGGGCGGAGGCGCATGCGGCCTGGCCCGCGCGGCTGTTCGCTTCCTAGCTCCTGGCCAGGCCTCCCTCCGGCGCACGAGGCACCCCACCAGCCCGTCGCGCAAGGCGCAATGAACTGCTGAACCACAGAGGAGTCGCACATGCATCTCGATCACTCCCACGACGAGTCCACCGCCGTGAGCGCCGACGCGCACCGCCCCGACGGGCGCCGCCGCGCCCTGCGGATCGGGCTCGGCGGACCCGTCGGATCCGGCAAGACCGCCACCGTCGCCGCGCTCTGCAAGGAGCTGCGCGACGAGCGCTCCCTCGCCGTCGTCACGAACGACATCTACACCCGCGAGGACGCGGAGTTCCTGCTGCGCGAGGCCGTGCTGCCGCCCGAGCGGATCACCGCAGTGGAGACCGGCGCCTGCCCGCACACCGCGATCCGCGACGACATCTCCGCCAACCTGGAGGCCGTGGAGGACCTGGAGGACGAGGTCGGGCCGCTGGACCTGATCCTCGTGGAGTCCGGCGGGGACAACCTCACCGCCACCTTCTCCAAGGGGCTCGTCGACGCGCAGATCTTCGTCATCGACGTCGCGGGCGGCGACGACATCCCGCGCAAGGGCGGCCCCGGCGTCACCACCGCCGACCTGCTCGTCGTCAACAAGACCGACCTCGCCCCGCACGTCGGCTCCGACCTCGCCCGGATGGCCGCGGACGCCAAGGCCCAGCGCGCCGAACTGCCGGTGATCTTCCAGTCGTTGCGGTCGGACGAGGGCATCGGGCCCGTCGCGGCCTGGGTGCGTGCCCAGTACGCCGCCTGGACCGCGTCCGCATGACCGTGCACGCCGTCGCGGCATCCGGGGTACGCGGCATCGCCCGCATCACCGCCCGGGGCAACGGGCGGGGCGGCACCGTCCTGCCCGTGCTCGACGGAGAGGGGCCGCTCGCCCCGCGCCGCACCCGGTCGGCCGGCGTGGGCGCCCAGGTCACCCTCGTCGGGGCGATGAGCGGCCCCCTCGGGGGCGACCACCTCACTGTCGAGGCCGCCGCCGAGGAAGGGGCCCGGCTGCACATCGGCTCGGCCGCCGCCACGCTCGCCCTGCCGGGGCAGTCGAAGGAGGCGGCGCGGTACGACGTGCGGCTCACGGTCGGTGACGGCGCGGAACTGTGCTGGCTGCCGGAGCAGTTGATCTCCGTACGCGACAGCGACCTGCGGGTCACCACGCGGGCCGAGCTCGCCGCGAGCGCGAGCCTCGTGCTGCGGGAGGAGCAGGTGCTCGGCCGGACCGGCGAAGAGCCGGGGCGCCTCACCAGCCGCCTGACCGTGCGCAGGGCGGGCCGCCTGCTCCTCGACCAGGAACTGTCGTGCGGCCCCGGAGCACCCGGCGGCTGGGACGGCCCGGCGGTCCTGGCGGGCCACCGGGCGATCGGCCAACTCGTGATCGTACGCCCGGAATTCGAGCACCACAGGCCCGAGCCCACCCTCCTCGCCGAAGCGACCGCACTCACGCCCCTCGCCGGTCCGGCCGTGCTCGTCACGGCACTCGCCCCCGACGCGCTACGGGTCCGCCGCGTCCTCGACGAGGCGCTGCGCACACTCACGTGAACAGGGGCATATCCGCTGAGCGGAGTTCCCTGCACCGTCTATCGGATTGGCAAGTCCGGGGAAGGCCTGAGCGAGGCCAACTGGTTTGCTGACCTGCTCAAATGGGTCGCCGCTGTTCGCGGATGCCTGGGGGCGTCCGTCGGTGTTGTCACGCAGCTAGACACTCATCCCCGCCTCCTGATTGTCGCTCGTCGTCGATGGTCGGAGCGGTAAGAAATACCCCATTTTGCCTGAGGTCCAGCCCTGGGGGAACATGCAGAGCCGGGGCCCTGCGGACCTGGGGGTTCGCGACTGGCGGCTGTAGCGCCACTGTCACTGTCGGTCGTCGTCGAGTGGCCTCGGGGGCGTCGGACGGCCCAGGATGCAGACGTCGAGCCCGAACAAGTCCTCTATCGACTGGCTCACGCACTCCAGGTCAGCTGGCGGTACGGAGAGGGCATCTGCCGCGTTGATCTGCATGTACGCACGGTGAGGTTGAGAAGCCAGAAAGCGGTGGACCTAAGCAGGTCAATAGGTGAAAATGCGTTGCATGTTGAGACTTTCCATGTGGCGGGCAGCTGTTGATGCTCAGCAGGCTGCCAAGTTTTGGGATGTCGTTCGAGCGGTGCCAGAACAGTACATCCGAGTGCTCTCCTCGTCCCGTCAGGCGATGGCCACCGCCTTTGCGTTGGGTGCGCCGGACGAAGGGGCAAGGTTCCCGGACCGGTTCGGTCAAGCAAGTAACTTGATCCGGGCAGAGATCCTCGCCGAAGGCGGTGTTACATATATCTTGGCGCTCCGCAACCGCCGGGATCCGTCGAGGACATGGACCCTCTTCAGCGACGAAGTCGAGCAGCCCCCTGAAATGAAGTCGGGTCCGGGTCACCTCTTCCTTTACGTAATCACGAATACGCGAGGGGAGCTTGACGTATCGGACTTCCAGAGGGCGTGCGCTGACACGCTAGGAACCGAGCTGAGAAAGCATGAGTTCTCAGCCAAAAAGTTCGGGGAACTAAAACAGGAGGGCCGACGGGAGAGCATCAACCTTACTCCGGAAAAGGTAACCGCTGCGAGACTTCTCTGCGACAAGGGGGCTCGCGTTCTCGCAACGGCGATTAAGTCATCCCTGGGCGGCTTGATTCTATCTGACGTCGAGAAGCAGCTAAAAAGGGAGCGGGTTGATAACGTTGAGGCTGTGTTGAGTAACCTTCAGGAACACGGGTTGATCAGCTCGGAGTATGTCATTGTGTGCGCAAAAAGCCATCAGCAAGTGGCTAGGGTGGCTGATGTGGCGATAATCCAGGAAATGTCTCAGCGCGGCGTTCGTTGTGGATGCGGTCGAAGGCTGGCGGAGGAGCGACCTGAAGAGGCAGTAGCCATTACTGACCTAGGGCGAGAGCTGCTAGACAAGAGCACGTGGATGTCGGTCATCCTCGTTGAGGAGTTGCGTGACCTGGGAGTCTCAGATGACCGAATCATGATCGAATACTCATCCGGCGGCGACGAGATGGATTGCATCGCCGACATTAACGGTGAAGTAATATTGTTCGAGCTCAAAGACAAGGAGTTCAGTCTTCGCGAAGCGTATTCCTTCGGGGCTAAAATCGGGCTGGTCCGGCCGAAGTATCCTGTCATCGTGACGACAGAGAAGGTAGGAGGTGACGCCAAGGAACACTTTCAGAAAGCACAGCTGGCCGGGAAGCGTAATTTGCCCCGAGATCCCGATGATGCAATGCCGATCAGGTTCATTGAAGGTATTGCCGACCTTCGAGGGCAACTTGATGAACTGGCATCCTCTGTGCATCGAGGCGATGCGCACCGAGCGTTGCGTGAAGTAATGCCCTTCGCTTCTATCTCACCCAGGTACTTGCTGGATGGAATCGCTGCTAGCACGCCTGATGATTAGGTTGGTGGAGTCTTAATGGCTGAGTCAAGAGGCTCCGCTGGCCGGCGGTGTTGTCAGGCGTCCTGGTCGGCGGCCTCTTCGAGTAGGTCCATGGCGTGGTTGTGGAAGCGGCGTGCGGCGTCGCGGCATGGGGCGTTGAAGAAGGCTCGTTGAGCTTCGGCGAGATCGCAGTTCAGCAGTCCCATGGTCACGAATACGGCTTCCACGCCGTGACATCCGTTGTCCTTGAGGAACTGCTGGAGTGTGTCCGTGTCGCCGGTGGCATCCCAGAGGGGCCGGGCGGTTTCCTGCATGGCGGCGATGCGCGCTGATCGTTCTGCGTCGAAGGCCACTGGGCCCACCTTCCTGGTTTGGCCCGCAGGCTATCGCCAGGTAGGGGGAGTGCGCTGGCTCCTTCTAAGCGGCCTGGGCGACGGGCGGATGGAGGGTGAAGAGTCTGCCGTCACGCAAGAGCGCCCATAGGACATCGACACGTCGGCGGGCGAGGGCGATGACGGCCTGGACGTGCTTGCAGCCTTCGGTTCGCTTCTTCAAGTAGTAGTCGCGGTTGGGGCCTTCGCGGATGATGCTGGTCTGGGCGGACAGGTAGAAGACGCGGCGGAGGCGTCGGCTGTAGCGCTTGGGGCGGTGGAGGTTGCCGGTGCGGCGTCCGGAGTCGCGTGGAACGGGCACGAGGCCGGCGGCGGAGGCGAGGTGGCCTGCGTCGGCGTAGGTGCTCAGGTCTCCGGCTGCGACGAGGAACTCGGCTCCCAGGATGGGACCCATGCCCGGCAGGGACTCGATGATGTGGGCTCGGGGGTGGCTGTGGAAGGTCTGCCGGATCTGCTGATCGATGTGCTTGAGCCGGTCGTCCAAGGCGAGGATCTGTGTGGCGATGTCCGCGACGATGCTGGCCGCGACGTCTTGGCCGGGCAGCGTGGCGTGCTGAGCCCTGGCGGCCTGCAGGGCGGTGGCGGCGATCGCGTCGGGGTTGCGGACGTTGCGTCCCTTGAGCCAGGCAGTGAGGCGGGCTTGGCCGCGGCGCCGTATGGCTGCCGGGGCCTGGTGCCGGGTGAGCAGGATGAGCGCACCTTTGTGATCTGCGTAGTCGAAGGCCCGTTCCAGCGCGGGGAAGATCCCGGTGAGCACGTCGCGGAGCCGGTTGAGCATGCGGACCCGGTCGGAGATCAGGTCGGTGCGGTGAGCTGTCAACAGAGCCAGATCAGCTGCCAGCTGGGCGGGGACGTCAATGAACGCGAAGTCCCGCCGCAGCCGGGCCGTGTCTGCGATCACGTAGGTGTCCCGGGCGTCGGTCTTGGCTTCACCGCGGTAGGACCCGGACATCCGGTTGACCGTCCGGCCGGGAACGTAGACGGCCTGTTGTCCGTGGGCGGCGAGTAAGGCCAGTAACAGCGCGGACGCCGTACCGGCGATGTCAACGGCCCAGTGCACCTCGTCGGAGAGGGCGAGGAGCTCACCAAGAGCGGTCAGAATCACGCTCTCGTCGTTGGCGACCTTCTTGCTCCACATCGTTGCCCCGGTTTCGTCGACCGCGGCAAGCCAGTGATGGGCTTTACCGGCGTCGATCCCGACCCAGAGGCGGGTCAGCTGCTCGGCCATGTGCGTCTCCTCGGTTCAGGCAGCATGCCGTTCGGCCCGAGGAACACCCGCCGTCAGCTCCGTAAACAGCGATCTTGCGCAGATCTCAATCAGCGGCCAGGCGTCCCGAAGAGCGGGGCGGCCACTCCACCGGAGCCACCGGGGGCAAGCGACTTTAGAGCCACACCCCACTCCGGACCGCCAAACAACTTACGGAGCGGCTTTGGGCGGGAGCTGCTTTGGGGCGAGTGATCATGGCCCCTTAAGCTTCCGGCGAGTCGGGCAGTCTGTGGACCTGGCCGTTAAAGCACGACGTTGGGGCCATGATCTTAGAGGCTCGCCCCAAAGTGGCTGCCTAAAGCCGTGGAGCCGACCGCCCCAGCCACAGCGGGTATCCCCTCTGGCCCGCCGCGCGCATATGGCGCGCCGCCTGCGCGTACCGCCAGGCCGAAGGCATGAGGCGGGAAGCGCGATGGGCGGCGCTCGCCCGCGTCGCGGGCGGGCCTTGATGATGTAGGGAAAGTTTGTCCGAACAGTCTTGGAGGGACAGTCCGGGCGGCCCACTTCCAGTGGATGTGGTGTCGGATGTCAGCCGTCCAGTGCTCCGAGCGCCGTTGTGATCAGCGCTCTTGCTTCTGCTCCGTGGACGGCCAGCCGTGCCAGCTCTTCGAATGCCCGGGTGTACAGGGCCACTTCAGTGGGTTGTGTGAGAGTGACGGCTGCGCTGAGTGAGTCCGTGTGGACCCGGTTGTCATCGAAGATCGTGAAGGTCTCCAGGGGCCACATTGAGCGGGGTGCGTTGAAGGGGATTACGCCGAGGGAGACCGACGGCAGGGCTATGGCGGAGAGTAGTGAGCCGAGTTGGGCGGCCATCGTGTCGGTGGCGCCGATCCGGTAGCGCAGGACGGCTTCCTCTACGAGCACGGCGAATCGGTGATTGCCCTCGTGCACGACGCGGGAGCGCTCCATACGTGCCGCGACGGCCTCGCTGACGTCGTCGGGGGTGCCCCGGAACGCTGCGATGGATGACAGCAGTGCTGTGGCGTAGCCGGGGCCTTGCAGGAATCCGGGCATCACGTTGGAGCAGTAGACCCGGAAGAGTTGGGTGCGTTGGTACAGGGCCGCGCCTGATTCCTGCAGCTGGCGGAGCCCGCTGCGCTGCAGGCGCCGCCACTCCACATACATGGCGTCGACATGGCGGTTGGCCGCGATCAGGTCGGCGGTCTGGCCCTCGGCCTCGCACGCGCGGCACCAGGCGCCGATGTCGGCGTCCGACGGAGGGGTCTTGGCGTGCTCGATTCGCGACGACTTGGACTCGCTCCACTGGCACCGGAGGGCCAGCTCACGCGCGGTGATCCCGGCATCCAGGCGCAACTCGCGCAGGCGCGCGGCGAGCGCCTCGCGCGCTTGTTGTACGCGGGCTGAGGGATGTGTGGGCATGGGCTGGCTGTCCGGTCCTCCCGTGATCAGACGTGGTAGTCGTCGTGTGGGGTGGCACGCTCCCATACGGCCTCGAACGCTGAGACGCACAGCTTCACCGTGGCGGGATCGTCCGTGATCTCGTCTTCGACGACGGCCCCATCACCCGAGAAGTGATGGATGCGCAGGAGTGTGCCGTCGAAGGCCCAGAAGTCGTTGCCGGGCAGGGCGAGGCCTGAGGTCATTCGCCGTGGCAGCCAGCGGACTTGCTCGCCGGCCGTCGTATTCGCGCGGGTGACGTAGTGCTCCCACTTGATGTACTCGGTCACCGGCTCCGACACGATGCGGGCGCGCCGGATCACCACGCCCCGCGCAACTGCATCCGCGATCAACTGATCGTAGGAGTGCCACCAGGACGCGCGATCGTCCCAGTTGATCCGGGCGCCCCGTTGCCACGCTTCGAACCGCTCGTTCGTCGCGTAGCTGTCGCGCATCTCCAAGTGCACGCCGGATCGACGGCAGTTGGCCAGCAGCTCACCGAAGCTCGGGACGCTCAAGGGCATCGCAGGCCTCTCTGATCAACGGCACCATGCGGGCCGGGATGCGGATGATCGCCTCGCTCTGGGGGACCGATCCGTTCGCCGGGCTGGTGGCCTCGCACGCGGCTTGCGTCGGGGTCTCGGGCTTCCAGCCCTGCAGCAGGAGTTCGTCGGCCTCGGGGTCCACCCACACGGTGGGGCAGTGATCGCGATCGGTCTCGGGGTCGATGCCGATGAACTGTACGGCCATGCCAGCCTCCCGCACCCGGATACTTGCTCTGACTTGCATCACCGTCTTGCTGTTCGGAGTAGACGTCAAGGCCCTGAACTCCGCCAATAATTGGTGTGCAAGCTGCTGCAAGCTCATGGATCTCGATCTTGGAGTCTCTCTAGCGTCAGTCCCGAGGCAACCCCCATCGGCGGTGCGCCAGGCGCCGTCAGCAACGCCGGGAGTGCAAATGGACAGCAAGGCTGTACCGGACGTCGGGGCTGTGGCCGTTGACATCGCTACCGGGCGCGTAGGGGTGGTGATGGAGCGGGGCCCATCGCGCGTCTACCTGCGTCCGCCGGGTGGCGGCAAGGAGTGGGAGACCGAGCACGGCAGCGTGCGGAAGGCCAACCCGCACGAGGAACTTCAGGCGAAGGTAGCCATGGTCAATGCGGAAAGCAGGCGGCCCCGGTGAGTACCCCGTCGCTCGCGCCCGTCGACTGGCGCACGTTGAACGGTGACCAGCTGAAGGGCTGGGCATGCGCCCTGTGCGGCGCCCGGTTGTACGCGGACCGGTCAATTGGCAAAGTGACCACCCAATTCATGCACAGCCAACCCGAAGACGTCGAATTGTGGGCATGCGCGCCTGCGTGCAAGGGCGTCGCTTCGTGACCGCCCAACGGTGCGCATGACATCAAGCTCGTGTTCGCCTCAGCTGTCGGTACGCGGTACCGACCAACGGAGCGCCGCTGGAAGAGATTTCGCGGTTGGTGGGTCACTCCAGTCAGGTCGCGACCGTGATCGTGTGTCGGAAGCAGGTCCGTCCGGTGGTCCAGGCCGGGGTAACCGGCAGGGATGACATTTTCCGGCGCCGCCCCCAACGGAGACGTAGGCACTCAGTTCGTCACGTACGCAGGGGGCGAGGCCCGATTCGTCGGAGGATCAGGCCTCTTACCTGGACGAACCGCTCACCGGTTCCAGTAGCCCGGTTATCGGATTGGTAAAGAAACACCCGCCCCGTCTGTCGCACTGAACCCTCCGACCGACAGGATCCTCCTACTGTTCGAAAATCGACAGGTAGATCGACAGGGGGAGGAACCAGTTGAGACGCACCACAGCATTCGGCGCAGCCGGCACGCTGATCACGGGCTCGCTCATAGCGGGCGCGATCATGGCGCCCGTCGCCAATGCGGACGCTCGGAGCAGCGCCGGCGCTGACGCCCGCCAGCGCACCAGCTCGGAGGCGCGCGGGGTCGCGCTCGCCGCGCAGCGCGCCGCCAAGGCCGGCATCGACTGGCAGGCGTGCCCGGCCGACTGGGGTCTGGAGAAGGCCGTCACGTGCGGCTGGGTGACCGTCCCGGTCGATTACGCCAAGCCCAACGGCAAGAAGATCAAACTCGCCGTGGACCACATCGGCAACACCGGGACGAAGAAGGAGCGCCAGGGCGCGCTCGTCTACAACCCCGGCGGCCCCGGCGGTTCCGGGCTCCGCTTCCCCAACCGCGTGGCCACCAAGGCCAAGCTCTGGGAGAAGACGGCCAAGGCCTACGACTTCGTGGGCTTCGACCCGCGCGGTGTCGGCCGCTCGGCGCCCATCTCCTGCGTCGACCCGCAGGAGTTCGTCAAGGCCCCCAAGCTCGACCCGGTGCCGGACTCCGAGGCGGACAAGCGCGCCCAGCGCAAGCTCGCCGCCGAGTACGCGGACGGCTGCGCCGAGCGCAGCGGCGAGATGCTGCCGCACATGACGACGCCGAACACCGCACGTGACCTGGACGTCATCCGGGCCGCGCTCGGCGAGAAGAAGCTGAACTTCCTCGGCGTCTCCTACGGCACCTACCTCGGCGCGGTCTACGGAACGCTGTTCCCGACGCACGTGCGCCGCATGGTCGTCGACTCGGTGGTCAACCCCTCGAAGAAGAAGATCTGGTACGAGGCCAACCTCGACCAGGACGTCGCCTTCGAGATCCGTCTCAAGGACTGGATGACGTGGGTCGCCAAGTACGACGCCACCTTCCACCTCGGCAACACCGCCGAGAAGGTCAGCGCGAACTGGGACAAGCTGCGCGCCGCCGCGAAGAAGGAGCCCCTGGGCGGAGTGGTCGGCCCCGCCGAGCTCATCGCCTACTTCCAGAGCGCTCCGTACTACGACTCCGCCTGGGTGGGGATCGCGACGAACTTCAGCAAGTACGTCGCCGGTGACGCCAAGCCGCTGATCGAGGCAGCCAGCCCCGACCTGTCGGACACCGCGGGCAACATCGCGTCGGAGAACGGCAACGCCGTCTACACGGCCGTCGAGTGCGCGGACGCCAAGTGGCCCACCAGCTGGAAGAAGTGGGACCGCGACAACACCCGCATCCACCGCGACAACCCGTTCATGACGTGGTCCAACGCCTGGATGAACCTGCCCTGCGCGACCTGGAAGAGCAAGCAGCACGAGCCGGTCGAGGTCAAGACCGGCAAGGGCCTGCCGCCCGTCCTCATCGCGCAGTCGACCCGCGACGCGGCCACCCCGTACGAGGGTGCCGTCGAGCTGCACAAGCGGTTCAAGGGCTCGCGTCTGATCACGGAGAAGGACGCCGGCTCGCACGGCATCACGAACCTGGTCAACCCGTGCCTGAACGACCGTGTCGACACCTACCTGCTGACCGGCAAGGTGGACGGCAAGGACGTGACGTGCGCACCGCACGCCACGCCCAAGCCGTGACAACCTGCCGCTAGGCATGTCGGCAAGGGGCGACCGGGACCTCCCGGTCGCCCCTTCGCCGTGCCGTCTCCCTCGCTATGCCGCTTCCTGCGCGATCGCGGCCGTACGCGGCTCGGCGATCGCCTCGTAGTCCGCGGTCCGCAGCGCCAGCGAACGGTCAAGACGCGCCGCGTTGAAGAACAGCTCGTCGTGGGCGAGCAGCGCCGGGTCCACGACCAGTTCCAGCTCGGGATCGAAGGAGAACGGCAGGATGGTGCCGCTCACACTGCCCGCGAGCCGCTCGGCCGCCTCCTGCGTGGCGAAGCCCGCGTACGTACCGCCCAGGAGCTGCTTGACGGCGTTCAGGTCGACGCGGCGGTCGCCGGGCACCACCGCGAGCACGTACCGCTTCGTCTTCTTGCCGATCTTCACCATCACCACGATGCACTTGGCGGCCTGCTGGAGGGTGTTGCCCCGCAGCGCGCTCACCGCCTCCGTGGCGCCCTCTTCTTCGTGCGCGATGACGCGGTACGCCGCGCCCCGCTCGTCCAGCAGCCCGATCAGCTTGGTGTACAGGCTGTGCTCGCTCATCCGCTTCTTCTCCCCTGGTGCCGGCAAGGCGTCTTGTCCGCGCGGTGCCGCTCGTTGGCAGGACCGTACGTCAGGGCGTCAACTCAGCGGCATCCGGGGGAATCTGCGCCTGCCGGCCGCGGCGGCCCGCTCGGCCTCCTCCGCTTTGGCGACCGCGGCGTACTTGTCGACGTACTCCTGTCCGGAGAGGCCGAGAATGGCGTACATGATCTCGTCCGTGACCGCGCGCAGCACCGCCTTCTCGTTCTCCATGCCCGCGTAGCGCGAGAAGTCCAGCGGTGCGCCGAAGCGGATGGACACCTTCTGGAAGTTCGGCATCTTCTGGCCCGGCGGCTGCGCCTCGAACGTGCCGATCATCGCGCACGGGATCACCGGCACCTGGGCCTTGAGCGCCATCGCGGCGACGCCGACCTTGCCCTTGTACAGGCGCCCGTCGTGCGACCGGGTGCCCTCTGGGTAGATGCCGAGCAGCTCCCCCTTGCGCAGCACGCCCAGGCCCTCGCGGATCGCCGCCTGGCCCGCCTCCTTGCCGGAGCGGTCCACCGGGATCTGCCCGGCGCTGTGGAAGAACGCGGCCGTGAGGCGGCCCCTGATGCCGGGCCCGGTGAAGTACTCGGCCTTCGCCAGGAAGGTGATCCTCCGCTTGATGATGGCGGGCATCAGGAAGTGGTCCGAGAACGAGAGATGGTTCCCCGCCACGATCGCCGCGCCGTTCTCCGGTATGTGCTCGAGCCCCTCGATGCGCGGCCGGAACATGAGCCGCAGCAGCGGCCCCAGGACGACGTACTTGAGCAGGTAGTAGAACACCCGTTGCTCCTTGACGTAGGTGGACCGGCCTGGGTGCTGCGTCGTCGCAGGTCACGGGTCCTCACGCAGCGGTCAGTTTAGGTGCGCCGTCCCGACGGGAGAAGGGAGCGAAGCCGGGCGACCCGGTCCCTTTGGCCGACAGACGCCCATCCGGGCCGTGCGCCGGACTCGTACGGGTGAGCGCCCGGCGTGTCGCCTTGGCGGGCGGCGGGTGCGGAGGTGGCCTGGCCTGACTCCGACGCAGCTCGTCCCCGTCCCAGGAGGTCCCCATGAGGTCTTGTCCCACACCCCGTACGCGCCCCGCCCTGGCCACCGCCGCCGCGCTGCTCTGCCTGGCCGCGGCCGCGCCCGCCCACGCGGCCGAGGGAACGGCCCCCGGCCGGTCGAGCGGCGTCTTCCTCACCGTCACCGGGGACGACAACGCCTGGGTCCGCGGGGTGCTGCTCGACTGCGTGACCCAGCGGCCCGCACACCATCCGCACGCGGCCGAGGCCTGCGCGGCGATCGACACGGCGCGCGGCGACTTCGACGCGCTGCCGGCGAAGCCGGGAATCTGCACCAAGCAGTACGCCCCGGTCGAGGTGAGCGCGACGGGGCTGCACCGCGGCAAGCCGGTCAGCTGGCACAAGACGTTCGGCAACGCCTGCGAGATGGGGAACTCGACGGGCGCCGTCTTCCGCTTCTGACGGTGTTCGACCGTGCCGGACGCCGTGCGGCGCCCCTCAGGGGGTGCTGCGCGAGAGCACCATCGCCACTGTGAGCATCCCGATGACGACCCAGCCGAACCACAGCCAGCCGTTGCTCCCCAGCGCGACCGTGTACGCGGTCACCGCGACCAAGCCTCCGAGGGTGAACACACCCATCGTCTTCGTCGAATCAGGCATCGCCCTGCCTCCTCCCGGCAGCCCCGGCGCCTCGACGCCGAAACCGCGGCCTGAGACCATCCTGACCCGCGAAGACCCTTTGCCGCTAGCGCCCGCGCGCGGCCAGTGAGGCGAGATAGGCGTTGTACTCCTCCAGCTCCTTGTCGCCGTCACGGTCCGCGGCCCGGTCCGTGCGCCGTGCCTGGCGCTGTTCGGAGCGGTACCACTGGAAGAGCAGCGCAAGCAGCACCAGGACGGAGGGCACCTCGCTGAACGCCCACGCGATGCCGCCCGCGGCGGTCTGATCGGCGAGCGCGTCGATGCCCAGGGACGCGGGCGGGTTCTTGTACGTGCCGACCATCGGCTCGGACGCCATCATCAGCGCGATGCCGAAGAACGCGTGGAAGGGCATGCCGGCGAACAGCTCCAGCATCCGCATGATGTAGCCGGGCCGGTGCGGACCCGGGTCGACGCCCATGATCGGCCAGAAGAAGACCAGGCCGACGGCGAGGAAGTGCACCATCATCCCGATGTGGCCCACCTTGGACCCCATCAAGGTGTCGAAGATCGGCGTGAAGTACAGCGCGTACAGGCTCGCGATGAACAGCGGGATGGTGAACGCGGGGTGCGTGATGATCTTCATGTAGCGGCTGTGCAGGATCCACAGCAGCCACTCGCGCGGGCCCTTGTGGCCGCGGGCCGCCACCGGCAGGCCGCGCAGCGCCAGCGTGATCGGGGCGCCCATCAGGATCAGGATCGGCGACAGCATGCTGATGACCATGTGCTGCACCATGTGCACGCTGAACATGACCATGCCGTAGTCGTTCAGCTTGGTGCACATCACCAGCAGGATGGTCAGCACGCCCGCCACGAAGGAGAGGGTGCGGCCGACCGGCCACTTGTCACCGCGTCGTACGAGCCGGACCACGCCCCAGCCGTAGAGGGCCAGAGCCACCAGGCAGCCGATGAGGAAGAAGGGGTCGGCCGAGAGTTCGAGCCCGCGCCCCAGCGTGAACGGCGGCAGATCCATGTTCATGCCGTGCCCGCTGTGATCCATCCACTGGCTCCTGATTCGTGCGGTTGTGCGCTGTGTGTCCGCACCAGACTAGAACGGCCCCCGGACGCCGACGCGTCCGGGGGCCGTTCGAAAAGGGCCTTCTAAAAGAGCCTCTGGAAGAGCGCGGCTCTACAGCACGCACTCCGCCTCGGCGTAGCGCTCGTCGGGCACCGTCTTGAGCGTCTCGACGGCCTCGGCGAGCGGGACCATCGTGATGTCCGTGCCGCGCAGGGCGGTCATCTTGCCGAACTCGCCGCGGTGCACGGCCTCCACGGCGTGCCAGCCGAAGCGGGTGGCGAGCACACGGTCGTACGCGGTGGGGGTGCCGCCGCGCTGGACGTGCCCGAGGATCACCGGGCGCGCCTCCTTGCCCAGGCGCTGCTCCAGCTCGATGGAGAGCTGGCGGGCGATGCCGGCGAACCGCTCGTGGCCGTACATGTCCTTGACGCCCTCGTCGAAGGCCATCGAGCCCTCGCGGGGCTTGGCGCCCTCGGCGGCCACGACGATCGCGAACTTCTTGCCCGCGGAGAATCGTTCGCCGACCTTCCGCGCCAGTTCCTCGATGTCGAAGGGACGTTCCGGCACGACGATCGCGTGCGCGCCCGCGGCCATGCCCGAGTGCAGCGCGATCCAGCCGGTGTGCCGGCCCATGACCTCGACGATCAGTACCCGCTGGTGCGACTCGGCGGTCGTCTTGAGGCGGTCGAGGGCCTCGGTCGCCACGCCGACGGCGGTGTCGAAGCCGAACGTCACGTCGGTGACCGCGATGTCGTTGTCGATGGTCTTGGGCACCCCGACGATCGGCAGACCGGCGTCCGACAGGAGCCGGGCGGCCTTCAGGGTGCCTTCGCCGCCGATCGGGATGACCGCGTCCAGGCCCAGGTCGGCGAGGTGGCCCTTGGCCCGCTCGACGCCGTCGCGCAGATGCGCGGGCTGGACCCGGGACGAGCCGAGAATCGTTCCGCCACGTGCCAGGATGCCGCCCACCGCGTCCAGGTCGAGCTTGCGGTAGTCGCATTCGAGCAGGCCACGCCAGCCGTCGTGGAAGCCGATGACCTCGTCGCCGTGGTCGACGACGGCGCGGTGCACGACCGAACGGATGACGGCGTTCAGACCGGGGCAGTCGCCGCCGGAGGTGAGGACACCAATGCGCATAGCCCGGGAAACCTTTGCAACGTGGGCCGAAGTCCGGACCACGTCGTCCGGCTGGAACCCCGCCACCCTATAGGCGGGAGGGGGCGGGGCCGCACCGGGCGTCCGACTGCTGGACGGTGCCGCTCACCTGTGCGGCGTGGGCATCAGGCGGGCTGCTGCGCGGCGTTCATGCGCTCGGCGCGCAGCGCGTCGTACCAGCGGTCGTCCGTCGGCGGCAGCGCGTTCACGTCGAGGGCCAGCTTCAGGAGCAGGTCCGCGATCAGCGGGTTGCGGGCGAGGACGGGGCCGTGCATGTACGTGCCGAACACCGTGCCGTTGTACGCGCCCTCGGTGCCGTCGCCCGTGCCGTTGCCGCGGCCCAGTGAGACGCGGGCGAACGGGCGGGCGGAGGGGCCGATGTGCGTGATGCCCTGGTGGTTCTCGAAGCCGGTCAGCGGGGGCAGGCCCAGCTGCGGGTCGATGTCGCCCAGGACGTCGCCGACGCACCGGTCGCCCTCGCCGCGGGTGGAGACCACGTCGAGCAGGCCGAGGCCCGGCTCGCGCTGGCCGAGGTCGTTGATGAACTCGTTGCCCAGGATCTGGTAGCCGGCGCACACCGAGAAGACGATGGCGCCGTTGCCCACCGCCCGCTGCAGGCCGCCGTCGCGGCGCAGCCGCTCGGCCGCCAGGCGCTGCGGGCGGTCCTCACCGCCACCGATCAGGTAGATGTCGCCGGAGGTGGGCACCGGCTGGTCGCTGCGCACGTCGTAGCGCTCGACCTGGAGGCCGCGCTGGTGGGCGCGGCGCTCCACGACCAGGGCGTTGCCCTGGTCTCCGTAAGTGCTGAGCAGGTCGGGGTAGACCCACACCAGCCGCAGGCTGTTGTCGCTCATGCTCATTCGTCCCTACGAGGGTCTAGAGGGTCCGGTGGGGTCAGTTGCCGACGCGGCGGCGCAGGTCCTGGAACGCGGTGTAGTTCGCGATCGTCTCGATCCGTCCGGGCGGCGCCAGCTGCACGGCCTCGTCGAGGGACTCGCAGACCCGGAAGTCCAGGCCCGCGACCTCAAGACGCACCGCGAGGTCCAGCTTGCGGTCGCCCAGTACGAAGATCGGGTGACCGGCCAGGCGGGTGTAGTCGACGTCCCACAGCCAGGAGGTGTCGGTGCCGTCGGCGCCGCGCGCGTTCACGGAGAGCACCACCGGGGTGGGCGGCGGGTCGATCAGCGAGAAGGTCTCGAGCCAGCCCGCCGGGTTCTTCGCGAGCAGCAGACGCAGGTCGCGGCCCTGGAACTGCACGACGTCATAGCGTCCCGCGACGGCCTGCACCTGGTACATCCGCTCCAGGGCGACCTGCGGCGGCACGCCGAAGACGGCGGCGACGGCGGCCGAGGTGGTCGCGTTCGCCTTGTTCGCCCGGCCCGGCAGCTGGAGGTGGATCGGCCAGGCCGAGCCGTGCGGGTCCAGGACGTGGTCGCCGGAGAGCACCCAGCTGGGCGCGGGGCGGCGGAAGCCGCACTCGCCGCAGAACCAGTCGTCCCCGGGACGCTGCATCACACCGCCGCAGGAGGGGCACGACCAGGCGTCGTCCTTCCACTCCTGGCCCGCGGCCACCCACACGACGTTCGGCGACGAGGACGCGGCCCAGACGACCAGCGGGTCGTCCGCGTTCGCGATCACGACCGCCTTGGAGCCCGCCAGGCCCTCGCGCCAGGCCTCCGCCATCATGCGCGTCTCGGCGGCGCGGTCCAGCTGGTCGCGCGAGAGGTTCAGGAGCGCGATCGCCTTCGGCTCCACGTCACGAGCGACACCGGCGAGGTACTTCTCGTCGACCTCGATCACGCCGAATCTGGCGTCCGAGCCGCCCGCGAGGGCCGAGGTGATTCCCGCCGGCATGTTCGCGCCCAGTGCGTTCGACACCACGGGCCCGCTGGCGCGCAGCGCCTCGGCGAGCAGCCGGGTCGTGGTCGTCTTGCCGTTCGTGGCGGAGACGAGCACCACGTCCAGGTGCGTGGCAAGACGCCCGAGCAGGTCGGGGTCGAGCTTGAGTGAGACGCGGCCGCCGATCACCGATCCGCTGCCGCGGCCCGCCGCGCGCGATACCGCCGCGGCCGCCTTGCCCGCCGTCACGGCCAGCTTGGCCCGCGGCGACAGCGGGTCCGTGTTGCCTGCCATCAGTTCTGGATCCTCCTTGCGTACGGCGCCGCGTCTGCCCCCGGCAACGCGATGAACCTCAGCCTATCGAGATCCACTGACTAGCCCGAACCGCGGCACCACCCCGACCCCGGGGCTCTCCAAGGACCGTACCCTTGCGGCCATGCGAAGCGGCTCGATCCCGGGCGCCTCAGGGCGCGTACGACCCCTGACCCTGCTCGGTGCCCCCGTGCTGCACAAGCCCTGTGCGGAGGTCACCGCCTTCGACGCCGAACTGGCGCGGCTCGTCGAGGACATGTACGCCACGATGTACGCCGCCCAGGGAGTGGGTCTGGCCGCCAACCAGATCGGCGTGAATCAGCGGGTCTTCGTGTACGACTGCCCGGACGACGACGATGTGCGCCATCTCGGGTACGTGGTCAATCCGCGCCTCGTGGACGTGGACGGCGTCGTCGTGCGCGGTCCGGAGGGCTGTCTCTCGCTGCCGGGTCTCGAGGCCGCCACGCCGCGCTTCGACCACGCGGTGGTGGAGGGCGTCGACCTGCGGGGGGAGCCGCTGCGGGTGCACGGCACCGGCTGGTTCGCGCGGTGCCTGCAGCACGAGTGCGACCACCTGGAGGGCGGCGTCTACACCGATCACGTCACGGGCTGGCGGCGGCGCAGGGTGCTGCGGGCCGCCGCCAAGGCGTCCTGGAACAGCTGACCTTCGGCGAACGGCCGGCCTTCGGCGGCCGGCCGGTCCTCAGAAGCCGGGGCCGCCGATGCGGTTGCCCGCCGCGGCGAGCCGCCCCCACAGCAGATCGGCCAGGCTGCTGACCAACTCCGCGCGCGAGCAGGGCCGTTCGCCGAGCCACCAGTCGCCGGCCGCGTGCATCATGCCGACGATGCCGTGCCCCCACACGCGGGCGAGCTGCGCGCTGCCCGGACCGAGGTCGACGCGCTCCTCGATGACCTGAGCGAGTTCCTCGCCCATCCGGCGAAGCACCGGGGCGGAGTGCAGGCCCACGTCGAAGCCCTGCTCGCCGGGGGTGAGGGCGTCCGAGGGGTGCATCAGGAAGCGGTAGACCTGTGGGCGGGCCTCGATCGCCGCGAGGTAGGTGTCGAGCGTCTGCTCGACCCGCTCCCTGCGCTCGGCCGGGGCGTCCAGGGCGGCGCGCAGCGATTCGAGCAGCGCGTCGGTGTGCCGTTTGGCGAGCGCGGCGTACAGTCCGCCCTTGTCGCCGAAGTGCCGGTACAGGATCGGCTTGGTGATGCCGGCCTCGGCGGCGATCGCGTTCATCGAGGCGCCGGGCCCGTCACGCAGCACCACCCGGTCGGCGGCCTCCAGCAACTCGCGCCGCCGGCGCTCGGCAGACCGCTGCTGATCGGTCTGCTGTGTGGTGGTCTCCATAGCGTTTCTCTCCCCGCCCGTGCGATTGCGCCCCGCACGCGCAACGTAACACCCCGCGCGGGACGGCCATCGAACGGGCGGCCGGGAGTTGACATCGGCTACCGGCCGGTAACAGACTCCAGTTACCGCAAGTAACGCACGTCTTCACCGCAGGTCCTGGAGGGGTCATGGCCGAGTTCACCATGGAGCTCAACGACGAGCAGAAGGAGGTCCGGGACTGGCTCCACGGGTTCGCCGCCGATGTGATCCGTCCGGCGGCCGCCGAGTGGGACGAGCGTGAGGAGACCCCGTGGCCGATCATCCAGGAGGCCTCCAAGCTGGGGATCTACTCCCTGGACTTCTATGCCCAGCAGTTCTTCGACCCCACGGGCCTGGGCATCGTGATGGCGACCGAGGAGATCTTCTGGGGTGACGCGGGCATCGGCCTGTCCATCATGGGCACCGGCCTGGCCGCCGTGGGCGTCCTCGCCAACGGCACCGAGGAGCAGATCGGCACCTGGATCCCGCAGATGTACGGCGACGTGAACGACGTGAAGGTCGCCGCCTTCTGCTCCTCCGAGCCCGACGCGGGCTCCGACGTGGCGGCCATGCGCACCCGCGCCGTCTACGACGAGGCCAAGGACGAGTGGGTGCTCAATGGCACCAAGACCTGGGCGACCAACGGCGGCATAGCCAACGTGCACGTCGTCGTCGCGGTCGTCGACGCCGAGCTCGGCTCCAAGGGCCACGCCTCCTTCATCGTGCCGCCGAACACCCCCGGCCTCTCGCAGGGTCAGAAGTTCAAGAAGCACGGCATCCGCGCCTCGCACACCGCCGAGGTCGTCCTGGAGGACGTGCGCGTCCCCGGCCACTGCCTGCTCGGCGGCAAGGAGAAGCTGGACGAGCGCCTCGCCCGCGCCCGCGAGCGCGTCAAGACCGGCGGCGAGCGCGTGAAGAACGCCGCGATGGCCACCTTCGAGGCGTCCCGCCCGGCGGTCGGCGCGATGGCCGTGGGCACGGCTCGTGCCGCGTACGAGGAGGCCCTGGAGTACGCCAAGACGCGTACGCAGTTCGGTCGCCCGATCATCGACAACCAGGGCATCGCCTTCCAGCTCGCCGACATGCGTACGCAGATCGACGCAGCGCGTCTGCTCGTCTGGCGCGCCTCGTGGATGGCGAGCACGGGCAAGAAGTTCGAGTCGGCCGAGGGCTCCATGTCCAAGCTGTACGCGAGCGAGGTCGCCAAGAAGGTCACCGCGCAGGCGGTGCAGATCCTCGGCGGCAACGGCTTCACGCGTGAGTACCCGGTGGAGCGCATGCACCGTGACGCCGCGATCTACACGATCTTCGAGGGCACGAGCGAGATCCAGCGTCTGGTGATCGCGCGTACGTTGTCGGGGATGCCGATCCGCTAGTACGGGTGCCGCACGCGCGGTGCGTGAAATACGTGAAAAGTCCGCCCCTGTCGCTTCCGCGGCAGGGGCGGTTTTCCGTGGGCAGGTTGGGCGGGTTGGGCAGGTGGGGAGACGGGCAGGTAAACTTGCAAGGTTACCTGTCCACCTCGTACGGTGACGCACATGAGCGCACCCTCTGACGACCCCACTCCCGAGCAGATCGCGGCCGATCTGTCGAACGTCGTCCGGCTCCTCGTGCGACGCCTGCGCGGTGTGACACCGGCGACCGGGCTGAGCCCCTCGCAGCGCTCCGTGCTCGCCCGCCTCGACCACACGGGCCCCACCACCACCGCGGCCCTGGCCCGCGAGGAGCTCGTCCGGCCCCAGTCCATGCGGCTGACCGTGGGCGCGCTCGAGGAGATGGGGCTCGTCGAGCGGGCTCCCGATCCCGACGACGGGCGGCAGTCCGTCGTCTCCGTGACCGACCAGGGGCAGCGCACCCTCACCGAGATGCGGGCCGCCAAGCACGACTGGCTCTCGACGGTCCTCGCCGACGGACTCGACCCGGCCGAACGCCGCCAACTGACCGATGCCATCGTGCTGTTGGAGCGTCTGGTGCAGAAGTGAGGACGTCCGGCCTTCGGGGCGCGTCGCGCGCCCGCCCCTGACCGTCTGCCTCCCCAGCTCCACCCCCAGTAGGAAAGAGATCCACACCATGACCGCCACCACCCTCGACCCCACCACGGCCCTCGTCCTCGTCGACCTCCAGAAGGGCATCACCGCCCTGCCCACGGCCCACCCCTCGGCGGAGATCGTCGAACGGTCCGCCCGCCTCGCCGATGCCTTCCGCGAGCACGGTCTGCCCGTCGTCCTGGTCCGGGTCACCGGCGGCGCCCCCGGCCGCACCGAGGGGCCCGCACGGGGCGGCGACGTGCCCGCCGACTGGGCGGACCTGGTCCCCGAACTCGGCCGCCAGGAAGGCGACATCGTCGTCACCAAGCAGCAGTGGGGCGCTTTCTACGGCACTGATCTCGACCTCCAGCTGCGCCGCCGCGGCGTCACGCAGGTCGTCGTCGCCGGCATCGCGACGAGCATCGGCGTGGAGTCGACGGCCCGCGCGGCGCACGAGCACGGCTACCACGTCACGGTCGCCGTCGACGCGGTGACCGACATGGACGCCGACGCCCACCGCAACAGCATCGAGAAGATCTTCCCGAGGCTCGGCGAGACCGACACGGCGGAGGCCATCGCGAAGCTGCTGTAGGCACACCGCCGAGGTCAGCGCCGACCCTCGCCGACGCTCACGTAGGCGTCGACGCTCACGTAGGCCGGGAACCGCGCCTCCGGGGTGCCGCTTGCCCGGTGGGTCAGGGCTGGTACACGTACGGCGTCGTCACGCTCAGCGGTTCGAAGCCAAGGCGCCGCAGGATCGGGCGGCTGTCGTCGGAGGCGTCCACCTGGAGGTAGCGGCAGCCTCGGGCGGCGGCGATGCGGGTGCGGTGGGCGACCAGGGCGCGGTAGATGCCCTTGCCCCGCCACCGGGGTGCGGTGCCGCCGCCCCACAGGCCGGCGAAGTCGGTGCCGGGGCAGAACTCCATCCGGGCCGAGCTCACCGGCTCGTCGCCCGCCATCGCGACCACCGCGACGATGGTGTCCGGGGTCTCGGCCAGCTGGGTGAGGACCCGCTTGGCGAGGCGTTCGCCGAGTCCCGAGCCGTCCTCGCCGAACGCCACCGCGTGGGCGTCCGCCATCAGCCGCACGCCGGCCGCGTCCGTCACCGGGAGCAGGCGCACCCCCTCGGGCAGTTCGGGCTCCGTGGGCAGGCCGGCGACCTCGGCCACCATCACGGTCTCCGGCGGCTCGGGGACGAAGCCGGCCGCCCGGAGCCGCTCGGCGAGGTCGGCGGGGCGATCGTGGGAGTGCAGCTTCCACTCGAACTCGCGCCCGAGGGAGGTGTAGTACCGCACCTGCTCGGCGATGACGGCATCCGCCGTGTCCGTGTCGACGTCCGCCCAGTGGACGCCGTTCCAGTCGTGCTCGGCACCGATCTGCCGGACGACGCCCCCGGCGCGCTCGACGCGCGCACCGGGGCTGTCCGTCCGCGCCTCACGCCGGATCTGCCGGTCGTACGCGGCCAGTACCGCTTGGTGATCCATGCGGGCACTTCAGCAGGGCAGGTGGGTCACGGCAACCGAATTAGGGCGGGTCACGCCTGCCAGTGGCAGCGCAGGGCCGCGGTGGCGAAGCCGGGGCCGAAGGCGACCATGACGCCGCGGGCGCCGTCGGCCGGGGGAGCGGCGTGAGTGCGTTCGAGGACCCTCAGGACACTGACACCGCCGAGGTTGCCCTCGTCGGCGAGGGTTTCGGTGGAGTGGCGGGAATCGTGCGGGGTGAGGCCCAGGGCGGTGGTGGTGTCGGAGATGATGCGAGGACTGCCGGGGTGGATGACGGCGAAGTCGGGCTTCTGCGGGCCGTGCCAGTCCATGACGGCGGGCAGTACGTCGTCAGCGGCGGTGAGGGCCCTCTTGGTGGAGTCGAAGTGGAAACCGTCGCTTGCGATCCGCCCCTGATAGCGGTCGAGGCTGTGCGGCAGGACGTACTCGAAGCTGTCGTCGATGCAGATCCCGGGCCCTGATGCTTCGCTACTGAGAACCGCAGCGGAGGCGGAGTCCCCGAACAACGCCTTGTAGATCATCGATTCAATCGTCGTGTCAGCATGGTTGTAGACCGTGGAGATGACTTCGGCGGCGACGACGAGGACCTTGCTGCCAGGGCGGGCGGCCACGAGGTCGGCGGCACGGACGAGGGCCTGGGTGCCCCCCGCGCAGGCCAAGGTCGTCAACGCGATGCGGCGTACCGTGGGCCGCAGGCCAAGCCGGGCGACCAGGTGTACGTCGAGGTTCGGGACGGCCCAGCCGGTGACATGCGCGGTGACGATCGCGTCGATGTCCTCGGCGGCCAGTCCGGCGGCGTCGAGCGCCGCGTGGGCTGCGCGCTCGGCCATGGTGACGGAATCCTGGAAAGCGGTCTCGGCCCGCGCGCTGATCCCGGCCTTGCCCGCGATGCCCGGGGATTCGATGGGACGCGTGAAGTAGCGGGTGCGAACACCGCAGTTGCCCACGACACGGAGTATCGCGCTGAGCCGAGGATGGTCGGGGTGGTGCTCGCGTATGTCGTCCGCGATCTCAGCGGTGGTGATTTTATGGTCGCCGAATATGGTCTGGGGTCTTGAGACGTAGGCGGGCACGGGGTGACTCCCACTGGGCTTGTCGGATGTGGGGGGCGTGCGGCACAACGTACTTCACCGCACTGAACTGGTCCCCCTCCGACAACCGGAGTCTTTGAAGACGTGACCGCCTGGTCAGTGGGCCCGCAGCATGGGCGCGCGGGTGTGGGCGCGCTTCTCGCCGGGATGGAACACCATGATGATCAGCCGGGCGCCGGGCGCCGTCATGGGTTGCGCCGCGCACATGGTCAGCCAGCCGGGGCCCTGCTCGGCGTGGTGGAGGGGACGCTCATCGCCGTCCGGGTGCGAGAAGAAGCCAGTGGTCCCGTAGAGGGGGGCGGCCTCGGGGTCTTCGAGGACTTCCTTCTCTATCTGGCGCAGAACTTCGTCCTCGGGCCGCGCCGCGAGCGCGGCACGCAGTTGCGGCAGCACCATGGGAGCCCAGGCTGTGTGCCAGTCCGTCAGGGACTGGCGCCCGGCGGGGTCGAGGAGCATCCACCGCATCGTGTTGCCGGGCACTCTCCCGTGGGGGAACAGCTCCGCGAAGGGCTCGTTGTAGGCGAGCATGTCCCACGACGCGTCGGTGACGTATGCCATGTGGCCGATGCTCTCGACGGCCTCCTGCCATACCCCGGGGATCTCCTTGCCGGACGACTGGTGCAGTGGCCCCGGAGGCTCCTGCAACAGTGCGAACCGGCAGAGCGACACCCACTCCTGCTCGTTGAGCCCGAACAGCAGCGCCACATCCCGCAGCAGCGACGTCGGCGGATTGGGGTAACTGCCCGACTCCAGACGGTGATACGTCCCGATGGCCCGGTGCAACAGTTGGTCGACCTGGTGCTGGGAGAGGCCGCGGGCCCGTCGCCCCTGACCCGTGGGGCGGCTGAAGCCGTGCGATTCGGGGGCAATGAGGGCGCGTCGTTCGCGGAGCAGTGCGCGGAGCGCCGTCTTGTTCATGGTGGGTAATCCCTCTTGGTGCACGCCGAGTTGAGCATCTGCAGTCTAAATATTCTCAGCAGCTTTGGTAGTAAAGATTGCCCGAAGAAAAACGATCAGCCGGTACGGCATCATGGGCGGAGCGGGACCACCGACCTGCGAGTTCCACCGTCGGCGGGCACGCGGACACAACTGTGGGGCATCTTGACCGGGGAGCTTGAAATTGGCTGAAATTCCTCGGCGTTGGGTACCCCCTAGGCCTATTGGGCCGCTGCGGGAAGAGTATGGATCGGCTGTTCGTAATCCGATGTGTGTGGTCGGAAACGTCGCACTCGGGACGTACGACGCATGACTTCCCGAATCGGTTCCTGGGTCCACTGGCTGCGGCCGGTGCCGTCACTCGCCATTACGTAGCGGCCACGGTACCGGCCGCCCGCGGTTGTCCCGGGCGGTTCAGCGCGTCGGAGGGGCATCGCTCATCCGGCGGGAAGCTGCTCCTCGGCGCGGGCCAGGATCTCCGTCACGCGCAGTCCGAACCGCACATCACAGGCATGCGGCCGGCCGGATCGCGCCGACTCCACGAGCGCGTCGACCGCCGAGCCGAACGCGTCGAGCGCCCGGCCTCCCGACGGCATCAGCGCCGTTCCCGCCTCGCCGCGCAGCTCCACCGTCACCCCCGAAGCCTTCGCCGGCGTGGTCAGGCTCAGCGCCGCCGTGCTCGACGCGCCGCCGCTGTGCCGCAGGATCAGATGGACCAGGTCCGCCCGTCCCGCCGCCGCCGTCACCTCGGTGACATCCCCGAGCACCGGCATCAGGATGGACAGGGCGTGCGGCCCGACGTCCCACAGACCGCCCCGCTGCGCCCGCCAGGGCGAGGAGAAAGGGCTGGTCCCGTCCGGTGAGTAGAACGAGCTGTACCAGTCGGCGCGCCCCGCGAACCAGCCCTCCGTCATCGCCTGCTCCGCCACCCAGGCCGACGTCGGCCCCGCGAAGCGCAGCGTGAAGAAGACGACGGACGCCACCCGGGCCGCTTCGGCCGCCGCGGCGAGGTCACGTGCGGCGCCCACCGTCGTCGCCACCGGCTTGTCCAGGAGCAGATGACAGCCGGCCGCCGCGGCCCGCGCGGCCAGCGGTGCCTGCACGTCCGGCGGCACGGCGAACGCCACGGCGTCGCTAGCGGCGAACAGGTCGTCCACGTCCGCGTACGCCGTCATCGCGTGCGCCGACGCCAGCGCGGCGGCCGCGTCGGGCCGGCGCCCCCACACGCCGGTGAGCTCCACGTCCGGGTGCGCGGCGAGCGCCGGAGCGTGGGTGGACGAGGCCCAGGAGCCCGTGCCGACCAGTCCAATTCGCAGTCTCTTCATGGGCGGCATTATGGCTGACTCCATACCTTCGGCGGTGGCGGCGGCCAGTGCCCGCAAGGCAGTTGGCCGTTCTTCGCCGATGTGTCCAAGTCGCGGATGGCTGGATCTCGTATCCGAACTCGGCAGTAGTGAAAGCCAATTCACCCGCTATGGTGAATTCCCATTCACTTCGCTTCGCCCCCATTCGCTTCTCTGCACTTCGTGTCCGCGCTGGAGTGATCATGAAGCTCGTCCCGATATCTTCCGCGGGCGGCGCAGGCATATGCGCCCGTCTGACGGTTCCGGTGCTGGCCTTCGGCGGCATTCTCATGGCGGTCACGCAGACGGTGGTCGTGCCGCTGCTGCCCGATCTGCCGCGCCTGACCGGCAGCTCACCGGGCGCGGTGTCCTGGCTGGTCACCGCCACCCTGCTGGCCGGTGCCGTCCTCACGCCCGTCCTGGGCCGGGCCGGCGACATGTACGGCAAGCGGCGGGTGCTGCTCGCCGCGCTCGGCCTGATGACCGTGGGCTCGACGCTGTGCGCGCTCACCTCCGACATCCGGGTGCTGATCGCGGCCCGCGCGCTGCAGGGCGCGGCGGCGGCCGTCGTGCCGCTGTCGATCAGCATCCTGCGGGACGAACTCCCGCCGGAGCGCACCGGTTCGGCGGTGGCGCTGATGAGCTCCACCGTCGGGATCGGGGCGGCGCTCGGCCTGCCGCTCGCCGCGCTGATCGTCCAGTACGCGAACTGGCACGCCATGTTCTGGGCCACGAGCGCGCTGGGCGTCATCGGACTCGCCCTCGCCTGGTGGACCGTGCGCGAGTCGCCCGTCCGCTCGCCGGGGCGCTTCGACACCTGGGGCGCGCTGGGTCTCGCCGTGGGCCTGGTCTGCCTTCTGCTCGCGGTGTCGCAGGGCGGGCAGTGGGGGTGGGGCAGCGCACCCGTGCTCGGCCTGCTCGCCGGCGCCCTCGTCGTCCTGAGCGTCTGGTGCGGGCAGCAGCTCCGGTCGGGACAGCCCCTGGTGGACCTGCGCCTCGCGGCCGGGCGGCGCGTGGCGCTGCCGCACGTGGCGGCGCTCCTGGCCGGATTCGCCTTCTACGCCAACTCGCTGGTCACCGCCCAGCTGGTGCAGGCGCCCGTCGCCGCCGGCTACGGACTGGGCCTCTCGATCGTGGCCACCGGTCTCTGCCTGCTGCCCAACGGCGTGATCATGCTGGTGCTCTCACCCGTGTCGGCCCGTGTGTCCACCGCGTACGGCGCCCGGGTGACGCTGGCCGTCGGGACGGCCGTCATGGCGCTCGGCTATGTCGTCCGCATCGTCGACAGCCGTCACCTGTGGGTGATCCTCCTGGGGGCGGCCGTGGTCTCGATGGGCACGACGTTCGCGTACTCGGCCCTGCCCACCCTGATCCTGCGGGCGGTACCCCTCGCGCAGACGGCGTCCGCCAGCGGCGTGAACGTCCTCATGCGCACCATCGGGCAGAGCCTGTGCAGCGCGGCGGTCGCCGCCGTGCTCGTCCGGCACACCACCGTGCTCGACGGGGTGCACGTGCCGACCCTGCCCGCCTATCAACTGGCCTTCGCCATGGCCGGAATCATCGCTCTCGCCGCCTGTGCCGTGGCCCTCGCCATACCCTCGGACCCGTCACCCGACGGCACCGAGCGGACCGCCGGGCGGCCAGGACCCCTGCAGGAGACGGCCCTGGAAGGAAGAAGCTGACGCCTTGAACACCTCTGACGCCATGACCGCGGCGGATTCCGGCGCGGCATCGGAACCCGGGGCGTGCGCCACCGGCCCCGCCCGCCGCGACGCCGAGGCGACGAAGGACGCCATCATCCGCGCCGCCCGCTACCTCCTCGCCCGGCACGCGCACGCCGACATCACGCTCAAGGCGGTGGCCGAACGGGCCGGTGTGAGCGCGCCGTTGGTCCTCAAGTACTTCGGCAACAAGGACGCGCTCTTCGCCCGCATCATGTCCTTCGAGGCCGACGTCGACGCCCTGCTCGACGCGCCCCTGGCGGAGCTCGGCCGGCACATGGTCCACCACCTGCTGACCGGCCAGGCCGAGCACGGCGCCGACCCCATCCTGCGGATCGTCTTCGCCCCGCTCCACCGCGAACAGGGCGACACCCTGCGCGGCAACTTCCGTACGCAGGTGGTGGAGCGCCTGGGCGAGCGCCTCGAAGGACCCGACGCGGGCGTGCGCGCCGAGCTCGCGGTGGGCACGCTGCTCGGTCTGGGCGTGATGTACGGGATAGCGCGCGGGCCGCACTTGCGCGGCACGCCGATCGCCGAGATCACCGAGCGGTACGCGCCCACCGTGCAGGCTTTCCTCACCCCTCCGTGAGGGCCCGAATCCTGAGGGCCCCCGAATCCCGTCGGCCTCCCGAGCCGGCCTCCCGAATGGAGAGCACACATGAGTGACGCGAGTGAACGACCTGCCCTGGCGGCCGAGTTGGGCATGGAGCCGCACCCGGAAGGCGGCTGGTTCGTCGAGACCTGGGCCTCGGGGCACGCCTTCACGCCCGCCGGCTACCCCGGCAAGCGCACGGCGGCGACCGCCATCTACTTCCTGCTCTGTCCGGGAGAGGAGTCCCGCTGGCACGTGGTGCGATCCGACGAGATCTGGCTGTGGCACCGCGGCGGCCCCCTGGACCTGCACCTGGGAGGTGACGGCGAGCTCCCGAAGGAGGGCGCGGCGCCCATGCGGCTTGGGCCGGGCGTCGAGCGCGGCGAGCGACCGCAGATCCTGGTGCCCGGCGGCGTGTGGCAGGCGGCGCGTCCCACCGGCGACGAACCGGCCTTGGTCAGCTGTGTCGTCGCGCCCGGCTTCGACTACGCGGACTTCCGGCTGGCGGACTGACGCGGCCGGCCCGTGGAGGCGTCCCGCGGTGAGCGCACCACCGTGGACGCCGAGTCCTTCCCGCGGTGCACGACCGCGACCGCCGCGAGCCCGACCGCGAGGCCCAACGCGGTCTGTACGCCGAAGGGTTCGCCGAACATCAGGGCGCCCCACAGGGCCGTGACCGGAGCCATCAGGAACATGAGCGTGTTGACCTGCGTGACGCCGGAGCGGCGCAGGATCAGCCAGTAGAGCCCGTACCCGCCGAAGGTGGAGAGCGTCACCAGCCAGCTGATCGCCACCCAGAACGACGCCTCCGCCGGCGGGACCGCGGCGCCGGATCCCACCGCGAGCGCCGTGAAGATGACGGCGCTGGTCACGCAGTGGACGGTCATCGAGACCGCCGGGGCGACCGGACGGGGGGCGCGGCGTTCCAGGAAGGTCGCCGCGACCAGCGAGAACATGCCGATGAACGGCACCAGATAGGCCCACCAGGGAGCGTCGGTGCCGCCGGTGGCGTCCGCCGCGGTCACGATGACGACTCCGCTCACGCCGAGGGCGAGTCCCACCCACTGCGTGCGCGAGACGTACTGGCCGAGCAGCGGCCCGGCCAGGGCGCCCGCCACCAGCGGCTGGGTGCCGTCGATCAGGGCGGTCGTGCCGCTGGAGACGCCGAGCTGTATCGCGTAGTACACGGTGAGCAGATAGCCGCTCTGCGACAGTGCCCCGACCGCCGCCTGCCGCAGTGCGTCGCGCGCCGTGAGTCCGCGCCAGGACGCGCGCGCCACGGTGAGGGCGACGAGCGCGAGCACGAGGGCCAGCGGCAGGAACCGCCACATCAGGACCGTCACCGCACTCGCGCTCCCGGCGCCCAGCTTGGCCCCGATGAAACCCGAGCTCCAGGTCAGTACGAACGCGATCGGGAGCAGGACGTTCATGGCGTTCCTCCGATGGTCGCTGTGGCCCCGACAGGGCGGTCGGGAGCGGTGGCCGAGGTATACAGATCTGTCTACTCGCTGCTCGAGTATACAGATCGGTTTACTATGGAGGCATGGGTGACAGGGTGAGTGAGATCGCGAAGGTGACGGCGGGCTCCGGGAGCGCGCCGCGCAGGATCGTCATGACGCCGGGGGCGCGGCGCGCCCTGGACGCCGCGAGCGCGCTGTTCTACGACCGCGGCATCCACGCCGTCGGGGTGGACCTGATCGCCGCCGAGGCCGGGGTCACCAAGAAGACGCTGTACGACCGGTTCGGCTCCAAGGAGCAGATCGTCGTCGAGTACCTGGCGGCCCGCGACGAGCGCTGGCAGGCCTTCCTCGCGCCGTACGTCGAGGCCGCGACCACCCCGCGGGCCCGCATCCTGGCCGTCTTCGACGCCTCGCGCGACTGGGCCGGGGCGAACAGTGCCAAGGGCTGCAGCATGGTCAACGCGCACGCCGAGATCAGTGACCCCGCGCACCCCGCGTATCAGGTCATCACCGGCCAGAAGGCCTGGATGCTCGCCCTGTTCACCGGCCTCGCCGGCGACATCGCGCCCCGGCGGGCGGCGAAGCTCGGCCGGACGCTGATGCTGCTGCACGAGGGCGCGCTGGTCGCGCACGGTCTGCGGATCTTTCCGGACGCGATCGACCGCGCCCGCGACGACGCGGCGGCGCTGCTCCGAGACGCTCTCCGGTCCACTCCTGCTGCTGACTGAAAGCGCAGGTCGGAGGCCCTTTGGGGAAGTCTTTGCCGTTGGCCGGAATGTGATGTTCCGTGTTACCGGCTCATTGACCGTACGCAGTCGCGAGGGGCACGCTGCTCATATAGCTGCTGTCTACACCTAGTTTCTCGGGTGGTGGCGCACCAGCAGCGTGAAGCAGGAGGTAGCGCATGTGTGGCATTACTGGCTGGGTCTCCTTCGACCGTGACCTGCGGTCCGTCTCCGGCACCCTGGACGCGATGACCGAGACGATGTCCTGCCGCGGCCCCGACGACCGCGGCACCTGGATCGAGGGCCCCGCCGGACTCGGGCACCGCAGGCTCGCCATCATCGACCTGCCCGGCGGGCGCCAGCCCATGACCGCGCGGACACCGCGCGGCACCGTCGCCCTCGTCTACTCGGGGGAGACCTACAACTACACCGAACTGCGCCGCGAACTGGCCGGGCGCGGCCACGAGTTCAGCACCGACTCCGACACCGAAGTCGTCCTGCGCGGCTATCTGGAGTGGGGCGAGGCGGTCGCCGAACGGCTCAACGGCATGTACGCGTTCGCGGTGTGGGACGGCCGGCACGACAAGCTCGTCATGATCCGCGACCGGATGGGCATCAAGCCCTTCTACTACTACGAGACCCCGGACGGCGTCCTGTTCGGCTCCGAGCCCAAGGCGATCCTCGCCAACCCGCTGGCCCGCGCCCGGGTGACCACCGACGGGCTGCGCGAGCTCTTCACCTTCGTCAAGACGCCCGGTCACGCCGTGTGGGACGGAATGAACGAGGTCGAGCCCGGCACCGTCGTGACCGTCGACCGCTCCGGTCCGCGCCGTCACGTCTACTGGCGGCTCGAGACCCGCCCGCACCCCGACGGGCGGCAGGAGTCCATCGCCAAGGTGCGCGAACTCCTCGACGACATCGTGCGCCGCCAGCTCGTCTCGGACGTGCCGCGCTGCACGCTGCTCTCCGGCGGCCTCGACTCGTCGGCGATGACCGCGCTCGCCGCGCGCCAACTCGGCGAGGCGGGCGAGACCGTGCGCAGCTTCGCCGTCGACTTCGTGGGCCAGAGCGAGAACTTCGTGGCCGACGCGCTGCGCTCGACGCCGGACACGCCCTACGTGCACGACGTGGCCAAGGCCGCCGGCACCGACCACCGCGACATCGTCCTGGACTCGCACGCCCTCGCCGACCCCGAGGTCCGGGCCAAGATGATCCGCGCCCGCGACCTGCCCATGGGCTTCGGCGACATGGACGCCTCCCTCTTCCTCCTCTTCCGGGCCATCCGGGAGCACTCGACGGTCGCGCTCTCGGGCGAGTCCGCGGACGAGGTCTTCGGCGGCTATCTGCAGTTCTTCGACGAGGAGGCCCGCAACGCGAGCACCTTCCCCTGGCTGGTGAAGTTCGCCGAGCAGTTCGGCGACGACGCCGACGTCCTGCGCCCGGACCTGACCGCCGCCCTCGACCTGCCCTCGTACATCCAGCGGAGCTACGACACGGCGGTCGCCGGAATCCGGCGCCTCGACGGTGAGAGCGACTTCGAGTTCCGGATGCGCAAGATCTGCCATCTGCACCTGACCCGGTTCGTGCGCGTCCTGCTCGACCGCAAGGACCGCGCGAGCATGGCCGTGGGGCTCGAGGTGCGGGTGCCGTTCTGCGACCACCGCCTGGTCGAGTACGTCTACAACGCGCCCTGGTCCCTGAAGTCCTTCGACGGCAGGGAGAAGAGCCTCCTGCGGGAGGCAACGGCGGACGTCCTGCCGACTTCCGTGTACGACCGCGTGAAGAGCCCTTATCCCTCCACGCAGGACCCCAAGTACGCGATCGCCCTCCAGGGGCACGTCAAGGATCTCCTGGCCGAGCCCGCCCACCCGGTCTTCGATCTCGTCGACCGGGACCGGGTGACGCGGGCCGCGCAGCGCGACGTACCGCAGATCACCCAGGCGTCCCGGCGCGGACTCGAACGCACGCTCGACCTGGCGATCTGGCTCGACCTGTACGAGCCGGAGATCTCCCTGGCCTGAGTGCCGCCGTCGCCGCCGGCGGCGTCACTGCCCTGAGCAGCTGCGGACCGTCGGCTGCGGCGGGACCCGGTCCTCGGGATCGGGTCCCGCCGTGGTCGCGAGCGTGTCCAGGAAGCGCTGGAGCGCGGGCGCGCCACCAGGGCCCAGGCTCCGGCGGATGGGCGGCACGGCCGCCGGTGTGCCGGAGCCGCGCCGGGCGCCGGGGGCGGGGCAGGGGAGATCCGTGGCGTCGACGGTCGCGGCCCGGCGTATGAACTCATCGACCGTGAGGCCGAGCTGGTCCGCGTTGCGCTGGACCGCTTCGTACTCGTCGGGCGTGAACAAGACCTGCACAGGCTTGGCACCGTCCATGAACGCATGATGCCGTCCGAGGGGTGCGCCGCGCGGTGCGGTTGGCATATTCGCGCTCGAAGGCGTGAAACGGAACGGGATGGACATGTCCGATCGGAAATAGAGGTAGGCCCCGACCGGACGGGGGAATCGCGATCGGGACCTACGTACTGTTCAACGGTGAACCAATACCTGGTGTTCCCAGGTCGGGGCCTTGTCGCTGTGAGCTGCGTTACGTGCAGGATTCAACGGGCGGGGGTCCGCGCGACGCGGAATCCCACGTCGTCGATCCGGAACGTCGGATGGCTGCGGCGGCGCACCGAGGCCCGGCAGCTCCAGTGCTCGTCGAACCAGCCGCCGCCACGGAGCACCCGGTAGGTGCCGTACACCTCGGGGTCGTAGAGGTCCCAGCACCACTCCCACACGTTGCCCAGCATGTCGTGCAGGCCCCACGCGTTGGGCTGCTTGCCGCCCACCTCATGGATGCGCCCCGAGCCGTTGCCGCCGTGCCAGGCGATCTCGTCGAGCGGCCCGTACCGCGCGCCGTCCGTCCCGGCCCGGCAGGCGTACTCCCACTCGGCCTCGGTCGGCAGCCGGAATCCGTCGGCGGATTCGTCCCACTCGGCGTCCTCATCGGAGCCCAGAAGGTAGGCGGGAGTCAGTCCCTCCCTCAGGGACAGGGCGTTGCAGAAACGGACCGCGTCCAGCCACGAGACCCCCTCGACCGGCAGCCGGTCGCCGGTCGCGGTGCTCGGCCGCTCGCCGGTGACCTGCGCGTACCGCTCCTGGGTGACGGGGCAGGCCGCTAGTTCGTACGCCGCGACCTCCACCGGCCACCTGCGCCGGGTCCGCCGGTCCGACAGCGTCACCTCGCCCGCTGGGACGCTGATCATCTCGTTCTCCGTGCTCAGGGGGACGACAGGCGGGCCGCACGCATCTGCAGGTAGCGGACCTCGGGGATGCTCAGCGTACGCTTGGCCGCCAACTGGTAGGCGGCGCGGGCCGCTTCCGTCTCGCCCGCCCGCTCCAGGAGATGGGCGCGCACCGCGTCGAGCCGGTGATGGCCCGCCAGCCGGTCCTCCAGCGCGGCGACTTCGGCGAGACCGGCGCGCGGCCCGTGCACCATGGCGAAGGCGACGGCCCGGCTGAGCTCGGCCATGGGTTCGGGAGAGCGGCGTACGAGGATGTCGTACAGGGCGAGGATCTGCGGCCAGTCGGTGGCGTCGGCGCGCTCGGCCTCGTCGTGCAGCGCGGCGATGGCCGCCTGCAACTGGTAGACCCCGGCCGGGCCCTGGGACAGGGCCTTCTCGACCAGCGCCGAACCTTCCTCGATCGCGCGCCGGTCCCAGCGCGAGCGGTCCTGCTCGTCGAGCGGGATGAGCTCCCCGTGGGGGCCGGTGCGGGCCTCGCTGCGGGCCTCGGTGAGCAGCATGAGCGCGAGCAGCCCGGTCACCGCGCCGTCCCGGGGCAGCAGGGTGCGCACGGACCGGGTCAGCCGGATCGCCTCGCGCGCCAGGTCCGCGCGGTGCAGGTCGCTGCCGGAGGTCGCGGTGTAGCCTTCGTTGAAGATCAGGTAGAGCACCTGAAGGACGACCGCGAGCCGCTGGTCACGGTCCTGTGGGCCCGGCTGGCGAAACGGCACCCCCTTGACCTTCGCCTTGGCCCTGCTGATCCGCTGCGCCATCGTCGCCTCGGGCACGAGATGGGCGCGGGCGATCTCGGCGGTGGTCAGACCGCCGACCGCGCGCAGCGTCAGCGCGACCTGCGCGGCCGGGCTCAGCCCGGGATGGCAGCACAGGAAGAGCAGCGTCAGGGTGTCGTCGTCGGACGGCGCGCGGCTCTCGCCCGGTGCGGGCGCCGTGAAGGCGTCCCGGGGCGACAGCTGGGCGGCCTCCTCCTCGCGCCTGCGCCGCGCCTCGTCGCTGCGCAGCTGATCCATCAGGCGCCGCGACGCGACCCTGATCAGCCAGCCGCGCGGGTTCTCGGGAACGCCCTGCTCGGGCCACTGCCGCGCCGCGGAGATGAGCGCCTCCTGCACGGCGTCCTCGGCCTCGCCGAAGTGTCCGTAGCGGCGCACGAGCGCGCCGAGGACCTGCGGCGCGTGCAGGCGCAGCAGGTCCTCGACCACGGCCGTGCCGTTCAGGACGCTTCGTCGGGGCCGCCCATGATGGGGCGGATCACCACGGGGTAGTTCGGCGCGCCCTCGGGGATCGGGCACGTCTGGATGCGGTTGGCGATCTCCGTGACCCGGTCCAGGCTCTCGCAGTCCAGGACCCAGTACCCGGCGAGCACTTCCTTCGTCTCGCCGTAGGGGCCGTCCGTGATGACCGGGCGGCCTTCCTTGTCCACGTCGACCAGCCGGGTCTGCGAGGGCTCGGCCAGGCCCTGTGCCTCGACCATCTCGCCGGACTCGGCCAGGTCGTCGTTGAGCGCGCCCATGAAGGCGAACATCGCCTGCAGGTCCTTCTCGCTCCACGCCGGGCTGGTCGCGTTCGCCTTGCCGCTCTGCGCCTCGTAGTCCGCCTGCGTGCCCTGAACCATCACCAGATACTTCATGATGTCGCTCCTCGACTGTGCGGTGGTCACCCCTTGTGGGCAACTCTCACAGGGGACGTCGGAGCGGACGACCCGTTCTCGACACTACGCCGCGAAGAATTCGGTGCGTCGTCGAAAGAGCGCGCACGGCCGCCGCTGCCCTCCCGGGCCGACCAGGACGTTTCGGCGGCGGCCGAATCGACGCGCGGCTACGGTGCGTGCATGACGTACGCACATCGAGCCGCCGAGTTCCGTGCCCTGCACCGCACCGGCGAACCCCTGCTGCTGCCCAACGCCTGGGACCACGCGTCGGCCGCCGCGCTCGCCCACGGCGGTTTCCCCGCGATCGGCACCACCAGCCTCGGCGTGGCGGTGGCCGCCGGGAAGGCGGACGCCACGGGCGAGACCCGGGAGGAGACCCTGCGCCTGGCCCGCGGCCTGGCCCGGCTGCCCGCGCTGATCACCGTGGACATCGAGGGCGGCTTCAGCGAGCGGCCCCAGGACGTCGCGGACCTCGCGGCGGAGCTGGCCCTGGCGGGTGTCGTGGGCGTGAACATCGAGGACGGGCGCCCGGACGGGACGCTGGCCGACACGGCTCTGCAGTGCGAGCTGATCGGCGCGCTCAAGGAGGCGGCCCCCGACCTGTTCGTGAACGCGCGCACGGACACGTACTGGCTGCGCGCCGGGGGAGCGGGCGAGACCGAGCGCCGGGCGGTGGCCTACCAACAGGCGGGCGCCGACGGCGTGTTCGTCCCCGGCCTCCAGGAGGAGAAGGCCATCGCGGCACTGGTCGATGGCGTGCTCGACGTCCCGCTGAACATCCTCTTCGCGCCCGGCGCCCTGACCTTCGGGCGTCTTGCGGAGCTCGGCGTGCGCCGGGTGAGCAGCGGCTCGCTGCTCTTCCGCGCGGCCCTGCACGGAGCCGTCGATGCGGCTCGCTCGATCGCCCGGGGTGGCGCCGTCCCGGAGGGGCTGCCGTCGTACGCGGACTCCCAGGCGCTCTCGGCGGCCTACGGCAAGGGCGCGGGGCGGTAGCGAGTAGCGGCGGGGGCTAGCGGCGCACTCCGTCCTCGTCCAACTCGCCGTCCCCGTCCGGCCTTTCGTCCCCGTGGTGGCGGGTGGCGCCCGCGTCGCGCTGCTGGTCGCCGTGGCCCGGCCACCATGCCGCGTGCCCGATGAGGGCCGTCAGCGCGGGGGTGAAGATCATCGCCATGACGAAGGCGGCGATGAGGATGCCGAAGGACAAGGAGAAGCCCATCTGGGAGAGCGTCGAGTTGCCCGCGAGCATCAGCGTCGCGAACGTGCCCGCCAGGATCACGCCCGCCGAGCCGATCGTCGGGCCCGAGTGGCGCACCGCCGTGCCCGCCGCGTCGTGCGGGGTGCGGCCCTCGCGGGCCTCCTCGCGCAGCCGCGAGACCATGAGGATGTTGTAGTCCGTGCCCAGGGCGACCACGAACAGATACATGATCACCGGCAGCATGAACATCAACCCGGGCTGGCTGCCGATCTGCTGGAACAGCAGCGAGGTCGCGCCCAGGGTCGCGCCGAAGCCGAGGGCGACGGACAGCATCAGGTACCACGGCGCGACCAGGCTGCGCAGCAGCAGGCCGAGGATGACCATGATGGCCAGCGCGGCGACCGGGAAGACCACCGAGTAGTCGCGGTCCACGGCCTTGTTGATGTCGACGTACACCGCCGTCGTCCCGCCGACCAGTGCCTCGGTGCCGGTCGGCGCGTCGTCGTGGGCGATCGGGCGCAGGCGGTCCTTGACGGTCTCCAGGGCCTTGTCGGAGGCGGGCGGATCGGTGAGGACGACGGAGAACGACGCCGTCGTACGGTCCGTGCTCAGGCGGGGCGCGGAGACCTCGCCCACGCCCTGGACGTCGTCCAGCTGCCCGCGGAAGGCGGCCGTGCGCGCCGCGGGGAGCGGTCCGTCGTCCGTCGAGGTGAGGTAGACGAAGGTCGGGTCGGTGGTGCCCGCGGGGAAGCCCTTCTGGAGGTCGTCCAGGGCGACCATGGACTCCTTGTCCTTGGGCAGCGAGGAGCCCGCGAGGTCGAAGTTGGCCCGGTAGCCCAGCGCGCCCAGCGTCAGCACGCCCATGAACAGCGCCGACACCAGGGCCCAGACGGCGGGCTTGCGGGCGATGGAGGTGCCCAGGCGGGCGAAGCCGGTGCCCTGCGGCTCCCGCTGCCACGACTTCGAGGGCCAGAACACCTTGGTGCCGAGCAGCGAGACGACGGCGGGGACCAGCGTGAGTCCGGCGAGCAGCGTCACGAAGACCGCGATGGCCAGGGCCGGGCCCATCGAGCGCAGCATGCCGAGCGAGGAGAGCGTCAGGGCGGCGAAGGCGACGATGACGGCGCCCGCCGCCGATGTGATCGCCTCGCCGACCCGCTCGACGGCGTGCACCATGCCGGCCTTGGGATCCTCGCCCGCCCGCAGCGCCTCTCGATAGCGGAAGAGCAGGAACAGGATGTAGTCCGTGCCGACGCCGAACAGGACGACGGTGAGGAGTTCCTGGATGGAGGAGTCGGCCTTCATGTCGAAGGCCTTGTTCGCGGAGGCGATCAGGCCGGTCGCCATCGGCGAGATGAGGCCGATCAGGACCACGGGAAGCAGCGCGATGATCGGGCTCCGGAAGATCACCAGGAGCAGCACGATGATGATCACGATCGTGCCGACCCCGACGAGCAGTCCGGCCCGCTCCGACGCGTCGCTCTCGTCGAGCGCCTGCGCGGCGGAGCCGGTGATCCCGGCGGACAGGTCCGTGCCCTTCAGCTCGGGCTTGAGATCGGACCGCAGGTCCTTGACGGCGTCCTGCTGCGCGGTGTCCTCGGGGTTGGTGAGCTTGGGCATCGCGACGACCGACGTCTGCACGAGCTTGTTGGGCGAGACCGCGCCGGGCACGACCGCCTGCACCTCGGGGATCTTCCTGGCCTGCAGGTCCTTGGAGACGCGGGTGACGTCCGCGGAGTCGGCCGCCGTCAGCTTTCCGCCGTCCGAGCGCTGGAAGACGATGATCGCGCCGACGTTCTGCTGCTGGGGGAACTCCGCTTCTTGCACGTCCGCCGCGCGGATGGACTCGTAATGGTCCGGCAGGAAGCTCGCCTCGTCGCTGCTGGAGGTGAGTTTCGGCGCCAGGGAGATCACGGCGCCGGCCGCCACGACCCACGCCAGGATGATCCACCACGGGCGACGGACCACGAATCGGCCCAGGCCAGAGAACATCGGCTGCTGCCTCCCTCGCCCCCGAGGCGTAACAGAGCGTCCTGACCAAGGATCTTCCGGACCGGGCGGCCCCGCCACTTGAGCCGTTCGGCGCAAGGGCGGGATGCGCCCGGGGACGTCCGACGGCGTCCGCGTGCCGTGACGCCCGCCCGCGTGCCATGACGCCCGGGGCGCCCGAGGGCGCCCGCCTGCCGTCAGCAGCTGGTCATCAGAAGTTGATCATGTGTCCGGCCAGGCCGTGCACCGCTTCCTTGACCGCCTCGCCGAGCGTGGGGTGCGCGTGGACGTTGCGCGCGACCTCGTGCACGGTCAGGTCCCACTGCTGGGCCAGGGTCAGCTCGGGAAGCAGCTCGGTGACGTCCGGGCCGATCAGGTGGGCGCCGATGATCTCGCCGTACCGCGCATCACTGATGATCTTGACGAAGCCGACGGTGTCGCCCAGGCCGTGCGCCTTGCCGTTCGCCATGAACGGGAACTTGGCGACCTTGACGTCGAAGCCCTTCTCCTTCGCCTGCGCCTCGGTCCAGCCGAAGCTGGCGATCTGCGGCTGGGAGTAGGTGGCGCGCGGGATCATCGGGTAGTCGAGCTCCATCGTCTCGGCGCCCGCGATCGTCTCGGCGGCCACGACACCCATGGACTCGGCGGTGTGCGCGAGCATCAGCTTCGCGGTGACGTCACCGATGGCGAAGATGTGCGGCACGTTCGTCCGCCCGTGGCCGTCGATGTCGATGGCGCCCCGCTCGGTCACCGCGACGCCCGTCGCCTCCAGGCCGAAGCCCTCGACGTTCGGAGCGAAGCCGATGGCCTGCAGGACCTTGTCCGCCTCCAGGACCTCCTGCTTGCCGTCCTTGCCGGTCACCGTGACCTTGACCTGCGGGCCCGACTCGTCGATCGACTCGACGCGGGTCGAGGTCTTCACGTCGATGCCGAGCTTGCGGTACTGCTTGGCCAGCTCCGTCGAGACGTCCGCGTCCTCCAGGGGCGCGATGCGGTCGAGGAACTCGACGATGGTCACCTTCACGCCGTAGTTGTGCAGGACGTAGGCGAACTCGATGCCGATGGCGCCGGCGCCCGCGATCACGATGGACTGCGGCACGGAGTCGGCGAGGATCTGCTCCTCGTACGTCACGACCTTCTCCGAGCGCCGCGTGCCGGGCAGCAGCTTCGGCGTCGCGCCCGTGGCGATGATGCAGTTCTCGAACGTGATGGTGTCCGTGGAGCCGTCCGACTTGGCGACCTGGAGCGTGTTCGCGTCCAGGAACGTGCCCCGGCCGTCGAACTCGGTGATCTTGTTCTTCTTCATCAGGAAGTGGACGCCCTTGACGCGGCCGTCGGCCACCGTGCGGCTGCGGTTGAACGCCTCGCCGTAGTCGAAGGACACGTTCCCGTCGACCTTGATGCCGTACGTCTTCTGCTCATGCGTGAACAGATGGGCCAGCTCGGCGTTGCGCAGCAGCGCCTTGGTCGGGATGCAGCCGACGTTGAGGCAGACACCTCCCCAGTACTTCTCCTCGACGACCGCTACCCGCTTGCCCAGCTGGGCGGCGCGGATGGCGGCCACATAGCCGCCGGGTCCTGCTCCGAGCACGACGACGTCGAAGCGGTCTTCCATGGGGAGGTCCTCTCTGGTGGTACGTATCTCGCGTACGGGTGGTGTTCTCGCCGATGGGACGGAACCGCTGGTGCACAACGCCCGATGCCTCGATCATGCGGCATGTGGCCGCCTCGGCGGCGGGCGGGTGCCCCGGTGGCGCGGCGCACGAGTGGGCCACGCGACTGGTCGGTCAAGTAGCGCCCCTCTGCCGGAGGTTCACTGTGCCCCACGATCCCCGTCCCCACGTCCCGCACAACCCGGACGTCACCCCCGCTCTTCCTGATCTCCTTGTGAAGGACGCCTCACTGCTCGTCGTGGACGGCGAGCGCGAACTGCCCGGAGGCTGGGTCGCGCTCACCGACGGCCGGGTCAGCGCCGTCGGCGGCCCCGGCGGCGAGCCCGAGGCCCGGCGGACCGTCTCCGCGGGCGGGCGCCTCGTCACCCCCGGTCTGGTCAACACGCACCATCACATCTACCAGAACCTCACCCGCTCCTACGCGCCCGCCGTCAACGGCTCCCTCTTCGACTGGCTGACCACCCTGTACCCGCTGTGGGCCGCGCTCGACGAGGAAGCCGTCCACGTCTCGGCGTACGTCGGCATGGCCGAACTCCTCATGGGCGGCTGCACGACCTCGATGGACCACCTCTACGTCCATCCCCGCCCGTACCTGATCGACGCCGAGATCAGGGCCGCCCGCGACATCGGCTTCCGCTTCCACGCCACCCGCGGCTCCATGACGCGCTCCGTGGACGACGGAGGCCTGCCGCCGCGCAGCGTCACCCAGACCGACGAGGAGGTCCTCGCCGACAGCGAGCGGCTGATCGCGGCCCACCACGACCCGGCACCCGGCGCGCTCGTGCGCGTCGCGCTCGCGCCCTGCTCGCCCTTCTCCGTCACCAAGGAGCTGATGACGGCGACCGCCGAGCTCGCCGAGCGCCACGACGTACGCCTGCACACCCACCTCGCGGAGGACCCCGACGAGGACACCTACTGCCAAGAGGTCTACGGCTGTCGCCCTGTCGAGTACTTCGAGGACGCGGGCTGGATGAGCGACCGGACCTGGGTCGCGCACTGCATCCACCCCGACGACGGCGAACTGCGGCGCCTGGCCGCCGCCGGAGTCGGCGTCGCACACTGCCCCAGCTCGAACATGCTCATCGGCGGCGGTACCGCCCGCGTACGCGAGATGCGCGAGCTCGGCCTGCCGGTCGGCATCGGCTGCGACGGCTCCGCGTCGACCGACCACGCGTCGCTGTGGATGGAGACCCGCGCCGCGCTGCTCCTGGGCCGCTACCGCGGCGGACCCACCGCGATGACAGCGCGCGACGCACTCGACATGGCGACCCGCGGCTCCGCCCAATGCCTGGGCCGCGCGGACGAGTTGGGGCATCTGCGCCCCGGTGCCTGCGCCGACCTCGTCGTCTGGGACCTCCATGAGGTCGCGCTGGCCGGGGCGTTGAGCGATCCCGTGGAGGCCTGGCTGCGCTGCGGGCCCGCACGGGCGTGGACCACGGTCGTGGCGGGCCGCGTCCTGGTGGACCGGGGCGAGCCCGTCCTGCCCGGTCTCGCGGACGCGCTGCGGGACCACGCCCGGATCGCACGCCGGATGCAGGCGGTGGTGTGAGGCACTCAACCGCCTTTATCGGCAAGCCTGTTGGTGATCCGGTCCCGGGTGCGCCCGGCCGAACGCCACCGGATAGTGTCGCCGCGACCGAGCAACCCATGTCCCTCTGGGAGAGGTGGAGAACGCGTGGTGGCCGCAGACGACCAGCCCGAGACGATGTCCATACCCTTCGACGTGCCGACGTCGGCACGCGCCTACGGCTGGATGCTCGGCGGCAAGGACAACTACGCGGTCGACCGCGACTTCCTGCTGCGGACGCTGCCCGACTTCCCCGAGTGCGTCGACATCGCCCGGCAGAACCGCGAGTTCCTCTTCCGGGTCGTGCGCCATCTGACCCGGGCGGGCATCCGCCAGTTCATCGACATGGGCTGCGGCCTGCCGACCGACGACAACGTCCACCAGGTCGCACGGCGCTTCGCACCCGACACCCGCGTCGTCTACGTCGACATCGACCCGATCGTCCTCGCGCACGGCAGAGCGCTGCTCGCCGACGACTCCACCACCACCGTCATCAACGGCGACATGCGCGACCAGGACGCCATCCTCGGCCACCCCGACATGACCCGCCTCATCGACTTCGACGAGCCGGTCGCGGTGCTCTTCCTCTCGGTGGTGCACCACCTCACCGACGCCGACGGCCCCCGCCGCGTCCTGCGCACGATCATCGACCGGGCGGCGCCCGGCAGCTACCTGGGCCTCTCGCAGGTCGTCGCCGACGACCCGGCGCGCGGCGCCGCGATGAGCGCGCACATCTCCGGCGGCGGCGTCCCCTGGCAGACCCGCACCCCCGCCGAGCTCGACGCGTTCCTGGACGGCCTGGAGCCGGTCGAGCCCGGCCTGGTGAACCTGGTCGACTGGCGCCCCGACGCCGACCAGCCCCCGCTCGCCCCGGTCCACGAGGACCTGGCCCCCTACCTGGGCGCCACCGAGCAGAGCAAGGGGATCTACGAGTACGGGGGTTTGCTCCGCAAGGCATAGCCATACACAATGGCGTGCATGATCCAGCACCTGACCGCCGCCGTGAGGACCTTCGGGGTCCCGTGGCGGTGCGGGTGCGAGCGATCGGGTCGCTAGCTGCCCGGGGATGCGTCTCCAGCCACCACGGAGTTCCGTCTCCGTACCGCCACCCGCTCACTCGCCACTGAAGGATCACCATGGCCGTGGTTTCCCCTGCCGTTTCCTCCGCTGCTCCCGTCGCCTCTCCCACGCTCCGCGAGGCCCGCGTACCCGCCGACGGCATGTACGAAGGCCGCCGAACCCTGCGCCGCGTACCCGAGGGCTGGGAAGAGCGCCCGTACGAACTGATCGACGTCGTCCCCCAGGGGAGGCTCATCGGCGCCGAGATCCGTGGCGTCGACCTCGCGCGGCCGCTCACTCCCGCGCTGCGCGAGGAGCTGGGCCGCGCCCTTCTGGAGTGGAAGGTGCTCTTCTTCCGGGGCGCCAAGATCACCTCCGAGCAGCAGCGCGCCTTCGCCCTGAACTGGGGCGAGTTGGAGACCAATCCGCTGCTCGCGCGAGGGTCGGCCGACGACGTCGTCCGGTTCGACAAGGGCGGCAGCGCCACCCCCACGTACGAGAACGTCTGGCACGCCGACGTCACCTTCCGCGAGCGCCCCGCGCTCGGCGCCGTCCTCCAGCTGCGCGAGGTGCCGCCGGTGGGCGGCGACACGATGTGGGCGGACATGGCGGCCGCGTACGACAACCTCCCCGACGAGGTGAAGGCACGCATCGAGGGGGCTCGCGCGGTGCACGACTTCATCCCCGGCTTCGCCCGCTTCTACGGGCCCGAGAAGCTGATCCCGCTCCAGGAGCAGTTCCCGCCGGTCACCCACCCCGTCGTGCGCAGGCACCCGGAGACCGGGCGCAAGATGCTCTTCGTCAACACCTCCTTCACCACGCACATCGTGGGCATGGAGCGGGCGGAGAGCGACCGGCTGCTGAGCTACCTGGTCCGCCAGGCCCAGGTCCCCGAGTACCAGGTGCGATTCCACTGGCAGGCCGGTGACGTCGCCTTCTGGGACAACCGCTCCACCCAGCACTACGCGGTCGACGACTACGCCCCGCACCGTCGCGTGGCCGAACGTGTCGCGATCGCGGGCGACCGCCCGTACTGATCCGTCGGCCACCGGCGGGCGACCGCCGGTGGCCGGGACCTTTCGGAAGGAACCTCATGTCAGCCGCAGCGCGCTTCCCGTTGACACCCGAGCCGATCCACGTCCCCGACGCGGTACTCGACGACCTCAGGACGCGGCTGCGGCTGACGAGGTGGCCCGACGACACGGGCAACGACGACGGGTACTACGGAGTGCGCCGCGGCTACCTCCAGGAGCTGGCCGAGTACTGGCTGCACCACTACGACTGGCGCAAGGCCGAAGCGGCCATCAACTCCTACGAGCACTACCGGGTGAGCGTCGACGGCGTGCCCGTGCACTTCATGCGCAGGCCCGGCGTCGGCCCCGCCCCCACCCCGCTCATCCTCACGCACGGCTGGCCCTGGACCTTCTGGCACTGGTCCAAGGTCGTCGACCCGCTCGCCGATCCCGCCGCGTACGGCGGCGACCCGGCCGACGCGTTCGACGTCATCGTCCCCTCGCTGCCCGGCTTCGGCTTCTCCGCCCCGCTGGCGGACCACCCCGACATGAACTTCTGGAAGGTCGCCGACCTCTGGCACACCTTGATGACCGACACGCTCGGCCACGAGAAGTACGCCGCCGGGGGCTGCGACATCGGCGCCCTCGTCGCCGGTCAGCTCGGCCACAAGTACGCCGACGAGCTGCACGGCATCCACATCGGCTCCGGCCAGAAGCTCGATTTCTTCAACGGTGACCGGGGCTGGGACCTCAGTGGCGGCCGGCCGATCCCCGAGGGCCTGCCCGAGCCCGCCCACCGCCAACTGCTCTCCCTGGAACGGCGCTTCGCCGCCCACCTGGCCGTCCACGTCCTGGGTCCCAGCACCCTCTCCTACGGGCTCAGCGACTCACCGGTCGGACTGCTCGCCTGGATTTTGGAGCGCTGGGACAAGTGGAGCGACAACCGCGGCGACGTGGAGAGCGTCTTCTCCAAGGACGATCTCCTCACGCACGCCATGATCTTCTGGGTGAACAACACCATCGGCACGTCGGTGCGCTACTACGCCAACGCCAACCGCTACCCGTGGACGCCCTCGCACGACCGGCATCCGGTCGTCGAGGCCCCCACCGGCCTCACCTTCGTCGGCCACGAGAACCCGCCCGGAGTCACCACCACCGAGGAGCGGATCCAGAACTGGCTCGCCGGTGACCGGGCCGACTGGTACCGGCACGTGAACCTCAACGCGCACGAGAGCGGCGGCCACTTCATCCCGTGGGAGATCCCCGAGGGCTGGGTGGGCGACCTGCGCCGTACGTTCCACGGCCGACGCTGAGGCGTCGCCCGCGCCCCTCATGCGGGCTCAACGCTCCAAGGAGCGCTGCCACTTGACTTCGCCGTCCTGCCGCTCGTCCGTGGGGGTCAGCCCCGCGGCGGTGGCGACGGCGGCCGATGCCCGGTGGTCGGGGTGGACATGGGCGATGATGCCGCGCACGTCCGGCTGCCCCGCGAGCCAGTCGACCAGGCCGCGGGCCGCCTCGACCGCGATGCCCCGCCCCTGCCAGGGAGTCCCCACGACCCAGGCGATCTCCGCGACCAGCGCGGCGCCGCCGTCGGCGGCGGGGCCGACCGTCGCCTGCACCGTCCCGGCCAGGCGGTCCTCGTCGCGCAGCCGCAGCACCCAGTTGCACCAGGAGACCGCCGGGTCGGGGGAGCCCGCGGTCATCCGCCGGTAGCGGGCGCGCAGGGCCCGCGGATCGTCCGGAGAGCCGCCGATGAAGGTGTGCAGGGCGGGATCGGCGAGCACGTCGGCCATCTCGTCGGCGTGCTCGACCCGCAGAGGTACGAGGATCAGGCGGGCGGTGCCGATCTCCTGGGCGTGGACCGCGGTCATGGACGACTCCCTCGGCGGGTTCATGGACGACTCCCTGAGCGGGCCGACGCGGCACGCAGCGTAGCCGAGGGGCGCGTGGGCAGGGCGTGCGGGTGAGCGCGGGCGGGGTTGTCAGTGGTGGCTGCGAGGATTCCGGCCATGAACCCGCCTCGCCTCACCGACATCGAGAAGGCCGTGCGCGCCAGTTGGGGACCTGACACCTACCCGTCGGACTCCTCCCGCGCCCGGCCCCCGGACAACCCGGCCCGAGGCCAGTGCGGCGTCATCGCGCTGGTCCTCCAGGACCTGCTAAGCGGCGAGCTGATACGGGGCGAGGTGCGCGTGGCCGACGAGTGGACCGACCACCACTGGTGGAACCGCCTGGGCATGGGCTTGGAAGTCGACCTCACCCGCGAGCAGTTCACCCCGCAGGAGATCGTCACCGGGGGCGTCGTCATCCCCCGCCCACCCCAGATCCGCCGCCTCCGCGAGGAGTACGAGTTGCTGCACGCCCGGGTCCTGGAGAGGCTGGGCGGCCCACGGTGACGGAGGAACCACCCCGCCTGATCGTGCTGCGCGGCAACTCCGGCTCGGGCAAGTCCACCGTGGCCCGGCAGCTGCGGGACCGCTGTGGCCGGGGCCTGGCCGTCGTCGGGCAGGACGCGGTGCGCCGGGACATCCTGCGCGAGCACGACATCGCGGGCGCGGCCAACATCGGGCTGATCGACACCATCGCGCGCTATTCACTGGCCCACGGCTTCCACACGGTGGTCGAGGGCATCCTCACCGCGTCCCGGTACGGCGACATGCTCCGGTCCCTGTACGAGGACCACGCGGACCGTGCCTTCTGCTACTACCTGGACGTGCCCCTGGCGGAGACACTGCGCCGCCACGCGACCCGCCCGCAGGCGGCCGAATTCAGCGACCGCGACCTACGCGACTGGTATCGCGAGGGCGATCGCCTCCCCGGGGGCATCGAGCGGATCGTCCCCGAGACCAGCACCGTGCGCGAGACGGTCGAGCGCGTCATCGCCGACAGCGGTCTCGCCGCCGGGCCCGGGGCCACGACCACGTGAGTCTCGGCTCACGCCTCGGGCAGGTTCTGGCGGCGGGCGAGCAAGAAGGATCGTTCGGTGGCGTTCTCCGTGCGGGTGAGTGCGGCGTCGTACGCGCGTGCCGCCTCGGCCGTGCGGCCCAGGCGGCGCAGCAGGTCGGCGCGGATGGCGTGGAAGAGGTGGTAGCCGTCCAGGGCGAGCTCGTCGACCAGGGGCAACGCCTGGGCGGGGCCCTTGACTTCGGCCACCGCGACGGCGCGGTTGAGGGCGGCGACCGGGCTCGGGGCCACGGCAAGGAGCTGGTCGTACAGCTGGAGGATCTGGCCCCAGTCGGTGGCGGCCGCGGTCGGCGCGTCGCTGTGCACGGCGTTGATCGCGGCCTGGATCTGGTAGGGCCCCGGCCGATCGCGGCGCAGGCAGCGGCGGACGAGCTCCTGGCCCTCGGCGATCAGGGCGCGGTCCCACCGGTCACGGTCCTGGTCGGCGAGGAGGACGAGCCCGCCGTCCGCGGTGGTCCTGGCCGCGCGCCGGGACTCGGAGAGCAGCATCAGCGCGAGCAGGCCCACGGCCTCCGGCTCGTCGGGCATCAGCTCGGTCAGGAGCCGCCCCAGGCGGACGGCCTCCGCGCAGAGGTCGTCGCGGACGAGCGCGTCACCCGCGCTGGCCGTGTGCCCCTCGTTGAAGACGAGGTAGACCACGGCGAGGACCGCGCGGAGCCGTTCCGGCAGGTCGGCTTCGTGGGGGATCCGGTACGGGATGTGCGCGTCGCGGATCTTCCCCTTGGCCCGCACGATCCGCTGGGCCATCGTCGGCTCCGGCACCAGGAAGGCGCGGGCGATCTCCGTGGTGGTCAGCCCGCCCAGGAGACGCAGCGTGAGGGCGATCCGCGCGGCGGGGGCGAGCGCGGGATGGCAGCAGGTGAAGATCAGACGCAGTCGGTCGTCGCGCACGGGTCCCTCCCCGGCCGGTGGCTCCTGGGCGTGCAGCAGCGCGGCCCGCGCGTGCCGGTCGTCGCGGGACGCCTCCCTGCGGAGGCGGTCGATCGCGCGGTTGCGGGCGGTGGTGATGATCCAGCCCGCGGGGCTCGGCGGCAGGCCGGCGGACGGCCATCGCCGCACCGCCGTGGTGAACGCTTCCTGGACCGCCTCCTCGGCGATGTCGATGTCGCCGAAGACACGGACCAGGACGGCCACCGCGCGCCCGTACTCCGCACGGAAGACCCGCTCGATCACCTCGGAGGTGACCTCCGGGGAGCCCGTCGCCACTAGCAGGTTCCGTGCTGAAGGGGCCTGACCTCGACGGGCAGTGTGATGGCGCGGGCCACCTTGCGCCCCCATGCGAGCGCCTCGTCCAGATCGGCCGCCCGGATGACGGTGAACCCGCCGAGATGCTCCTTGCCCTCGACGTACGGGCCGTCGGTCGTGAGCACCTCGCTGTCCTTGACGCGCAGGACGGTCGCCGTGCTCGACGGGAAGAGACCACCGGCGAACACCCAGGCGCCCGCCTCCCTGAGCTCGGCGTTCACCGCTTCGACGGCACGCATGATCGGCTCGAGGACCTCCGGAGCCGGTACGCCGCCGTCGGGCTGGTAGACGCTGATCAAGTACTGGTTCATGGCTGCTTCTCCCTGGTGAATCGCACCCGTCGCCGGTCTCGTGCCGGCCTCTCACTGTCCATACGAACGGCGACCGGTCGGATCGACAGGGGGGGGCGAAGGACCTGCCCGGTCGCGGTGGCCGCCCGGTGCCTTTCGCCGGGCGATGCCGGTCAGTGGTCGGAGATGATCGCGTCGAGGTGCCGCAGCGCCGCCGTCACCCGCGCCGGATCGTCGAAGAACGGGTCGTCCGGGACGGGCAGCGAGCCCGCGAGAGCGATCCCGCGGCCCCGCGCCCACGTTGCGTCGTCGACGCCGACCGCCGCGCGGAAGGCGCCGCGGGCCTCGTCCGGCAGGAACAGCCAGGCGGGCAGCAGGTCGACCGCGGGGTCGCCCACGGCCAGCGTCCCGAAGTCGATGACGGCGCTCAGGCGACCGTCGACGGCCAGGAGGTTGCCGGTCGCGAGGTCGCCGTGGACCCACGTCGGCGGACCGTCCCACGCGGGTGCCGCGAGGGCCGCGTCCCACACGGCCGTCACCGCGTCGCTGTCGACGAGCCCCGCCACCCTCAGCTTCGCGATCTTGGACCGGACGAGGGAGTCGGCGAACAGGGAGTCGCACTCGGTGCCCACGCGTGCGCCGCGGAAGGCGTTGCTGAGCCGGGGGCCCGGGCCGCCCGTGGGGTCGATCCTGCGCAGGGCGGTGACGAACCCGGCGAGGTCGGCCGCCGCCCCGAGCGGATCGGCGAGCGAGTCGGTGGTGGCCGTCTCGCCCTCCAGCCACCGGTACACCGACCAGGGGAAGGGGTAGCCCTCACCGGGCTCGCCCCTGCCCAGCGGCTCCGGTACGGCGAGCGGCAGCCGCGGGGCGAGCCACGGCAGCCACCGCTGCTCCGCCTCCACCTGCCCGACCCACCGGCGGTAGCGCGGCAACCGTACGGACAGGTCGTCGCCGAGCCGGTACGTGGCGTTGTCCATGCCGGACAGCGGGACCGGCGTGAGCGGCAGGTCCGCCCACCGGGGGAACTGCGCCGCTAGCAACCGGCGGACCAGGTCCGTGTCGATGGTCGGATCGCGATCGGGCTCGTGGTCCTCGTCGGGTCCTTCTGATGGCATGGGCAACCCCCGGTCATGCAAAGCGCCTTGGACATCGCTCAGGGCGTCGTCCAAGGCGCTGTCGTGGATGTCGAGGCCTCATCCCACCGTCGGGGCCGAGGTCGCGTCCACTCAATTACCGCCGGTTGCGCGGCAGATGGCGATCAGAACGTGAGGGCCGCGCCTTCGGAGAGGCTCGCCCGCATCTCGCAGTCGTTGCCGAAGCTCTGCGACCACGCGACTCGCCTGCCCTGCCACACGCCGTCGACGGTGACCACGACGGGCTTCCATTCCTTCGTACAGGCCATGCCGGACGACGTGCCGACCAGCTGCGCGAACTGGGCGTCGACCGCGCGCAGTTCGGCGCAGGCGGCGGACGCCGAGGGGTGGGTCCCCGAGGCCTTGGGCGAACAGTTCAGGGTCACGGCGCGCTGCATGATCGCGGTGTCCGCCTCTTCGCCCTGGCCGACCGCCATGACCAGCGACGAGGGCGCGTAGAGGCTCGCGGAGGCGGCCTGCGGCTGGGCCTGCGCCGTGCCAGCGGTTCCGGACATCACGCAGGCGGCCACGACAGCGGTGGCGCCCACCGTCTTGAGGAAGAAACGCACGTCAAGTCTCCTTTGTTGCGGGTGTGTTGCTGGTTGCAGACGGGAGTCTTGCCGGTGCGGAGAGTGAGCTCCAAATGTATGGTCGATTTCCGGATGCATGTGTCCGCTGAGCGGTCGCCGGGCGGCTGTTCGGGCAGCTCAGGATGGGCGGGGGAGGCAGGGGAGGGCGCGCGAAGGGTGTCCAACATGTGGACCGGAAGCGATGGTGCAAGCAAGAACAACCGCTTGACCTGCGAAAACAATTGATCTGATTTTCTACCGGAATCGATGGTCGACCGGAAAGCATCGGTGCTAAGGGCTCCGGAGCCGCGGCGACCGAGCACCGGCCCCCGCCTCAGCCGAGCCTGACGGTGATCCTCTGTGTCATCCCCTTCGTGCCGCTGAGATCCCCGAAGGTCAGCTTCAGGGAGGCGCCGGTGACCGCCGACGTGACCGTGGCGGGTTTGGCCGTCACCGCGGACACGGCGCGGTTCCAGGTGAGGGTCAGGGAGGTCTGCGCGCGCATCGGGTCACTCACGCAGACGACCGCGGTGCCGTCGCTCTTCTCGCTGATCTGCACGGAGCAGGGCGCGCTCGCGGTGAGCTTGCCCACCGTGCCGCCGAACCAGAAGTTGGCCCCGGTGAATCCGAGGGAGGGAACGGAGACCCCCTGCTGGCTGTCGGAGTTGGCCGGCACCTGGAGCCAGCCGGTCTCCGCCGACCTGGCCGCCGTCTGCGCCGCGCTCGCGCCGGGCATCAGGGCGTAGGCGTACGTCCCGTTCGTCGGGGCGGTGCCGTGGTCGACGTACAGCGTGAGGTACGTGCGGGCGATCGCGGTCGTGGTGCCGCCCTTGTTGATGTCGCTCCACTTGCCGGAGCGCTCCTCGCGCAGCGCCTTCACCGTCGCTCCGCCGGGGAAGACGTAGCCGCCGTGGCCCCCGATGTGCGCCCACTTGGCGCCCGTGAGGGTCGCCGACCAGGGGGCGCCGGTGGGCTTGGCGGCGCCGTCCACCTGGAAGGGTGCGGTGCCCGTGGGGCCGAGGTTGCGGTTCTCGACGGTCGTCTCGACCGCCGCGCCGTCCGTGCAGACGATGCCCGCGCCCAGGCAGACGATCGCGTCGTCCAGGCAGAACCACGACTTCTTCGCGCGCAGAGTGCTCTGCAGGCCCTTCACGTACTGCCCGATGGAGGCCCGTTGGCCGTCACTGGCGCCGCCCACCCACTTCACGTCCGGCATCGACGCACCCCAGTCGCCGCCCGCCGCGTCCGCGAGCGCCTTGCGCGAGGCCGTGATGCCGGGCAGCCGGTAGGGGTCGACGGTGGGCCAGAAGGCGTCGCTGTACTGCCCGTTGGCGTAGGTGTCGCCCCACCAATAGAGCATTCCGGAGCCGGTGTGCCAGCCCCGCAGATTCTCGCCGTTGCCCGTCTCGTAGTACGTGATGCGAGGATCGGCCATGCTGATCGAGGCCGCCCAGCCGGGGCGCCGGTGCGTGGCGCGGGCCATGTTGGGAAACAGGCGGTGACCGGTGGGTTCGGCGATCGCGGTCACCGACGCGTCGGCCTCGACCCCTGCGAGACGGGCCAGACTTGTCAGGCCGAGCGAGGAGTCGCCCAGCGGCGGGCTGTAGTAGTCCCGCCGCATCCAGCCCTTGACCAGGCCGCGCCAGCGCGCGTTCTCGGCCGCGCTCGCGCCCTGGCCGAGGAGTACGACGGCGGACATGATGGGATGCCCGCGCCGGTGGTCGTCGGCCTGGATCTTCTTCGCGTCGGATGCGGAGAGCCCGCGGCTGATGGCCCGGCCCGCCACACCGTCCATGACGAGGCCGTTGAAGATGAACGGGGCCCACGCCTTCTCCACGGCGTCGAAGACGATCTGCTTCTTGGCGTCCGTGACCTCCCAACTCGATCCGCGCAGCAGGGAGAAGAGCATGCCGAGGCCGCCGAGCATCACCGATCCGTACGACCCCGTGTAGGGCACGGTGGTGTGCTGGATGAACGAGCCGTCGGTGTAGAGGCCGTCGCCGGTGCTCACGTACGGGAAGACGGGGGAGAGGGCGTCCCTGGCCAGCGCGATCTTCGCGGAGTCGGCGCCGACGACCCCGCGCAGCGCGAGCACGCGGCACAGGTCGACGCGGTTCGCGCCGGTGCTCGTGCCGGTGTAGCTGCCGACCGCCGAGTCGGGCACGAAGTGGTCCACGGCCTGGCAGTAGTTGGCCACTTGGGTCGCCGACAGGTGGTCGTACATCAGCACGCAGACGTCGAGGAGGTGCTGCGGGGCGCCTATCTGCCAGCTGTACCAGTTGCCGAACCGCGCCTGGTTCTCGTTGTAGACCTGCGTGTGGAGATGGTCGAGGCCGGTGAGGATGTCGGCCTTGAGGCCCGCGTCGCCGGTCAGGCCCGTGCCCTCCTGCCGGTAGGCCTGGGCCATGGTGTTGAGCCTGCTGTAACCGGTCACCACGTTCGCCGAGTAGCCGTAGGACTCCTGGTCGGTGTCCGGATCCGGATCGGCGTACGAGGCGTCCGGCCACAGGGAGCCCGTGGCGGGGGCCATGGTGGAGCGCAACTCTCTCGCGGTGGCGCCGAGTTCGGCGAGTCGGCTCTTGAAGGGCTCGGCGGTGGGGGAGAAGCCCTCGCCGAGGATCAAGGTGCGCCACTTGGTGCGCAGCGTCTCGTACGCGTCGGCCGCCGGTGCCGGGGCCGCTGCCGCCTCGTCGGAGGGCAGCGCGCCCGAGGCCGTCAGGGCGAGCGCGGAGCCGCCGGTGGTGAACAGGAAGGCGCGGCGGGACCAAGGAGAGTGCATGGGGTCTCCGATGGTGGTGGGGGAGGGGAGCACGAGAGAGGGGAGGGGAGGAGAGAGGCGGAAGGGGCTCGGGAGCCACGCGAAGAGCAAGCGCTTTCTAGCATGGGTCTAGGCCACTGCTCAATGGGTCGCGCAACGCGCTGTAGCGTCAGGGGTATGAACGATCACGCAGTGGTGGATGTGGGCGACGTACGCCTGGCCTATCGGACCTGGGGCGACTCGTACGGAGCGCCCGTCGTGCTGCTGCACGGGCTCGGCGATTCCTCGGCGAGCTGGGAGCAGGTCGGACAGCTGCTCGGCCAGGAGTGGCGGGTGTACGCCCTCGATCTGCGCGGGCACGGGGAGAGCGACTGGCCGGACGAGTACTCGGTCGAGCTGATGCGCGACGACGTGCTCGGCTTCCTCGACGAGCTCGGCCTCGACCGCGTGGGCGTGGTGGGCCACTCCATGGGCGGGGTGGTGGCGTACCTGCTCGCTCAGGAGCACCCGGACCGCGTCGAGCGCCTCGTCCTGGAGGAGACGCCGCCGCCCTACCCGCGCGACATGGTCGAGGCCCCGCGCCCCGAGGGCGCCCTCGACTTCGACTGGCCCGTGTCCCCCGCGGTCCGCGCCCAGATCTTCGACCCCGACCCGGAGTGGGCCGAGCGGCTCGGCGAGATCGTCGCACCGACCCTGATCGTGGCGGGCGGCGCGGACAGCAGCATGCCGCAGGAGCGCATCCCCGACATGGCCACGGAGATCCCCGACACCCAGCTGATCACGATCCCGGTCGGGCACTCGGTGCACGAGGCGAGCCCGCAGCAGTTCGCGGAGCAGGTCAGCGAGTTCTTCACCAGCTGAGTCGAGCCGGTCCGTGTCGGGGCGGCGGACGGTGCGGCGGACGGTGCGGGGCGTGGGGCAACCATGCCCCGCACCGCGTCCGTCAGGGCTTACGCCGACCGGGGCCGTGACTGGTAGAGGCGTGTGTAGTAGCGGCCCTCCGCCTCCAGGCCCGTGGGGTCGTCGCCGGCCTTGAGTACCTGGTCCACCGCGTTGCTCTGCTCGGTGGGGTCACTGAACAGCCGCTGCGGATAGGTCCGTTCGGGATCGGTCTCGGTGTCGAGGCCATGGGCGTCCAGGACGGCCAGGATCTCCTTGAAGGGCACCGTACGCAGGACGAACGCGCTCACCCACACCGGGACGCGCGTCGCGTCGAGAAGCGCGTCGAAGGTGTGGTGGGTGATGTAGCCGATGCCTCCGGTGACGGTGATCAGGCCGACGCGCCCCACCGCATCGCGCAGCCCGGCGCTGGGCGGGTGCCGCTCCAGGTTCTCCGCATAGGCCTCGTCGAGCAGCCCCACCTCCAAGGCGTAGCGGGTCGCGTTCTCGGCCGTATCGAGGCCGATGACCGGGACCGCGTCCGCCCGCCGCCGCGATGCGTAGAACTCCTTGTCGGACTCGATGAGTTCGCCGCGGGTGAGGGCGGCGGTCTCCGCGCTGGTGTAGTGCGCGTACAGGTCCGCGAGCGTGAGGTCGTGGTTGAGCAGCGCCGCGTTGATCCCGTAGGAGCAGCAGAGGTCGAGGACCGTGACGGGGAGGTGGGTGCCGCGCTCCGCCGACCGCTGGGCGAGCGTGTCCCGGAAGACGTCCTGAGCCTGGTGCGGTATCTCGTACTCCAGGGGGGCCAGCGTACGGAAGTAGGCGCGGGGGTCGGGCTCGTCGTAGATGTCGTCGAACCGGGTCTTGCCTGCCGGGGTGGTGGTTCGGGCACCGGTCATGAGGCATGCCTCCTCGTGCTGAGTGGCGGGTCTACGGTGGCGATACGTCTACCTGACCCATGGCTCAACCCGATAGACCTCCTGGCGGTAACCGGCCATGACAGCGGTCGCGCGTCTCCTCGGCCGCCCCGGCCCGCGCCCTGTGCACGCTGGTCAAAGGCCGATGATCCGCACCTGTCCGACAACTCCCGCGAAGCTGGTTCAGGCCCGAACGGCTGGGACCATGCCTACGCCGCCGCGGGCCGTTCCGGGATCTGCTCCGCCGCGGGGGCGGGTGGTGCGGGTGACATCGTCTGTGCCTGCTGAGCCTTCTCCAGGAAGCGCAGCAGCTCCACGGGGAAGGGCAGGACGAGGGTGGAGTTCTTCTCCGCGGCGACCGCCACCACCGTCTGAAGGAGCCGCAGCTGGAGTGCGGCGGGCTCGTCCGCCATCTCGTGCGCGGCCTCGGCCAGCTTCTTGGAGGCCTGCAGCTCGGCGTCCGCGTTGATCACGCGGGCCCGCCGCTCGCGGTCGGCCTCGGCCTGCCGGGCCATCGAGCGTTTCATCGTCTCCGGGAGCGACACGTCCTTGATCTCCACCCGGTCGATCTGCACGCCCCAGCCCATGGCAGGGGAGTCGATCATCAGCTCCAGGCCCTGGTTGAGTTTTTCGCGGTTGGAGAGCAGATCGTCCAGGTCGCTCTTGCCGATGATCGAACGCAGCGACGTCTGCGCCATCTGCGAGACCGCGAAGCGGTAGTCCTCCACCTTGATCACCGCGTCCGCCGCGTCGATCACCTTGAAGTAGATGACGGCGTCCACGCGCACCGTGACGTTGTCCCGGGTGATGCCGTCCTGCGCCGGTACCGGCAGCGTCACGATCTGCATGTTCACCTTGTTCAGCCGGTCCACGCCGGGGACGATCATGGTGAATCCCGGCTGGCGGATCTCCTCCCGCAGCCGGCCCAGGCGGAACACCACGCCCCGCTCGTACTGCTTGACCACGCGCGCCGCCGTCGCCACGTACACGAATCCCGCGGCCGCCACCGCGGCCCCTGCTGTGAGCAGCTCTTCGACCATGACGACCCCCCTATCTTCCGAGTCGCCGTCATTACCAAGATATGCCCAGGTTTGTCCATGGTCGAGCCCTTGCCGCCCGCCGCCGACCGGGGTGGGACGCCGCTGACTAGGGTGGGGACGGTGTTCACCTCCCAGGGACCCACGCTCCGCGAACTGACCGTGCAGGCGCTCTCCTCCATCGAGGACGGCTACGACCTGCTGGCCCCGAAGTTCGATCACACCCCCTTCCGCACGCCCGACCGGATGCTCGACGCGGTCGCCGACACGCTGGGCGGCCTGGGGCCGTTCGACGCGGGGCTCGATGTCTGCTGCGGCACCGGCGCGGGCGTCGAGACGCTGCTGCCGCTGTGCCGGGAGCGGGTCACCGGCGTCGACTTCAGCGCCGGGATGCTGGCCCAGGCCCGGGCCGCCGTCGCCCGTCGGGACGGCGGGCCCGCGGTGCAGTGGGTGCGGGCCGACGCCCGTGCCCTGCCCTTCACCGAGGCCTTCGACCTGGCGGTGAGCTTCGGGGCGTTCGGACACTTCCTGCCCGCCGAGCGGCCGCAGCTGTTCGCCGAGGTGCACGGGGCGCTGCGGCCCGGCGGCGTCTTCGCCTTCCCCGTCGGCGCGCCGCAGCGCATGACCTCGCCGCTGTACTGGGCGCTGCTCGGTTTCGACGTGGCGATGCGGGTGCGGAACCAGCTGTGGCGTCCGCCGTTCGTCATGTACTACCGGACCTTCCCGCTGCGCGGTGTGCTCGACGACCTGCGCGGGGCCGGGTTCACGGTGCGGCTGCACCCCCTGGAGGCATTCGGCCGCCGCGCCGACGGCAGCCCCCACTGGTGCCTCGTCGAGGCACGGAAGGCCTGAGCCTCACCCGGGTCCCTGGCCTATTGGAACGCCCTGCGGTAGGCCTGCGGGCTGACGCCGGCCACGCGCTTGAAGCGGTCGCGGAAGGCGGTGGGCGAGCCGAAGCCGACCTGGACGGCGATGCGCTCGACGGAGTGCCCCGTCGTTTCGAGCAGGTGCTGGGCCTGCCGGATCCGCGTGCGGTGCAGCCACTGCAACGGTGTGCTGCCCGTCTGCTCCCGGAAGCGGCGCAGCAGGGTGCGGGTGCTCATGCCCGCACGGCTCGCGATGTCCTCCAGGGTGAGCTCGCGCCCGGCGTTCTCCTCAAGCCAGCGCAGGAGCGGTTCGAGCTCCGATCCCTGCGGTGTGGGCGGCGCCTCGGCGACGATGAACTGCGCCTGGCCGCCCTCGCGTTCCAGGGGCATCACCGAGAGACGGGCCGCGTCCGCGGCGACGGCGGAGCCGTAGTCCCTGCGGATCAGGTGCAGGCACAGGTCGAGCCCGGCTGCCGCGCCGGCGGACGTCAGGATCTGCCCGTTGTCGACGTAGAGCACGTCCGGGTCGACGTCGATGTCGGGATGGCGTTCGGCGAGGCTCGCCGCGGCCATCCAGTGCGTGGTGGCGCGGAGCCCGGACAGGAGACCGGCCGCGGCGAGCGTGAAGGTGCCCGCGCAGATGGAGGCGATCCGCGTGCCGTCGGCCGCCGCCTTCCGCAGCGCGTCGAGCACCGCGTCGGGGACCGGCCGGGACACGTCGGCGACGCCGGGCACGATGATCGTGTCCGCGTCCGCGAGCCCCTCCAGGCCCCACGGCGCCTGGAGCGTGAACAGACCGGCGTCGATCCGCGGCGCGGCGGCGCAGACCCGCACCCGGTAGCCGGCCCGTCCGCCCGGCAGTCGGGTGCGGCCGAAGACCTCGATGGGGGTGGACAGGTCGAACGGGACGACGGTGTCCAGCGCCAGGACGGCCACGGTGTGCATGGCGGCAACGTACGACACAGCAGCCGTCCCGCCAAGCGCGTGCGCGGCAGATGAGGCCCGGTCGTGCCCCATCGACCTGCCGAGAGGCTGCTGGCGACCGGCCGGGGCAGGCGATGGCGGTATCTGTGCGAAGCCTGTCACTAATGCCACTGGTCGGCGGGCGGATGCGCTGGCTAATCTCGGCGGCCGGGTCCCGATCGGGAGCCGCCAGATCCCCCGTTCTTCGAATCCCGAGGGCCCCGCCGTGACCAAGTTCTTCCTGACGCTGCATGTGCTGGCCGCCATTCTCGCCGTGGGCCCGGTCACCGTCGCCGCCAGCATGTTCCCCCCGGCCCTGCGCCGCGCACAGGCCGACCCGTCGGACGCGTCGGCCCTCGCGTCGCTGCGGCTGCTCCAGCGCATCTGCTCGGTGTACGCGTTCGTCGGCGTCGCCGTCCCCATCACCGGATTCGCGACTGCCGCCAGCCTGGGCGTGCTCGGCAGCGCCTGGCTGATCGCCTCGATCGTCCTCACGATGGCCGCGGCCGTGGTGCTCATCATCCTCGTCCTGCCGCGTCAGGAGGCGGCGCTCGACGCGGTGACCGGGGCAGGAGGCGACGGCGTACGCGGTGAACTGGCCGACGGGGCGGGCGTGGTGGCCGTGCGGGAGCGCACCGGCGCCCAACTCGCCATGTACACCGGCGTGTTCAACCTCCTCTGGGCTACCGTCACCGTCCTCATGATCGTCAGGCCCGGCTCCACGACCGGCGCCTGAACCGGCGGGCGGATCGCTGTTGACCCCCGTGGAGCGCAAGCCCTAAGTTCGGTGAACGTGCGTTCACCAGCGCTTTCCGTACCACGGGGGTATCAGGAATGGTCCGTGCACCACACGCTCAGCAGGCCCTCGACCGGGCCGACCTGCCGTCGGACGCCGTCCTGTACGTGGAGCTGGCGCTCGACACCGCCGAACAGGAGCGGCTGCGGGCCGTCGCGCCGGGCCAGGTCTGGTTCGCCGAACCGGACTCGCAGTCGGCCGACGACGCGCGTGTCCTCGCCGACTCCCACATCGCCATCGGCAACCCGAGGGCGGACTGGGTGGAGAGGGCGCGGCAGCTGCGCTGGTTACAGCTCGCGTCCGTCGGCATCGACCGCTACACCGGCCTCGACTGGCCGACCCTGGGCCGGCGCCTCACCGTCACCAACCTCGGCGGGCTCTTCGCCGAGCCGGTCGCGCAGACCTGCCTCGCGGGCATCCTCGCGCTCTACCGCGGCATCGACGTGCTGGCCGGACTCCGCGCCAGGGAGTCCTGGTCGAAGCTCGACGTACGGCCCGGCCTCCGGCTCCTGGGCGACGCGAACGTCCTGATCCTGGGCAAGGGGTCCATCGCCCTGCGCCTGGCCGACCTCCTCGCGCCCTTCGGCTGCTCCGTCGCGCACTTCGCACGGAGCCGCGGCGACATCGCCACCCGCGAGGAACTCGACGCCAGGCTCCCCGAGTTCGACATCGTCGTGGGCCTCCTGCCGGGCACGTCCGAGACCGCCGACCTCTTCGACCGGCGCCGCATCGACCGGCTGCGCCCCGGCGCGGTCTTCGTGAACGCCGGCCGCGGCACCCTCGCGGACGAGGAGGCCCTGGTCACCGCCCTCGCGTCCGGCCGCCTCGGCGGCGCGGTCCTCGACGTCACACGCGAGGAGCCGCTGCCCGCCGGGCACCCGCTGTGGAGCTGCCCGAACGTCATCCTCACCCAGCACACCGCGGGCGGCTCGCGCGACGAGACGGAGCGGATCATCGACCTGTTCGCGGACAACTGGCGGCGGCTGGCCGGCGGGGAGCCGCTGCGCAACGTCGTGCGGTGGTCCCAGGGGTACTAGAGGGCTGGGAGCAGGTCGGGACGGCATGCGGTCAGAGGAAGTGGAAGCCCGGCCTCGGGTGCATCAGGAAGTCGTGGTGCGAGATGTTCCACGCGTACGCACCCGCCATCGCGAACACCACCCGGTCCCCGGCCCGCAGCCCCGCCACCGCCACCCGCCGGGACAGGACATCCTTCGGGGTGCACAGCTGCCCCGCGAACGTCACCCGCTCCTGCCGCGCCTCGGACCGCGGCCAGGGATGCGGCCACGGCTCGCGCGCCGGAATCACGGTGCAGGGCTGGTCGTGGCCCTTGGCCGCGGGGGTGCGCAGATGGTGGGTGCCGCCGCGCACGACGGCGAACTCCTCGCCGTGGCTCTGCTTCACGTCCAGGACCTCGGTGGCGTACCAGCCGCAGTACGCGGTCAGCGCCCTTCCCGGCTCGATGCGGAGCGTCAGTTCAGGGTGCGCCGCGCAGAGCCGGGCCAGGCCGTCGCCGTACGCGGCCCAGTCGAAGTGGGCTTCGGGGTCGGCGTAGTCCACGCTCATCCCGCCGCCGACGTTCACCTCCGTCAGCCGGATGCCGTGCCGCCGTGCCAGCGCCTGCGACCAGGTCACGATGGACTCGGCGACCGCCAGCTGCCGCTGCGCGTCCAGGCCGCTGGCCAGATGGGCGTGCACGCCGAGCAGATGCAGCTGGGGGAGGCCGCCGTCGGTGAACCGGGCGACCACGGAGTCCGCCTCGGCCGGGTCGATGCCGAACGGAGTGGGGCGCCCGCCCATCGCGAGGGAACTGCCCGCCAACGACTCGGCGTTGAGGTCGAGATTGAACCGGAGCAGGACGCCGACGCGGGTGTGCGGCGTGACGCGGGCGGCGATCGCGGCCAGCATCCCCAGCTCGTACGCGCTCTCCACATGGAAGCGCTCCACGCCGAGTTCCAGGGCGGCCGTGATCTCGTCCGGCGTCTTGCCGGGGCCGCCGAAGGCCAGCGGGCGCCCCGCCACCGCCTTGGCCACATGGGCGAGTTCACCGCCCGAGGAGACTTCGTAGCCGTCCACGTGCGGGCCGAGCGCGGTCAGGATCTCCGGCTCCGGATTGGCCTTGGCGGCGTAGTAGAGCTCGACCTGCCGGGGCAGCGCGGCACGCACGGCGGCGGCATGCGCCTCCAAGGCCGTCACGTCGTAGAGATAGGCGGGCAGTCGGTCCGAGGCCAGGCCGAGAGCGTGGTCACGTACGGCGGGAGTGGGGGCGGTCATCCGGCGGTGCTCCAAGGTGTGTCGGTGCGGGCACCCAGGTCCCGTACGTGCTCGGCGAGCGGAAAGGGGGAGGTGAGACGGACGTACCCCGCGTCCCGGTCGGCCTTGCGCTCCCAGCGGGTGAGCAGGTTGGCCTTGGCGGGCAGCGGCACTCCGGCGAGCAGGGCGCTGAGCCGGGGCGGGCAGCCGTACGTGTCGGCGAACTCCTGCACGGTGGCGCGGACGTGGGACCACAGGGCGGGCTCGGTGTGCGGGTGGAGGTCGGCGAGCGCGGCGAGCAGTTCGGCGACGTGGTTGACCAGGAGGCAGTAGACCACGCGGTCCCAGCCGCGCTGCGCGTCGTACGTCATCGGGTCCGCGACCTCGGGCGGGAGCGCGGCCAGGGTCTGGGCGTGACGCTCGGGGAGGAGCTTGGTGCCCTCCAGGTCGCGGAAGAGGACCTGGGCGGGCATGCCGTCGTCGTCGACGCAGATCAGGACGTTCTGCAGATGCGGTTCGAGCACCAGGCCGTGGTCGAAGTAGGCGGCGAGCACCGGCGGCAGCAGGAGCCGCAGATACGTACGCCACCACTCCAGCGCCCGCTGCGGCCCCGCCCCCGCAAGGAGGCGGGAGATGTGGCCGGGGCCCGTCGGGTACTCGTCCGCCACGGCGGCGGCCAGCAGCGGCGTCGTGCCGGGAAGGAGCCGTCCGGCCAGGCCTTCGCGGACGATGACCCCGAAGCCTTCCAGCAGGGCGAGGTCGGGACGGCCGTCGGGACCCGGGAGCGCCAGGCTGCGGTAGGCGGGCTCGCGGAGCACGGCGCTGCCCGGGAAGCGGGCGGCCAGGTCGTCCAGGGTGCTTTCGAGTACGCGGGTGAGGGCGACGGCGCCCGACAGTTCGTAACTGGCGTTCTTGCGCAGGCAGTTGGTGATGCGGACGTTCAGGCTGAACTTCAGGAAGGTCTCACCGTCGTACAGGGTGCGCACGGACGCGGTGGCCGCGAAGGGGGAGCCGCCGGGACCCAGGTCGACGACGTCCCGGCGGTCCAGGGCGGCGCGCAGCCCCGGGTGCTCCCGCAGCAGGTCGTACTGCCAGGGGTGCACGGGCAGGAGACGGTAGCCGTCCGGCACGGTCCCGAGGCGGTCGAGCGGGGCCGTGGCGCCCGGCCGCGCCGACTCCTCGGCGATCAGGTGCTCCCGTACGGCGAGGTGGCGCAGCGGGAAGGAGGCGGCGGTCTCGGGGGCGTACGCGGACCAGTCGGCGAGGTCGCCGCCGCGGGCCTTGGGGGTGGGGTGGAAGCGGTGGCCGAACAGCAGGGACTGCTCGGACGCGAGGTAGTGCGCGAGCCACTTCGGGGCCGATGCGGTGGAGGTCGCCGGACGGTCGGCGGCGATCGCGGCGCTGACGCCTTCGTGGCTGGAGGCGATCTGCTCCAGGAACTCCTCGTTGCGCACGCCCGTACGCAGCGAGAGCTCGGCGTGCGTGTACTCGGCAAGGCGCGGCCAGTCCACCTCCACCCAGGCCCCGTCACGCTGTTCGGTCACCGGGCCGGTGAAGCGATGGGCGCCCAGCAGGGATGCGCGGCGCAGCGCGACGCGCAGGAGGACTCCGCGGCGCGGCAGCCGGAGCAGGAGCTCGCCGTCGACGACGGCGGTCTGGTGCTCGGGCCCCGAGACCTCGCGCAGCAGACAGTTGAGGAGGGTGTGCGTCACCGCGTGGTCGGCGCTGGGCAGACGGGTGGGCGCGGCGCCCGCGACGGGGGCGCCCGCGATGAGGGCGGCGGACTGGGCGGGCGCCCAGGACGGGGTGGAGAACGTGCCGGTCGGCAAGGACATCAACGGCTCCAGCGGATGCGGGGCGAGCGGCGGAACAGGGCGGGAAGGGTGGCGGCGGCCAGGGCGACCAGGGCGATCGCGGTACCGGTCAGGAGGGGCGCGGGCAGGCCGAGGAGGCTGTTGCCGGCCGCTGCCGCGAGACCGGCGGCGACCGCGCCCCCTTTGGAGACGAGCTCCAGCGTGCCGAACATCCCTCCGGGGGGTCTGCCGTGGGCGCACTCGGCGGCCAGCACGGACAGGCTGACGAGGCCGAGGGTGAGGCCCGCGCCGAGCAGCAGTCGTACGCCGGTGAAGGCGGTGAGCGAGTCGGCGGCGCCGTGCGCGGCCAGACCGAGCGCGATCAGAGCGAACCCGGCGGCGATCCCCTGCATGGGGCGGCGCTCGACGGCCTGGTGCACCCGCAGTGCGAAGAGGAGATAGCACAGGTGCGGCAGGGCGAACAGCGCGCCGGACACGACCGGCGATACACCGGGTATTCGGTCCTCGACCAGCGCGATCAGATACGGGAAGGAGATGACGGTGGAGAAGACGAAGGCGAACTCGAAGGCGTAGAGCGCCCGGAGCGGGGCGAGCGGCACGGCGGCGTCCGGCACCGCGGTCGGCGCCGCATCGCAGAGCGCCGCCGTGGGTTCCGGCAGGGCGGCGAGCATCGCGGCCGCGGCCAGCGGCAGGACGGCCAGCAGGGCGTACTGGCGGTGCGGCGAGATCCACGGGGTCAGTGAGCCGACGACGATGGGTGCCAGCACGAGCGCCGCCCGTGCGGCACCCTGCATCAGGGTGAGCGCCTTGGACAGGCCCGAACCGGTCAGCGCGGCGGCGAGATAGCCGTTGGACGCGGCGAACGTGCCGCCGAGGATGCCCTGCAGCACCAGTGCCGTGACGAACGCGCCGAGGGAGTCGGCCCAGCCGGCGAGCAAGAAGGAGACGGCGAGGCCGAGTTGGGCCCGCAGGAGCAGCCGTTTTCGGCCGAAGCGGTCGGCGGCGCGGCCCCACAGGGGGGCGCCGAGCGCGCCGAAGACGGTCGGGACGACGTACAGGAGGCCGGCCCAGCGGGCGCCGGTGTCGCCCAGTTCGGGGAGGATCGCGGTGAGGTACGGGGGCAGACCGAGCGCGGCGAAGGACGCGACGAAGTAGCAGGCGGCGACGGCGTGGACCTGGCGGCGCCCGAATCCCGAGCCCACGGTCGGGCCCTCCGTAAGGGCGTGCGCCGACGATGCGGTGGCCATCATGAATTCCCCGTCTGCCGCAGGTAATTGGGCCCTGTCGTGTAGTGCTTGTTGATGTCGGCGGCCCCGGAGCGCTCCTTGGAGAGCAGGGTGCCCGCGGTGACCATCGCCTTGACGGGCAGCTCCGCCGCGTCCAGGACGTGCGCCCGCAGCAGCGCGCCCGGCTCGCCGGGGCCCGTGCCGAGGCGCTCGACGGCCTCGGCGAGCCGGGCGCGCACGAGCCGGAGCAGCCGCTCCAGGGGCGCGTGGCCGTGCCGGGCGAGCCCGAAGGCGTAGGAGCCCGCGCAGAGGTGGAGGGTGATGGTGGTGAACACGTCGAGCACGGGCCGATCCCCGTCGACGAAGATCCGCGCGTCGTCGAACTCAGCTGCTTCGGGCGCCTGTTGACCCATGACGTCACGCAGGCGGGCGAGATTGACGCGCGGCCCGTCGTTGTCCTTGAACAACAGCCGCAGCCGAGTGGGGCCGCCCAGGGCTTCCTCGTCCATCACCAGCGAGATGTTCTGCTGGTGCGATTCCAGGGCCACTCCGTAGGCGAAGAGGGTGGTCTGCCAGTCGAAGAGGAGGGTGAGCGTGGCGTCCAGGAGGGCGAGGGGGTCGCCGCCGTAGAAGCGGTCGGCCAGGCGGTCGATCAGGAGCCGGTCACCGCCGGGTGCCGGGCACAGGAGCGCGGCCATCGGCACGACCGCGGCGCCGTCGAGGCCGGCGGGGTAGCGGCGCAGGAGGGCGGCGACGAGTTGGTGCCCGGCGTGGGCGTAGCGGGTCTCGTCCGCGTGCAGGATCACCCCCTGGAACCGGGGTTCGCGGGCGATGACGGCTTCGACCAGCCGTTGCCCGGCAGCGCCGTCGACGAGGGTGCCCGGCTTGATGGTGCGCCGGTTGCGCAGGCCCAAGGTGGCGGTGGCGAGCGGGAGTTTGAGGTGCTGCGCGGGGTGCGAGGCGAGGGCTACGGTGCGCATCGAGAGGGTGGGCACGACGTCGGGCCCGGGCCGGTCGAGCAGCTGGGCCCGCCCCTCGAGCCCCGCTTCCCGCAGCGCGTCGCGCAGGGTTGCGCCCGCGGTCAACGGGTGTACGGGGAGTACGAGATGACTCCCTTCGAGTTCGGGTACGCCCGCCTCGCGGGGTGCAAGCCAGTCGCCGACGTCACCGCCGACGGTGACGGCATCGCGGGGCAGGACGAGCTGGCGCAGCGCGAAAGTGGGGTGGAACTCGGGTGCGTAAGCGCGCAGGTGGGCGACGGAGAGCCCGGAGCGACCGCGCGAGGTCGGATACACCGGATGGTCCGCACGCGCGGCGAGCGTGTCATGGCCGAGCCCACCCGCGAGCCCGGACCAGGCGGCGGGGTCCCCGCCGTACCGCTCGGTGAGCAGGCGCTCCGCCTCGCCCCTCGTCCCGGCATGCAGTCGCATGGCGTCGAGCGTCTGCGCGCACTCCGCCGCGAAGGCATCGAAGCCGCCACGGTCGACGGGGTCGGCGAGATCACGCAGCGCGGACAGGATGCTGCCCGCGTCGGCGAGTTCGCCCCCGTCGGACTCCCACCGCAACAGGGGAAGCCGGGCGGCGTACGTCCCTTGATAGCCGTCCGGTCGGACAGGCATGAGCAGGGCGTCGCCGGGACGCCCGCACGAGCCGGACACGGCCCCGATGACACTCCCGTCCCGCGCCGGTGCCGGACGCACGCCACCGCTCGGGGCCGCCACCCCCGAGCCGCCCGCATCCGGGCCGGTGCCGGGACGGGGCGCGGCGGTGGCGGTGTCGTCGGTGCTTGTGGAGCTTCCGGGTGACGTGACGGGTGGGTTCGCTGTCGGCAGGGCATGAGGGCTGCTCCCGCCCGTGTCCGCACGGTCACCTCCCACCACTGCCACCACGCCCGGCGGAACCGCCATCGGCAGGTCGCCCCCGCCGCTCCCGCCCGCGCCCTCGCCGGGCCGGGGTGCGGGCAGCCTGGGGGCGGCTTCAGTCGGCGCGGAGGCATTCCGCTGCGCCACGGCCGCTCCCGTCACCGGCAGCCTCAGCCACAGGCCGTCCGGGTGGCGGACCGCACTGCTTCGGGTGCGCCACCCCGCCACGTCCTCGCGCAGGAGCGCGCTCAGTACGCGTAACAGGAGCTCACCCTCGACGCCCAAGCCCAAGCCGGAGCCCGAGCCCGAGCCCGAGCCCGTGCCGACGTTCCCACCGTCGGCCGTCGGAGGCGTCCCGCCCGTCAACCGCGTCACGGCGTGATCTCCCAGTGGTTCTCGGCGAGGAAGTCCGCCACGGCCCGGTCCACCGCCGCCTGTTCGGTGCCGGTGGCGCGGACCACGCCCAGGAAGTCGCGGTTGGTGCCGTGGAGTTCGTGATGCTCGCCGATCTCGCGCAGAGGGCGGTACGTCAGCCGTACCCCGCCCACCGTCACTTCGGTCGCGCCCGGCGCGGCCGTCAGCGTTCCGGCTCTCTGCGCGCACGGATAGTCCAGCCGTGCCCGGCCGTCCGTTCGCGCGCCCAGGTCCGTGGGGAGCGGCTCGCCCAGATGCGTACGGAGGATGTGCTCGAAGAGCGGTATGTCCAGGAGCTGGGCGAGGATCAGGTCGCACTGGTCGCCGATGGCGCGGTAGTTGACCTCGATGAGCCGCGCCCGTCCCTCAGCCACCACGAACTCGGTGTGGCATGCCCCGAACCCCACGCCCAGCACGTCCAGTTGGGCCAGGACCTGAGCGGTCACCGCCTCCGGGTGCGCGGGGACGAACGTCAGCCGCTCCTCTATGAAGTACGGCGGCGGCGACACCTCCGTACGGAAGCCGCCCAGGACATGCCGGACGCGGCCGTCGCCGAGCGTCTCCAGGGTGCACAGCTCCCCGGCGAGGTACTCCTCGACGACCAGGGCCGCCCCGGGGCGGCGCGCCTGTATCTCCGCGCACCGCCGCACCAGGTCGCCCGGCGCCTCGACCAGCACCACGTCCTCGCTCGCCACGCCCTCCCGCGGTTTGACCACGCACGGGAACGGCACGTCGAGCGCGCTGAGTTCGGCCGCGTCCTGGCCCGCGGCGAGCTCGGCCGACCAGACCGCGTCGGCGCCCGCAGCCGCGAGATGGCGACGCATCTGCGCCTTGTCCTTGGTGCGCAGGGCCACCCGCCAGTCCTTGCCGGGCAGCCCGAAGTACTCGGCGGCCAGGGCGGCCTGGGTCTGGAGGTGGTCGCTGTTGGTGAAGATCGCGTCGGGGGGATGGTGTGCGGAGATCCGGCTGATGACGGCGCGGAAATCGCGTACGTCGCACTCCAGGATCTCCGGAGTCTCCGGGGATTCGAGGGTCTCCTGGGCAGACCCGTGCCGGTGGGCGTCCGGCTGATCCGTGAGGAGGGTGATCTTGAGGCCGAGCCTGCGCGCGGCGGGCAGAAAGCCTTCGGTGACCGAGTCGGTGGGGTTGCGGGCAAGGACGTACAGCCGCATGGGCGAGTCCACTTCCGGGTGCGTGCGGAGGTGCGTGTGGGGGGTGAGGCGGGGAGGGCGGGCCGGTGGACTGCCCGCCCCGAAGGCGCGAGACCTGCTGCGCCGACCTACTTCGCCGGCAGCTCGACGCCCGTCGCCTTGGCCACGTCCTCAAGGACGTGCTCCGCGGCCTGGACCCCGATGCCCGACATCCACGTCTCGTCCGGGACGGTGAAGACCTTGTCCTTCTTGACGGCCTTCAGGTCCTTCCACACCGGGTTGGACGTGACGTCCTTCTGCTGGGTCTTGTCGGGGGAGTCGGCCACCGTCACGAAGATGAGGTCGGCCTCGGCCTTGTCGATCTGCTCGGGGCTGACGTCCAGCATCGTCGTCTCCGGGTCGGAGGAGTTCTGCGACGCGGGGCGCGTGAGGCCGATGTCGTCGAGGACGATGCCGCTGTAGGCGGACTTCTGGTAGAGCCGGGTCGGGCCCGCGATGAAGCGGACGACCGAGGCCGAGGGCATCTTCCCGTCGTACTTCGCCTTGATGGAGTCGCCCAGGGCCTTGGCGCGCGTCTCGTAGTTCCCCAGCGCCGTGTCGGCCTGGCTCTCCATGCCGAGGGCCTTGGCGTGGACCTTCAGGTTCTCCTTCCAGGGGGAGCCCGTGGTCTCGGTGAAGACGGTCGGCGCGATGGCGTCGAGCTTGTCGTAGACCTTCTCGTGCCGGACCTTCGAGGACAGGATCAGGTCGGGCTTGAGGGAGGCGATGAGCTCCAGGTTCGGCTCCTCCATCGGGCCGACGTCCTTCACCCCGCCGATCTTGTCCTTGAGGTACGAGGGGAAGCCGCCCGCGGTCTTGAAGTGCGGGGAGACCGCGCCGACCGGCTTGACGCCGAGCAGCGTGACGTCGTCCAGCTCGCCGGTGTCGAGGACGACGACCTTCTGCGGCCGTGCGGGGATCTCGGTGCTGCCCATGGCGTGCTTGATGGTGCGCGGGAATCCGGTGTCGGCGGCGGAGTCGGCCTTGCCCTTGTCGTCCTCCTCGGAGTCACCGCACGCGGCGAGCGCGCCGGTGCCGAGGACGACGGTGAGCAGGACGGCACTGAGCCTGCGCGGAAGACTTCTTGTGGTCATGAGGGCTGGATCCCTTGCTGTGAGCGGAGGTTGGAACGGGACGGGCGGGCGGAGACGGGAGAGGACGGGAGGGGACGGGCCGGGCGGGGTGATCAGGCGGGGACGGCCGGATTGCCCGTGGCGCGGCGGGCGGTTCTGCCCTTCGGTACGACCAGTGGGGTGCCGGTCTCCGGGTCGGGGATTACCCGGCAGTCGACGTCGAACACGTCCTTGACGAGTTCCGCGTCGAGTACGTCGGCGGGCGCCCCGGCCGCGGCGAGCTGTCCGTCCTTGAGGACGACCAGGTGGTCCGCGTACCGGGCGGCCTGCCCGAGGTCGTGCAGCACCATCACCACGGTGCGGTCCGCCTCGGTGTGCAGATCGGCGACCAGGTCGAGCACGTCGAGCTGGTGCCGCAGGTCCAGGAAGGTGGTCGGCTCGTCCAGGAGCAGCAGTTCGGTGTCCTGGGCGAGGGCGAGGGCGATCCAGGCGCGCTGGCGCTGGCCGCCGGAGAGCTGGTCGACGCTTCGGTCGCGCAGTTCCGTGGTGCCGGTGCGTTCGAGTGCCTCGTCCACCGCCGCCTGGTCGGTCTTGGACCAGGGGCTGAGGAAGGTCTGGTGGGGGTAGCGGCCCAGGCGTACGAGGGCTTCGACGGTGATGGCCTCGGGCGTCACCGGCTGCTGCGGCAGGAGGCCCATCCGCCGGGCCAGCGTCCGCGCCGCCATCCGGTGGATGTCCGCGCCGTCCAGGGCGACGCTGCCGCCGGCCGGTGCGAGCAGTCGGGTCAGGCCGCGCAGCAGCGTCGACTTGCCGCAGGCGTTGGGGCCGACGATGGCGGTGACGGCGCCGCCGGGCAGCGTGACGTCGAGGCCGCCGACGACGACCTTGTCGCCGTACCGCAGATCGAGCCCGTGCGTGGAGAGCTGATTGGCGGGCGGCTGCGGTGGGGACGTCGGCGTGGACGTCTGCGTGGGGCTCATGCGGCACTCCGGTTCATGCGGCACTCCGGTCGACGGGCCTGCTCTGTCGGATCATCAGCACAAGGAGCCAGGGGGCGCCGAGCGTCGCGGTGACCACTCCGACGGGCAGGCCCTTCACCGGAAGCAGGTGCTGCACGATCAGGTCGGAGGCGAGCAGCAGCACCGCCCCGGCCAGACCGGTGAGCGCCAGCGTTCCCGGCGTCGGCGGACCGGCCACGAACCGCACCAGGTGCGGCACAGCGAGCGCCACGAACGCGACGGGCCCGGTGAGCGCGGCGGCGAGCGATGCCAGCACGATGGCGGTGACGAGGAGTTGGAGCCGCGCGGCCGACGGGTTCAGGCCGAGCCCGCCCGCCGATTCGTCGCCCAGGTCGAGTACGGCCAGCCGCCGCTGGAGCGCGAACGCGGCGACGAGCGCGAGCGCCACCGCGCCTCCTGCGGCCCACACCTCGGTCCACGTCCGCCCGTAGAGCGATCCGGTGGTCCACTGGAGGGCGGAGCCCGCGAGTTCGGCGGGGAAGCGGACGACCATGAGGTTCACCGCGGCGGCCAGGCCCGCCTGGACGGCGAGCCCGACGAGCACGAGCCGGGTGACGGTGATCCCCGAGCGCCAGCCGAACACGCCGAGGAGCAGTGCGGCCAGGAGTCCGCCGCCCAGCGCGGCCACCGGGATCAGCGTCTGGGACGCCCCCGTGGCGAGCAGCACGACGGCTCCGAAGGAGGCACCGCCCGTCACGCCCATCACGTCGGGCGACGCCAGCGGATTGCGGAACACCCGTTGCAGCAGCGAGCCCGCGACGCCGAGCCCGACCCCGGCGACGAGTGCGGCGATCACCCGGGGCGCCCGGAAGTCCTGCACCACCAGCACGTCCGCCGGATCGCCGAGCCCGACCAGGCCGCGCAGCGCGACGGAGGCGGACAGCGGCATCTGACCCGTGGTCAGGGCGAGCGTGACGAGTACGAAGAGGACGGTGAGTCCGACGCAGGCGAGCAGCGCCAGGCGGCGCCGCTGCCGCATCCGCACCCCGGTGGGCGCGGCCTTGGCCTCACGTACGGCGAAGACGGTCATCGGGCCACCTTCCGGGCCAGGACCGCCAGGAGCGGTGCGCCGAGGAAGGCGCTGACGATGCCGACCTCGAGCTCGGAGGGGCGCACGACGACCCGGCCGAGGACATCGGCGGCCAGGAGCAGCAGCGGCCCGGCGATCAGACAGCCCGGCACGAGCAGCCGGTGGTCGGAGCCGACCGCGAGCCGCACCAGGTGCGGGGCGGCGAGCCCGATGAACGCGACGGGCCCGGCGACCGCCACCGCCGAGCCCGCCAGCAGTACGACCGCGATGCCGCCGGCAACGCGGATCCTGGCCACCGGCACGCCGAGCGCCTGCGCCGAATCGTCGCCCAGCGCGAGGGCGTTGAGGGCGGGCGAGATCGCGAGCGCCAGGACCAGGCCGATGACGAGGGTGGGAAGGACCGGCCAGAGCACGTCAAGGGTGCGCCCGGACAGCGAGCCGGCCAGCCAGAAGCGGGCCTCGTCCAGGGTGCGTTCGCTGGCCAGCATCACGGCCTGGGTCCAGGAGAGCAGCACCATCTGGAGCACGACACCGCCGAGCGCCAGGCGCACCGGGTCGAGGTCGCCCGCGCGCCGGGCCAGCATCTGGGCGAGCATCCCGGCCGCGGCGGCTCCGAAGAAGGCGAACCACAAGTACTCGACGGGGCGCGTGAGATGCAGGGCGTAGATCGCGACGACGACCGCGAACCCGGCGCCCGCGTTGATGCCGAGGGTGGTCGGCGAGGCGAGCGGGTTGCGGGTGATGCCCTGGGCGACGGCTCCGGCCACGCCGAGGGCGGCGCCCACGGCGAGCGCGACGACGGTGCGCGGAAGGCGAAGGCCGGTGACCACGATCGCGTCCCGGCCGTGGGCGTCGCCGAAGAGCGCGTCGGCCACGGTGGACAGGGGTACGGGGCGCGACCCCAGCGCCAGGCTCAGGGCGGCGCACAGCACCAACGCGCCGAATCCGGCGAGGAGCAGAGGGATCCGCCGTGTGGAGATGCTGCCTGGCGGGACGGCCCGAGCGATCTTGGACACAGGGTGAGAGTTTAGGTTAGGTATACCTAATGATGTCAACTCGCTGTGAGGGTGGGATCACTCGCGAAGGCAAGGTGCGCGACGCGCCGTTCACGATGCGGCAAGTTGAAGCGAAATAAGGTAAGCCTTACCTAGTTCGCGGTGGACGGGTCCACCGCCGGACGACCGATGGACCTGCCTTCCAAGGAGTTACGCGTGCCGCTGACCGTGGCCCCGGACCTGGCGTCGAACGCCACCGCCCTGAGCCCCGCCGCCCTGCTCACCTCGACTTACCAGCGGCTCACCGCGCACTGTGCGACGCTCGCCGTCACGGTGGCGCAACCCGGCTCGACCGCGGGCCAAGGGTGGGTCACCGGGGCGGAGCTGACGGCACATCACGATTCTCTGGAAGCCTTCGTCGCGGCGGAGGCCGCACGCATCCGCGCCGGACACGACCACACCCCGCGCCCGGACGTCGCCGCGTCCCGCGCCCTGCACGGCTACCTCTGGTCGGTCTCCCTGCTGATGAGCGGCGCCTGGTACCTGGAGCGGCGTGTGCCGCGCATCCGCCCGCAGGACGTACGCGTCCATCTGGAGACCGGCGCCTTCGAAGTCGTCCCCGGCTCCTTCGCCTGCTTCCCGGACGACCCGGCGGCGGGCCTGACCGGAGTGCGGGCCCTCCCCGACGAGGAGTCGCTGCGCACCGAACTCCGCGCCGCGGTCGTCGCGCACATGCAGCCGCTGCTCACGGTCATCGGGCCCCGACTGCGGCGCGGGCAGCGGGCCTTGTGGGGCATGGCCGGGGACGACCTCGTCTCCGGGATCTGGTACCTGGGGCGCATGCTCGACCAGGAGGACGAGGCGCTGCGCGCGGTGGACGCCCTGCTCCCCGGCCCGGTCGAACCCTTCCCCGGCGGCGCCGCCTTCCGTCACCTGACGACCCGCGACGGCGAACGGCACCCGACCCGCACCCGGCTGGGCTGCTGCCTCTACTACACGATCCGTGCCGCCGAGGCCTGCGGCACCTGCCCGCGCGTCTGCGACGCGGAGCGGCTGCGGCGCCTGGAGGCGGACATCGTCTCCGCCGATGTGCCCTCTGAAACCGGGCAGTGAAATCGTGATAGGGAATCGGGCGTAGCCCTCGCGCACGCCAGGAGACGCCCATGCCCTTCCAGGTTCCCGTCATCGACATCACCCCGTACGTCGACGGAGGGCCGGCGGCCGAACGCGCCCGCGTGGCCCGCGAGATGGACGAGGCGTGCGCCCGCGTCGGCTTCGTCCAGATCCTCGGCCACGGCGTTCCCGACGAGACGGTGGACGCCCTGACCGCTGCCATGGACGGCTTCTTCGGACTGCCCCTGGAGGTGAAGAAGAGCCACCGCGTGACCGGGGCGAACCGCGGCTACAGCCCGCCCGAGAGCGAATCCCTGAGCCTGAGCCTCGGCGTGGAGTCCGCCGGGCGCATGAACGACTTCTTCGAGGCGTTCAACATCGGCACCGAAGCCCGCTCGTTCCCCGGACTCGACCTCTCCGAGGACGACTACGGGCTCAACGTCTGGCCCGCGCAGGTCGACGGCTTCGAGCCGGCCGTGCTCGGCTACTTCGCCCGGGCCGGGCGCGTGGCCCGCACCCTGACCCGCATCTTCGCGGACGCCCTGGGGCAGCCGTCCGACTTCTTCGAGTCGCTGACCGACCACTCCATCGACGTACTGCGCATGAACAACTACGCGCTGCCGCAAGGCACCGTCACCCTCGACGGCGATCTGACGGGGATGGGGGAGCACACCGACTTCGGTCTGGTCACGGTGTTGTGGGCGGACCAGGTCGCCGGGCTCCAGGTGCTCGGCACCGACGGGACCTGGCACGACGTGTGCCCCGTCGACGGCGCGCTCCTGGTCAACCTCGGCGATCTGACCGCCCGGCTCACCAACGACCGCTGGATGTCGACCCTGCACCGCGTCAAGCCGCCGATCGTGGACGGCGGCATCGTCCGGCGCCGGTCCGCCGCCTACTTCCACGACGGCAACGTCGACGCGGTCGTCTCCACGCTGCCGAGCCACCTGGACGCCGCCGACTCGCTCGCCTACGAACCGATCCTCGTGCGCGACCACATCAAGGCGAAGCTGGCGGGGTCCCGGCAGGGCAAGGCGAACGTGGCGGCCGTCCGGGAGGCCGCACGGGTGCGCGCGGCCGACTCGGGCTCCGTCACGCCTGGTTGACGGAGGAACGGATCGCGTCGAGGGCCTCGGTGATGTTCGCTTCGGCGGCCGTCTTGTCGATGCCGAGGCCGGCGAGCGTGCCCGTGCCGCCCTCGGTCTCCAGGAGGGAGAGCAGGATGTGCTCGGTCCCGATGTAGTTGTGCCCGAGCCGCAGCGCCTCGCGGTAGGTGAGCTCGAGGACCTTCTTCGCCCCGGCGTCGTACGGGATCAGGTCGGGCACCTCGCCGACCGCGGGCGGCAGCGCCTCGGTGACGCGCTCGCGGATCGCGTCGAGTGAACTCCCCTGCGCGACCAGCGCCTTCGCGGCGAGGGCGTCCGGCTCGGTCAGGAGGGCGAGCGTCAGATGGCCTGCGCCGATCTGGTCGTTGCCCGCCGCGCGGGCCTCCTCCTGCGAGGCCATGACCACGTTCTTGGCCCGGGGCGTGAACCGGCTGAAGCCCTGGCGGGGGTCGAGGTCCGACATCTCGCCGGGGTCCTTGGGCACGAACCGCTTCTGGGCCGCCTGTCGGGTGACCCCCATGCTCTTGCCGATGTCCGTCCAGGAGGCGCCCGAGCGGCGCGCCTGGTCCACGAAGTGGCCGATCAGATGGTCGGCGACGTCACCGAGGTGATCGGCGGCGATCACGGCGTCGGAGAGCTGGTCGAGGGCTTCGGGGTGGGCTTTCTTGATGGCCTGGATCAGGTCGTCGAGACGGATGGGCTGGGTGGGCTGTGCGGGCTGCGTCATGTGTCAACGGTAGGTTGACAGTCGAAGGAGTGTCAACCCTCGGTTGACACTCGTCTGTGCTCTCCCGCATGGCCCCCGTGGCTACTCCGCCCAGGGGGAGTTCTGGATGACCTCGACGAAATCGCCGCGGGTGTAGCCGGGGACGAAGTGCTCCAGGATGTCGGCCTTCACGTTGCCGAAGGTGGTCTCCGGCTTGGGGGCGATGCCTTCGGTGAAGGCCGCCAGGATCCGCCGCTTGAAGTCGGGGCGCGGGTGCAGCGCGGTGATCTCGGCGCGGTCCTCGGCCGTCAGGTCGTCGTAGCCGATGCCCAGGACGTCGTACTCCACTCCGGCCGTGACCAGGGCGACCTCCGGCTCCATGAACTCGGGGATGCCCGGGGTCGTGTGCAGGGCGATGGCGGTCCACACCCGGCGCACGCTGTCCTCCGGTACGCCGTGACCGTGCAGGAAGTCGCGGGCCTCCTCGGCGCTGTCCACCTCGAAGCGGCGGCCGCTGTCACGGAAGCGCTCGCCCAGGCCCAGGTCGTGGAACATCGCGCCGATGTAGAGCAGTTCGGGATCGAAGCCCAGCCCCCGCCGGGCGCCCTGCAGGCTGCCGAACCAGAAGACGCGGCGGGAGTGGTGGTAGATCAGCTCGTTCGTGGTGTCCCGCACCAGTTCGGTGGCCGCGGCGGCCAGCTTGGTGTCCGGCACGGAGACTCCGGCGGCGGAAGAGGCGTGGTCGGTCATGGCGTGACTCCTGTAGTCGAGGTGGTGGGGGCGGCGATGCCTTTCGCCGTCCGGGATCAGCCTGCTCGACGTACGCCCCTCACGGCCATGTCCTCATGGACAGGTACCCCACACATCTGGACACGCCCTGCGGCTACCGTGGTCCCGTGCCCCCACAACCCGACCGACTCCGCCCCCACCACGTCTGCGTCCTCGCCTTCGACGGCGTGCGCCTCCTGGACGTCGCGGCCCCCTTGGAGGTCTTCGCCACCGCGGCCCGCTACACCGGCGGCCGCTACACCGTGCGGGTGTGCACCCCCGACGGGCAGGACGTCAGGACCTCCACCGGGCTGCGGATCGCGGCCGATCTGCCGGCCGCCGACGCGGGCGGCGCGGACACCCTCGTCGTCCCCGGCCACGCCGAGCTCGTCACCTTCGCCGAACGGCCCGACCTCGTCGAGCTCGTGGGCCAACTGGCGGGCACAGCAGGGCGGGTGGCCTCCGTGTGCACCGGAGCCTTCGCCCTCGCCGCTGCGGGTCTGCTGCGCGGGCGCAGGGCGACGACCCACTGGGAGCACGCGGCGACGCTGGCCCGGCTGCACCCCGACGTCACCGTCACGGCGGATGCCATCTACGTCCAGGACGGGCCCGTGCTCACCTCGGCCGGGGTCACCGCCGGCATCGACGTCTGCCTGGCCCTCGTGGAGCAGGACCACGGCCCCGACACCGCCCGGAGGGTCGCCCGCGACCTCGTGGTCTTCCTGCAACGGCCCGGCGGCCAGTCCCAGTTCTCCGCGGCCTCCCGCACCCCCGCGACCGGCCATCCGGTGCTGCGCCCGGTCCTGGACGCCATCGCCGCCGACCCGGCGGCCGACCACCGCCTGGCGACCCTGGCCGGGCGGGCCGCCGTGAGCGGCCGGCATCTGACCCGGCTCTTCACGCGCCAGCTCGGCACCACACCGGCCGCGTACGTGGAGTCCCTCAGGCTGGAGGCCGCCCGCATGCTGCTCGAACGCGGCGCGAGCGTCACCGACGCGGCCGAGCGCAGCGGCCTGGGCAGTGACGAGACGCTGCGCAGGGCCTTCGCCCGGCACCTGGGGACCACGCCCTCCGCGTACGCCGCACGCTTCCGCACGACCCGGGTCGAGGTGGCTCAGGAACGGGCCGGCTGATTCGCGATCAGCAGGGTCGTGCCTGCCGGGCGGAAGCCCAGCCGGGCGTAGAGGCGGGCGACGCTCTCCTGGGCGTAGGCGAGGAAGACGGTCCGTACGCCGTGGTCGCGGGCGTGGGTGGCCAGTCCCCCCGCCACGGCGGCCCCCAGGCCCTGGCGGCGCGCGATGGGCAGGGTGCCGATGCCGCCGATCTCCGTGGTGGCGACCGCCGGGTGGTAGTGGCCCACGGCCAGCGGGGTGCCGTCGGCGGCGAGCGCGGCGACCAGCGTCTTGTGGCCTGCGTGCAGAGTGGGGCGCACGGCGTCGAGCGTGCCGTCCGCCGTGACCTCCGCGGCGGCCACCGCCAGCTCCGCGCGTCCCGCCGAGCCGCCGTCCTTGGCGAAGGCGAGGCGGGGGACGGCGAGGGCGGCCGGGAGCGCCGGGTCGTCGGCGTCCAGGGCGCGGATCGTCACCCCGTCGGGCAAGGGCTGCTCGGGCAGCGCGTGGTGCGGGTCCAGGACCATCAAGGGGCGCTCCGTCACCGGCAGACCGTCGGCCTCGACGCGGGCGCGCAGGGACGGAGCGACTTCGTCCAGCCACTCGAAGGCCTCCGGCACGCCGAGTTCGCGCTGCCGGGCGCGCACCAGCGCGATGTCGGCGGGGGCGACCTCCGCGGAGCCCGCAGCGGTGGGCTGGGCGTGGCTCGGGCCGCCGTAGTAGGGGGCGCCCGCCGCCTTGCGCACGAAGAGGCGCAGGGAGCCGAACTCCTCGGCGTCGGCGAACAGCAGCGGCACGGTGGCGTAGTACTGCTCTATGTGGGCCCGCAGGTCCGTGTCGGCCCGCAGCAAGTGATCACTCATGCGGTGCATCTCATCACGGGTCCGCTCGGCACGGTTCCGCCCGTGGTCAGGTGCAGGGCCGAGACGTCAGCGGTCCGCCAGCACGCGATCGAGCGCCGCCCGGCCCGCCACTCCCCAGGTGCGCTTCCCGCCGGGAAGGCCCTGTTCCCCCGCCTGGCCGATGGAGATGAGACCCACGGCCCGGTACACGGCCCAGCCCCGGGCCCGCCGCACGGTCGCCTCGTCGGCGCGGGCGTACGCGTCGAAGAACCGTGCCGCGGCGCCAGCGGGAAGCAGCACCCACGCGGCCGAGAGGTCGGTCGCCGGGTCGCCCGCGCAGAGTTCACCGAAGTCGATCACGCCGGACAGTGTCCCGCCGGAGACGACGACGTTCGCGGGGTGCAGGTCACCGTGCAGCCACACCGGCGGTCCCGCCGGGCCGGGAGCCGCGAGAGCGTCCTCCCAGACGTCCTGGATGGCGGTGAGGGCGCCGGTGTAGCCGCCGCTGGAGACGATGGCCTGGAGGCCTGCGGCGAAGTCGTGCGCGAAGGTGCTGAGGGGAACGCCGCGCATCGGATTGGCCGGGGCGTCGGCGGGCGCGTCCACGTGGAGCGCCCTGAGGAACCGCGCCAGCGTGTCGGCCGCGTGGTCGTCGCGGCTGATCGTGGCGCGGTCGCCCGGTTCGCCGGGGACCCAGGACGCGATGGTCCAGGTCTTGGGGAAGCGCGCGGACGGTTCACCGATCCGCAGGGGGGTCGGTACGGGGAGCGGAAGGCGCGGGGCCAGGGCGGGCAGCCAGTGGTGCTCCTTGCGCAGGAGGTCCGGGGCACGCTCCGTGCACGGGAGACGGACGGCCAGCTCGTCGCCCAGGCGCCACAGTTGGTTGTCCCAGCCGGTGACCGTCCCGTGCAGGTCGAGGTCCGCCAGGTCGGGATGCTGCTCATGGAGCAGGGACCGGACCAGTGCCTCATCGAACTCGACGACGTCGCCCATGTGCGGAGTACCCACTCCCCGTGCTGCCGCTGATTGGCCGATGAATATACCCCTCGCCGCCCAGCGCACCGCGGGCTCCGTCGCAAGACTCGCCGCGAGGAGTATCCCGCCGAGCAGCAGCCAGCCAGGTACGCCCCACACCACGAGGAGAGAGGTGAGCAGGAGCGGGCCGAGGGTACGGGCGACGGGCACGCCGGTGCCGAAGAAGCCCTGGTACTGGCCCACTTGGTGCGCGGGCGCCAGGTCGAAGCTGATCTGCCAGGACCCCGCGGACTGCTGCATCTCCGCGACGACCTGGAGCACCGCCGCCGTCACCAGGACCGCCACCGTCGCCCACACCGGAAGCCCCGCGGCCGAGAGGGCGAAGACCGCGCACGAAGCGAACATGACGAGACCGGAGCGCCGCACCGCACGCGTGGCCGTGCGCGGTCCACTGACGTCACGGGCCACGCGCACCTGGAAGGCCATCACCGCAAGGGTGTTGAGGACGAAGAGCACCGAGACCAGCCAGCTCGGCGCGTTCGTCCGCTCCACCACCCACAGCGGGATCGCGAGGCTCAGCAGTGGCATCCGCAGCAGCAGGACCGCGTTGAGCGCGGTGACGACGGCGTAGGGACGGTCGCGGAGCACGGCCAGGCGCGGCTCGCCCTTCCCCCGCGCCGCGGACCGCGGCACCGCGGGCAGCCGGTGCAGCACCAGCGCGCAGAGCAGGAAGCTGACAGCGTCCAGCGCGAAGACCGCCAGATACGCCCCGCGCGTGTCGAGGGACAGGGCGAGACCGCCGAGCGCGGCACCGACGGCGAGACCTGCGTTGAGCGTCGACTGGAGATGGGCCAGGACGCCCGTCCGGGCCGCGGGCGTCACCAGGCCCGCGAGCAGCGCCTGCCGTGCCGCGGCCAGCCCGCACTGGGCGACGGCGTACAGGCAGGCCGCGAGGAGGAACGGGACGAAGGAGCGGATGAACAGGAAGGAGGCGACCGACGCGCCGGTGGCCAGGGCGAGCAGGACCGCCGTGCCGCGCGGCCCCTTCCGGTCGGCGAGCGCGCCCAGCGGCACCCCCGTGACGGAACCGATGGCCCAGGCGACCGTGAGCGCGAGCCCGATCTGGGTGGGGGAGAGGCCGATGACGCGGGTGAAGTAGAGGGCCGAGGTCACGTAATAGGCGCCGTCGCCGAGCGAATTGCTCAGCTGGGCGGCGGCGAGCACGCGTGGCGCACCGGCCTGCGGCAGGATCTGGATCGGCACAACGCTCCCTGGCTAGGCGGCCGTTGGGCCGTTTCTTCTGCGGTGAGAAGAGGCTAGCCAGCCGAATGGTCCGGCCTGTGGACCATTTCCTGGTCACGGGTGTGGGCCAATCGGCCGCTCAGCGGTGCGGCACGGTTCCCGGTCCGCCGCCGTCGCGTCGGCCGGGCCGCCGCACCATGTAGACGTCGATCGGGTCCTCGCTCTCGACGCGGAAACCGTGGCGCTCATAGAGGCGCCGGGCCGCGCTGCCCTGCAGGACGTTCAGGCGGACGAGATCGCCCTCGGCGTCGGTCCGGTCGAGCAGTCCGCGCAGCACCGCCGATCCCAGGCCCCGGCCCTGGAGGGCGGGGTCGAGGTAGAAGTGTTCGAGCCACACCCCGTCAGCGGCCGGCCGCAGCGCGACGCAGCCCGCGAAGGAGCCGTCGGCGACGACGACCGAGGTGTGCCGGGGCGAGAAGGCGTCCCGCAGTCTCTGGCGCACCCGGTGCTCGTCGAAGCGGCCGAGCCGCTCCAGGTCCGGGCGCATCACCCGCGCGCGCAGCTCGGCGATGGCCTCGACGTCGGTGGCCTCCGCGGCCCGCAGCACCCACCCCGGTACGGGCGCCGCCGCCTCCGGCGACGCCTTCGCGTGTGCGGTCATGTGTGTGGTCATGGCCGCAGTATTCCTGGACAGGATCTGGCGGCACGGGGCGGTGTCCTCGGCGGCCTGGCAGCGGCCGCAGACACCGCTCAGTTCGAGGGTGTGCTCGAGCCCGGCGAAACCGGTGGCCTTGCCCAGGCGCTCCGCCCAGCGTTCTACGACGTCCGCGTCGACCGCCTGGCTGCGGCCGCAGCAGCGGCAGATGAGGTAGTGGCTGTGCTCGTCGGTGGGCCGCTGGAGGTAGAGCCGCTCGCCGGCCTCGTCGCGTACGACATCGACCAGGCCGGCGCGTCCCAGCTCGCGCAGGGTGCGGTAGACGGTGGTCAGGCCGACCGTGCTGCCGGCGGCGGCCATCAGCGCGTGCAGCTCCTGCGCGGAGACGAAGTCCGGGCAGCGGCCCAGCATGTCGAGCACGGCGGTGCGCTGTCGCGTCCTGCGCAGCCCGCGCTCGGCGGCCCGGCTCTCCGGCGCGCCCGGCGGGGCCGCTGTCTGCGGGTTGCCCATGGGGGCTCCTTGGTCGAGCGGTGCCGTACGGACCCCCATAGTAAATGAACACGGTTTTCAAGTCGACGAGGGTGGGGACCGCGCGGCGGCCGCCGTGCGTACGGCGGCCGCGGCGGCACGTCAGCGCGTGACCTGCCAGCTGAGCGAGGAGGTCAGGTGCTTGCGCAGTTCCGGGGTGCGGACCGCCTTGTTCGGGTCGGTGGCGCGTGCCGTGACGGTGTGCGCGCGGCCGTCGTCGGGCACACCGAGCGCGTCGGCCGTCACGCTGCTCGCGTCCCGGGCCTGCCGGGCCTCGCGGCCGTCGACGTACCAGCGCACCCGTGCGTGCGACGACGCCTCGACGCGGATGCGCTCGCCGCCGCGCACCTGTCGGCCGGTGGGGGTGGCGGCGGTGAGGGTGGGCGCGTGCTGGTGGAAGCCCGCGATCATCGCCTCGCGTCCGGGCAGATTGAACTCGCGGCCCAGCGTGCGCATGATCGAGTCCTCGGTGGGGCGGTTGAGGCCGTGCCCGTGGTAGCCGCCGCCCTCGTACGCGCCGACGGTGCCGCCGTCGGGTGACTCCTGGCCGAGCCAGCGGTGCCACTTCACCTTCTGCGCGGCCATCTCGTCGGCGCTGAGCTTGGTGAGGTTGGACTCGCCCGGCTCCGGGCCGCTGTAGGTGCTCTCGTCGTACCAGTACTCGTCGGCGAGCTTGCCGAAGGAGTGGCCCGTCTCGTGGACGGCCACCTGGTCGGAGTCGGCGTGGTCGGAGGACGCGGTGCCGATGCCGTCGTACCCGGACGGCGAGGTGATGGCGTTGTAGCCCGCGCCGCCGTACTTGGTGGAGTTGCTGAGCACGATGACGAGGTCGGGGTCGGCGGCCTTGCTCGCGTACGCCTCCACCTTGTTGGTGTCGACGCACAGCAGCCGCTCGATGCCGTCGCAGAAGAACGCCGAGTCCAGGGCGGTGTTCTTGCGGACGTCGCTCGTCGGGTCGCCCGAGACGCCGGACTGCTGCGAGTGCGCGTCGACGGCCCAGACGTTGAAGAGGTCCTCGTACTCGGCGTACGGCTGGACGGCGGCCATCTCCTTCCATTTGGTGCGCACGTCGGCGTGGAAGTCCTCCTGCTGGGCGGCGGTGTAGCCGTCGCCGATGAAGACGACGTCGACCTTGGCGTCGCTCGCCCCGGCCTCCACGATCGGCAGGACGTCGCCGTCGTCCTTGATCGTGGACTCCTGCTTCCTGGTGAGCGGGTCGGAGGCGGGGACCTGCGTCCGGCGGGGGTGGCCGTCCGGCCCGGTGAAGTACTCGACCTCGACCTGGGCGGCTTCGTGGGCGGCGGGGGCGCCGGCGTCCTGGCCCTGGTCGGCGGCGACCGGCGCGGTGGCGGCGAGCGCCGAGGCCAGGGCGACGCCGGTGGCCACGGCGAGGCGCTTGCGGGATATCCGGGACATGCGGGATGTCCCGGTCGTGGAGGACATGCGGGATGAGTGTCTACGCATGGGTGAACTCCCGTGAGTCTGCGCGGAAGCGGGTTCGGCAAGTCCGCGACATAAGTGGGGGGTTAAGGGAGGTTAAGGCGCGGTTCAATGTAGGGGTTGGAGGGAAGCCAGGCAATGCCCGGGGCGGAAGGTGCTTGTGGGAATGATGAGTTCGCGCCATGTACGCCCAAGTGCCTCTGCCTCAGTCCTGGATGGGCTTGGCTTGGATCTGGAGAGGGAGAGATGACGGAGAACGGAACTGGGGGCGCGCGGCTGGACGGGCCTGCGGTGATCGGGCGGCGCGTCCTGCGGCTGCGTACGGAACTCGGGCTCACCCAGCGGCAGTTGGCCGAGCCCGCTTATACGCCCGCCTATGTCTCCACGCTGGAGTCGGGCAAGGTGAGGCCGTCCGATGCCGCACTGCGGCACCTGGCCCAGCGCCTCGGCGTCACCCCCGAGGAGCTCGCGACCGGACGCCCGGCCCGCCTCGCCGCCGAGCTGCGCCTGCGCCTGACCGACGCGCGGCGCGCCCTGGCCACCGGCGCCCCCGAGGATGCCGCCCCCCTCTTCCGCGCCCTGTGCGCCGAAGCCGTCGAGCACGCGCTGCCGGGGGAGCGGGCCGACGCGCTCCTCGGCCTCGGCGAGTGCCTCCTGGAGTCCGGCGACCTCGACGACGCGCACGAGTGCTTCGCCTCGGTGGAGCGGCTGCTCGCCGACGAGCCGCTGCCCCGCCGTGTGCCCGCCATCCGAGGCCGCGCCAACGCGCACCGCCTGACGGGTGAACTCCGCTACGCCTGTCACCTGTTGGAGACCGCCCTCGATCAGCTCAACGCCACCGGACTGCACGACCCCGACGCGCTGCTCCTCCTCTACTCGGCCTCCATCGCCCCGTACATGGACATGGGCGCGCATGAACGCGGTGCGCACGCCGCCGAACTGGCCCTCGCGCTCGCGCCGCGCGTGGACGATCCGGCGCTGCTCGCCGGGATGCACCGCGGAGTGGCCCGCACGCTCATCGCCCAGGGCCGTATCGCCGAGGCCGACGCGTCGCTGGCCAAGGCCCAGGACCTCTATCAGCAGCTGCACCTCCGCACCGAACTCGCTCATTGTCACTGGATGCGTGGGTATGTGCACGCCCAGGACGGCCGACTGGAACGCGCCGAGAGCGAACTGCGCACCGCGCACGAGATGCTCACCGCCAAGCGGGCCGCGCTCTTCGCCGAACAGGTCGAGGTGGAACTCGCGGACGTGCTGCGCCGGCGCGGCAAGGCCGGTGAGGCCGAGGCGCTGCTGAGGCCCCTGCTGACGGGCGCCACGACAGCGGGGGCAGCCGGGTCGGCCGGGTCCGCCGGGGAGACCCCGGAGGCCACCGACGTTCCCGCCCTGCGGGCCGGACGCGGAGCGGTGCATGTGGGCGCCGCGCACCGGCTGCTCGGCCTCATCGCCGAGGAGTGCGGTGACCCGGACGCCGCAGAGGAGCACTACCGCGCCGCGCTGCCGCTGCTCGAACGCGCGGGCGCGGCCGGGGACGTGGCCGACCTCTGCCGCCTCCTGGGCGATCTGCTCCGGCGCACGGGACGGACGGAGGCTGCCCTGGACGCCTACCGCACCGGCCTCGCCCACCGGGCCGCTCTGGGCACCACGACCCTGGGGCCCGCGCCGGCGCCTCCGCCGATGTGAGGGGCCGTGGATTCCGCTTCGCCGAGTGATTGTCCGGCTTTTGTCACGGTGCTGTGCGCTCGGACAACCTGATGTCCCCTCATGTCCGTCCGCCTGCTAAAAATACGGGCGGCACGGGGACGCAGACCGCCTTGTGCGCATGCTTCGCATCATTCTGACAGTTGGGCCCGAGAGGGTCGCAGGGGGAAAGGCATCAGCCTGATGAACCACGCACGTACGACCGCCGCTGTCCTGGCCACGGCGGGGGCGCTCACGGCCGCTCAGCTCGGCCTGGCCGGATCCGCCTCCGCGGCGGACGCCCCGAAGGCGCCGAAGGCGTCGGTCGCCTCGGCGCAGAGCGCCGGCTGCCCGATCGACATCGTCTACACGTCCCGGTTCTACATCGGCCCGGGCGGCTGGGTGAAGGGCGACGGCCTGTACTTCGGCCTCAAGAACAAGAGCACGAAGAGCTTCAAGAAGGTCACCTTCACCGTCAGCAACGTCAAGAACGTCCGCTTCGGCACGGCGAAGGCGAAGGGCGGCAAGGTCACGCACAAGACCTCGAAGACCATCTCCGTCTACGACAAGAGCCTGAAGGGCAAGGCCAGCCTCGGGGTCAGGGTCAAGACGCGCCTGCTGAACACCAGGTCCTACAAGGTCAAGTTCAAGGTGCACGGCAACGGCTGGAACTGCGCCGTCAACCAGGGCACGTGGGGCGCCTGACCGTCGCACGACCCGTGCCTCCGGGGTCCGGATCCGTCCGGGCCCCGGAGGCACGCCTGTTCCCGGCGGAGGGCGTCGGCCCTCGGTAACCTCGGGGCATGGTGCGGAGCGAGGCGAAGGACGTGGCCGGGTATCTGGCCGAGGTGGACGAGGGACGCAGGGACGCCCTGGTCCGGCTGCGAGAGCTGTGCCGCGCGGAGCTGAAGGGCTTCGACGAGGTCATGGCGTACGGGATGCCCGCGTACGAACGGGACGGCGCCGCCGAGATCGCCTTCGCCGCCCAGATGCAGTACATCTCCTTCTACCTGATGCGTGGCGACGTCCGCGAGGCCTTCGCCGACCGCCTGGCAGCGCACGACATGGGCAAGGGCTGCCTGCGCTTCCGCAAGCCGGAGCACATCGACTTCGACCTCGTACGCGACCTGCTCAGGGCCACCCGCCGCCCGCCGTGGTGTACTCCTCCGACGGCAGCCGGCGGCGACATCCGCACCACAGGCTGAATTTTGGTCAGCAAGAGCGACGAGAAGAAGTCTGGAGCGGTTACGTGGACGAGGTAGCGCAGACGGGGCTCGGGGCCGGCAAGTACCTGCTGGTCACCAGTTACCGCAAGAACGGCACTCCGGTGCCGAGCCCCGTCTGGGTCGTCGAGGACGGCGCCGCGCTGGGCATCTGGACGGTGACGGACTCCTGGAAGGTCAAGCGGATCCGCAACCGCGCCGACGTCCTGATCGGCCCCTGCGACCTGCGCGGCAACCCGACCGGCGAGTCCGTCCCCGCCACCGCCGAGATCTGCGACGCGGAGACGACCGCCCGCTACCGCACCCTTCTCAAGCGCAAGTACGGCCTGGTCGGCCGCCTCACCCTGCTGGGCAGCAAGCTCCGGCGCGGCGCGAGCGGGACGGTGGGCATCCGCATTACGCCCACCGGGTGACGCCCCGCGTCAGGTCATGCTCGGCTCCGCGGCCAGTTCACCACGGAAGGCGGCGGCGGTCTCGCGCGCGTGTCGCAGCCCGATGCGCGCGAAGTCCCCTTCGAGCTCGGTGAGTTCGGCCAGCGTCTCGCTCCGGTCGCGGCCGAGGCGGGCGCGCGACTTGACCAGTCCGAGACGGGACAGGGCCACGCCGCGCGGCTCCCGCATGGCAGTGAACTCCTCCAGGGCGATGGCGTACATCTCGCGGGCCGCTTCGTAACTCCCGTGCCGGTACAGGACGTTGCCGCGCATCTTGTGGTTGTACGCGAGCGCGCTCGCCAGATCCATGGTGCGGCAGATGGCCTCCGCCTCCGAGAGCAGCGCGAGCGCCCGCTCCGCCTCGCCGCGCAGTGAGAGGACGTCGGCGACCCCGCGCAGCGACCAGGCGCGCCCCCGCGCGTCCTGGGCGTCGGCCGAGATCCTGACGCACTCCTCGAACAGTTCCAGCGCTTCGGTGTAGTCGCCGGTGTTCCGCCGCATCTGGGCGATGCCGGACATCGCCCACACCATGTGCCGCGCCTCGCCGTGCGCCCGGCCCTGTTCGAGCAGCTGCTCGTGGAGCGCTGCCACCGCCGCGTAGTCCCCCTGGATGCGGCCGGTCTCGGCGAGCCCGGCGAGCGCGTAGCCGTGCGCGAGCCGCTCACCGCTGTCGGCGGCCAGCGCGACGCCCCAGGTCAGAAGCCGCCGGGCGAGCCGCAGCCGGCCGCACTGGCGGGCGAGTGTGCCGCCGCTCCACAGGGCCCACGCCATGGCCCCCGCGTCCCCCGCGACGCGTGCGCTGCGGTAGCTATGCCGCCACGCGGCGCCCGCGTCGTCCACCTGGCCGAGCCGCCGGTTGGCCTCGGCCAGGGCGAGAGCGGCGCGCGCCCTCTCCAGGGCGGTGTCCGCCTGGGAGAGGGCGCGGCCCGCTTTCGTCAGCACCTCCTCGTAGGAGGAGTTCACCCCGAGTGCCGAGCCCAACTCGCCTTGGTACTCCGGCGCGAATGCCTTGCCGTGCATAGATCCATGACCTCTCGATCAACTCCGTACGTCGGTCTCCGTACGTTGATCAAGAAGCTACGAGCGGGGCGGGGTGCGGCGAATCCCTCCGCGTATGGGTCATTCCGTACGACTCCAGGGCTACGGGCGGGGCCATGGTCATCATCGGGATGTACGGGGAGGGCGGGGCCCCGGAGGTGAGGTCCGGCAGCCGTCAGCTGCCGTCCCAGGAGTCCCCCGCGTCCCCGGCGGGAGCGGTGTCCCCGGCGGGCGCGGCGGGTGCCGTGGGTGCGGCGGGTGCGGCGGCGCCCGCGGTCGCCGACTGCAGCGCCGTGATGCACGCGGCGATCGACTTCTGGAGCTCTTCGAGGCGCAGCAGCATGTCGTCCTCGTAGATGTCGTCGACCTCGGCGTCGTCGAAGGTCAGCTCCTCGAAGACCTTCGTCGCCTTCTGGAGGCTGTTGTAGAACTTCGCACGGCGCTCCTGCACCCGCAGCTGCGGGTCGCTCTGGACGGTCTGGGCGACCAGGTCCTTCACGGTGTCGTACGCCTCGCGTGCCCACTCGCCGGAGTCCTCGCCGTCCTCGAGCTCGTCGATGAGGGACAGGTGCCGCTCGGCCTCCTCCTTCAGCTCGGCGGGCGCGTCGATCATCTGGCCCGCGGGCGTCTTGACCTGGCCCTTGTCGACGATCTGGCGGACGTAGTCGACGCGGTCGCCCGCCTTGGCCTCGGCCGCGACCGCCTTCTTGAGGTCGTCCGCCCGCACGATGTCGCGCACCAGCTCGGTGCGCAGCGCCGGGTCCTCCTCGATCCGGTCCATCAGGGCGCGCCGCGCCGCCTCGGCGGTCCCGGGGTCGGCGAGGATCGCGGCCCGCAGCGCGGTGGGGTTCTCGGCCACCTCCAGGGCCTTGGTGGGGCGGATGCCCTCGGCCTCGGCGGCCTCCGTGATCGCGGTGCCGCGCGGGGAGAGCGCGCTGGAGCGGGACGCGTAGTACGTCAACCAGAGGTCGGAGTCCGGAAGTTCGATGTCCTCGCCGGGCGTGAGCGCCTCGAAGTGGGGTACGACGCCATCGTCAGCGGCCTTGTCCCAGGCTTTGTAGTAGCGCATGACGCGCTCGGCCGAGCAGCCGGCCAGTTCGCTGAACTGCTTCGCCGATACCTTCGGCGTCTCGTCGGCTCCCTGCCCGCCGGGGCGCACGCTGCGCGCGACCTTCAGGGCGAAGGTCCAGCCGCCGGTCCGTGCGTAGGCGCCGAAGTCGCGGGCGTCCCGGGCCACCGGCTCGGGCACGTCGGCCGACGGAACCGCCGCGGTGTCGTCCGACGGGACCGCGGAGTGCTCGTCCACCGAGGGAGTCTCCACCGAGGGAGCCTCCACCGAGGTGGCGTCGGACGAGTCGGCGGCTTCAGACGGCGCGATGGCAAGAGTCACGAAGGTTCTCCTGGATGGTGATGACAAGTATCTGAGAGCTGACTCGACACCTTATCTCTCCTATTGAGGTGATATGAGGGCGAGTTGTTCTGTGGTGAACAGGTGTCCAAAGGTACGGAGGCGAATCCTCCGGTGATCGGGCGATCGGTGTGGGTCCTACACATCCCCCACACCTCTCCTCCCCGAGGATGACCCGGCGTGCACGGCACTACAGCGACCGTGGGCCGATAGTCCGGCTCTGAGTCTGACTTCCGGCCCTGTCCGGGCCTGGACTATTAAGAGGAAACCTGCTGACCGCCCTGACGTGCGCTGATCGTGCCGCGGGGGGAGTCACCCTGCCAGCCGACACCGACGGGAGCCCCTTCGCCGTGGCTACGTTCCTCTACAAACTGGGCCGCCTCGCCTTCAGGCGACGCCGCTATGTGGCACTGATGTGGGTGGTGCTGCTCGCCGGCGTCGGCTTCTCCGCCTCGGCAGCGCCGGCACCGCCCGAGGACTCCTTCTCCATGCCGGGCACGGAGTCCCAGAAGGCCTTCGACCTCCTCGACGAGAAGTTCCCCGCGGCCAGCGCCGAGGGCGCCACCGCCCGCGTCGTCATCCGCGCCCCCGAGGGCGAGAAGCTGACCGAGTCCGGCCCCAAGGCCGACGTCGAGAAGCTGGTCAAGAACCTGGGCACCGGCCCGCAGGTCGCCGAGGTCGCCGACCCCTTCAAGGCCAACGCCGTCAGCAAGGACGGCACCACCGCGTACGCGTCCGTCACGTACAAGGTCAACGCCCAGGAACTCACCGACAAGGCGCGCGACGCGCTGACCAAGACCACCGACGACGCCCGCAAGACGGGCTTCACCGTCGAGACCGGCGGCGACGCCGTCATGGCCGAGCAGGAGATGGGCGGCACGGCCGAACTCATCGGCATCGCGGTCTCCGCGGTCGTCCTGATCATCACCTTCGGCTCGATGGTCGCCGCGGGCATGCCGCTCCTGACCGCCATCATCGGCGTGGGCATCGGCGTCTCGGGCATCGCTGCCCTCGGCAGCCTCCTGGACCTCTCCGGCACGACCTCGACGCTCGCGATGATGATCGGCCTCGCGGTCGGCATCGACTACGCCCTCTTCATCGTCTCCCGCTACCGGGCGGAGATCACCGACGGCCGTGAACCGGAGGAGGCAGCGGGCCGCGCCACCGGCACCGCCGGTTCCGCCGTGGTGTTCGCCGGACTCACCGTCATCGTCGCGCTCTCCGGCCTCGCGATCGTCAACATCCCGATCCTCACCAAGATGGGCCTGGCCGCGGCCGGCACGGTCGCGATAGCCGTCCTCATCGCGCTCACCATGATCCCCGCGCTGCTCGGCTTCGCGGGCAAGAAGGTGCTGCGCCGCAAGGACCGCAAGAAGCCCGCCAGCGAGCTGCGGGACCCGAACGCCAAGCCGAAGCTGGGCACGCGCTGGGCACGCTTCGTGCTGCGCCGCCCGGTCCCGGTCCTGCTGCTCGCCGTGGTGGGCCTCGGTGCGGTCGCCGTACCGGCCACCAGCCTGGAGCTCGGCCTGCCCGACGAGGGCACGTCGGCGCCGGACACCACGCAGCGCAAGGCGTACGACATGCTGTCGGAGTCCTTCGGCGCCGGCTTCAACGGCCCGCTGATGGTCACCGTCGACACCGACAAGAACAAGGGCGCGGCCGCCGCGGCCGACACCGTCGGCAAGGAGATCGCCAAGATCGACGGCGTCGCCGCCGTCACTCCGGCCAGCGGCAACAAGTCCGACGACACCGCGATCTTCAACGTCGTACCGAAGACCGGTCCGAGCGACCACAAGACCGAGGGCGTCGTCAAGGAGATCCGCTCGACGGTCGACGGTCTCGGCGACAAGACGGGCTCCGAGGTCCTGGTCACCGGCGCGACCGCCATGACCATCGACTTCTCGCAGACCCTGGACGACGCGCTCCTGCCCTACCTGGGACTCGTCGTCGGCCTGGCCTTCCTGCTCCTGATGCTGGTCTTCCGCTCGGTCCTCGTACCGCTCAAGGCGGCGCTCGGCTTCCTCCTGTCGGTGGCCGCCGCGCTCGGCGCCGTCGTCGCGGTCTTCCAGTGGGGATGGCTCGCCGACATCGTCGGCGTGGAGCAGCCCGGCCCGATCATGAGCATGATGCCGATCTTCATGATCGGTGTGGTCTTCGGCCTCGCGATGGACTACGAGGTCTTCCTCGTGACGCGCATGCGTGAGGCGTACGTCCACGGGGCGCGCCCCGCCGAGGCCGTCGTCACCGGCTTCACGCACGGCGGACGGGTCGTCGCCGCCGCGGCGGTCATCATGATCAGCGTCTTCTCCGGCTTCATCATGGAGAACGACGACATGATCAAGATGATGGGCTTCGGCCTGGCCATCGCCGTCCTCTTCGACGCCTTCGTCGTGCGCATGGCGATCGTCCCGGCCGTCCTCGCCCTGCTCGGCAAGAAGGCGTGGTGGCTGCCGAAGTGGCTGGACCGCGCGCTGCCGAACGTCGACGTGGAGGGCGAGAAGCTGCACAAGCAGCTCGGCGACTTCCCCACGGCGCGCGAGGACGACCAGGACCGGGAGCTCGAGTCCGTACGCGGCTGAGCACCTGACGCTCCGTATGTGGAGTACCTCCGTCAGCCCGGTGACCGATCACGGTCACCGGGCTGACGCCTGTTCGAGGGCCGCGGCTCAGCGGTCCGCGTAGACCATCCACACCTGGCCGGACGCGAAGGGCATGCGCTCTCCGTCGGGGCGCGTGAACGTCGTGTCGCCCTCGGGACTCGACCGCTGCCAGCGGGTCTTGTACGCCTTGCCGCCCCGCAGGACGGTCGCCCGGCCGCTGCCGACCGTCTTGATGTACGGCGTCGCCGCGCCGTTGACGTCCTTGAAGCGCGACGGGGGCATGTCCACGTACTGGATCACGACCGTCTTCGCGCCGAGCCGCGCCCCCGAGGTGCTGCGGGCCGGGACCCCGTCGAACGAGGCGAGCCAGCGGCGCTCCTGGGACGACCAGCGGAAGGTGTGGCTGGCCGACGCGTAGCGCACGGTCCGCAGCGTGGCGGGCGAACCGCCCGCCGGGGCCGGGCCGAAGCGGAAGCCGATGTCGGTGGCGTGGTCGGCCTTCGGTGCCGAGCGCAGCACGGCCCTGGGGCGGACGAAGAGGTCGTGCGGGGCGGGGCGTCCGGCGCTGCGGAAGTAGGCGCCAGGCAGGCGGCCGTGCGAGCGGGCGTACAGCGGTGAGTTCCCGAGCACCTTGTTGAGCGAGCTGCGCACCCCCGAGTAGGCGAGGGCCGGGCGGCCGAACTGCCGCAGCAGCTCGATGTCGGACTCCCGGGCGCTGCGCACCGGGCCGACGGACTGGGGAAGGCGGCTGGAGTACACCCCCATCAGGCGGCTCATGCCGCCCTCGACCTTCTCCACGTACACGATGTCCGCCTGCGCGAGACCGGTGTGCGGCCGTGCCATGCGCGCGTTGTCGAACTTCACCGCGAGCACCGGGCCCTGATCCGCCGTCACTCCGGTGAAGGGGGACCGGTCGCGGGGCGGGGCGCCGGGGTCCGCGGTCGCGCTCTCGTGCGCGGCGCCCATGACGAGCGCGCCCACGGCGACCGTGGCAAGGAGTCTCGTGCCGATGCGGGTGCGGCGTCGGGCCCCGGCGGACCTTGCTGTCATCGCGGTTCTCCGTTCGTCCCCGAACGCGCGGTTCCGGGACCATTCGTTCCTGCAGTGGCAGCCGCAGTCCTTCCTCCGGGGCGGGCGCGATGAACCCGGTTAGGGCCATCCAGCCGCCAGGTCTCACCGCAGCGGCGTACGCGCCGGACCCTCCCGCGGGCCCGGCGCGCACCGCCGCCGTCAGGCGGTGTGCAGGGTCAGGCCGTACCGCCCGAGGATCTCGTTGACCGGCTGGTGCCAGGTCTCGCCGCCGCCGGAGCAGTTGCCCCAGCCGCCCGACGTGACGCCCTGGGCCTGGTCGCCGCTGATGAACGAGCCGCCTGAGTCGCCGGGTTCGGCGCAGACGCTGGTCTTGGTCATCTGGTGGACGGCGCCCTGGCTGTAGTTCACGGTCTCGTTCTTGGCGAGCACCTTGCCGCAGTGCCAGTGGGTGGTGGAACCGGAGCGGCAGATCGAGGCCCCGATGGGAGCCTCGGCCGAGCCGCGCACGAGCTGGTCGGAGACGGTGCCCCAGCCGAGGACCACCGGGACGGTCCACCAGCCGTTGCCCACGCTGACGTACGCGTAGTCGTTGCCGGGGAACGAGGAGCCCTGGAAGTTGCCGATGTTCGAGTTGTCCCAGCCGCGCACCGCGGCTCCCGTCTGCCCGCAGTGGCCCGCGGTGACGAACCCTCCGTGCACCGAGAAGCCGATGGAACAGCGGACGTTGCCGGTGTAGTACGGGTCGCCGCCCACGGTCCCCGCGGCGAAGGTGCTCGGCGCCTCGCCGACCGTCTCGACCTGGACGGGGCCCGCCTTCCGGGCCCGTTCGACGAACCGGCGGACATCGTTGTCGTCCTTCTGAGCGGCGACGACGTTCACCACGACGTTGTTGGTGCGCGGCGCCACGTGCCAACTGCTGACGCCCTTGGGCGCGGGCAGGGCGTCGACGCGTTCCTTGGCGGCGTCCAGTTCCTTCGCGCTGTGGCGGACCACGCGGACGGTGGCGCCGGTCTCGCGCAGGGCGTCGGCCTTGCGCGCGCTGGTGGTGGCGACGGTCAGCTTCTCGGTGTCCGCGTCGTACCACGATCCGGCGTACGTCGACCCGGCCGCCCGCCGAGCGGCGCGGTCGACGCGGGTCGCGGTCTTCTCGGCGGCGAGGCGCTCGCGCGCCTGGCTCGCGGTGAGCCCGAGGTCGTCCTGGAGGGCGGTGAGCAGGCTCGCGGATGCGGGGGGAGCGGCGGGATCGGGGGCTGCGCTCGCGGGGGAGGTGAGCGATGCGCTCGCCCAGGTGCCGATCAGGAGCAAGGAGGAGCAGGCGATGCGGACCCCGGTTCTGCGTCTCATGGCAGTGCCCTTTCTGTCGTTCCATCGAGGTGGGGAGGAACAGGGTGATGAGAGCGCTCTCACGATGAGTTCAGGCGGAGCATAGAAGCGGCCCGGTAGTCATGTCCATACCAACTGGTCGCTCCCGGGCGGCAATTGGTGTCGGAAATCGGGGTGAGACGAAGACTGGGTACGGTGTACGCTTTTCCTTCCGCCCGGTTCAGGCCAAGGAGCATCAGTGACGGTCACCCCCGCCGACAGCCACAACGTGATTCAGGTGCGAGGCGCCCGCGAGAACAACTTGCGCGACGTCTCGCTCGACATTCCCAAGCGGCGGCTCACCGTCTTCACCGGCGTCTCCGGCTCCGGAAAGTCCTCGCTCGTCTTCGGCACCATCGCCGCCGAGTCGCAGCGGCTGATCAACGAGACGTACACCGCGTTCATCCAGTCGTTCATGCCGAGCCTGGGCCGCCCCGACGTGGACGGCCTGCGCAATCTCAGCGCGGCGATCGTCGTCGACCAGGAGCGGATGGGCGCCAACTCGCGCTCCACGGTGGGCACCGCCACCGACGCGTACACCATGCTCAGGATCATCTTCAGCCGCCTCGGCGTCCCGAACATCGGGACGTCGGGCGCCTTCAGCTTCAATCTGCCCGAAGGCATGTGCCCCGAGTGCGAGGGCACCGGCGAGGCCTCCACCGTCGACGTGGACCAGCTGGTGGACCGCGAGCTCTCGCTGAACGAGGGCGCGATCACCGTCCCGTACTACGCGGTGGACTCCTGGAGCTGGCAGATCATGGTCAACTCCGGCTTCCACGACCCCGACAAGAAGCTCAAGGACTTCACCGAGCAGGAGTGGGCCGACCTCCTGCACAAGGCGCCGGTCAAGGTGAAGGTGGGCTCGAACGGCTTCACGTACGAAGGCCTGGTGGCCAAGATGCAGCGGACCTGGCTGGCCAAGGACCGCGATTCCCTCCAGTCCCACATCAAGGCCTTCGTGGACCGCGCCGTCGTGTTCGCCCGCTGCACGGTCTGCGACGGCACGCGCCTTACCGAGGCCGCGCTGTCGTCGAGGATCGACGGCCTGAACATCGCCGACTGCTCGTCGATGCAGATCAGCGATCTGGCCGCGTTCGTCCGCGGGCTCGACGACCCCGCCGTCGCCCCGCTGGTCGCCGGCCTGCGCGAGCTGCTCGAATCGCTGGTCGAGATCGGGCTCGGCTATCTGAGCCTGGACCGCACATCGGGTTCGCTCTCCGGCGGCGAGGCCCAGCGCGTGAAGATGGTCCGCCACCTCGGCTCCAGCATCACCGACGTGACGTACGTCTTCGACGAGCCGACCATCGGCCTGCACCCGCACGACATCCGCCGCATGAACGACCTGCTCCTGCGGCTGCGCGACAAGGGCAACACGGTGCTCGTGGTGGAGCACAAGCCCGAGGTCATCGCGATCGCCGACCACGTGGTGGACCTCGGCCCCGGGGCCGGTACGGCGGGCGGCGAGATCTGCTTCACCGGAGACGTGGCCGGGCTCCGCGCCTCCGGCACGCTGACCGGCCGGCACCTGGAGCACCGGGCCAGGCTGCGCGAGCAGGTGCGCGTGCCCAAGGGGCAGCTGTCCATCAAGGGCGCCGATCTGCACAACCTCAAGGACGTCGAGGTCGACATACCGCTCGGGGTGCTCGCCGTGGTCACCGGCGTCGCGGGCTCCGGCAAGAGCTCGCTGATCCACGGCTATCTCTCCGGGCGCGACGGCGTCGTGGTGGCCGACCAGTCGCCGATCCGCGGCTCGCGCCGCTCGAACCCGGCGACCTACACCGGACTGCTCGGCCCGATCCGCACCGCCTTCGCCAAGGCCAACGGCGTCAAGGCGGCACTGTTCAGCGCGAACTCGGAGGGCGCCTGCCCCAAGTGCAACGGCATCGGGCTGATCTACACCGACCTGGCGATGATGCCCGGCGTGGCGTCCGTCTGCGAGGAGTGCGCGGGGGAGCGCTTCACGGCCGAGGTCCTCACCTACCGGCTGCGCGGCAAGAACATCAGCGAGGTCCTGGGGATGTCGATCGCCGAGGCGCACGACTTCTTCCCCTCGGGCCAGGCGCACACCATCCTCGGCCGCCTCAGCGATGTCGGGCTCGGCTATCTGCGGCTCGGCCAGCCGCTCAACACCCTCTCCGGCGGCGAGCGCCAGCGGCTCAAGCTCGCCATCCACATGGCCGAGAAGTCATCGACGTACGTCCTGGACGAGCCGACCACCGGACTGCACCTGGCCGACGTGGACAAGCTGCTCGCGCTGCTGGACCGGCTCGTCGACGACGGCAACTCGGTGGTCGTCATCGAGCACCACCAGGCGGTGATGGCGCACGCCGACTGGATCATCGACATCGGCCCCGGCGGCGGTCACGACGGCGGCCAGGTGGTGTTCACCGGTACGCCCGCGTCCCTGGTGACCGACGGGCGGACCGTGACGGCGCAGCATCTGCGGGAGTACGTCGCGGGCTGAGGGCAGCTCGGCGGCCACAAGCCGATCGTGTTCGGACGGGGTGTCCGCGTAGGGTGCGTGAATGAGCATGCTGGATGACGCCCGCGCGGGCATGAACCCTGAGATCCGGCCGCAGGACGACCTGTTCGGCCACGTCAACGGTCACTGGCTGGAGACCGAGCGAATCCCCGAGGATCGCTCCAGCTGGGGCCCCTTCGTACAGCTGGTCGACACGGCCGAGGAACAAGTGAAGGTGATCATCCAGGAGCTGGCGTCGGACGGCGCCGGCTCGGATGACGCGCGCAAGATCGCCACCCTGTACGCGTCGTTCATGGACGAGGAGGCGATCGCCGCCCGCGGGCTCGCCCCCGCGCAGCCCCTGATCGACGCCGTCGCGGGGCTGCGGGACACCCGGGAGCTCGCGGCGTTCCTCGGCCGCTTCGAGCGGATCGGCGGCTCCGGTCTCTTCGGCAGCTACATCGACTCGGACGACCGCGACTCCGACCGCTACCTCTTCAACATCCTCCAGGGCGGAATCGGCCTGCCGGACGAGTCGTACTACCGCGACGAGAAGTTCGCCGAGATCCGCGAGAAGTACGTCGCCCACCTCACCGAACTGCTCACGCTCGGGCAGCACGCCTCGCCCGCCGAGGCCGCACAGAGCGTCCTCGCCCTGGAGACCCGCCTCGCCGCGGGACACTGGGAGCGGGCCGAGACGCGTGACGTGCAGAAGACCTACAACCTCACGACCCTGCACGAACTGATCACCCTGGCGCCGCACTTCGACTGGCGCGCCTTCGCCGAAGGGCTCGGCGGCTCCGAGGCCACCATCGCCGAGACGTGCGTCCGCCAGCCGTCCTACCTCCGTCACCTCTCCGCGGTCCTCGACGAGGTGCCGATCGAGCAGTGGCGCGACTGGGCGATGGTCCGGGTCCTCCGCTCCTGCGCGCCCTACCTCACCGACGCGTTCGTCCGGAACAACTTCGAGTTCTACGGCCGCACCCTCAACGGCACCCCGGAGCTGCGCGCCCGGTGGAAGCGGGCGGTCGCCTTCGTCGAGGGCTCCATCGGCGAGGCCGTCGGCAAGGAGTACGTGGCGCGGCACTTCCCGCCGAGCTCCAAGGCGATGATGGACGACCTCGTCGCCAACCTCCTGGAGGCCTACCGCCAGTCGATCGCCCGCCTCGACTGGATGACGGACGAGACGAAGGAGCGCGCGTACGAGAAGCTCGCCACGTTCCGCCCCAAGATCGGCTACCCGGACACCTTCCGCGACTACTCGGCCCTGGAGGTCTCCACCGACGACCTGCTCGGCAACGCGCACGCGGCGGCCGCCTTCGAGTCCGATCGGCAGCTCGCCAAGATCGGCGCGCCGGTCGACCGCGACGAGTGGTTCATGCTGCCGCAGACGGTCAACGCGTACTACAACCCGGGCACCAACGAGATCTGCTTCCCCGCGGGCATCCTGCAGAAGCCGTTCTTCTCGCCCGACGCCGACCCCGCCGAGAACTACGGCGGCATCGGCTCGGTCATCGGCCACGAGATCGGCCACGGCTTCGACGACCAGGGCGCGCAGTACGACGGCGCGGGCAACCTCAACGACTGGTGGACCGCGGCCGACAAGACCGCGTTCGAGGCGAAGTCGAAGGCGCTGGTCAAGCAGTACGACGCCTTCTCGCCGCGCAATCTGCCCGGTGAGTTCGTCAACGGCTCGCTCACGGTGGGCGAGAACATCGGCGACCTGGGCGGCCTGACCATCGGGCACACGGCGTACAAGATCGCGCTGAACGGCGAGCCGATGCCCACGAGCGAGGGCACGACCGGCTCCCAGCGGCTGTTCATGAACTGGGCCTACTGCTGGCGCACCAAGCGCCGCAAGGAGCAGGAGCAGCAGTACCTCACGATCGACCCGCACTCGCCGCCCGAGTTCCGGGCCAACATCGTCCGGAACCTCGACGAGTTCCACGAGGCGTTCGGGACGGCGGAGGGCGACGGTCTCTGGCTCGACCGGGCGGAGCGCGTCCGGATCTGGTGAACTCCCGGCGGTCGCGGCCCTGTTGCCGCGGCCGCCGGTCATTCCTGCTCTGTCGGCCGCTGATCGTCGGATCCTGACAGAAGCATTGACGTGCCCTTCGCCGCACTCCTACTTTCTTGGTCGGTAGTCCGAACTGTGTCCGGTATATCGAACATCAATGAGTCGGAATGAGGCACCATGGGCCCTGCACCCGCCAGACGAGCCGTCCTCCGTGCCGCAGCTCTCGCGGCGGCGGCGCCGGTGATCCCGTCCCTCGCGGCAGGCAGGGCGGGAGCGGCTCCGCGATCCGTGGTGCGGGCGGGTGCGCGGGCCGCCACCCCTTCGAGCTGGACGGCGCAGCCGTTCGCGCTGAAGGACGTGGCGCTGCGCAAGGGCGTCTTCGCCGCCAAGCGGGCCCTGATGCTCGACCACGGCCGGGGCTACGACGTGGACCGGCTGCTCCAGGTGTTCCGCGCCAACGCGGGCCTCTCCACCCGGGGCGCGGTGGCCCCCGGCGGGTGGGAGGGCCTTGACGGCGAGGCGAACGGGAACCTCCGGGGCCACTACACCGGCCACTTCCTCACCATGCTCGCCCAGGCCTACGGCAGCACGGGCGAGAAGGCGTACGCCGACAAGATCCGCTCCATGGTTGAGGCGCTGACACAGGTGCGGGAAGCCCTCCGCCACGACCCGAACGTCCTCAGCGTCCCCGGCAGGTTCGGCACCGCCGCGGAGAACGTCCGCGGCTCCTGCCAGTACGTCGACCTCCCCTCCGGCGTCCTCGGCGGCGCCACGGACGTGACCCTCTCGGCCTGGGTGAAGCCGACCCACGACGCCGCCTGGACCCGCATCCTGGACTGCGGCAACGACGCGAGCCGCTACCTCTACCTCGCCGCCCGCACCTCGGAAGGAGTCCCGCGCTTCGCCATCACGTCCAACGGACCGGGCGGCGAGCAGGGCATCAACGGCACCGCACCGCTGGCCCTGGACGAGTGGAGTCACGTGGCCGTGACGATCCGGGGCGCCACCGGCACGCTCTACGTCAACGGCACCGCGGTCGCGGCGAACACCGCGATGACCCTCCATCCGGCCGCCCTCGGCTCCCTGAAGAACAACTGGCTCGGCCGCTCCCACTTCGCGGCCGACCCCGTCTTCGCCGGAGTGTTCGACGAGGTCAACCTCTGGTCGCGGGCGCTGACCGCCGGCGAGATCGCCGGACTTCAGGAGGTGCCTGCCGCCGGGTCACCGGCCGGAGCGGGGGACTTGGCCTCGTACGCCTTCGACGAGACCAGTGGTGCCTCCTTCGCCGACGGCTCCGGCCGCGGGCGGCGCGCCACCTTGCGGCGCACCTGGGGCGGACCGAGCCACCCGGGGTTCCTCGCGGCGTACCCCGAGACGCAGTTCATCGCCCTGGAGTCGATGACCAGCGGCGACTACACCGTCGTGTGGGCGCCGTACTACACCGCGCACAAGATTCTGCGGGGCGTCCTCGACGCGTACCTCCACACGGACGACCCCCGGGCGCTCGACCTGGCGTCGGGCCTGTGCGACTGGATGCACTCCCGCCTGTCCAAACTGCCCGCGAGCACCCGGCAGCGCATGTGGGGCATCTTCTCCAGCGGCGAGTTCGGCGGCATCGTCGAGGCGATCTGCGACCTGTACGCCATCACCGGCAAGGCCGAACACCTCGCTCTGGCCCGCCTCTTCGACCTCGACAAGCTCATCGACGCGTGCGCCGCGGGCGACGACATCCTCGACGGGCTGCACGCCAACCAGCACATCCCCATCTTCACCGGACTCCTGCGGCTGTACGACGAGACGGGCGAGCGGCGCTACTTCACCGCCGCGAAGAACTTCTGGGGCATGGTCGTCCCCACCCGCATGTACGGCATCGGGGGCACCAGCACCGGAGAGTTCTGGAAGGCGCCCGGCGTCATCGCGGGCACACTGAGCGACACCACCGCCGAGACCTGCTGCGCGTACAACCTGCTCAAGCTCAGCCGGGCGCTGTTCCTGCACGAGCAGGACCCCGCGTACATGGACTACTACGAACGGGCCCTGTACAACCAGGTCCTGGGCTCGAAGCAGGACGAGGCCGACGCGGAGAAGCCGCTCGTCACGTACTTCATCGGCCTGCTTCCGGGCCATGTACGCGACTACACGCCCAAGGCGGGAACGACCTGCTGCGAGGGCACCGGCATGGAGAGCGCCACCAAGTACCAGGACTCGGTCTACTTCCAGAAAGCCGACGGATCGGCCCTGTACGTCAACCTCTACAGCCCTTCCACACTGACCTGGAGGGAGAAGGGTGTCACGGTCACGCAGGCCACCGACTACCCGAGGGAACAGGGCACGACGCTCACGGTCCGGGGCTCCGCGGCCGCCTTCGACCTGCGGCTGCGCGTACCGGCGTGGGCGAGCGACGGCTTCGCCGTGACCGTGAACGGCAGCAGGGTGAAGGCCGATCCGGCTCCGGGGAGCTACTTGTCGGTCTCCCGCACCTGGCGCGACGGGGACACCGTCCGGGTCTCGATCCCCTTCCGGCTGCGGGTGGAGAAGACCCTCGACAAGCCGGAGATCCAGGCCCTGTTCTACGGACCGGTCCATCTCGTGGCCCGCGACAGCGCCAGGACCTACCTCCGGTTCGGCCTCTACCGCAACGCCGCACTCTCCGGCGACCTGCTGCCCACCCTCACGCCGGTCACCGGCCGGCCACTGCACTACACGCTCGACGGCATCCGTCTCGCCCCCTTCTCCGAAGGCACGGAGGACCCGGCACACGCCTACTTCCAGCGGTCCGAACGGACGGTGGTCTTCGGCACGACCGACTCCGGCGTCACCAACCCGACGGGCCCGGGCGGCACGACGCTCCTCGACGCGATCTGGTCGGCAGCTCCCTTCAGGAACAAGAGCGCGCTGGTCAAGCACGCCGAGACCACCGTGCATTCCTGGGTGGGCGCAGGCCGGCTGAGCGCGGCGGAGGGCAGGAAGGTGGTGCGCACGGCACGGGAGACGTCCTACGCGCGGTGACCACAGGGGCGAGGGTGGTTGGCATAGAAGGCCGGGTGCTCGTGGAGGCGGCGTACGTAGGTACGCACGTGGGGGTACGGGGAGGTGGCCTCCGTCGCTTCCGGGGCGCGGTGGACGAGCGTTGTCCACAAGTCGACGTCCGCCGAGGTGAGTTCGTCGCCCACGAGGTAGGAGTGGGAGGCCAGGCGGTGGTCGAGGCGGTCCAGCGTCGCGGGGGTGAGCGGGGCGGCGAGAAGCTCGTGCCAGGCGTCGATCCTTGTCACCAGGGCCGGTGGGCGCAGGGCGAGCAGCGGGCCGTTGCCGTGCGCGGCGAGGCGGTCGGTGAGGTCGCCCAGGATGTCGGGCGTGTGGTTGCTGACGACGTGCCCGCTCCATCGGTCGCACAGTGCGGGGACGGTCAGCGGGCCGTCGAAGTGGTGCTCGGTGGCCTCGTAGCAGCGGTGCAGCTCGTCGAGCGCCGCCGGGGCGGTGTCCGGTGTCAGGAGCGTGGTCGTGACCGCGTCCCTGAGTCCGAGGAGGTCGAGCGTGATCGAGACGCGCAGGGAGCGGGGACATTCCGCCGAGAGGTACAGGTGGTAGCGGTGGGGGGCCGAATAGAAGCCGCCCGCCAGGGCGGCGCCGATGCGGCTGCGGATCGGTGGGGGACAGACGCCGCTCGGGGAGCGGGAATCCTCCGGGGAAGGCGTGCGGGAACGGTGCGACGCAGTGATCTCGGGCATGGCTCTCCAGACAGCTGAGGGGGCGCGCCGACCGGGCCGTGCGCACGGCGCCGGGGGCGTCTCTTCCGCGTGACGTCAGAGCGCTGGAATCGACGCGCTGCACACGCGCAGCAGGTCGATGTGCAGACGCCTGGTCAGGACGCGGGGGCGGGGCCGGGGCGCGGACAGGAGGGGCCGCTGGGTGCTGCCGCTCTCACCAACCGCCCTGGTCATGTCCACCAGCCTTGCCGTCGAGGCCCGTTGTGTCCGGGAAAACGTGACCGTCCCCGGAAGTCTGGGCGCGGGGGCCCGGCGCCGTCAAGAAGGCCCAGGCAACTCCGGGCGGAACTCCTGGCGCCGGAGCGGAACAGAAGGAGTGGCCCGGCGGTTGTCCCTGACGGGGACGGAGGGCGAGGCGCGTCCGGCGATGTGAGCACGCCCATGATCCACGGGCATTGCGCACCGCAACGGCCTCACGTAACGTCCCGAGCAGGTTATGAGCGTCAGCGTCAAGCCCTGGCTTGCTGACCGGCAACCCTCCCTCGCGGCGGGGTGCTCCAGGTGAGGACCAGGCGGTGCCCGTATCCAGGGCTCCGCAAGCGCGAGACCGGCGAGGCCCCGGGGCCCGCCGAGCCGGAAAGGGTGGAGGTGACGGACGTGCCACGTGCGTCAGCTGTGTCGTCCGAGCCCACGCCGCCCAAGCCGTCCGCGCCGTCCGCGCCGTCCATGTCGCCCGTGTCCTTCGTGCCGCGCGTCCCGGTGATCGCCCCGAGCCGCCAGGTGCATCTGTACTCCCGGCCGCACATCGACCTGCAGCGCGTCGCCGGCGCGCTCTGTCGTTCCTGACCCGTCACCCCGCCGCCGCACCCTCGGAACCGAGGGGCCGGTGTTCTCGTACGGTCGATCAGGAAGGCACACCTTTCGTGTCGTCATCACCTTCACCCTCATCTTCGCTGCCCTCTTCCGCTCCCTCCGCTCCCTCCGCCGGGCTGCACCTCGCCGTCGCGCTCGACGGCGCGGGCTGGCACCCGGCCGCCTGGCGAGAACCGGACGCCCGCCCAAGGGAGTTGCTCACCGCCCGGTACTGGGCCGACCTCGTCACCGAGGCCGAACGCGGCCTGCTCGACTTCGTGACGATCGAGGACGCGCTCGGGCTCCAGTCCTCGCATTTCACCGAGCCCGACGGACGCACGGATCAGGTGCGAGGCAGGCTCGACGCCGTCCTCATCGCCGCCCGTGTCGCCCCGCTGACCAGCCACATCGGGCTGGTGCCGACCGTGGTGGCCACGCACACCGAGCCCTTCCACATCTCCAAGGCGATCGCCACGCTCGACTACGTCAGTGAGGGCCGCGCCGGTGTACGGGTGCAGGTGTCCGCACGCCGCAACGAGGCCGCGCACTTCGGGCGCCGCACGCTTCCCGCCCTCGAAGCCGTCGAGGACCTCGGCAGGCCGGACGTACGGGAATTGACCTTCGACCTCTTCGACGAGGCGGCCGACCACATCGAGGCCGTGCGCCGGCTCTGGGACAGCTGGGAGGACGACGCGGAGATCCGGGACGCCGCCACCGGCCGCTTCATCGACCGCGACAAGCTGCACTACATCGACTTCGAGTCCAAGCACTTCAGCGTCAAGGGCCCCTCGATCACACCCCGGCCGCCGCAGGGGCGTCCCGTCGTCAGCGCGCTCGCCCACGAGACCCCGACCGAAGCGCCGTTCCGGCTGCTCGGCCGTTCCGCCGACATCGGATACGTCACCCCGCGCGACGCCGGGCACGCACGCGCCGTCGTCACGGCGGTCCGCGCCGAACAGGACGCGGCCGGGCGCTCCGACGAGCCCCTGCACCTCTTCGGCGACCTGGTGGTGTTCCTCGACGACGACCCGGCCGCCGCCGTGGCCCGACGGGATCGTCTGGACGCCCTCGCCGGTCACCCGTACACCAGCGACGCACGGGTGTTCACGGGCACGCCCGCCCAACTGGCGGACCTGCTGCAGGAGTTGCATCAGGCCGGGCTGAGCGGATTCCGGCTGCGCCCCGCCGGCGTCGGCCACGACCTCCCGGCGATCACCCGGGGCCTGGTGCCCGAGCTCCAGCGCCGCGGCGCGTTCCGCCGCGCGTACGAGGCCGACACCCTGCGCGGTCTGCTGGGCCTCACCCGCCCCGCAAGCCGTTACGCCGCCGCTGCCTCCGCCACCGCCTGACCCGGAAGGAAGGAACCCCGTCATGAGCAGGACACAGGGCGAGCGGGACAAGCCGCTCAAGCAGATCCACCTCGCGGCCCACTTCCCCGGCGTCAACAACACCACCGTGTGGAGCGACCCGGAGGCCGGCAGCCACATCGAGTTCAGCTCCTTCGCGCACTTCGCGCGGACCGCCGAACGCGCCAAGTTCGACTTCCTGTTCCTCGCCGAGGGACTGCGGCTGCGCGAACAGGGCGGAAAAATATACGACTTGGACGTCGTCGGACGGCCCGACACCTTCACGGTCCTGAGCGCGCTGGCCGCCGTCACCGAACACCTCGGCCTGACCGGCACCATCAACTCCACCTTCAACGAGCCCTACGAAGTGGCCCGCCAGTTCGCCAGCCTGGACCACCTGTCGGGCGGGCGCGCCGCGTGGAACGTGGTGACCTCCTGGGACGCCTTCACCGGAGAGAACTTCCGCCGCGGCGGATTCCTCCCGCAGGAGGAGCGGTACTCCAGGGCGAAGGAATTCCTCGGCACGGCGAACGAGTTGTTCGACTCCTGGAGCGGGGACGAGATCGTCGCCGACCAGGAGTCCGGCACCTTCCTGCGCGACGCCCAGGCAGGGGCCTTCGTCCACCAGGGCCAACACTTCGACATCCACGGGCAGTTCAACGTCCCGCGCAGCCCGCAGGGCCGACCGGTCGTCTTCCAGGCCGGTGACTCGGAGGAGGGGCGCGAGTTCGCGGCGGCGGGCGCGGACGCGATCTTCAGCCGGTACAGCACGCTGAAGGAGGGCCAGGAGTTCTACACGGACGTCAAGGGCCGCCTGGCCCGCCACGGCCGCACCCACGACCAGCTCCTCATCCTGCCCGCCGCGACCTTCGTCCTCGGGGACACGGACGCAGATGCGGAGGAACTCTCCCGCGAGGTGCGGCGCAAGCAGGTCAGCGGCGCGACCGCGATCAAGCACCTGGAGTTCGTCTGGAACCGCGACCTCTCCGCGTACGACCCCGAAGGCCCGCTGCCCGACATCGACCCGGACATCGGCGAGCACACCATCGCCCGAGGCCGCGCCCAGGTGCGGATGTACCGCGATCCGCTGGCCGTCGCGCGGGAGTGGCGCGAGCTCGCGGCCGCGAACAAGTGGTCCATCCGTGACCTCGTCATCGAGACCGGCAACCGCCAGTCCTTCGTCGGCTCCCCGGCCACCGTCGCCGAGACGATCAACTCCTTCGTCCAGGCCGACGCGTCCGACGGATTCATCCTCGTCCCGCACATCACCCCCGGCGGTCTCGACGCCTTCGCCGACACCGTGGTGCCGCTGCTCCAGGAGCGCGGCGTGTTCCGCACGGAGTACGAGGGCACCACCCTGCGCGACCACCTCGGCCTGGCCCACCCCGACGCCGGGGCGCGCACGGCCCCCGAGGCGCGCCTGCCCGAGCCCGTCTCCGCCGACCACTGAGAGGACCACCCACCATGCCCGCCATCCCTCTCGGCGTCCTCGACCTGGTGCCGATCTCGACCGGCTCCACGGCGGCCGGGGCGCTGCACAACTCCATCGACCTGGCCCGGCAGACCGAGCGATTCGGCTACGCCCGCTACTGGTTCGCCGAGCACCACCTCAACCCGGGCGTGGCCGGCACCTCGCCCGCGGTCGTCCTCGCCCTCACCGCCGCCGCGACCTCGACGATCCGGCTCGGGGCAGGCGCCGTACAGCTCGGCCACCGCACCGCTCTGTCCACGGTCGAGGAGTTCGGCCTGATCGACGCGCTGCACCCCGGGCGCCTCGACCTGGGCCTCGGCCGCTCCGGTGGCCGACCGCCCGGAGCGTCCGGCGCCGCGCCGCCGACCGCGACCCCCGTGGTCGACGGCCGCGCCCCCAACGGGCTGCGCATCCCGCCGCGATTCTCGTACGAGCATCTGCTCGGCTCGCCCCGTGTCGCCCTGCAGCGCAAGCTGCTCCAGCAGCCGCACGCCGAGGCGCAGGACTACGGCGAGCAGATCGACGACATCCTGGCGCTGCTCGCCGGAACCTACCGGTCGGCGGACGGCGTCGAAGCGCATGTCGTGCCCGGTGAGGGCGCCGACATCCAGGTGTGGATCCTGGGCAGCAGTGGCGGCCAGAGCGCGGACGTCGCGGGCCGCAACGGCCTGCCCTTCGCGGCGAATTACCACGTCAGCCCCGGCACGGTGCTGGAGGCCGCGGAGGGCTACCGCGCCGCGTTCAAACCCTCCGACGTACTCGACAAGCCCTACGTCACCGTCTCCGCGGACGTCGTCGTGGCCGAGGACGACGCGACCGCACGGGAACTGGCCGCGGGCTACGGCCCGTGGGTGCGCAGCATCCGCACCGCCGAGGGCGCCATCCAGTACCCCACGCCGGAAGAAGCGCGCCGGCACGTGTGGACCGACGCGGACCGTGCGCTGGTGGAGGACCGCACCGAAACCCAGTTCACCGGCTCCCCGGGCCGCGTCGCCGACCTCCTGGAACAGCTCCAGGAGGCCACGGGCGCCGACGAGTTGCTCATCACCACCATCACCCACGGCCACGCCGACCGGGTGCGCTCCTACGAGCTGCTCGCCCAGGAGTGGCGGCGCAGGGGGTGAGGTGTCCGTCCGCCGGGCGGCGCCGCCCGGCGGACGGACTCAGGTCAGCCGATGGGCCAGCAGTTGTACGCGTTGTAGTTGACGCCGTTGCAGCCGAACCACTTGCCGTAGAGGCAGGGGCCGATGTCGTGCCAGTAGCCGTAACAGCACGCCATGCAGGTGAAGCCCCCGCTTCCGTCGCTCACACAGGCCGAGCTGCCGTCCACGCACGCGGCCTGGGCCTGGGGCGTGCCCTGGGGAGGTGTGCCCTGAGGGGAGACGCCCCAGGTGAGGGGGGTCGCCGCCGGGCCTTGGACTCCTGGGCCCTGTGACCGGGGCCGGCGGGGCGGCTGCGGCTGGCCCTGCGGTCCCTGCGTGCTCTGCGGTGGTGGCTGGGTGTGTGCCGGTGTCCCGCACGGCGAGGGTGCGGGGGCGGCGCCGAGGCGCGCGTAGTGGGCCAGCAGTGCGGCCAGGACGGTGTGTTCGGGGGAGTCGGAGTCCTTGAGCGTGAGCTGGACGAGGCTGTGGGTGTGGTCGTCGCAGGGCACCTGGCGCAGGAGGTCCACCTGGTCGATGAGGCCGACGGGGATCGTCGTCCAGTCCTGACACGTCGTGCCGGGAGCGAACTGGACGCTGTCCGCGCTCTCTTCGGACTTCTTGACCATCCCGACGATCGCGGTCTTCTCGCGGACCGTGTCCGCCGTGAGTGCTTGAAGGAATTCCTCGCCGCTGAACGACCTGGGCATGTGTCTCCTCTCGGCGCCGCGCGGGCGCAAACCGGTGCCACGGGTGCCACGAGATTCGCGCGCTCCACGAGGGCGGCACAACGGAGGTGGAGGCGATCAGTCCGGATAGGTGAACTCGATCCGTGCGCCGGGGCGTTGAGCCGCGGCAGCGCGCCGGGGGAGGAGGGATCGCGCACCGGGGAGCGCGGCGCCTTCGTGCGCCCGCGGCGGCCGGCCCCTAACCGCTCCGGCCCCCGAGCACGATCGTGCGGGCGATGTCCAGGGTGAGGCGCTGCCACGGGTCCTGAGGGTCGCGCGAGGTGATGTCGCGGACGCGGCGCAGGCGGTAGCGCACGGACTGGGGGTGGAGGTGCAGCTCGCGGGCCGCCGCGTTGGCCGATCCGGTGTCGATGTACGCGGTGAGGGCTTCCAGGAGGTGGCGCTGGGCGGGTTCGACGAGCGGGCCGAGGACGATGCGGCCGATCTGGTCGGGGCTGACCACGGGGTGGCCCGCGAGCAGCGCCAGGACGTGCGCGTCGGCGTCGGTGAGGACCCGGTCGACGTGGTGGGCGTGCGGGGGAGCGGTGTCCAGGGCGCCCGCGGCGAGACGGTGGGCGACCGCGACGCGGTCCAGGCTCTCGCCCGAGATCACGCAGCCGCGCCAGGCGTGCCGGCGCAGGACCTCCGGCGCGGCGTCGGCGGACGTGGCCGGAAGGAGCAGTACGGCACGCGAACCGTGGGTCGTCGCCAGTGACGTGCCGTGGCTCCCGCCGCCACCGAGGGCCGTGAGCAGCGCGGTCGACGTGGGGAGGGAGATGTCGGACGAGCCGCTCTCCAGGGCCCTGGCGTCCACCGGCTGTGCCACCAACAGGCAGTAGCGCTCCGGGAGGTGGACGCCCAGGCGCGATGCCCTGGCGCTGAGCGCGCCCAGCGACGCATGGCGGCCCGCGATCAGGTCGTCGAGCAGCAGCTGAAGCGATCTGTCGCGGTCGCCCGTGAGGCGCTCACTGGTGGCCGCGTACGCCGTCGTCATCTCCTCGGAGATGGTGTCCATGGCGGTGAGCAGCAGCTGTGCGAGCGCGAAGGCGTCCTTCGCGGACAGCTGTGGCGCGCGGGCGGCGACCTCGTCCGCGAGGACCGCGGCCGCGACCCGGTAGGCGCGCAGCACGGCCTGCAGGGGGCGGCCGTCCGCGGCGCGCGCCGCCGCGATCCCGCGGAAGCGCCGCAGCTCCCCGTCGCCGATCGCGCCGTCCGTCACCCAGTGGTCCAGGAGCCGGTCCGTCGCCCAGGCCGCGATGGCCCGCACCTCGGGGAACCTGCCGCCGTCGAGCGCCGTGTACGCCGGAACCTGCTCGTGCACCGCCTCGACGACCGCCTCGACGAGGCGGGAATCGGCCAGGAGTTCCTGGCGGACGCGCTCCCGCTTGTTTGTCACAGGGTGATAGTGCCATCGGAAAAGGGTGCGTACGGCCATGGACGGGGCTTGTCACAGTGGCAAGGATCGTCGGACAGGTAGTGCAGTCGCACGCAGTCTCACGGACACCGGACGGGACCCACCACATGACGAAGCCGAACTGGGCGGACTTCCAGTACGAGATCTATCTCAACGGCATGACCGGCGCCGTACCCCGCCTGCCCACCGACCTGACCCGCCTCGAGGAGCTGACCGAACAGCGCCTCGGACCAGGGCCCGTCGGCTATGTCTCCGGCAGTGCGGGCAACGGCAGCACCGCCCGCGCCAACCGCGAGGCGCTGGAGCGGCGCCGGATCGTGCCGCGCATGCTGCGCGACGTGCACGAACGCGATCTGTCCGTGGAGGTGCTCGGCCACCGGCTGCCCGCGCCGCTCGCCCTGGCCCCGATCGGCGTCCTGTCGATCATGCACCCGGACGGCGAGTCCGCCGCCGCCCGCGCGGCCGCGGCCCGCGGCGTCCCGTACATCCTGTCCTCGGCGTCCAGCACCCCCATGGAGCAGGTCGCCAAGGAGATGGGGGACGCGCAGCGGTGGTTCCAGCTGTACTGGGCCAAGGACCGCGACGTCACCAAGAGCTTCCTGGACCGGGCCAAGGCCTCGGGCTTCACGGCGCTGGTCGTCACGCTCGACACCCCGCTCCTGGCCTGGCGGCCCCGCGACCTCGACCAGGCGTATCTGCCCTTCCTGCACGGCGTGGGCACCGCCAACTACTTCAGTGACCCGGCGTTCCGGGCGGGCCTGGCCAAGCCGGTGCACGAGGACCCGAACGCGGCCGTGATGCACTTCGTCGGCATGTTCGCCGACCCCGCGAAGACCTGGCCGGACCTGGCGTTCCTGCGCGAGAACTGGGACGGTCCGATCGTGCTCAAGGGCATCCTGCACCCGGACGACGCACGCCGCGCCGCCGACGCCGGCATGGACGGGGTGGTGGTCTCCAACCACGGGGGCCGCCAGGTCGCGGGCTCCGTCGCGGCGGCCGACGCCCTGCCGCGTGTCGTGGAGGCGGTCGGCGACCGGCTCTCCGTCCTGTTCGACAGCGGCATCCGCACCGGTGACGACATCTTCAAGGCGCTCGCGCTGGGCGCCGAGGCCGTCCTGGTGGGACGCCCGTACGCCTACGGGCTCGGCCTCGACGGACAGGCGGGTGTCGACCACGTCATCCGCTGTCTGCTCGCCGAACTCGACCTGACCCTGGCGCTGTCCGGGCACGCCGGGCCCGCCACCCTCACCCCCGACGACCTGATCGAGGAGACCGCATGACCGCCCTGAAGAACGTCCTCGCCATCGTCTCGCCCCACGTGGGCGGCCGCGCGGCGGGCGGCGCCCTCGCCGGGCTGCTCCCCGACTCGGCGCACGTGACCGTCGTCGAGTCGGCCGGCGAGGACCCGGCCGCCCTGCGCGAGGCACACATCATCATCACCGGTCTCGCGCCGGTCACCGCCGAGCACATCGCAGCCGCCCCGGACCTGGAAGTCGTCCAGTGCGCCAGCCACGGCTTCGACTACGTCGACCTGGACGCGGCCCGTGAACGCGGCGTCCACGTCTGCTCGATCGGCTCCAGCGGCGCCGAGAAGCAGAACGTCGCCGAGCAGACCTTCGCCCTCATGCTGGCCCTCGCCAAACAGCTCATCCCGGCGCACACCGCCCTCACCGAGGCCGACTGGGCGCTGCCCCGGCTCCAGCAGTCCATCACCGAGCTCTCCGGCAAGACGCTCGGCATCGTGGGACTGGGCCACATCGGCGAGGAAGTCGCCCGCCGCGCGGTCGTGTTCGACATGACCATCGTCTATGCGGGCCCCAGGCCGGCGGCAGCGGAGACGGAGGCCCGCCTCGGCGGCGCGCGCCACGTCGAACTCGACGAGCTCCTGCGTACGTCCGACTACGTCAGCCTGCACGCCCCGCTCACCGACGACACCCGCCACCTCCTGGACGCCGAACGACTCGCGCTCCTGAAGCCGACGGCCTTCGTCATCAACACGTCGCGCGGCGCGCTCATCGACCAGGACGCCCTGGCCGACGCGCTGACGGCCGGCACGCTCGCCGGAGCGGGCATCGACGTCTTCGACCCCGAACCGCCCACCGCCGCCCTGCGCCTGCTCAAGGCGCCGAACGTGGTGCTGTCCCCGCACGTCGCGGGCGTCACGCGCGAGACGCTGGTGCGCATCGGTCTCGCGGCGATCCAGAACGTCGTCGGCCACCTGGAGGGCAAGCCGCTGGGCGACGTCGTGTCCTGACGCCCGGCCGGGTGGGGCGGCGGCACCGGGCCGCTGCCCCACCGACGGACCGTGACCTACCAGATCGCTCCGACCCACTCGGGATGGTCGACGAACGGGTTGCGGTTGTGCTGGAACTGGTCGTAGATGGCCTGGTTGCGGTTCTTCTCGAACGTGTCCGGCGGGTCCTCGTCGTTCCACTGCTTCAGCACGGAAAGCCGCCCGATGGCAGGGGCGCTGCCGTTGGAGACCTTGTCGTTGGGCTCCAGGTCGGCGAAGCCGTCCTCGCCGTCGTAGCGCACGGCCATGTAGAGGATCATCCGCGCCACGTCGCCCTTGACGGCGTCACGGGGCTCGAAGGAGTCGGAGTCGGTGTTGTTGCCCGGCGCCTCGCCGACCGCGCTGCCACCGTTGTCGAAGTCCTTGTTGCCGCGGGTGCTGTTGACCGACACGTCCTCCGGGCGCAGGTGGTGGATGTCGGTCCCCGGCCCTGTCGCGGTGCCGAAGTCGCCGTGGGACTTGGCCCACACGTGCTCACGGTTCCACTGGTCGGGGTCGCCGCCGTTGCTGTCCTTGCTCTGCGAGCGGCCGGTGTAGAGGAGGATCACGTTGGCACTGTTGGCCGGGTCCTGGTCGGTGACCTTCAGGGCGTCCCAGACCTGGTCGTACGACAGCTTGGTCTGGTCGCTGATGATCGTGTGCAGGGCGCTCTTGAGCTCCGGACCGGTCTTGCCGAGAGCGTCCTTGTAGTACGTGTCGTCGTAGGCGCCCGCGGGTGCCGCGGCCGGCGTGGGGGCCGTGGTCGCGGCGTCGGCGGCGGCCGGGACGGTGATCCCGACGAGAAGCGCGGCGGCCGTCATGGCCAGCGGTTTCCAGCGACGTATGTGAGGGACGGGCATGTGGGGGGTGTCCTCTCCCGGAGGCTCACGCACCGCGGATCCCTCCAACAGGAGCCGCGTTCTACGCGAGTTGACAAGTGGGCCAACGGGAGAGTGGCACGGGTGGGCGCATCACTGTATGAACGTTGTGCGTCGAATCTGTGACGATGTCATGGACGCGACATTCGGGCCCAAGTGGTCTACAGGGGACGCACGGTGAGGATCTGCTGCGCGTGTCCGACGGGGCCGGTGACGTCGTGCAGGACGGTGCTGGTGATGCCCTGGCCGGTGGGTCCGAACGTCACCGTGGTGTCGAGGCCGGTCCAGTTTCCCTCGGGCTGCCGGTGCAGGTGGACCGTGAGGTCGACGTTCGGGAACATCCAGGCGGTGGGGGACTGGCGTACGGCGATGCCGTTGGCCGTGTCGACCAGCGCGATGTAGGACGCCAGCGGGCTCGCGCTCTGCCCGGCGACGAGGTCGAGGCCGGTGGAGATCCACGCCGTCGTGCGGCCCGGCTGCGGGGGCGCAAGCGGGCGGACGTCCAGGGACGCGATGTACCCGCCGGGCCACACGGAGGCCATCGGCCAGGGCGTCAGCGCCTCGGGAGGAGCGAGCCGGTCCGCGCCGCCGCCCGCCACGGCGCTGGTGTCGGCGGAGCTGAGGAGCCAGGCGCGGGCACGCACCACCGGACGGTCGGCCATGAGCACGACGGCTTCGAGGAGTTCGATGGTGCGGCCCGGCCGGATGGTCTCCACCCGGATCTCGCACTCGTCGAGGGCGAGGCGCCCGAGGATGTCGAAGCTGATCCGGGACAGGACGAGGCCGCTGTCCGGCCGGTCGGCCAGATGGCGGTCGATGGCATGGACGACGAGACCGCCGAGCGGGCTGAAGTGCTGTTCGGCGGTGTCCCAGGCGCCGCCCGCGTGGAGCGTGGGCTTGTAGCGGTGCTCGTCGATGGGCTCGTAGTAACTGCCGGTCTTCACGGGGTGCTTACCTCTCGGCCTTGCGGGTGCGGGACGCCTCGTCGGTAAGCAAAGATCGTACGGGTGGTCAGTTCAGCCCGTTGAGGTAGTGCTCCCCGATGTCGCGAAGGCGGTGCGCGGCGGAGCTGTGGGCCGTCAGGGCGCGGGCGTTGCGCCAGAAGCGGTCGAGCCCGGGGTCGGTCGAAGGGGAGGGCGCGTCGGCGGTGAGTTCGAGGACGCGGGTGGTGATGTGCAGGGCGGACTGGGTGGTGACCGCTTCGGCCGCGCCCACCAGGAACGCGATGTCGGCACGCTCGTCGGCGCCGAGCGCGGGCCCCGCCGCCAGACCCCGGGCCAGCGCCTCCGTCGCGCGTTCCACCACCGAGGCGGCGCTGTGCGCGGCCGTCGCCAACTCCCCGTAGGCGAGCAGCAGGTAGGGGTCGGTGGGCGGCGGCCCGCAGTCCCCGTCGGTGGTGAGAGCGGCCGTCGGGGCGGGGCGCGGCAGGGCGCGGCTGATGTCGCGCGCCTCGGCCAGGGCGCCCTCCGCGTTGCCCAGGCCGACCTGGACGAGCAGGAGGCGGCGGGTCAGCGGCGCGAGTGCGGTGAACGGCGAGATCTCGTGCTCGTCCACGGGGACCGTGCCGAGCACCTGGTGCGCGGCCACCGGCACGTCGTCGTAGCTGACGGCGCCCGCGCCGCTGAGGCGTTGGCCGAGCAGGTCGTGCGCGGGTTCGGCGCTGATGCCGGGGTGGGCCGGGTCCACATGGACGACGACCCATTCGCCGTTGTCCGTGCGCCGCGCGGTGTGGACGAGCCGGTCCGCGACGGCGACGCCCGCGGTCAGTGCCCTGCGGCCGTGCAGGACGTACCCGCCGGCGGTCGGGGTGAGCGCGAGGCCGGTGCCTGTCTGCGCGTCCGGCAGCTCGATGTCACCGCCCCAGAGCCACTGCTCGTGCACGGCGCGCAGTTCGAGCGCTGCGGCGTCCTCGGGCGCGGCGAAGAGGCGCGGACTCCACGACAGGGCGTGGTGGTGTGCGAGGAGTTCGGCGATGGAGCTGTCCGCCGCCGCGATCTCCCGGACCGCCGTACACGCCGTGCGCCAGTCGCTGCCCCGGCCGCCTGCGCTGTCCTGTCCCGACGGCGTCAGGAGCGCGGGCAGGCCCGCCTCGCGCAGCCGCGAGACCTCGTCGAACGGGGGCTTGCCCGCCCGGTCGCGCAGGTCCGCGTCGACGGCGAGGTCGTCGGCGAGTTCCCGGACGACGCGCGGCGAGGCGGAGGGGATCAGCGTTGTCACGGGGACGCCTCACAGATTCCTAGTTTCCCTACCTGATTGATAGGAATAGTGGGCCGCGAACTCCCGCGGCGGCAAGGGGGTGTTCAAGGGGCGGACGGCGTTGTCTCGCCGTATGGGATCGCGAAGGCCGGTCGGCCGAGGGCGTCTCCTGTCGGTCGCCCGAGGTCGCACCGTAATTCGGTTACGCGACGACGGCCCGGATGCCTAGCATCCGACCATGCCAAGACCTTCCGGCTTCACCCACGAGCAACATCCCGACACCAGCGTGACCATCACCCACCACGGCCGCGCGGCAGGCACGCTGCGCGGTGCGCGCGCCGAGAAGTTCCTCGCCGAGGTCGAGTCGGGCGACGCCCAGCTGGTGATGGCCCGCTGGACCGGTGCGTACAAGCACGGCAACGAGCGCACGGCGCGCAACCACCCGCGCAACCGCCGCCAGGGGTGAGGCCGTGGGACTGATCGAGCGGCTGTGGGGGGTGGGCGAGATGCCCTTCCGTGACGGGCTGTACCGGCCGGACGACACCGGCCTGGCCGTGCACGTCGACGGCCCAGGTGCCTACCACCCGGACGCCGGGCAGCCGATCCCCTTCCGTCTCGGAGCACCGATCGACGTGGCCCGCGCCATCGAGGAGGACGGTGTCACCGAGGCGCACCCCGCCTTCGAGAGCCCACTGCCGGACGGAGCGGGACGGATCTGCGGCGGGGGAAGCGGGATGGGCAACATCGGCTATCTCGCCCGTCTCGACGCCGACCGCTCCTTGCGGTGGGTCGCCGTGATGTTCTGCGCCAACCCTTTCGTGGGCGTGCGCCACGAGGGAGGCACGGCCGTCTTCACCAACGACTGGGGAAACCGGCTGGCCCTCGACCTCACCGGGCACGCCTTCGCCTAAGGATTCGTCCACGCGGCCGGGTCCGCGGCGAGCGCCGTGACCGGGGTGGGCAGTTCGGCGCGCGCGACGTCGGCCAGGGACACGCCCTCCAGGATCTGGCGGACGTTCGCCCGCAGCGCGATCCACAGCGGCAGCAGCGATTCCGCGGGCCCGCTGTAGGCCAGCTCCGGTGGGCGCACTCCGCGCACCGACACCAAGGGGCCCTCCACGACGCGGATGACGTCGGCGATGCTGATGCTTTCGGCGGTCCTGGCCAGGCGGTATCCGCCGTTGCCGCCGCGCTGGCTGAGGACGAGACCGCCGCGCCGCATGTCGTTGAGGATGCCTTCGAGAAACTTGTGCGGGATCTCCTGGGCGTCCGCGATGGCCTCGGCCTTCAGCGGCCCGTCGTCCTGGCACGCGGCGAGTTGCAGCGCGGCACGTACCGCGTAGTCCGCCCTGGCTGAGATCCGCATGGCCGCATTATGCTGCACCGCCCTGAACGGCACGTATCGCCCCTGGTCAAGGGGCGGCCTCGCGCAGGGCCCGCAGCGGACCTCTGAACAGCGGGCGCAGCGGCACCGTGGCGGCGGCCACCGGGAGCACGGCCGGTTGGACGTGCGGACCCACGATCCGCTCAGACGGCTCAGACGGCTCAGACCGCCGACGGCCACGCCCACCCCCAGGACCCCCCAGGACCGGTCCGCCCGCCGTGCGCTCGGCGAGGAACGCGGCCGGCGCGCGCCCCACCGCGTCCGGCAGCTCGGCGGCGGGGGTGCCCTCGGGGCGGAGCGTGCCGTGGGACAGGACCCGGCCGCGCAGGTCCGCCACGCAGGTCCGCCACGCAGAAGGTGGAGTGCGTACGCAGAAGGTGGACTGCGGTACGCCGATGTGGACCCCGGCGGCCACCGGGCCACCGCCGTCCGGCGAGGTCAGGTCCACCGGGATCTGCGGCCGTCCCGCGCCGCCGGCCGCCACCAGCCCCGGGACCTCCCGTATCAGGCCGATGCGGGCCAGGTCGGTGCCCTGGCGGGAGACCGCGGCCGGACTGAGCCCGGCGCCGCGGGCGATCGCGCTGCGGGGGACCGGGCTTTGGTCGAGGGCGGCGCGCAGCACGGCCGCGGCGTTCGCCTCCCGGCGGCCGTCACCGGAGGTGGGCGGTGCGGAGGTGTGCGGCATGGCTGCCCTTCCGGGAGCGTTCGCGGGGCGGGCGGTGCAACCTGCCCTGTGGGACCGGGATTTGGCGAGCCGGGGTGGCCCGACTCACCCTTGCGATGTCGGGCTCGTTGCAGGGTCGTGAAGCGGGCGGGAGCGACCTTGACCATGCTTCCGGCGGGCGGCCATGCTCCTGGACATGACCGCGATGACCCCGCTCTTCCCGCGGGTCCACGGAGACCTGGGCCGCCTCGCCTCCACGGCGTGTCGCCCGCACGTGGCCTGACCGCCGCTCCGTTCCCTGCCGCGCAGCCACTCGGGCCCTGCCGCGCAGTCACCAGTTCCCCGCCGCGCGGCCACCCGGGCTTTCTGCCCCTCGCGTCCTCACCTCCGCACGCCTCACCTCGGCCGGACAGCCACGCCCTCTGCGCCGCGCTGACCTCTTTCCGCTCCGCGAGCAGCATCCAACGCCCGCCCCACCGAAGGGATTTCGAACCATGACGTCCGCACCCGTAGCAGCAGCCGCAGCACCCGTAGCGCCTGTAGTGGAGGGCCCCGCCCTCACCGTCCAGAAGGTCGGCGGCCGGATCGGCGCGGTGATATCCGGCGTCCGCCTCGGCGGTGACCTGGACGAGACGACCGTGGCCGCCGTGCGCGCCGCGCTCCTGGAGCACAAGGTCGTCTTCTTCCGCGACCAGCAGCACCTGGACGGGGAGAGCCACGAGGCCTTCGCCCGGCTGCTCGGCACCCCCGTCGCCCACCCCACCGTGCCCTCCGTGGACGGCCGTTACGCCCTCGGCATCGACAACGAACACGGCGGACGCGCCAACCAGTGGCACACCGACGTCACGTTCGTGCCCGCCTACCCGGCGTTCTCCATCCTGCGCGCCGAGGTCGCCCCGCCCTACGGCGGCAACACCCTGTGGTCCAACACCGCCGCCGCCTACCGGGACCTGCCCGAACCGCTGCGGGTCCTCGCCGACAGTGTGCGCGGCGTGCACACCAACGACTACGACTACGCGGCCACCCGCCCCGGCGCCACCTCCGCGGCGCTCGAACAGCACCGGAAGGTGTTCACCGCGGTCACGTTCCAGACCGAGCACCCCGTGGTCCGCGTCCACCCCGAGACCGGTGAACACACGCTGATCCTGGGCAACTTCCTGCAGAAACTCAGCGGGTTCCGCGCCGCCGACTCCCGCGCCCTGATCGGCGTACTCCAGTCGCACGTGGAGCGGCCGGAGAACACCGTGCGCTGGCAGTGGCGCGCGGGCGACGTCGCCATCTGGGACAACCGTGCCACGCAGCACTACGGAGTCGACGACTCCGACGCTCACGAGCGCACCCTGCGGCGCGTCACCGTCGACGGCGACGTGCCGGTCGGCGTCGACGGCCGCCGATCGGTGCTCCTGGCCCCGGAGTCGGTGCCGGAGCCCGGCCATGGGATCGCCTCCGGCGCCTCCACCGACGGTGCGGTCGCGGAGGCCTGAGCGAGGAGGGCGTGTCCCCTTCGGCGGCCACGACCGTGTCCCCTTCGGCCATGATTCGGCACGCCTTCAATAAACCTGCACATCGAATACGCAGCCCAGTCACGCCATTCGGCGAAGACGCCACACAAAGTCCTGTGCATTGACCACAGAACTTTCGCTTTGGTGCGAGAGTGTCCGCTTTGGTGGAGGGAGTCCTTCCGCTCGCTGGATTTCCTTCTGTGAATCTTGTGAAGGAGCTGCCCCCGCGCGGTGAACATGCCTGCACGCAGCGGTGATTCGATGCCGCAGGCGCCGCCGGCCGTCGCTTGGTCGATTGGATGTACGACGTGCGAACGTGCTTTGATCCTGGCCACCGCGGAATTCGCACATCAGGTTCCGCAGTGTTTGGAAACACCTTTGCACCATTCATGAGAAGGGCAGCTCACACCATGAACTACACCCCCCAGGTCGAGACCCTCGAGATTTCCGACGCCGACCTCGACAACGTCTCCGGTGGCCTCGTCGCCGGTGTCGCGGGCAACGTCACCAGCACCGTTGACTCCATCGCCCCGGTCTCGGGCGTCGTCGGCGGCGTCGTCGGCACCGTCGAGGGCGCGACCGGTCTCAACACCGGCGCCGTCACGGGCCTGGCCTCCGGCCTGACCGCTGGTCTCTGAGCCTTCCGCTCACCGAGACGCCATGATTCGTGAGCCCCGGAACCATTGGTTCCGGGGCTCACGGACGCCACAGGCAAAGTAGACGCCACAGGCAAGTAGCCGCCACAGGCAAAGTAAGGGAAGCGTTCCGTGCAGTTCCGCCAACAGGCTCTGTCCAAGCTGCAGTCGCCCGAGGAACTCGACCTGCCGGTGCGCTACGCCCGACCCCAGGGCCTGCTCGTCCTCGCCGTCACCCTCGTCGTCATGGCCGCCGCGAGCATCTGGGCCGTCACCGGCTCGATCTCCTCCACGCTCAAGGCGCCCGGCATCCTCACCCACGGCCAGGGCAGTTACGTCCTGCAGAGCCCCGTCACCGGACAGGTGACCGGCGTCCTGGCCGAAGAAGGCAAGCAGCTCGCCGCCGGCGCTCCCGTGCTCAAGGTCCGTACGGACCGGGGCGACAAGGTCGTACGCTCCATCGCCGCGGGCCGCGTGACCACGCTGGTCGCCAGGATCGGCACCGTCGTCACCACCGGCGACGACGTCGCGACCGTCGAGCGCGCATCGGGCGACGACGACCCCCTCCTCGCCATGATCTACGTACCCGCGGACAGCGCGGCCACCGTGCCCGTCGGAGCCTCGGTGGACCTCACGGTCCAGTCCGTGCCCGCCCAGGAGTACGGCATGCTGCGCGGCCGCGTGAAGGCGATCGGGCGAGCCGCCCAGAGCGAGCAGAAGATCAGCGGATTCCTCGGCGACAAGGAACTGGCCGAGCAGTTCACCAAGGACGGGCCGCCCGTGGGCGTCCTCGTGCGCCTGGAGAACTCCTCCGGCACCAAGTCCGGCTACAAGTGGTCGACCGCGGGCGGCCCGCCCTTCGAGCTCACCTCCATGACCCTGGCCAGCGGCGCCTTCCACCTCGCCGAGCAGCGCCCGATCGATTGGCTGCTTCCGTGACCGCACCGCACCCCTCCCCGGCGCACCAGCAGCAACTGCCGCCCCCCGGCGGCCGTCGCAGACACCGCCCCGAGCCCCCGCAGCGCGGCCGCCGCCGCGCCGCTCCGCCGCGTCCCGCGGCGAAGGGCAAGCGGCACAAGACCGTCCGTACGCCCACCGTCCTTCAGATGGAGGCCGTGGAGTGCGGCGCCGCCGCCCTCGCCATGGTCCTCGCCCACTACGGACGGCACGTCCCGCTGGAGGAGCTGCGCATCGCGTGCGGCGTCTCGCGCGACGGCTCGCGGGCCAGCAACCTCCTGAAGGCGGCGCGCAGTTACGGCCTCACGGCCAAGGGCATGCAGATGGAACCGGCCGCGCTCGCCGAGGTGAAGGCGCCCGCGATCCTCTTCTGGGAGTTCAACCACTACGTCGTCTACGACGGCATGGGACGCCGCTTCGGCCGCCGCGGCGTGTTCATCAACGACCCGGACAAGGGGCGGCGCTTCGTCCCCTCCGAGGACTTCGACACCAGCTTCACCGGTGTCGTCCTGGTCCTCGAACCGGGCGAGGACTTCCGCGCCGGAGGGCGCAGGCCCGGTGTCATGCGGGCGCTTCCCGCGCGGCTGCGCGGCACGACGGGCACCATGCTCGCCGCGCTCTTCGCCAGCCTGCTGCTCGTCGCGGTCGGCGCGGCCCTGCCCGCGCTCAGCCGCACGTACATCGACCTGTTCCTGATCGGTGATCAGACCTCGCTGCTGGGCGCGCTGTTCGCGTCGATGGGCGCGATGGTGGCGCTCACCGTGGTCCTGACCTGGCTGCAACAGGCGAACCTGCTGCGCGGGCGCATCATCTCCTCCACGCTGAGCAGCGCCCGCTTCCTGCGCCATCTGCTGCGCCTGCCCGTCACGTTCTACGCCCAGCGCAGCCCCGCCGACCTCGTCCAGCGCCTCGCGTCCAACGACGCGGTGGCCGAGACCCTGGCCCGCGACCTCACGGCAGCAGGGGTCGACGGCATCGTCGTACTCCTCTACGCGGCCCTGTTGTGGACCTACGATCCCCAGCTCACCCTCGTCGGCGTCGGCATCGCCCTGCTGAACATCGTCGCGATGCGCATCGTCATCCGGCTGCGGGCCACCGGAACGCAGAAGCTGCGCGCCGACAGCGCCAAGCTCACCAACACCTCGTACACCGGCCTGCAGTTGATCGAGACCATGAAGGCCACCGGCGGCGAGAACGGCTACTTCCGGCGGTGGGCCGGGCAGCACGCCACCACCCTGGAGGAGCAGCAGCGCCTCGGTGTGCCCAGCGCCTGGCTCGGCGTGGTCGCGCCGACCCTCGCGACGCTCAACAGCGCGCTGATCCTGTGGATCGGCGGCCTGCGCGCGGTGGAGGGGCACCTGTCGATCGGCCTGCTCGTCGCGTTCCAGGCCCTGGTCACCCGCTTCACCGCGCCGATCACCCGCCTCAACGGCGTCGCGGGCCGCATCCAGGACTTCGGCGCCGACGTCGCCCGCCTCAAGGACGTGGAGAACTTCCCCGTCGACACCCTCTACTCGCGCCCCGAACCGGCCGCGAGCACCCGCCGCCTCAAGGGCCACGTCACCCTTGACGACATCACCTTCGGCTACAGCCCCCTGGACAAGCCGCTCCTGACGGGCTTCTCCCTCTCGGTCGGCCCCGGCCAGCAGGTCGCGCTCGTCGGCGGCTCGGGCAGCGGAAAGTCGACCGTCTCCCGGCTGATCTCGGGGCTCTACAGCCCTTGGGAGGGCACGATCCGCATCGACGGACAGCGTCTGGAGGACATCCCGCGCGGCGCGCTCGCCGCCTCGGTCTCCTTCGTCGACCAGGACGTGTTCCTCTTCGAGGGCTCCATCCGCGACAACGTCGCGCTGTGGGACCCCTCCATCCCGGACGACGCCGTCGTCGCCGCCCTCAAGGACGCCTGCCTGTTCGACATCGTGGCCCGCAGGCCCGGCGGCATCCACGGCCGCGTCGAGCAGGACGGCCGCAACTTCTCCGGCGGGCAGCGCCAGCGCCTGGAGATCGCGCGGGCGCTGGTCAGGCGCCCCAGCATCCTCGTGCTCGACGAGGTGACCAGCGCCCTGGACGCTCAGACCGAACAGGTCATCATCGACAACCTGCGCCGCCGCGGCTGCGCCTGCGTCGTCATCGCGCACCGCCTGAGCACCGTGCGCGACAGCGACGAGATCGTCGTCCTCGACCACGGGGTGGTCGTGGAACGCGGCCGCCACGAACACCTCGTCGCCGCGGGCGGACCCTACGCCGACCTGGTCAAGGAGCACTGAGGTGACCTCGGTACCGGAGCAGTACACCCAGGCCGCGTACGACGACGACCCGGTCGCCGCCGCCTTCGGCGCGCTCGGCACCCCGGCCGACTGCACGGGCCTGCGCAGCGTGCACCTCGAAGGCCCGCAGGTGCTGTGGCTGGTCGTGGCCGGGGCGCTCGACCTGTTCGCGGTGGACGCCGTGCAGCAGGGCCACTGGCACTTCCTCGGCCGCCTCGAACCGGGCACCTTGCTGCTCGGCCCCGTCGAAGGCCCCCAGCACACCCTCGTCGGCCGCCCTCTCCAGGGCTGCGAGCTGCGCCGCATCCCGCTGCGCGAGCTCTACCGCCCCGACTACGGCGACACCTGGGCCTACGAACAGCAGTACCCCAGTCAGTACGACACCCAGGACCAGGCCCTCAGCCTCCTGGAGCACGCCTTCGCGCTCGGCATCGGACGCAGCCACCGGGTCCTGTTCGAGGCACCGCTCGACGGCCGCACCATGGCCGACGACGTGGTGACCGACGACGACATCCTCTGGATGCCGGTCGCGCCGGGCAGTGTGCAGTACGGCTCCGCCTACAGCTCACAGGCCGCGGGGGATCTGCTCGTCGACGCCGCCATGTGGCAGCGCATGGTCAACCAGCAGTACCGGCTGCTCTCCACCCTCGACCGCTGGATCGAACGTCTGGAGCGGGCCCACGAGGACCGCACGGCCGCCGGCATCAAGGCGGGCGAGACGGTCCGCGAGCAGGCCGACCGCACCCTGATCGACTCCATCGGCCGCTCCGGCAGGGGCGGTGCGCGCCGCGGCGCATCGCGGGACGGTGACGACGCGACGTACGCGGCCTGCCGCCTGGTCGCCGAGGCGGCGGGCATCACGCTGTCCGCGGCGGCGGAGGGCGGTGCGGTCAGCGACCGGATCGACCCGGTGGAGCAGGTCGCGGTGGCCTCACGGATCCGCACCCGCGCCGTACGGCTCGACGGGCGCTGGTGGCGCGAGAACACCGGCCCGCTGGTGGGGCACCGCGCGGCCAGCGGGGCGCCGGTCGCGCTGCTGTGGCGGCGCGGCGGCTACGAGTCCGTGCACCCCACGTCCGGGCGGCGCACGCGCATCGACAAGACCAACGCGGACGAGTTCGAAGCGCAGGGCGTCATGTTCTACCGGCCGCTGCCGGAGCGGACGTTGACGCCGTGGCGGCTCTTCCGCTTCAGCCTGCGGGGCACCGGCGGCGACGTTCGCAACCTGGCGATCGCCGGTCTGGTGACGGTCGCGTTCGGTGCGCTGGTGCCGGTGGCGACGGGCCAGGTCCTCGGCGTGTTCGTCCCGAACGGCGAGAAGAGCCTCATCGTCCAGGTCTCCCTGGCGGTGATGATCACGAGCATCGTCTCGGCAGCCTTCATGCTGCTCCAGAACCTCACCATCCTGAGGATGGAGGGCCGCATGGAAAGCGCCCTCCAACCCGCTGTCTGGGACCGCCTGCTGCGCCTGCCCACCCGCTTCTTCGCCTCGCGCTCAACGGGTGAACTGGCGAGCGCGGCGATGGGCGTCAGCGCGATCCGCCGGGTCCTTTCGGGTATCGGCCCGGTCGCGTTGCAGGCGGGGACGGTCGGTGCGATGAACCTGGTCCTGCTGCTGCTCTACAGCGTCCCGCTGGCCCTGGCGGCGCTGGGGATGCTGGTGCTGATCGCGGCGGTGTTCCTGACCCTTGGCCTGTGGGAACTGCGCTGGCAGCGCCGTCTGGTGGAGCTCAGCAACAAGCTCAACAACCAGGCGTTCCAGACCCTGCGCGGCCTGCCCAAACTCCGCGTCGCCGGAGCGGAGAGCTTCGCGTACGCGGCATGGGCGGGGGAGTTCGCCCGCAGCCGGGAGCTGCAACAGCGCGCGGGCCGCATCAAGAACGTCACCACGGTCCTCAACTCGGTCTATCTCCCGCTCTGCACGCTCATCATGTTCATCCTCCTGGCGGGCCCGGCCCGCGGCAGCCTCACGGCGGGCGAGTTCCTCACCTTCAGCACGGCGGTGACGATGCTCCTGACGTCCGTCACCCAGCTGACCGGGGCCCTGCTCTCGGCCGCCGCCGTCCTCCCCATGTTCGAGCAGATCAAGCCGGTGCTCGACGAGGCGCCGGAGGTGCGGGGAGCGAGCACGCAGCCGGGCGAACTGCAGGGCGAGATCGAGGCCCGCGCCCTGTCCTTCCGCTACGCGGACGACGGCCCCCTGGTCCTGGACGACGTCTCCTTGTCCATCCGCCCGGGCGAGTTCGTGGCGGTCGTAGGCCCGAGCGGCTGCGGCAAGTCGACGCTGCTCCGCCTCCTGATCGGCTTCGACAAGCCGGTCTCGGGCAGCGTCCTGTACGACGGCCAGGACCTCTCCGCCCTGGACCAGGCGGCCGTCCGCCGCCAGTGCGGCGTGGTCCTGCAGAACGCCCAGCCGCTCACCGGCTCGATCCTGGACTGCATCTGCGGCGCCGAGACGTTCACGCAGGAGGAGGCGTGGGAGGCCGCGGCGATGGCGGGCCTGGCCGAGGACATCAAGCGCATGCCGATGGGCCTGCACACGATGATCTCCGGCGGCGGAGCGGTCTCCGGCGGCCAGCGCCAACGCCTGATGATCGCCCAGGCGTTGATCCGCCGCCCCCGCGTCCTCTTCTTCGACGAGGCGACCAGCGCCCTGGACAACGAGACGCAACGCACGGTCATCGACAGCACCCGCGCCCTGAACGCCACCCGCATCGTCATAGCCCACCGCCTCTCCACGGTCCTTGACGCGGACCGCGTCATCGTCATGTCGGAGGGCCGCATCGTCCAACAGGGCCCACCCGCCCAGCTGTTGGCGGACACCGGCGGGCGGTTGCATGAGTTGGTGCGGCGGCAGATGCAGTAGCCGACCGTCCGGCAGGGAGTGGTCGCCGGAGCGGCAGACGGCCGAAGTCGCCGTCTGCGGCCTTACGCCCCGGCCGCGTACCGCCAGAAGTCCCGCATCAGGTCGGGGAAGCCGGGGCCGCCCATCTGCAACTGGCTGAACATGAGTGTGACCGCGCCGGTGGCCGGGGTGATGTGGGCCGTGGTGCCCGTGCCGCCGACCCAGCCGTAGCGTCCCGGCACGTTCCACGGCTGGACCGTCTCGACGTCCACCGCGCCGCCGAATCCCCAGCCCATCCCTTCGAGGAAGAGACCGGCGGACTCCCGCTCGGCGGTGGTGAGTTGATTGGTGGTCATCTGGCGTACGGAAGCGGGCGTGAGCAGACGGTGGCCCTTCGGTGTGGTGCCCTCGGCGAGCAGCATACGGCCGAAGGCGAGCCAGTCGTCGAGGGTCGAGACGAGGCCGCCGGCGCCGGACGGGAACGGGGGCGGGCTGCTCCACTGTCCGCCCGGGGCGTCGAGCAGTTCCAGGCCGCTTCGGGGGTCGCGCTCGGGTCCGGCCTCCGCCCCGGCCGCGTAATAGCTGGTGAACCGGCCGAGTTTGCCGGGCGGCACGCAGAAGGCGGTGTCGGTCATCCCGAGTGGTTCGAAGATCCGCTCCGCCAGGAACTCGGGCAGTGGCACGCCTGTGACCCGGGAGATCAGCACGCCCTGGAGGTCGGAGCTGAGGTTGTACAGCCAGCCGTCGCCGGGCTGGTGCAGGAGCGGGATCCGGGACAGCGCGGCCATCCAGGCGTCCGGCGCGGGGACGGCCTGCGGCTGCGGCGGACCCTGCTTGAGTTCGCTGAACAGTGGCGCGAGCGCGGGCAGCGAGAAGTCGGAGGGAAAGCCGTACCCGGTGCGGGAGGCGAGCAGGTGGAACACGGTGATGGGGCGGACCGCCGGGACCACGTCGTCCACCGGCGAGCCCGGGGTGCGGACGACGCTCGGCGACGCCAGCTCCGGCAGCCACTCTCCGACCGGGTCGTCCAGGGCGATGCGGCCCTCCTCGACCAGCATCATGACGGCGGCGGCGACGATGGGTTTGGTCAGCGACGCGATACGGAAGATGGAGTCCCTGGCCATCGGAGCGGTGCCCTCGACATCGACGGACCCGACGGCCGCGACCTCCTCGCCCCGGTCGCCGCGGGCCACCAGGGCCACCGCTCCTGCCACGGAGCTGTTGCTGACGTGCGTCTCCAGGGTCTTGCGCAGATCGGCCATACGTCCACCATCTCAGCCCCCACCGACAGTGGGCTTCATTTCGTGCCGCGCGCGAAAGAGCCCGGCCTGCCGAGCCGTCGGCGCGTCGGCGCCGCGGCCCGGCAGGCCGGGTTGGGTGGTGCGGGGTGGTGCGGGGTGGTGCGGGGTGGTGCGGGGTGGTGTGGGGGAGCCACCCCTCAGGGGCTCAGCCCCCGATGTTCACATCGATGCAGGCGTAGAAGGCGTTGGCGGTGTCAGCGATGTTCCACACCGCGAGCACCTTCTGCTTGCCGCTGAGTCCGCCGAAGTCGACCTTGTGCGTGACGGTCTCGCCCGGCTGGGCGCCTCCGTCGTCGACCTCGGCGATCTTGTTGCCGCCGACGAAGTACTGCCAGGTGCTGGTGCTGTGACGTGCCGTCAGCTTCCAGCTGAACTCCTGCGACGAGCCGACATCGGTGACCTTCCAGCCCTTGCCGTCGTCGTCCAGGTCGGCGAAGCGGGCGTTGCCGCCGCTGCACGTCGTCTGCCCCTTGGGGCCTTCGACGCTCTGCGGTTCGTTGGTGATCTCGCCGCAGGACACGGTGCCTGCCGCGCACTGTGCCTGCCGGCTCGGGGGTGAGGAGACGTAGCCGTGCGCGCTGGCCGGGGTGACGGAGGCCAGGACGAGCACGGGCGCGAATCCCGCGCCCAGGGCGGCTGCCAGTTTCTGTTTCTTGTTCATCTCTGTTCCCTCTGGGTGGGGGGATGAGGGGCGAGAGACAACCGGGCGCCTCGGTCGACTCATTGGCCTAGACCATACTGGTTGTCAGGGCTCAGTCAACCCTTCAAGTAATGCGCGTGGTGCGGAAGTTGCGACTGAGGCGCTCCTGGTGCTGTTCGTAGGGCTGTGGCTAGGCGGCGAAGCCCAGCGTCAGGGCGCCGACCACCGGCGCCGCGTACACCAGCGGGAACGGGATGTGCGCGTACCAGCGGGCCCGGACCACGGTGATGACGGCGCCGGCGAAGTACAGCGCCAGGCAGATCCCGGCCGCGACGCCGATGGCCGGCACGATCAGGCCGACCAGCAGGCCCACCGCCCCCGCGGCCTTGGCCGCGCCGAGCCGGGGCAGCCACGAGAGGGGGACGCCGTAGTCGGCCATGGGATCCACGACCCACTTGGCGCGGAGGAGGGCGGACACGGCCGAGAAGCCCACCATGACGGCGGCCAGGACGGTGACGACAACGTAGGCGGTGGACATCAGAAATGCTCCCATCGGACGGATGCCTGGGCGGAGTGACTCCGGCCGGGCGTCTTGACTGCCTCACTGCTCTGACGGTTCGCGACGCGGGATTGTGACCGGCGAAGACCACTCACGGTGTGACCTGGGGCACGCATGGCCGAAGAGGTCAGGGCGCAAGACGCTGGGACATGTAGGCGAGACAGAAGGCCATTCTGCGGCTCATTCGATCTCCCTAGGGTTGAGGACATCGAGCAGAGCAGCCCGTCCGGGCAGCCGAGCAAAGCGTGAATCCAGGGAGCGTTACCGTGCGTGCAGTGATCCAGAAGTCCGTCGGCGGCCCCGAGGTCCTCCAGGTCGTGGAGACCGAACGGCCGAAGCCGCAGGCCGGTGAAGTCCTCGTCAAGGTCCACGCCAGTGCCGTCAACCCGGTGGACGTGGCCGTCAGGTCCGGCGCCTTCCCGCTGCTCGGCGAGCCGCCGTTCGGCGTGGGCTGGGACATCTCCGGAGTGGTCGAAGAGGCGGGCGCCGACGCCGGGTTCGCGGTGGGCGACGAGGTGTACGGGATGCCGCTCTTCCCCCGCGCCGCCACCGGGTATGCCGAGTACGTCGCCGTGCCGTCCGGCGATCTGGCCCGCAAGCCCGCCTCGCTCGACCACGTGCACGCCGCCGCCGTCCCCCTCGCGGCACTCACCGCCTGGCAGGGCCTGGTGGGGGCGGCGGACGTCAAGGAGGGCGACCGGGTGCTGATCCAGCGGGCGGCGGGCGGCGTCGGCCACTTCGCGGTACAGATCGCCAAGGCGCGCGGTGCCCACGTCATCGCGATAGCCAGCGCGGGCCGACACGACTTCGTACGCGGCCTCGGCGCCGACGAGGTCATCGACTACCGGACCACCGACTTCACCGAGGTCGTCAAGGACGTGGACGTACTCCTCGACTCGACGGCCCAGGGCGATCTGTCGCTCGGCGTGGTGCGCCCCGGCGGCGTACTCATCAGCATCCTGGAACACGGTGACCGGGAGCTCGCGGCGCGCGTCGAGGCCGCGGGGCGGCGCTTCGCCGGCGTCCTGGTCGAGCCGGACTCCGCCGGGCTCGACGCGCTCGCCGAACTGATCGACGCGGGCCGGGTCCGTCCCTATGTCGAGGAGACGTTCCCGCTGGCGGAGGCCGGCAAGGCACACGAGCTGGTCGCCGCGGGACACGTACAGGGCAAGATTGTCCTGACGGTCTGAACAGGCCGACCGCGCCGGGCGGCACGGCACGGCACCGGCGGCACGTGGCACCTGCGGCATCCGGCACCGGCGGCACACGGCACCCGCGGCACGCGGCACCAGGAAGGGCGAGGCCCGATGGACATCCTCACCGAGGCGCTGGCCTCGATGCGCACCGGGCACCCGGCGTCCGTACGGACCAACGGCCGCGCCCCCTGGGGCCTGCGGCTGCCGCCGGTCGCGGGCGCCGGGTTCCACGTGGTGCTGTACGGGACCTGCTGGCTGGTCCCGCTGCCCGACGCGCCGCCCCGCCTCAAGCCGATCCCGCTGAACCCCGGCGACGTGATCTTCCTGCGCGACGGGCGGGGCCACATCCTCGCCGACCACCCCTCCACCCCGGCCGCGGAGCTCAAGGCCCAGCAGTACCAAGGGGGTTCACCGATCGGCTCGGTCACGCTCGGCGGCGAGGGCGCCGAGACCAGCCTGCTGTGCGGCAACTACCACCTGGACCAGGGCCGACCGCACCCCTTGGTGCGCCAGCTGCCCGAGGTGATCCACCTGCCGACGCGGCACGGGCGCCATCCGGAGCTCAGCGCGGCCGTCCAACTCCTCGGCTCCGAGCTGGAGAACCCCCGCGTCGGATCGGACGGCATCGTGCCCACCCTGATCGACTCGCTGCTCCTCTACATCCTGCGGGCCTGGCTGGACGACCAGCCCCCGGCCGCCGCGCAGGGCTGGGCCGCGGCCCTGGGCGACGCGGCGGTCGCGCCCGCCCTGACGGCCATGCACGACGACCCCGCGGCGTCGTGGACGGTCGAGTCGCTGGCGGAGCGGGCCGGTCTGTCCCGCGCCGCGTTCGCCCGGCGGTTCGCCGCACTGGTCGGCGAACCGCCGATGGCCTATCTCACCCGCTGGCGCATGACGACCGCCGCCCGCATGCTGCGCGAGTCCGACGCCCCGCTGACCACCGTGGCCGCCCGGACCGGATACGGCTCGGAGTTCGCCTTCGCCAAGGCCTTCAAACGGGAGTACGGCCTGGCGCCTGGCGGATACCGGCGCCAGAGCCGGGCGGCCTAGGCCCCCGCGGGCTGATAGTCCCCGGCGGGCTGCCGGACGATGACACTGAGGCGGTTGGCGGCGTTGATGAGGGCGATCAGCGACACCAGGGCGGCGAGCTGCTCCTCGTCGTAGTGCTTGGCGGCGTTCGCCCAGACGTCGTCGGTGACACCGCAGGCCGCGTCGGCGATACGGGTGCCCTGCTCGGCCAGCTCCAGGGCGGCGCGCTCGGCGTCGGTGAAGACCTTCGCCTCGCGCCAGGCGGCGACCAGGCTGAGGCGCACGGAGGTCTCACCGGCGTGTGCGGCGTCCTTGGTGTGCATGTCGGTGCAGAAACCGCAGCCGTTGATCTGGCTCGCGCGGAGCATCACCAGGTCCTGGGTGGCGGTCGGCAGCGTCGACTCCGAGATGATCACCCTGCTCGCCGAGGCGATGTGCTTCAGGGACTTGGCCGCGAGCGGGCTGCCGAAGAGGTTCAAGCGGGCTTCCATGGTGCACTCCTAGCCGTTGGTGGCGGATACACCTCCTACACGGGTCGGCTCGGCGCGAATCGACAGCGCAGAGGGTGACGTGCGTCTCGCCGGGGCGTCCCGACGCTGATGCGGCCACGTCCTGGTCACACGGCCACGTCCCGCTCACACGGCCACGGCGATCGCCGCCGTCACCCCGACGACCACAATCAGCCCGCGCAGCACGGCGGGTGAAAGGCGGCGGCCCACGCGCGCGCCGAGCAGACCGCCCAGCGTCGAGCCGACGGCGATCACACCGACCACCGTCCAGTCGACGGTCGTCACCGCGATGAAGATGACCGCGGCTACGCCGTTCACGATGGACGCCAGGACGTTCTTGACGGCGTTCAGGCGCTGCAGGTCGTCACGGAGGAACGACCCGAACAGGCCCATGAGGAGCACCCCTTGGGCCGCGCCGAAGTACCCGCCGTAGACGCCGGTGACCAGGACACCGCTCCACAGCGGAACACCGCCGTCCGCACGGCCGGGGCTGTCGCGCCGCGCGAGCCACTTCTGCAGCCGGGGCTGAAGGAGCACCAGTACGCAGGCGATCAGGATCAGCACCGGCACCGCGGCCCGGAACGTGTCGGCGGGCAGCTTCAGGAGCAGCACCGCTCCTATGACGGCGCCCAGGAGCGAGGCGAAGCCCAGCTTGACGAGGCGGGACCGCTGCCCCTTGAGCTCGGCGCGATATCCGTACGCCGCGCTGATGACGCCCGGGACGAGTCCGACGGTGTTGGAGACGTTGGCGAGGACGGGCGGGTATCCGAAGGCGAGCAGCGTGGGGAAGGTGATCAGGGTGCCGGAGCCGACCACCGCGTTGATGCCGCCGGCCGCGACGGCCGCGGCCGCGATGGCCACTGTCTCGAGTGCGTGCATGGATCGCCCTTCCCGGGACGGTCGGCGTACCGGAGCGCGGCCCGGGACGGAAGCGTCTGGTGCGGAGCCGACGGGTCGGCACCCGGCCCGGCACGCGCACCCTCCGGATGGTGTGCGTGCCGGGCCGGGTTGCCGCCCTGGGCCCGGGAAGATCGTCCCGCCCGCCCAACACCCAAGTCAATCCTCGGATTTCCTTGCAAACCCCCAAGCTGTAGCTTCACTCTCCATGACCCTCGACGACCTGCGTGTCTTCGTCGCCGTCTGCCGAACGGGCAGCCTCAGCGCCGTCGCCCGCGACCTTTCCTGTACGCAGCCCGCGGTCAGCCAGCACATCAAGCGCCTGGAGCGGGAGCTGGGGCTCAGCCTGCTCGAACGCCACCCGCGCGGCGTCGTGCCCACCCCGGCCGGACTGCTCCTGCAGAACGCGGCGGCAGGCGGACTCGGCGACATCGACCACGCCCTGCGCCGGCTGGGAGACCTGGTGCGGGGTGAGGCCGGGGCGGTGCGGATCACCACCGGCGCCACCACGGTGCGGCACTTCATGTCCGACGCGATCGTGGCCTTCCGCCGGCGCCATCCCCGGGTGAGCCTCGAATTCCAGACCGCGCACTCCAGCCGCAGCTGCTTCGATGCCCTCATCGCGGGCGGCCTCGACCTGGCCTGGATCAGCCTCGGCGCACCGGTGAAGGGCATCGAGCAACGCCCCGTCATCGAACTTCCCTGGGTGCTTGCCGTCCACCGCGACGACGCCCTCGCGACGAAGCCGCTGATCACCACGGACGACCTGGCCGGAATCCAGCTCATCGGGCTTCCGGAGAGCACGACCTCCCGCGCGCGCCTGGACGCCTGGTTCACCGAGCGCGGCATCAGCCCGGCCTCCGACACCAGCGTCGCCGACTGGGACACCGCCCTGCTGCTCGCCGAACTCGGCCTGGGCCATGCGATCGTCCCCGACCTGCCGGGCTGGCGCGGTCCCGGCCACCCCGACCTGCGCCTGATCCCCATCCCGGAACTGCCCACCCTGTGGACCGGCTGGGCGGTGCGCCGCTGGGACGCGCTGTCGCCCCTGGCCAAAGCCTTCGCCGACATGGTCAGCCACACCTGCCCGGGCGCCCGCGTTCCCCGGCAGGCGTCGGAGGAGATTGTCAGTGGCCGTCTGTAGCGTTCAGTGACTTGTATCAGTGAGTACGAGGGGGAGTGGCATGGCTGTTGTCGAGGGGGGCGGCTGGGCGGGTCTCGGCTGGGACGGCTGGCGGGATCTCGCGCTGGTGCGTGAGCGGCTCGAGCGCGGGGCCGACCCGCACGGGTGGGGCGCCGGCCGCCCCTTGCACCGGGCGGCCGTCTCCGGTTCACCCGAGGTGGTCGCCGAACTGGCCCGCCGCGTCGACGACGTCGACGCGGAGGAGGAGGGCTGTACCGCTCTGTGGGCCGCGGTCCTGTCCGACCGCGCGTACAACGCCCGTGTTTTGGCCGCGGCCGGGGCCGACCCGTGGCGGCCCATGCTGGCGGGCTGGTCCCCGGGCCGGCTCAGCCTGGCGGGGCCGACCCCGGACCTCTTCAGGGTTCCCTCCGGCGAGCGCGGCCTGACCCCGGCGGAGTCCGCTGCCGCGACGGAGGGCAGACGGCTGACCGCGGCCCTTGGCGACCTCGACGTCGACGGCACGGGCCTGGCGTGCGTGGCCGGGATCGACGTGGCCGAGGCCGCGCGCCGACTGGGCGCCGAGCCCTACGAAGACCCCGAGCTGGACACCTTCGTGGCGGACCCCTGGTCGTACGACATGGACGAGTTCCTGCCGGTCATCGGCGCCACCGACGTGCCGGGCGGCTGCGTCCTCACCCAGCCCTGGGGCTACGCACCGGAGATGCCCGGGGTGCTGACCCTGCTCTCCGCGGGCACCGTCTGCTACGGCCTCTATGCCAACCCCAAGAGCGGCAACCAGGGCAGCCTCGCCCGCGACGGCGTCATGGAAGGCGGGGACCTGCACCCCGGAGGCGGACCCGACGCGGAGGACTCCGCCGGGGAAGTCCTCGCCTCCTACCTCTACCGCCACAACGCCGTCGCCTACTCCTGCGCCTACGTCGGCCTGCGACCGACCGACGCCCGCGCCGTCACCGGCCCGCCCGACATATGGCTCGAGCTGCCCCGGCGCGACTACTGGAACTGAGCACCGGGCGCGCCGCCCATCGGCTTCCGGGCCCTCAGCCCTTGAGGCCCACCGTCGCGCACGCCGCCTTGAGCTCGGGCGTGCAGATCTCCTTGACCTTGTAGATGCCGTCCTCGATGACCGTGGACTTGATGGTGTCCCGCGTCAGGGGGCGCACCGAGACAAGAAGGGAGGGGATGTTCTTCGTGGTGGCGTTCTCGGACCTGTCCCCGGCCAGGGCGTCGTACTCGACCATGCGGCCCTGGGCGATCCGGACCGCCATCTGCGCGGCGCCGACGGCCTCTTCGGGGTAGGGCTTGTAGACGGTCATGTACTGCTCGCCCGTGACGACGCGCTGCACGGCCGGCAGTTCCGCGTCCTGCCCGGTGACCGGCGGCAGGTCGGTGAGGCCCGCGGCCTTGAGGGCCTTGATGACCCCGCCCGCCATGCCGTCGTTGGCGGAGTAGACGGCGGCGATGTTGTCCTTGCCCAGCTCGGTGATGGCCTCGGACATGTGGACGCCGGCCGTCTTCGGCTTCCAGCCCACGGTGTCGTACGACTTGGCGATCTCCACCTGGTTCTTGAGCTGGGAGAGTGCGCCTTCCTTGAAGACGGGCGCGTTCGGGTCGGTCGGCGAACCGTTGATCATGACGATCTTGCTGTTCCGGCGGTTCTCGCTGCTGAGCGCCTTCAGGATGGCCTGGCCCTGCACCTGGCCGACCAGTTCGTTGTCGAAGGCCACGTACCCGGAGACGGGTCCCTCGGCGAGCCGGTCGTAGGCGATGACGGGGATGTCCGCTTCCTTCGCCTTCTTGACCGAGGGCGCGATCTTCTTCGCGTCCACCGCGCTCACCAGGATCACGTCGACCTTGTCGGCGACCATCTGGTCCAGCTGGCTGCTCTGCTTGGCGGCGTCCTCGTCGGCGTTGGCGTAGACGAGCTTGCCCTTGCCGTTGGTGAGCTTCTTGACCTGCTTCTCGATGATGGGGTGGTCGAACTTCTCGTAGCGAGCCGTCTCCGCCTCGGGCAGGAGCAGACCGACGGTGACCTCGTCACCCTTCCTCTCGGTCTGTTTTCCGTCGTCGTCGGAGCCCAGCAGGCTGCCGCATGCGGCAAGCGAGAGTGCCAAGGCGCTCACGGATACGACGACGGCGGCTTCACGCGTACGGGTTCTCATTCGCCCACTTCCTCGATCGGACCGCTTCGTCGTGGTCCGAGGTGGCTGAAAGCCAACCCCGGAGGGTTCCCGGCGTCAAGGAGTCAATGCATAACGAGATTGCAATGGAATGTGCGTTTCAGTATTGAACTGTCCAGTATTTACACGTGACAACAGCGGTGTCCGTAAGGGAAGGGAGGGGTGGCGGAGGGGAGTGGAGGGCGTCGCGGGGGAGCTGCCCCCTCTGCTCGGCGGCCGGCGGAGGTCCCCGGCGTCCACTTGTCGTCGGATGCGCACACGTGTGACCCGGCGTCGGCGATGCGGCCGGCCTGGGCCGACCCGGCTGAGCCGCTCCTGCGGCGGTACGGGGCCCGCGTTCACTCCCGTCGAGGCCGCGGGCCCCTCCTGGGAGGCCCGTAAATTTCCGCAATGTGGCGCGGTCCGGCGGCCGGTCGGGCGACATATGTCGAGGTTGCTCGTGCCGTGAAGGCCATCTCGTGCTACTGTTGATCGTAGTTGCAGTTGTGGTTCCCATAAGACTTCAAGTGCCTTTGGTGGACAATTCCGCCGGGCACTTTTGTATTTCCGGAAGAAGTTTTCCGGACGGGGCAATCAACGTGGCGACGCCGGGGTCCGCACAGTGCGGGTCCCGGGCTTGCCCCGAAGGAGATATTTAGTATGGCTACTGGCACCGTGAAGTGGTTCAACTCGGAAAAGGGCTTCGGCTTCATCGAGCAGGAGGGTGGCGGCCCCGACGTCTTCGCCCACTACTCGAACATCGCCACCCAGGGCTTCCGTGAGCTTCAGGAAGGCCAGAAGGTGAACTTCGATGTCACTCAGGGCCAGAAGGGCCCGCAGGCCGAGAACATCGTTCCTGCCTGACGCTGAAGCGTAAGACGACGCTGGTGCCCGCACCTCTCGGTGCGGGCACCAGCTCGTTGCTGTTTACAGAAGTTTGTCTTTTATTCGGCTCGTGCTTGCAATTCGTTCGGTTGAAATCCACCGAGAATTCCTCGATGCGTGCCATATCGAGGAAGGTTCTCCGTGAACCGTTCAGCTCGCCCGAACGACCGCTATTCCAATCCCCGCAACGGCGGCGGCTCCCGCGGTGGTAGCACCCGTCAGGGTGGCCCCCGTCCCGGTAATCGCTCCGGCGGCCAGGGGCGTCGTCCCGCTGCCCCGCAGGGTGAGTTCGCCCTGCCGGTCACCGTCACCCCGGGTCTCCCGGCGGCGGAGACCTTCGCCGAGCTCGACATGCCGGCCCAGCTGCTGAAGACGCTCACCGATCTCGGCGTGACCGAGCCGTTCCCGATCCAGGCGGCCACGCTGCCGAACGCCCTCGCGGGCCGGGACGTACTGGGCCGCGGCCGCACCGGCTCCGGCAAGACCCTCGCCTTCGGGCTCCCGCTCCTCGTGCGCACCGCAGGTCAGCGCGCCGAGTCGAAGCGGCCCCTCGCCCTGGTCCTCGTACCCACCCGGGAGCTCGCCCAGCAGGTCACCGAGGCGCTCACTCCCTACGCCCGTGCCCTGAAGCTCAAGCTGGCCACCGTGGTCGGCGGCATGTCCATCGGCCGGCAGGCCGGCGCGCTGCGGTCCGGTGCCGAGGTGCTGGTCGCGACGCCCGGTCGCCTCAAGGACCTCATCGAGCGCAAGGACTGCCGCCTGGACCGGGTGAGCATCACCGTCCTGGACGAGGCCGACCAGATGGCCGACATGGGCTTCATGCCCCAGGTCACCGAACTGCTCGACCAGGTGCGCCCCGACGGCCAGCGGATGCTGTTCTCGGCCACGCTCGACCGCAACGTCGACCTGCTGGTGCGCAGCTACCTCCACGACCCCGTGGTCCACTCCGTCGACCCCTCCAAGGGCGCGGTCACCACGATGGAGCACCACGAACTGCACGTGCACGGCGCCGACAAGATGGCGACCGCCACCGAGATCGCGGCCCGCGACGGCCGGGTGATCATGTTCCTGGACACCAAGCACGCCGTCGACCAGTTCACCAAGCACCTGATGGGCAGCGGCGTACGCGCCGCGGCGCTGCACGGCGGCAAGTCCCAGCCGCAGCGCACCCGCACCCTGGCCCAGTTCAAGACCGGCGCCGTGACGGTCCTGGTCGCCACGAACGTCGCGGCCCGCGGCATCCACGTCGACAACCTCGACCTGGTCGTGAACGTCGACCCGCCCAGCGACCACAAGGACTACCTGCACCGCGGCGGCCGTACGGCCCGCGCCGGTGAGTCCGGCAGCGTCGTCACCCTGGTCACGCCGGGCCAGCGCCGCGACATGAGCCGCCTGATGTCCGCCGCCGGTATTCGGCCGCAGATCACCCAAGTCCGCTCCGGCGAGGCCGCGTTGAGCCGCATCACCGGTGCGAAGGCGCCCTCCGGAGTGCCGATCGGCGGCAGCGCGCCCAGCACCGAGCGTCCCAAGCGCGGCGGCGCCCCCTTCCGGGGGATGGGTACGCGTCCGGGGCAGCCCGGCCGCTCCGGCGGCGGCTCCCGCCGGACTGCCGAATCCCGCGAGATGGCGGAGGCCCGCAAGGCCGCACGGGTGCGTCGCGCCGCCTGAGCAGAGTTCTTGACCTGAGGGTCAAGAACGGCCTAGTCTCTGTTCATGGGAAGGCCGAAGCAGTTCGATCCGGACGCCGCCGTCGAGCGGGCCATGGACGTGTTCTGGCGCAAGGGGTATGCCGCCACCACGCCCCAGGACCTCGTCGACGCGCTCGGCATCGGCAAGGGCAGTCTCTACAACACCTTCGGCAGCAAGCACGCTCTGTTCGAGCGGGCGCTGCGCCGCTACCGCGACAGTCAGGCCGCGGCTCTCATCGAGATGCTCGAGGAGTCGGGGCCCGTGAAGGAGCGGTTGCGCGCGGCGCTGTGGCTGCTCGTCGAAATGGACCTCGCCGACCCGGACCGGCGCGGCTGCATGGCGGTGAACACCGCGGCGGAGCTGGCCGGGACGGACGAGGTGGCGGCCGACCTGGTCCGGCGCATGTTCGACCGCACCGAGGAGGCCTTCTCCGTACTGGTGGAGAAGGGGCAGCGGGCCGGGGAGATCTCCCCGGCCCGTGACGCCCGCGCCGTCGGGAGCCTGCTGCTGACCACGGTCGTCGGTCTGCGGTTGATGGCGCGGGTCGTGGAAGGGCCGGAGCGTCTTTCCCGGGTGATCGAGGCGACGGTCGACTCTCTCTGACGGTTCTCGCCGGTCCGCCGGTCCGCCGGTCCGCCGGTCCGCCGGGTTCGGGCAGTTCTGCGTACGGAGTTCAGTGGGTCCTTGGCTGCTGACGTGTACCCATGTTTTGTACCTGTAGGTAAAGAAACTTTCGTCCGAAGGAGCTGGAACAGCATGAAGCTCGACCTCAACGGAAAGACCGCCGTCGTCACCGGTGCCAGCCGCGGGATCGGCCTGGCCACCGTCAGGACGCTGATCGACGAGGGTGTGCGCGTCGTTGGCGCGGCCCGCACCATCACCCCCGAACTCAAGGAGGCGGGCGCCTTCGCCGTCTCGGCCGACCTCAGCACCCCGGAGGGCGTGGCCGTGCTCATGGACGGTGCCTTCGCCGAGCTGGGCGGCATCGACCTGCTGGTGAACAATGTCGGCGCCGGTGAAGCGGTGGAGCCGGTCGGCTTCCTCGACACCGACGACGCGCAGTGGCAGGGCGTCTTCGACCTCAACCTGCTGAGCGCGGTGCGCACAAGTCGCGCGGCGCTGCCCAGTCTCATCGAGCGACGCGGTGCGATCGTGAACGTCTCGTCCATCAACTCCCGCCTGCCCGCGGCCGGTCCCGTCGCCTACAGCGCGGCCAAGTCGGCACTCACCTCGCTGGGCAAGTCGCTGGCCGAGGAGTTCGGGCCGCGGGGCGTGCGGGTCAACACCGTCTCGCCCGGCGTGGTGCGCACCGCCATCTGGGAGGACCCCGACGGCTTCGGCGGCAAGCTCGCGGCCGGTGCGGGGGTCGAGCACGGGGCGTTCCTCGAGCGGATCCCGGAGGCGTTCAACATCACCAGTGGGCGGATCACCGAGCCGCAGGAGGTGGCGTCACTGATCGTGTTCCTGCTCTCGGGCGTGGCGGGCAACGTCACCGGTGCGGACTACGTGATCGACGGAGGCACGGTCAAGACGGTGTGATGGTGCAGCTGTCTCCCTTCATGGCTAACTGGTTTGCCTAAAAGCTTTAGGCAATTGCATAATCGGTTGGGTCGAAGGAGAGGAAGGGCATGGTTCGCGCGGGACTGACCACGGAGCGCCTGGCCCGGGCCGGGGCGGAGCTGGCCGACGAGGTCGGCTTCGAGCAGGTGACCGTCTCGGCTCTGGCCAGACGGTTCGACGTCAAGGTCGCGAGCCTCTACTCGCACCTGAAGAGCTCCCAGGACCTCAAGACGAGGATCGCCCTCCTCTCCCTGGAGGAACTCGCCGACCGGGGCGCGGCGGCCCTGGCCGGGCGGGCCGGTAAGGACGCCCTGACCGCGTTCGCCGACGTCTACCGCGACTACGCCCGGGAGCACCCCGGGCGCTATGCCGCGGCTCAGTTCAGGCTCGACCCGGAGGCGGCGGCCGCCAGTGCCGGAGGCAGGCACTCGACGATGACCCGGGCGATCCTGCGCGGCTACGACCTGTCGGAGCCCGACCAGACCCACGCGGTCCGGATGCTGGGCAGCGTCTTCCACGGCTACGTCAGCCTGGAAATGGCGGGCGGCTTCAGCCACAGCCAACCCGGCTCGCAGGAATCGTGGTCACGCATCCTGGACGCCCTCGACGCCCTGTTGCGGAACTGGCCCGCTCCGTGACGCCGTGGGCCGCGCCCCGGCACGGGCCCCGGCACGGGCCCGCGGGCCGGCTCCCGTGGCAGGTGCGACGTACCGACGCATCGGTGCCTCCCGACCACCCAGAAACCTTGATCAGCAGGCGGAGACCATGGACACCGAGCACGACTGGATCACCACTCCCATCACCGCGGACCTCCTGCGCGGCGCCCTCGACCTGGAGCAGACCGCGCACGGCGTTCTGCCGCACCGGCTGCCCGCGCGGGCCCGTGCCCAGTGCACCGACGGGCAGCTGGCCATGGCGGAGGCCCAGCCCTCCGGCGTACGCCTGGTGTTCCGCACCCGGGCCACCGCCGTCGAACTGGACACGCTGCCCACCAAGCGCGTCTACGTGGGCGCCCCGCCCCGGCCGGACGGCCTGTACGACCTGCTCGTCGACGGCCGCCCGGCCGGTCAGGCGGCCGTGAGTGGCGGCAACACCCTGACCGTCGACATGACCACCGGTTCCACCGAGACCCGGTCGGGCCCGGTCGGCAGCCTCCGCTTCACCGAACTGCCGGAGGGCACCAAGGACATCGAGATCTGGCTGCCGCACAACGAGACCACCGAGCTCGTCGCGCTGCGCACCGACGCGCCCGTCGAGCCCGTGCCGGACCAGGGCCGCAAGGTGTGGCTGCACCACGGCAGTTCGATCAGCCATGGCTCCGACGCCGCGAGCCCCACCGGCATCTGGCCCGCACTCGCCGCCTCCCTGGGCGGTGTGGAACTGATCAACCTCGGCCTGGCCGGCAGCGCCCTGCTCGACCCGTTCACCGCGCGCGCCCTGCGGGACACCCCCGCCGACCTGATCAGCGTCAAGATCGGCATCAACGTGGTCAACGCCGACGTGATGCGCCTGCGCGCCTTCGGCCCCGCCGTGCACGGCTTTCTCGACACCATTCGCGAAGGTCACCCCAGCACGCCGCTGCTGGTCGTCTCGCCCATTCTGTGCCCCATCCACGAGGACACGCCCGGCCCCAGCGCGCCGGACTTCTCCGCCTTCGGCGAGGGGCGGCTGAGTTTCGTCGCCATGGGCGAACCGGAGGAGACCGCGAGCGGGAAGCTGACACTCGGCGTCATCCGGGACGAGCTGGCCCGGATCGTGGAGCAGCGGGCGGCCGAGGACCCCAACCTCCACTACCTCGACGGCCGCGACCTGTACGGGAAGGCCGACGCCGCCGAGCTGCCGCTGCCCGACCAGCTCCACCCTGACGCCGCCACCCACCGCCGCATGGGCGAACGCTTCGCCGAGCTGGCGTTCAAGGCCGACGGTGCTTTCGCGGGCTGAGACGCCGCCCACACCACGTGACCCGGTCTCACGCGTGGCCCGGCTCGTGCGTGACCCGGTCTCACGCGTGACCCTGGCTCGTGCGTGACCCGGTCTCACATGTGCCCCGGTCTCAGCCGAAGTCCGCGCGTGCCTTGGCGCCTTGGGTGAGCAGCCACTGGACCATGTCGTCGGCGTCCTGCGCGCGGGCGATGTCCAGGGGCGTCATGTCGTCGAAGCCGATCCAGTTCACGTCGGCTCCCTGCCGCAACAGGCGTTGCGCGGTGGGGAGATGACCGCCGTGGCAGGCGCCCCAGAAGGCGCTGGTGATCGCGGACACGGTGGGGGAGTCCGGGGCGGCGAGGAAGGCCTCGACCTGGTCGAGCAGGCCGAGCGTGGCCGCGTCCTGCAGGTCCGCCCGGGCCCCGTGTTCCAGTAGCCTGCGGGCCGCCCGCCACTGACCGAAGCCCCGCGCGTCGGCCAGCGGGGTGCCGCCGCCGATGACGGCGCCGGAGGCCTCGATGTCGGCGCCCGCGGCGATGAGGGCGTCCAGCGCGGTGACGTCGTCGTTGCTGGCGGCCCAGTGCAGCGGCGTCTCGGTGTGGGCGCCGACGAAGCGGGCGTCGGGATCGGCGCCCGCCGCGATCAGGGTGGTGATGACCGCCTCGGCGTGGGGGTGATGGCCGGGCCAGTCGGTGGCGATGTGCAGCAGGCTCCGTCGGCCCGCGGCGGGACCGTCCTGGCTGATGCGGCTGGTGGCCAGCTTCGAGTGGTCGGCCAGAAGCTGACGCAGAGCGGGGACGTCGCCCTTCCGGATCGCCGCGGTCACTGAAATGGCCAGCGGATCGCGGGAGTCGAGAATGTCCATGGCGGGTGAGGCCTCCTACTCGATCGCTCTGGTCCAGACCTATTGACGGAAGGTCTGGACCTCTTTACGGTGTGGCCCGTCGCACCACTTACGTCTCCAGGCACCACAGTCCAGGAGGTAAGCGTGTCATCCCGAACCTCTCCCCATGCCCTCGTCCCGCGCCGCGCGCCGTCCCGCCTCCTCGCGGTCGGCCTCGCGATGGCCTTCGCCGTACCGCTGCTCGTAGGCGCCGCGCCCAACCGTGGCACGGCGCCGCAGGAGCACCAGGACATCACCCGAGCCGCACAGGCACAGGGCACTCAGGACGCCCGGGCCGAAACGTGCGCGGTCAAGTCGAAGCCCGCGGGGAAGGTACTGCAGGGCTACTGGGAGAACTGGGACGGGGCCGCCAACGGCGTCCACCCGCCGTTCGGTTGGACTCCGATCACCGACACCCGCATGCGCGGCCACGGCTACAACGTGATCAACGCGGCGTTCCCCGTCATCCGTTCCGACGGCACCGTCCTGTGGGAGGACGGCATGGACTCGACGGTCAAGGTCGCCACACCGGCCGAGATGTGCCAGGCCAAGGCAGACGGCGCCACCATCCTGATGTCGATCGGCGGCGCGACGGCGGGCATCGACCTCAGTTCGAGCACCGTCGCCGACCGCTTCGTCGAGACCGTGGTGCCGATCCTGAAGAAGTACAACTTCGACGGCATCGACATCGACATCGAGACCGGCCTCGTGGGCAGCGGCAACATCAACCAGCTCTCCGCCTCGCAGGCCAATCTCGTCCGCATCATCGACGGCGTCCTCGCCCGGATGCCCGCCAACTTCGGCCTGACGATGGCCCCCGAGACGGCCTACGTCACCGGAGGCAGCGTGGCGTACGGCTCGATCTGGGGCGCGTACCTCCCCATCGTGAAGAAGTACGCGGACAACGGCCGCCTCTGGTGGCTGAACATGCAGTACTACAACGGCAGCATGTACGGCTGCTCCGGCGACTCCTACTCCGCCGGAACCGTCCAGGGATTCGTCGCGCAGACGGACTGCCTGAACAAGGGTCTAGTCGTCCAGGGCACCACGATCAAGGTCCCCTACGACAAGCAGGTCCCTGGCCTGCCCGCACAACCCGGCGCGGGCGGCGGCTACATGGCCCCGAGCCTGGTGACGCAGGCGTGGAACCACTACAACGGCGCGCTGAAGGGCCTGATGACCTGGTCCATCAACTGGGACGGCTCGAAGGGGTGGACCTTCGGCGACAACGTGAAGCGGCTGCAGAATCGCAGTGCTCTCAATTAGCCGCATGGACGCGTCAGTTGGGGTCGTGCCCGCTCTTCGGTCGGCGATCTGAGCGCGGCGGTCGGCGCGCTGAGTGCGGCGGCCGGCGATCTGAGCGCGGCGGTCGGGGAGCGGGTCGATCGCCTGGTCGGCGGCGGTAAATGCGTATGACGCCGCAGGTCGGTGTGCATAGGATCACCGGCATGACGATGCGGCTTGTTCAGATTGCGATGAATGCTCGGGACGACTCCTCGCTCGGCCGGTTCTGGGCCGACGCGCTCGGCTGGAGCGCCTCCGTCGAGGTACCCGGCATCGTGACCAACCTCGAACCGGAGGGCTTCTCCTATCCCGATCCCTCCGCCGTCGTCATCGACGTCATCACCGTCCCGGAACCCAAGACGGTCAAGAACCGCGTGCACATCGACCTCGCCACCACCTCCCCGGCCCATCAGGCGGAGTTGGTCGCGCGCCTGAAGGACCTCGGCGCGACGCCCGTCGACGTGGGCCAGGGCGACGTCCCGTGGACGGTCCTGGCCGACCCGGAGGGCAACGAGTTCTGTGTGGCGGAGCCCCGGGAGATCTACCGCGACGCCGGGCCGATCGGCGCGGTCGTGGCCGACTGCGCCGACCCGCGGGCCATGGCCCGATTCTGGGACGCGGCGACGGACTGGACCCTGCACGAGGTCACCGACGACCACGCGACGCTGCGCTCCGCCAAGGGCGTCGGCCCCTATCTCAAGCTCCAGCGCACACCCGACACGAAGACCGTCAAGAACCGCGTCCACCTCGACCTGCGCCCCTACCCCGGCGACGACCGAATCGCGGAGGCGGCCCGGGCCCGGGCTCTGGGGGCCGCCGACATCGACCTCGGCCAGGGCGACGCGCCGTGGACGTGCCTCGTCGACCCGGAGGGCAACGAGTTCGACATCCTCGCTCCGCGCTGACGCGTAGCCTCGACGCCCCTTCGACGCGCCCCGACACGTCAGCACGCGGGATGTGGTGACCGGCGTCACACCCCGCTCCTGTCAGCAATCGGGGCGCTGTCTCGTTCAAGCGGCACACGAACGAGACAGGAGCAACGCCATGAAGCACCGCATCGTCGTACTCGGCGCCGGATACGCCGGGGCCTTCGCCGCCGGAAACCTGGCCCGCAGGCTCTCTCCCGCCGACACCGAGATCACGGTCGTCAACGCCGTGCCCGACTTCGTCGAGCGGATGAGGCTGCACCAGCTCGCGAGCGGCCAGGACGTCGCCTTCCGCAAGCTGGCCGACGTCTTCGCGGGCACCGGGGTGCGGCTGCGCCTTGCGCGCGTCACCGGCGTCGACCCCGAGCGCAGGAGCGTCGCGGTGACCGGCGATGACGGCGACGGCGAGCTCGCGTACGACACCCTTCTCTACGCGCTCGGCAGCTCCGTGGCCCACCAGGGCGTCCCCGGAGTGGCCGAGTACGCCTTCGACGTGACCGGCCGGTCCTCGGCGCTGCGGCTGCGCGAGCGCCTGGCAGGCCTGGGCGAGGGCGCCACCGTACTGGTCGTCGGTGAGGGGCTTACCGGCATCGAGACCGCCACCGAGTTCGCCGAGTCCCGGCCCGACCTCTCGGTCGCGCTCGCCGCCCGCGGCGAGCTGGGCGCCTGGCTCTCGCCGAAGGCCCGCCGCCACCTGCGTCAGGCCTTCGACCGGCTCGGCGTCACCGTCCACGAGCACACCGGCATCGAAGCCGTCGAGCCGACGCGGGCGGTCGCCGCCGACGGCAGGTCGATCCCGGCCGACGTGACCGTGTGGTCGGCCGGGTTCGCCGTGCACCCCATCGCGGCCGCGAGCGGCCTTGAGGTCGCCGAGAGCGGCCAGATCGTCGTCGACCGCACCATGCGCTCGGTCTCGCACCCGGACGTCTACGCCGCCGGTGACTGCGCCTACGCGATCGGCGAGAACGGCAGGCCGCTGCCGATGTCCTGCGCATCGGCCGGCTTCACCAACATGCAGGCGACCGCCGCGATCATCGCGCGCCTGACGGGCGGCGAGATCCCGACCGTCGGGCTGAAGTACTACGGCAACCACATCAGCCTCGGGCGGCGGGACGCCATCTTCCAGATGGTGGACGGGGGCGCCCGGTCGAAGTCCTGGTACCTGGGCGGCAGGACGGCCGCGCGGCTCAAGGCGGGCGTGCTCAAGGGGGCCGGTTTCGGCATCGCCCACCCGACGTTCGGCATGCCGAAGCGCAGGCGCCGCCTGGTCACCGCACCCGACCGGACCGGTGTCAGGGTCGCCGCATAGGCTGCTCCGCATGGACAGCGCAGCCCTCGATCGGTTCGAGGCCAGCCGGGGTCGGCTGGCCTCGCTCGCGTACCGTCTGCTCGGCTCGGCCGCCGACGCCGAGGACGCCGTGCAGGACACGTTCCTGCGCTGGCAGGCCGCGGACCGCGCACGGGTGGAGGTGCCGGAAGCGTGGCTGACCAAGGTCGTCACCCACCTCTGCCTCGACCGGCTGCGCTCGGCGCAGGCGCGCCACGAGCGAGCGGCCGGAGCCTGGTTGCCCGAGCCGCTCCTGGAGGGCGACCCGATGCTCGGCCCCGCCGACACCTTCGAGCAGCGCGAATCGGTGTCCTTGGCCGTACTGACTCTGTTGGAGCGCCTCGCGCCGGTCGAGCGGGCCGTCTACGTCCTGCGTGAGGCCTTCTCGTACAGCCATGCCGAGATCGCCGCGATCCTCGACATCACCGAGTCCGCCAGCCAGCAGCATGTGCACCGGGCCCGGATCCGGGTCGCCGCCGAGCGCCGCCGTGGAGGCGAGGCCGACCCCGCCTCCGCGCGCCGCGTCGTCGAGGAGTTCCTCGCCGCCGCCACGTCGGGGCGCACCGAACGGCTGGTGGCGATGCTCACGGCCGACGCGACCGCGGTCTCGGACGGCGCAGGACTGGCCAGGCGGCTGCTGCGGTACGACACGCGCGAGCGCATCGCCTCCCTCGTGCGGGCCGGCTTCAGGCCCACGCCCGCCAAGCGACGGCTGGCCGGCGGCTCGCCCGCGCTCCATGTCGCGCCGGTCAACGGCTCCCCGGCCGTCCTCGCCGTGGTCGAAGGCCGGGTCGTGGGCGCCGTGGTGTTCGAGGTCAGCGACGGCAAGGTCGCCTCCCTGTGCGGTATCGCCGCGGCGGACCGGCTCGTGCGCCTCAGCGAGGCCTGGGGGCAGCACGAGCCGGGTGCGCCGGTCGTCAACGCATGGTGACCTGAGCCTGGTTGGCCCTGGCTGCCGCTGTCCGCGGACCGGACCCCGTGCTCACCGCCGGGCGCCGGATTCGGCCGTCGGCAGGTAGCGCGGTGCTCGCCAGGCCTTCAGCCGGTGCTCCACCGCGGCCCCCAGCGACAGAAGCTCGGCGTCCTGGTGGTCACCGGCCATCAGGAGCAGCCCGACCGGCAGTTCGTCCACGGACCCGGCGGGCACCGAGAGGGACGGATAGCCGGCGACGGCCGCCGGTGTGGAGGACGGGATGACGTCGTTGTCGCCGCGCGCGCAGTCGGTCGTCCAGGCGGGCGGGTTCGTGGGCGCGGCGATGGCGTCCAAGTGGTGGGCGGCCATGGTCTCGTCGAGGGAGCGCCGCGAGAGGTCCTTCAACTCGGCGCGCATGGCACGGTACTTGGGGTCGGTGGTGGGCGGCGCGGCCAGTGCCTGCTCGAACAGCTCCTGGCCGGCGAAACAGGCCTGCTCCTCGGGACGGCCGCGGTTGAACTCGATCAGCTCGGCGAGGTCGCGGGGCCCTTCGCGCGTGCCGAGGTAGGCGTCGATGTCCCGGTGGAACTCGCTGAGCAGCGCCGGGAACTCGAGCTCGGCGAGCCGCGCCTGGTACGGGGGTGTCACCTCGACGACCACGGCTCCGGCCTTGCGCAGCTTCTTCGCCGTACGGGTCATCACCGCGTCCACCTCCGGTCCCAGCGAGGGCAGGCGCCACAGTCCGATCCGCTTGCCGCGAAGGCTTGTTCGCTGTTCGGGCGCCGCGTCCTCGGCCGGGCGGCCACGCGAACTCTCGCCCCCGCTCAGCACCGAGAGCGTGAGCGCGGTGTCGATCACGTTGCGTGCCATGGGCCCGGCCGTGTCCTGCTCGGCGGAGATCGGCACCACGCCCGACTGGCTGACCAGGCCGAGGCTGGGCTTGTGGCCGACGACGCCGTTCATCCCGGCCGGGCACACGATGGAGCCGTCCGTCTCGGTGCCGATCGCCACCTGCGACAACGACGCGGCGAGCGCGGCGGCCGAGCCGGAGGAGGAACCGCACGGGTTCCGGTCCAGGACATAGGGGTTGTTGGTCTGCCCGCCCACCGCCGACCAGCCCGATGTCGGCTTGGCCGCGCGGAAGTTGGCCCACTCGGACAGGTTGGTCTTGCCCAGGATCACAGCGCCCGCCTTGCGCAGCCGGGTCACCAGCGCGGCATCGGTGGCGGGCGGGCTCCCGGCGAGTGCGAGTGACCCGGCCGTCGTCGGCATGTCGCGGGTGTTCACGTTGTCCTTGAGCAGAACGGGGATGCCGTCCAGCGGCCCGAGGGTCTTGCCATGCCGGTGCCTGGCGTCGCTCGCGTCCGCCTGGCGCAGGGCCGTCGGGCTGGTGCGCAGCACCGAGTGAATCCTGGGATCGACGTTCTCGATGCGCCGTAAGTAGGCCCGGGTCAGCTTCGCCGAGGTCAGCGAACCGTGCGCCATGCGCGCCTGCAACTCCGGAATCGTGGCGGTGTCCAGGTCGACTCCGGGTACGAGAGATGACCCGGTCGGCGGCGACGAGCTGTCGGTGCCCTGCCTTGCGTCCTGCGCACCGGCATGCGGTACGCCCGTCAGAAGGGACCCCGCGACAAGGGCGGCGGTCAGTGTGGCCATGCTCTTCTTCCCCATGCGGATCAGCCGACTACACGGGCGGCGTCCGGCGCAAGGGTGCGGTCTTGCGGAGAGCGTGGCTGCTCCGGCCCGCCCATGGCGGGGCGGGCCGGGGGAGGCCCCCCGCGGGTGAAGGCGAAGGCGTGCCCGGTCAGCTGCCGTGTGCGGTGATGGCGTAGCCCTCGGGGCCGCGGAAGGTGAACATCCGGCCGAACGGGCCGTCCTGCGGGGCTGTGACGATGGGCGTCCCGGCGGCCTGGAGGCGGTCGTGGAGAGCCTGGGCGTCGTTGGTCCGGAACCACAGGGCGACGCCGAGGCCGGGGCGCTCCACGCTGTCGAGGTCCACGCCGGGCAGGGGCTCGCGGACGGCGAACGGTACCGGCTCGGTGCTGAACACCACGGCGCCAGGGGGTGAGGCCGGGGCCCGGCGCAGGCCGAGCTGTGTCTCGAAGAAGGCGGCGGCCGTGTCGACGTCACGCACCTGGAGTGCGATGAAGTCGGGCCCGGTGACGGAAACGGCGGTGGTCATGGGGGCTCCTCAAACATGCTCGATGTCAGGACTTTGACATAAGGGAAGGTAGGTGTGTGCGCTCACCTATGTCAAACTACTGACATGAGTGATGGGACAACCCCCGACCCGATCCCGGTCCCCGACATGACGGAGCCGGTCCTCGACATGACGGAGCCGGTCCTCGACGTGACCGAGCCGGTCCCCGACGTGACGGAGCGACTGGGTTACCGCCTCAAGGGCGCCGCGGCCGCCCTGCGCGGTGCGATGGACAAGGCCCTGCGCGAGCACGGACTGACCGTGCCGCAGTACGCCTGCCTCGAACTCCTCGACCAGCAACCCGGGCTGTCCAACGCCGAGCTGGCCCGCGGCACCTTCGTCACCCGGCAGTCCATGAACGTCGTCCTGCGCGGACTGCAGGACGCCGGCCTGATCATCCGCGCGACCACCACCGACCACGGCCGCGCCCTCCCCGCCCACCTCACCGAGGAGGGCCACCGCCACCTCGCGGCGGCACGCACGGCCGTCTACACGATCGACCGGCAGATGACCGACGCCATCCCCCCGAAACGCCTCGCGGCGCTGCTGGCGGACCTGGACCGCCTGACGGCGACACTCGGCGGTTGAAGCGGCCCGAGGCCGGTCACGGCCAGTCGACGAGACGGGTGAACGGCGGATACAGGGCGAGTACGGAGAGGGGAGCGAGCGTCGCCAGGAGCGTGCGGCGGGCGGCGTGGCGTCGGCGTCGCGGCAGGGACCACGCGGCGAGCAGCAGCACCGCGGGAATGACGAGACCGTAGAGGAAGACGGTGAACGCGGTGTCGAAGATGGGGCTGAAGCGGGCCGCCTGCGCCTGAGTGCAGGAGTCGCAGGACATGGGGGAGAGGGCGGCGCCCACCAAGGCGAAGAAGGCCGTGGGGGGGTGAGCAGGGTGGAGAGCAGCGGGCCGATCCAAGCTCGCCGAGCGCGATCGCTCGGTGCGTCCTGTGTCATACACATGACCCGACAGCAGCGCGGTCCGCGCCACATGCGTACGCGTACTCAGTGACGGCGACGACCCGGGCAGCCTCGTCAGCCCTGGAGCGCCGTCAGCCCCAGCAAAAGGGCCGCTCCAGCAGAAAAAGGCCGCCCCAGCAAAAAGCTGGAGCGGCCCGCTTCAGAGGCACGCCTCTGAGATGTCACCGACGTGCGCCTGGTCGGCGCGGAGGCCGGGAGTGGCTCCCGGGGCCTCCGCGCGACCTGGAGCAGGAATCAGTACTGCTCGGTCTCGACGAAACCGGCGTCCGCGGCGTCCGCGTCGTCCGTCGCGGCGAAGGTGTCGACCGCGGCGATGGGGTCGAACCCGGGCGGGCTGTCCCTGAGCGTGAGGCCCATGCCGTGCAGCTTCGCCTTGATCTCGTCGATCGACTTCGCACCGAAGTTGCGGATGTCGAGCAGGTCCGCCTCGGAGCGGGCCACGAGCTCGCCCACGGAGTGGATGCCCTCGCGCTTGAGGCAGTTGTACGAGCGGACGGTCAGGTCCAGGTCCTCGATCGGCAGCACCAGGTCGGCGGCCAGGGCCGCGTCCGTCGGCGAGGGGCCCATGTCGATGCCCTCGGCGTCGATGTTGAGCTCGCGCGCCAGACCGAACAGCTCG
>NZ_JBITWR010000014.1:0-236040 GCF_044544025.1 Streptomyces sp. NPDC055243
CGGGTCCGGCCGGGGGCCGGGGGGGGGGGGGCGGCGCCCCCGTGCCGGCGCCCTGCGCCCCGCTGGCTTTCCCCCCTCCCCGGCGGGGGGGGGGGGCGGCGGGGGCCCGCCCCCCCCGCCCGCACGTGCGTCAGCCGGTGTTGCGCAGGCCCGCCGCGACACCGTTCACGGTGAGGAGCAGCGCGCGGCCGAGGAGCGGGTCCGCCTCCTCGCCCGCCGCGGCCGCGTCGCGCTGGCGCTTGAGAAGCGCGACCTGGAGGTAGGAGATCGGGTCCAGGTACGCGTCCCGGATGCCGAACGTCTGCTGGAGCTCCGGGTGGGAGTCGAGCAGTTGCTCGCCGCCGGTGACGCGCAGGACCTCCTGCACCGTCAGCGCGTGCTCCGCCTCGATCACGTCGAAGACGTGCTTCAGCTCGTCGGGGACGAGCGTGTCCACGTAGTGCCGGGCGATCCGCAGGTCCGTCTTGGCCAGGGTCATCTCCACGTTCGAGATGAAGTTCCGGAAGAAGTGCCAGTGCTCCTGCATCTCGCCGAGCACGGTGTCCAGACCGGCCTCGCGCAGCGCCTTCAGGCCCGAGCCGACGCCGAACCAGCCCGGCACGATCTGCCGCGACTGCGTCCAGCCGAAGACCCAGGGGATGGCGCGCAGGCCGTCGAGCGAGACGCCCGAGCCGGGGCGGCGCGACGGCCGGGAGCCGAGGTGCAGGTCGGCGAGCTGGTCGACGGGCGTCGACGCGAGGAAGTACGTCGGCAGGTCCGGGTCCTCGACCAGCTTGCGGTACGCGGAGTGCGCGGCGTCCGAGACGACGTCCATCGCCGCGTCCCAGCGGGCGAGCGCCTCGTCCGACTGGCGGGGAGAGGTGTGCAGGGCCGAGGCCTGCAGCGTCGCCGCGACCGTCAGCTCCAGGTTCTCCCGGGCCAGCGAGGGCACGAGGTACTTGTCGGAGATGACCTCGCCCTGCTCGGTCACCTTGATCTCGCCCTCGAGGGTGCCCCACGGCTGCGCGAGGATCGCGTCGTGCGAGGGGCCGCCGCCGCGGCCGACGGTGCCGCCGCGGCCGTGGAAGAGGCGAAGGCGCACGCCGTAGCGGTGCGCGACGTCACGCAGCCTGCGCTGGGCGCGGTGGATCTCCCACTGCGAGGTGGTGATGCCGCCGAACTTGGAGGAGTCCGAGTAGCCGAGCATGACCTCCTGGACGTCGCCCCGAAGCGCGACCAGCTTGCGGTAGGACGGGTCGGCGAGCATCTCGTCGAGGATGACGTCGGCGGCGCGCAGCTCGTCCGTCGTCTCCAGGAGCGGCACGATGCCGATCTTCGCCCAGCCGGCGTGCAGGTCGATGAGCCCGGCCTCGCGGGCCAGGACGGCCGCCGCGAAGACGTCGTCCGCGCCCTGGCACATGGAGATGATGTAGGACTCGATGACCTCGGGCCCGAAGACCTCCAGGGCCTTCTTGACGGTGAGGAAGACCCCGAGGGTCTTCTCCCCCGCGGCGTCCAGCGGAGCCGGGGAGGGACCGAGCGGCCTGCGCGAGCGCAGCTCCTTGGCGAGCAGCTTCTGCCGGTACTCGCGCGGCATGTCCACGTACCGCCAGGACTCCTCGCCCAGGCGGTCGAAGAGCTGGCCGAGCGCGTGGTGGTGGGCGTCGGCGTGCTCCCGTACGTCCATGGTGGCCAGCTGCAGACCGAACGCGGCGAGCGTACGGATCGTGCGGTTCATCCGGCCGTCGGCGAACAGGGCGCCCTTGTGCGCGCGCAGCGACGTCTGGACGAGGGTGAGGTCGTGCAGCAGCTCACCGGTGCCGAGGTAGTCGCGCCCGTCCTCGTGGGCGGTGCCGCGGGCCAGGCGCTCCTTGGTGTTCTCCAGCTTCTGCCGGATGCAGGTGGCCTTGAGGCGGTAGGGCTCCTCGGAGTTCAGCCGCTTGTAGCGGGGGCTGATCTCGGGCAGCCGCTCCAGGTCGAGCTGGAGGGATGACTTCAGCTCCTCGGTGGCTCCGGTGTAGCGGATGGAGTTCGAGAGGAAGCCGCGCAGCTCGTCGACGAGCAGGAGCGCGTCGTTGATGCCGTGCTCGTGCTGGAGGATCAGGACGTCCCAGGTGACGGCGGGCGTCACGTTCGGGTTGCCGTCGCGGTCGCCGCCGATCCAGGTGCCGAAGGTGAGCGGCCGGGTGCCTTCCGGCAGCTGGACGCCGACGCGCTCCAGCTCGGCGGTGAGGTCTTCGAGTACGTCCCCGACGGCGCCGGCGTGCAGCTCGTCCAGGTAGTAGATGGCGTTGCGCGCCTCGTCCGCGGGTTCGGGCCGGACCACGCGCAGCTCGTCGGTCTGCCACACCAGGTCGATGCTCTCGGCCAGGCGGGTGTCGTGGCGGCGCCGGTCGGACTCGATGACCGGGGTCTCCAGGAGCTCGGCGATGCGGCGCAGCTTGTTGAGGACGGAGCGGCGGGCGGCCTCGGTGGGGTGCGCGGTGAAGACGGGGCGCACGTTCAGGTGCTGCACGGTCTGGCGCAGGTGCTCGGGGTCGGCGTCCTTGAGCCGGTCCGCGGTACGGGACAGGAGTCCGCCCTCGGCGGCACGCCGGGCGCGCAGCTCGCGACCGCGGTGGACCTGCTCGGTCACGTTCGCCAGGTGGAAGTACGTGGAGAAGGCGCGGACCAGCTTGGCCGCGGTCTCCAGTTCGGTGCCACCGAGCAGGCGGGCGGCGGCCTCGCCGTCCTCTCGGGTCAGGCTGCGGACCTTCTCGACCAGTTCGAGGAGCTCTGAGCCCTCTTGACGTACGAGGGTCTCGCCCAGCAGGTCGCCGAGGCGGCGGATGTCGGCGCGCAGCTCGGTGCTGGCTGTGGTGGTCTGGTCGTCGGCACTGCTCACAGGTGCGGCTCCTTGCAGTGTTGAAGCACGTCAGGTCTGGGAGGGGGGTCCCCGGCCGGATAGGAATCCGCGTTCCGGGGGAGTTAGAGAGAGCGGACCGCGCTGTCCGACCGTTTCCAAGGATAGGTGTCACATCGCGGCACGGACTCGCGGCCTCTTGCCGCGGGGTTCCGCGCTGCCATACTTACGACGCCGTAGGTTACGGGACCGTAGATAACGCGGGACCCGTGATCGTGCGCCCGCCGCACTCGCGCCGTGACCCTCATACCCTCGACCCCACAGGGGACGTGCCCATGACCACATCTTCCGATGCGTATTCCGACACCGATGTGATCGAAGACGCTTCGCGATCGACGACCGACGCCCCCACGAACGTCTCCTCGCCTTCTTCGGCCCCCTCCGCGACGCTGGGCGGTGAGCAGAAGCGCTCCCTTGAGCAGATCACGCTGCTTCTGTTCATCATCGTCCCGTTCCTCGCCCTGGTCGCGGCGGTGCCGTTGGTCTGGGGCTGGGGGGTGAGCTGGCTGGACCTCGGCCTGCTGGTGTTCATGTACTACCTGGGCTGCCACGGCATCACGATCGGATTCCACCGCTACTTCACGCACGGCTCCTTCAAGGCGAAGCGTCCGCTGCGGATCGCGCTGGCCGTGGCGGGGTCGATGGCGGTGGAGGGCCCGCTGGTGCGCTGGGTGGCGGACCACCGCAAGCACCACAAGTTCTCGGACGCGGAGGGCGACCCGCACTCCCCGTGGCGCTTCGGCGAGACGGTCCCTGCCCTGATGAAGGGCCTGTGGTGGGCGCACATCGCCTGGATGTTCGACGAGGAGCAGACCTCGCAGGAGAAGTACGCGCCTGACCTGATCAAGGACCCGGCGATCCGTCTGGTCTCCCGCCAGTTCCTGCTCTGGACAATCGTTTCCCTCGCGATTCCGCCGCTGGTCGGCGGCCTGGTGACGATGTCGTGGTGGGGCGCCTGCACGGCGTTCTTCTGGGGCTCACTGGTCCGGGTGGCTCTCCTCCACCACGTCACGTGGTCGATCAACTCGATCTGCCACGCGGTGGGCAAGCGCCCCTTCAAGTCGCGCGACCGCTCGGGCAACGTGTGGTGGCTCGCGGTCCTGTCCTGCGGCGAGTCCTGGCACAACCTGCACCACGCCGACCCGACGTCGGCGCGGCACGGTGTGCTGCGGGGCCAGGTGGACTCCTCCGCGCGGATCATCCGCTGGTGCGAGCAGCTGGGCTGGGCGACGGACGTGCGCTGGCCCTCGGAGTCCCGTATCGACTCCCGCCGGAAGCCGAACACCGTCGGCCCGGCATGATTGACGACGTGGCGACCGACTCCAGCAATTCCAGTTCTGCCAGCAAAGAGAAGCAGCCCCGGCGTACGCGCCGGACGCGGATGACGGGTGCCGAGCGCCGGGAGCAGTTGCTGGACATCGGGCGCACGCTCTTCGCCGCCAAGGGCTTCGAGGGCACGTCGGTGGAGGAGATCGCGGCGAAGGCCGGTGTCTCCAAGCCTGTCGTGTACGAGCACTTCGGCGGCAAGGAGGGTCTGTACGCGGTGGTGGTGGACCGCGAGATGCGGGCGCTGCTCGACGGCGTGACGGGAGCGCTGACGGCGGGCCATCCGCGCGAGCTCCTGGAACAGGCGGCGTTCGCCCTCCTCGACTACATCGAGACGTACACGGACGGCTTCCGCATCCTGGTCCGCGACTCGCCGGTGGCGCAGTCGACGGGCACGTTCGCTTCCCTGATCTCGGACATCGCGACGCAGGTGGAGGACATCCTGGGCCAGGAGTTCAAGACGCGGGGCTTCGACCAGAAGCTGGCGCCTCTCTACGCCCAGGCGCTGGTGGGCATGGTGGCGCTGACGGGCCAGTGGTGGCTGGACGTCCGCAAGCCGAAGAAGGCGGAGGTGGCGGCGCACCTGGTGAACCTGGCCTGGCACGGCCTGGACGGCCTGGAGCCGAAGCCGCGCCTGATAGGCCACCGCAAAAGCTGACGCCCCAGGGCGGACACCTGCACACCGGGGATTCGGACCCCCGGGGTACAGGTGCCCGGGAGGCGCCCCCGCCCGAAACCCCGCGGGCGCCCACCCCACAAGCTCCGGCGAACTCCCCGCGGTCCCCCGGCGAGCACCCCGCAGCACCCGCGCCCTGCACCGCCGAACTTCGCCCGGCCCCCTGCCGTGGGCGCCCCCTCCGAGACCGCCGCCTCGCAGCAGATGTCTCCCTCCCACCCACCCACCCGATCACCCCGCAGCGAGCACGCTGACTGGTGGGGTGATCCCTGAGCATCCGACGCCACGGGGTAATGGGTGGGTGGGTGGGGGCATCCGCCGCGAAGCGGCGGTTCAGGTCGAGACGGACGGAAGGCATCGGGCACTGCCGGGCGCTCGGGTGGGTGGGCGGGAAAGCATCCGCCGCGAAGCGGGGGTTCAGGTCGAGACGGACGGAAGGCATCGGGCACTGCCGGGCGCTCGGGTGGGTGGGCGGGAAAGCATCCGCCGCGAAGCGGCGGTTCAGGTCGAGACGGGCGCAAGGCATCGGGCACTGCCGGGCGCTCGGGTGGGTGGGCGGGGGCATCCGCCGCGAAGCGGGGGTCAGGGTGGAGTGGGAGGGGCCCCCTCCAGGAACTCCAGGCGGTTGCCCACCGGGTCGTTCGTGTAGAAGCGGCGGTGGCCCGGCAGCGCGTCGTCCCACGTCACCGGCGCGCCCCGCGAGGCAAGCCGCTCCGCGTACGCGGTGATGTCCCGCACCCGCAGCCCCGGATGCGCCTTCCTCGCCGGGCGGAAGTCCACCTCTATTCCGAGGTGGAGCTGCACAGCCCCGGCCCCCGCCCCGGCCCCGCCCCCCGCCAGGAACCAGCACCCGCCCCGCCCCACCAGCGCCCCCGGCTTCGGGATCTCCGTCATGCCCAGCACCCCGCAGTAGAACGCCCGCAGCTCCGGCTCGCTCCCCGGGGGAGCCGCCAACTGGACGTGGTCGATGCCAGTCAGCATCCGGCTCAGACCTCCCTCCGGGCCACTCCGAAGACCCGGCGGAAGGGGAAGACCGTGCTGCCCCCCGGCCCCGCCGGGTACGCCTTCCTCAGCAGCTCCCCGTACTCGGAGAGGAACTCCCGCCTCGCCCCCTCGTCGCCCGCCAGGGCCGTGAGCACAGGCCGCAGGCCCGTTCCCTTCACCCAGTCCAGGACCGGGTCCGCCCCCTCCAGCAGGTGCAGGTACGTCGTCTCCCAGACGTCCGCCTCGCACCCCAGGGAGACCAGCCGCTCCAGGTAGGCCGTCGGCGGGAGCACCGCGTCCGCGTGGCGGAGCCGGCCGCCGAGCCGGCCGCGCCAGCGCTCCGACTCGCTCAGCTCCCGCATCAGGACATGGCTCGGGGCGTCGAAGTTGCCGGGCACCTGGAAGGCGAACGTGCCGCCGGGGGCCAGCGCCGCGATCCAGGCGGGGAAGGAGTCCGGGTGACCCGGCACCCATTGCAGCGTCGCGTTGGACAGGATCAGGTCGTACGTTCCCGCGGGCGGCGCCCAGTCCGCCGCGTCCGCCGCGGCGAAGTCCAGGCGTCCACCGCCGGAGGTGGGGCCCGCGAGGCGCTCCGCCTGCTCCAGCATCTGCGGGGAGTTGTCGAAGCCCGTGACGTGCGCCGTGGGCCAGCGCTCGGCGAGCAGCCGCGTCACGTTGCCGGGGCCGCAGCCCAGGTCCGCGATGCGCGGCGCACGCCCTTCGGCGGCGGGCAGTTCGGGGACGCGGGCCAGCAGGTCCACGAAGGGGCGGGCGCGGTGGCCGGAGTGGCGCAGGTACTGGCCGGGGTCCCAGGTGGGGGCGGGGCTACCGGAAGCGGCGGGCATCAGAGGGCCTCCTCGGGCCAAGGGGCAAGGGGCAAGGGGCAAGGGGCAAGGGGCGAGCGGTAAGGACCTCGGCGTCGCACAGACTTCGTGCACGCTTCGGACCGGCGTCACGTCACCTTCGTACCGGCGTCACATCGCTTCGTACCGGCGCCACGGACGTCGTATCGCCATCCTGAACCCCGAAGTATCTTGACGTCAAGAGACTTCATGTCGACAGACCCCCTACACTGATCGTCATGGAGGACGAGGTCGACCGTCTGGTCGCAGCATGGCGCCGGGAGCGCCCCGACCTCGACGTGGAACCACTCGAGGTGCTCAGCCGCGTCAGCAGGCTCGCGCGGCATCTCGACAGGGCCCGTCGCCTCGCGTTCTCCGAGCACCATCTGGAGCCGTGGGAGTTCGACGTACTGACGTCGCTGCGGCGCGCGGGCGCCCCCTACCAGCTCTCCCCCGGACAACTCCTGACCCAGACCCTGGTGACCTCCGGCACGATGACCAACCGCATCGACCGGCTCGCGAAGAAGGGCCTGGTCGAGCGCCTTCCGGACCCCAGCGACCGACGGGGCGTGCTCGTGCGGCTGACCGAGGAAGGGCAGGACCGCGCCGACCAGGCACTCGCCGGGCTCCTCAAGCAGGAGCGGGCGATCCTGGCCGAGCTCTCGCGCGGACAGCGTGGCGAACTGGCCGCGCTGCTACGCCAGTTGACCGCCCCGTTCGACAACATCCCCGGCTAGGTCGACCGGCCCGACCCCTGCCCTGCGCGCCAGCGCGACGGCCGCGAGCGTGGAGTGGACGCCCAGCTTCCCCAGCACGTTCTGCATGTGCGTACGCACCGTGTGCGGGGAGAGGAAGAGGCGCTCGGCCACGGCCTTCCTGCCCAGGCCCGCCACCATGCAGCGCAGCACCTCGCGCTCGCGCGGCGTCAGGGACTCCACCAGGCGCTCGGACTCCGTGCGGTGCTTGCGCGCGGCGGTCAGCTCACGCAGGACGCCGGTGAGCAGCGCGGGCGGCAGATGGGTCTCCTCCCGCAGCACTCCCCGTATGACCGTCAGGAGCCGGGAGAGCGAACAGTCCTTGGCGACCCAGCCCGAAGCGCCGGCCTGCAGCGCGAGAGCGGCCCTGCGCGGGTCGTCCTTCTCGGCGAGCACGACCGTGCGGACCATCGGCTGGCCCGAACGGACCCCGGCCACCAGGGAGATGCCGTCCACCAGACCGTCCGCGTTGCCCTCCTGCACCGAAGGTGCGGGGCGCACGCCCTGCACGGCGCTCGCGGAGGCGCCCAGATCGGCGTCGACGAGCAGCACGTCGTATCTGCGCCCCTCGGCTATCGCCCGCTCCAGGCAGCGCAGCGCGGCCGGACCGCTGCCCGCCGCGGACACGTCCACGTCGGGTTCCGCCGCCAGGGCCGCTGCGAGCGACTCGGCGAAGATGCGATGGTCGTCGACGACCAGGACTCGGATACGAACCACTGAAACCCCCTTCCCCAAGCTCTCCTCGGAGAGCAGGGGATGTCCCCGTCGAAAAGACGTCGGAGGACGTACGGTGCGGGCACGACACTCGGAGCGGGGGTCGCCGCAGTCGCCCGGCCGCCGCCGGGCTGGACCACTACCCCCACGCCGGGTGTCGTACCCGACTGTCTCGCCCCCTGATCAGTGCCGGCCCCCACCGGCACTGCCACTCAGAGTAGGGCCGCACGGCAGGAGCGGAAGGTAATTTACAGAACTGACTGGCCAGCGCGTTTATGGTGAGCCGTATGTTTCGTATTGAGACAGGAGTCGACAAAGACCGGTTCGCTCTGCTCCTTGCCGGGCTCCAGGACGCGAACAACGCCGCGTCACCCGTGATCCGCGCACTGCGCGGCACCCCGCAGGACCGCGAAATACCGCTGGCCGTCTGGCTGCTGGAGCGCACGGAGGGCCTGGTGGGCGGCCTCGCCGGGCACACCTGGGGCCGCTGGCTCCATGTGGACCACCTCTGGGTCAGCGAGCGCCACCAGGGGGCCGGCCTGGGCGCGCGGCTGCTCGCCGAGGCGGAGCGCATCGCGCGCGAGGAGCGGGACTGCCTCAACTCCCGTGTGGAGACATGGGACTTCCAGGCGCCCGGCTTCTACCGCGGGCAGGGGTACGAAGTGGTGGCGGTGATCCCCGACTACCCCGAGGGCGCGAAGGAGTTCACCCTCACGAAGCGGCTGGGGTAGCCGGGGGCTGGATCAGCCGGGGCCGGGGAAAGTCAGCTCTCCCGGCGCGCTCCCGTCGACGGGACCGCCGGGAACACCCGCGGGGCCGTGAAGCCCGCCGAGGCGAACGCCTCCAGGATCGTCTTCGTCACCGGCTCCGCGTCCACCTCCTCCACCAGGACGATCGCCGAGCCGCCGAAGCCGCCGCCCGTCATCCGGGAGCCGATCGCCCCGGCCGCGTTCGCGGTGGACACCACCAGGTCCAACTCCTCGCAGGAGATGCGGAGATCGTCGCGGAGCGAGGCGTGGCCCTCGGTCAGGACCGGGCCGATCGCCCGGACCTCCCCCGCGTCGAGCAGGCCGATGACCTGCTCCACCCGGTGGTCGTCCGAGACGATGTGGCGTACGTAGCGGCGGATCTTCTCGTCCGTCAGCTTCTCCAGGGCGGCGGGGAGTTCGGCGTACGGCACGTCCCTCAGGTGGGAGACGCCGAGGACGCGCGCGCCCTCCTCGCAGCCGGCCCGCCGCTCGGCGTACGCCCCGTCGCCCAGCTCGTGCTTGACCCGGGTGTCGACGACGAGCAGCCGCAGGCCGTGCGCGGCGAGGTCGAAGGGGACCTGCCGTGTCGTCAGGTCCCGGCAGTCCAGGTGCAGGGCGTGGCCCTCGGTGGCGCACGCGGAGGCCATCTGGTCCATGACACCGCAGGGCACGCCGACGAAGGCGTTCTCGGCGCGCTGGGCCAGGACCGCCAACCCGGGCCGGTCCAGGCCCAGTTCGTACAGGTCGTTCAGGGCGAGTGCCGTGACGACCTCCAGGGCGGCCGACGAGGACAGGCCCGCCCCCGTCGGCACGGTCGAGGCGAGGTGGATGTCCGCGCCCCCGGAGATCTCGTGGCCCGCGTCCCGCAGCGTCCACACCACGCCCGCCGGGTAGGCCGCCCAGCCGCCCTGGCCGTACTTCGACAGGGGTGTCAGCTCGTCGACGCGCAGCTCGGCGACGGGAGCGTCGATGTCCGCCGAGTGCAGCCGCAGCACGCCGTCGGTGCGGCGCGCCACCGCCGCCACCGCGGTGTGCGGAAGGGCGAGCGGCATCACGAAGCCCTCGTTGAAGTCCGTGTACTCGCCGATGAGGTTGACCCGGCCCGGCGCCGACCAGACCCCGTCCGCCTCGTACCCGTACAACTCGGCGAACTGTCCCGCTACGTCCATCAGTTACCCCTTGATACCGGTCAACGCCGGGCGAATGCCCACGCGTCGGCGACGATGCCCGCGAGGTCCGCGCGGGACGGATTCCAGCCGAGCCGTTCCCGCGCGGTGGCCGCGGACGCGACGAGGACCGCCGGGTCGCCGCCGCGGCGCGGGGCCATGACCTCGGGGATCGGGTGTCCGGTGACCTTGCGGACGGTTTCGATGACCTCGCGCACGGAGAAGCCGTTGCCGTTGCCGAGGTTGCAGATCAGGTGCTCACCGGGGGTGGCCGCCTCGACCGCCAGGAGGTGCGCCTGCGCGAGGTCCGCGACGTGGATGTAGTCGCGGACGCAGGTGCCGTCCGGGGTCGGGTAGTCGTCGCCGAAGACGTTGATCGCCTCGCGGCGGCCCTGCGCGACCTGGAGGACCAGCGGGATCAGGTGCGACTCGGGGTCGTGCCGCTCGCCGTACTGGCCGTACGCCCCCGCCACGTTGAAGTAGCGCAGGGAGACCGCGGCCAGGCCGTGGGCGGTGGCCTCACCGGTGATCATGTGGTCGACGGCGAGCTTCGAGGCGCCGTACGGGGAGGTCGGGGCGGTCGGGTCGGTCTCGGTGATGGGGGTGCTGACCGGCTCGCCGTACGTCGCCGCCGTCGAGGAGAAGACGAGCCTGCGGACCCCGGCGTCGCGCATCGCGGCGAGCAGCGCCATCGTGCCGCCGACGTTGTTGTCCCAGTACTTCTCGGGCTTCACGACGGACTCGCCGACCTGCGAGAAGGCGGCGAAATGCAACACGGCGTCGAAGGAGGAGTCCAGCCACTTGGCGGCATCGCGGATGTCGCCCTCGACGAACGTCGCGCCGGCCGGGACGCCCTCGCGGAATCCGGTGGAGAGGTTGTCCAGGACGGTCACCTCGTGCCCGGCCTCGATCAGATGCTGTGCCACCACGCTTCCCACATAGCCCGCCCCGCCGGTGACCAGGTACTTACCGCTCATGAACTCGCTACCTCTCGCAGTCGCTGGGCCGCGGCTTCCGGCGGCACGTCGTTGATGAACACGCTCATGCCGGATTCGGAACCCGCGAGGAACTTCAGCTTGCCCGAAGTGCGGCGAATGGTGAAAAGCTCGAGGTGGAGCGCGAAGTCGTCCCTATTGACCCCTTCGTGCTCGTCGAGCGCGCCGAACGGTGCCTGGTGCCACGCCGCGATGTACGGAGTGAGCGCCTGGGCCCCGGTCCCGCCCTCACCTTCGCCGAAGATCCGGTCGAAGCGCCTCAACAGTTCCAGATAGACCTGGGGAAACTCTGTGCGCGCGGCTTCGTCGAGCCCGAGCAGGTCCGGCACCCGGCGCTTGGGGTAGAGGTGCACCTCGTACGGCCAGTGCGCGGCGCGGGGGACGAACGCCACCCAGTGCCCGGTCTCCAGGACCACCCGCTCGGCGGCCGACTCGTCGGCCACGACGTCGTCGAAGAGGTTGCGGCCCGTCGCCTCCTTGTGCGCGGCGAGCGACCTCAGCATCAGGGACGTGCGCGGGGTGACGAAGGGATAGGCGTAGATCTGGCCGTGCGGGTGGCCCAGGGTCACGCCGATCTCGGCGCCGCGGTTCTCGAAGCAGAACACCTGCTCCACGGAGGGCAGGTGCGAGAGCTCGGCGGTCCGGTCGGTCCACGCCTCCAGGACGAGTCCCGCCTGCTCCTCCGTGAGGTCGGCGAAGGACGAGTCGTGGTCGGAGGTGAAGCAGACGACCTCGCACCGTCCGGCGTCCCCGGCCAGCGAGGGGAAGCGGTTCTCGAAGACCACCACGTCGTACGAGGAGTCGGGGACCTCGCTCAGCCGCTCGCCCGCGGAGGGGCACAGCGGGCATTCGTCGGCCGGCGGGTGGTAGGTGCGGCCCTGGCGGTGCGACGCGATGGCGACCGCGTCGCCCAGGAGCGGGTCCCTGCGGATCTCCGCCGTGGTGGCGATGGGGTCCAGGGGCCTTCGGTCGATGGCGTCGCGCACCGCGTCGTCGCGCGAGTCGTAGTAGATGAGCTCACGACCGTCTGCGAGACGGGTCGAGGTCTTCTTCACGTCCGGGGCTCCTCACCAACACCCACCCAACATAACCGAACATAACAAATCACAAGGCAACAGCGGCGTCAATGCGGTCGGAGCCATGGGTCCGATCACAATCCAACAAAGAACACCAACAGAAGTCTTCAGTTATTGAAGTGAGGAGCGTAGGTTCCGGTCTGATCAGTTCGCGCAACGAAGCGAGTTCCCCATGCAGTCCCCCACACAGACCCTGGCCGAGGGGCTTCGGCTGCCCACCAACGGCCTCGACTACGCGATCCTCGCGATCTACTTCATCGTGGTCCTCGGCATCGGCTTCGCCGCCCGGCGCTCCGTGAAGACCAGCCTCGACTTCTTCCTGTCCGGCCGCTCACTGCCCGCCTGGGTCACCGGCCTCGCGTTCGTCGCCGCGAACCTCGGCGCCACCGAGATCCTGGGCATGGCCGCGACCGGCGCCCAGTACGGTGTCGCGGTCGTCCACTGGTACTGGATCGGCGCCATCCCCGCGATGGTCTTCCTCGGCCTCGTGATGATGCCGTTCTACTACCGCAGCAAGGTCCGCTCGGTACCCGAATACCTGCTCCAGCGCTTCGACAAGTCGGCGCACCTGCTGAGCTCGGTGCTCTTCGCGTTCGCCGCGATCCTCATCGCGGGCGTGAACCTCTACGCCCTGTCGATCGTCGTCGAGGCACTGCTCGGCTGGCCGCAGTGGGTGGCGATCGTGGTCGCCGGCTTCTTCGTCCTCGCGTACATCACGATCGGCGGGCTCTCCTCGGCGATCTACAACGAAGTGCTCCAGTTCTTCGTGATCCTGGCCGCGCTCATCCCGATCTGCGTCATCGGCCTGAAGAAGGTCGGCGGCTGGGACGGTCTGTCCGGCTCGATCGAGAAGTCGCACGGCGCGGACTTCATGAGCGCGTGGGGCGGCACCGGCATCGGTGACGCCAACCCGCTGGGCGCGAACTGGCTGACGATCATCCTCGGCCTCGGCTTCGTGCTCTCCTTCGGCTACTGGACGACCAACTTCGCCGAGGTGCAGCGCGCCCTGTCCGCGAAGAACCTCTCCGCCGCCCAGCGCACGCCGCTGATCGCCGCCTTCCCGAAGATCTTCATCGTCTTCCTGGTGATGATCCCGGGCCTGGTCGCGGCCGTACTCGTCCCGAAGATCGGCACCGCCGGTTCGGACCTGACGTACAACGACGCGATCCCCTACCTGATGCAGGAGCTGCTGCCCAACGGCGTGCTCGGCATCGCGGTGACCGGTCTGCTCGCGGCGTTCATGGCGGGCATGGCGGCGAACGTGTCGTCCTTCAACACCGTCTTCACGTACGACATCTGGGCGAAGTACGTGGTCAAGGACCGCGAGGACGGCTACTACCTGAAGTTCGGCCGCGTGATCACCGCCATCGGTGTCCTCGCCTCCGTCGGAACGGCCTTCATCGCCTCGTCGTTCTCGAACATCATGGGGTACCTCCAGACGCTGTTCTCCTTCTTCAACGTCCCGATGTTCGTGGTCTTCATCATCGGCATGTTCTGGAAGCGGGCCTCGATGAAGTCCGGCGTGTGGGGCCTGCTCGCGGGCACGACCGCCGCGATGGTCAACTACTTCTACATCTACAAGCAGGGCGTCATCGACATCCCGACCGACCAGGGCGCCAACTTCGTCTCGGCGATCGTCGGCTTCGTGGCCGGAGCCGTGGTGATGGTCGTGGTCACGCTCTTCACCGCGCCCAAGCCGGAGGCCGAACTGGCCGGTCTGGTCTACGGGACGGCGTCGCCCGGCCTGGAGGAGCCGCCCGCCGAGGGCGACGACGCCTGGTACCGCAAGCCCGCGCTGCTCGGCTGGGGAGCGATCGTGCTCGCCGCGCTCTGCTACCTGCCGTACTCGCTCTAACCCCGATCGGAGGTCTGGAAGAACATGTCTGAACTGCGACGCGAAGTCTCCGAGCTGGAGGCCAAGTCCGCCACGGCGGCTCGCCTCTTCGACATCCGGCGGATCATCGGTGGTCTGTTCGTCGTCTACGGGATCATCGTGACGATCGCCGGAATCTCACCGTCCGACGCCGACCTGAAGAAGGCGGAGGGCATCAGCATCAACCTGTGGACGGGCCTGGCCATGCTGGCGCTCGGGCTCTTCTTCCTCGGCTGGCTCTGGCTGCGCCCCACGGTGGCGCCCGCCGAAGCGCCCACCGAGGCGGCGGAAGAGAAGTAACGCCGGAGAAGTAACGCCGGAGAAGTAACCCTTGAGCGGGGCCCGAGTTCACTGTGCCGGTGGCTCGGGCCCCGTCGGCATCTCCGTGTCGTTCGCGTAGGCCGCGGCGGGCCGCTCCGCCCGGTCGAGCAGGCCGGTCCGCGCGGCGAGCGCGGCGGCCTCCAGGCGGGACCCGACGCCCAGTTTCATCAGGACGCGCTGCACATGCGTGCGCGCCGTGCTGGGCGCGATGCCCATCCCGGCGGCGATCAGCCGGGTGTCCTCGCCGTCCGCGACCCGCACCAGGACCTCGACCTCGCGCGGCGTCAGCATCTGGAGCAGGCGCTGCCCCTCGTCGTCGGGCTGCGCCGCGGGATTGAGCAGTTCGCTGAACGCGCCCTGGAGCAGCTGCGGGGCGACGGCCGCCTCGCCCGCTCTCGCCTTCATGATGGCGCGCTCGACGCCCTCGATCCGCTCGTCGTGGCGTACGTACCCCGAAGCCCCCGACGCGAAGGCCGCGGCGATGCCGCGCGGGCTGGGCACCGGGCCGAGCACCACCACGGCGACCTGCGGACGCTCCCGCTTGATCTTCACCACCGGATCGAACATCCCGGGCTCCGCGGGCGTCGCCGTACCGAGCAGGCAGACCTCGGGAGCGCGGCTGATGACCAGCTCCGCCGCCCCGGCCGCGGGCGCGGCCGCGGCGAGCACACGGTGCCCGCGCAGCTTCAAGGCCGAGGCGAGTGCCTCGGCGAGCAGTCGGTGGTCGTCGACCACCATGAGTCGCACACCCATCGAGCAACCCCCCACCTTCCCCCACGGATCCCCCACGGATCGAGGGCCCCCCGGCCCCGCACCCACTCATCCCCCGGAAGCTACACGCTTGTTCGACGTCGCGCGCCCCCTACCGGCGATAAGCGGCCCGGAATGCCCAAATCCCGGCCATGTACGGGTGAGGGGGAGTACACGCGTACGGAAGACGCGCGGGGAATCGCGGGGGAAAGCGGGGAGAACGCAGCGGCCCCGCTCCTCTTCAGGAACGGGGCCGTCCGGTGCGTACGCGGAGGTCACACGGGTTACTTGGCGACGAACCCCAGGGCCGTGTACTCCTTCTCGTCCTTCGAGTACGGCTTGCTGATCAGCTCCTTGCCGAGGTACAGCCTGCCGTTCCCGTAAAGGAGTTCGTTCGATTTCGGGACCATGCTGCTGATCGCGCTGCCGACGGACTCGGCCGCGGGGGTCTCCAGGAGCTTGGTCTCCTTCATCGTCTTGCCGTTGAGGGAGACGACCTGGGCGCCCTTGTTGTAGCCCGCGTCCTTGTACGCCAGGATGTCGCCGCCGTCCATGCGGATCGGGAACATCTCGCCGTCCTCGCCCGCGTCGGCGCGGTCGCCGGTGGTCTTGCCGGTGGCCAGCGAGAAAGCGATGATCTCGTTCGTCTGGCTGTAGCCGTCACCGCCGCCGTCGTGCTGACGGGTGGGGACGTAGAGCTTGTCGTTGCCGACGGCCAGCGCGGTGCACGCGTAGATGACGTTGACCTCGCAGTCGTGGTCGTACTTGCCGTCGGGCAGCGAGATCTTGGCGCGGAGCTCGCCCTTGTCGTCGATCGAGAAGACGTCCGTGACGCCGCTCGCGGTGATCTCCTGGGTGTCCTGGCCGAAGACGACCGGGCGGGTCGAGATGATCTTGGCGTTGTCGACGCCCGGCGTCACCGGGTAGGTCCACTTGACCTTGCCGGTCTTGGAGTTGAGGAGCTGGACCTTCAGCTTCTCGTCGCCGTAGTCACCGCACTTCTGGACGACGACGAGCTGCTCGCCGCCGGCGTAGCCCTCGTCCTGGCACTTGTCGCCCACGGTGGGCTCCCACAGGTGGTCGCCCGTGGTGAGGTCGAAGGCCGCGCCACCCGCGCTGGAACCGGCGGCGACGGTGCTGCCGCTGATGGTGACCTCCTCGACGCGGGCGGCCGAGCTGCCCTCGTCGATGGTCTCGGTCCAGAGCCGCTTGCCGCTCTTCAGGTCGATCGCGGAGATCTGCGAGCAGGTCTCGTGGTCGCCCTCCTTCTTCCGCTTGGCCTCTTCGTACGCGACCGCGGCGATGCCGTCCTTGGTGACCTCGCGCGATCCCGCACACGTCTGGCCCGCGAGCGGCAGCGTCCACAGCTCCTTGCCGTCGGTCGGGTCGTAGCCCACGATTTCGTTGACGCCCGCCTTGGCGTACACGTCGTCGGTGAGCCAGGAGCCCTTGATGCTCCAGACGGCGTCCTTGGGGACCTCGGGCTGCGGGAGCTGCATGGAGACCGTGGCGCTGGTGTTGGCCGGGACCTTCTCGGTGCCGGGGCCGCTCGGGCCCTGCTCGTTGCCGCTCTTCTCCTCGCCGCCCTTGCCGTCCTTGCCGCCGGTCGAGCCCTCGGAGCTCGCCTCGGTGCTGTCCTTGTCCGACGTCGTGGCGTAGATGACGCCGCCGCCGACGATCAGGGCGATCGCGACGACCGCACCGATGATGATCTTCATCTGGCTGCTGAGCTTCGAACCGCCGCCCGAGCCCGCGGCGGCAGGCGCCATCGGCATCGTGCCGGGCTGCTGGTAGGCGCCGTAGGGCGGCTGCTGCCCGTACGGGAGCTGCTGGCCGTAGGGCTGGGTCGGCTGGCCCGGGTAGCCGTAGCCCTGGGGCTGGCCGGGGGGCGGGGTGCCGGGGGCCTGCGGCGCCTGCGGGTAGCCGTAGTTGGGCTGGCCCTGCGGCGGCGGAGGCGGCGTCTGCGGCGGGCCGACCTGGGGCTGACCCGCGGGCTGCGTCGGCGGCTGGGCCGGCGGCGGGGTCTGCGGGTAGCCGTACGACGGGTTGTTCGGCTCGGGAGCCTTGCCGAAGCCCACCGGCGGGGGGTCCTGGGGGGCGCCGAAACCGCCGGGCGGGGGGTCCTGGGGAGCGCCGAACCCGCCCTGCGGGGGCTCGTTGGGCGGCTGGGGCGGCTGGGTCATGACGTCGATTCCTTGGGGACGAGAGGTGAACTAGGCGACAAAGGGGGCGGCTTGGCCGCCGGAGAAGGTCACTTGCCGTAGGCCAGCATCAGCTTCTCCTGGCCCTTCGCGCTGCCCGAGAGCCGCGTGGTGGAGATGTAGAAGCGACCGTCCACGTAGTCGACCGTCTTGGAGAAGAAGCCGTTCTCGATCTCCGAGATCCCGCCGGGGTTCTTCAGGAGCGTCTTCGGCTTGTGCGAGCCCGAGATCGGGATCGAGACGACCCGGCCGCCGGCGTCGTACGAAGGATTCACGTAGGCGATGACCGAACCGCCCTCGACCTTCATCGGCAGCATCGATTCCTCAAGCGGGGATTTCGTGCGCCAGGCCTCCTTGCCGGTGGCGAGACTGATCGCCACGACCTCGTTGGCGCCGGACGTCGCCTCGGTCGGCAGGTAGAGGTTCTTGTCGTCGGTCGTCGCGCCCAGGCAGCCCTGCAGACTGCCGCCGAGGAACGTCGAGCCGTCGCACTCCGGGGCGAACTTCTCGTCGACGGTGACCTCAGAGCGGGTGGCGCTGCTGTTGGGCTTCAGCGTGGTGATGTTCCACTTCTTCTTGTCCTCATTGGTGAGGTAGACGATCGTGGGGCTCTCGGAGTAGATCCGGCCCACCCGCCAGCCCTTGGGGAACTTCTTCGTCCACACGGCGTCGCCGGTCTTCGGGTCGATCTGCTGAAGCTCGTCGTGCTCGGAGGACGAACCCGCACCGCACGAGTAGGAGACGAGCATCTTCTTGCCGCCGGCGAAGCCGCTGGGGAAGCAGGTGCCCTCCTCCTTCTTGCCGGCCACGAAGAGCTCCTTGCCGTCACGCATCCGCAGGGCGGTGCCGGACTGGGAGCGGCCGACCATCAGGGTGTCGCCGGTCAGGGAGAGGTCGGCGTTGGTGGCGAAGTCGAAGAGACCTTCCTCCTCGACCGGCTTCTTCCATCCCCTGTCACCCGTCTTCAGGTCGACGACCTGAACCTGGCTGCACTTGGCGTCGTCCTTCTGGCCGTCCTTGTACGCGACGACGATCTTGCCGTCGTCCGTCATCTGCGGGGTCGTGCCACAGATCTTCTGCGGGAACTTGATCGTCGGCCAGGCCTCTTCGCCCGACGTGACGTCGTAGGCGGTGATCTCCTTGTACGCGGCCTTGACGGCGACGTTGTCCTTGACCCACATGCCCTTGGCGTCGGCGCCGGAACCGGGCACCTTGGGCGCCTCCTTGTACCAGAGCACCTTCGCCTCGCCGGGCTGACGGCCGGCGTTGAGGTCCTCCTGCTCCTTCTCGCCGTCGCCGTCGCCGTCGCCCGGGTTGACCGGTGCGGAGCCGCTGGCCTTGGGGTCGTCGGTCTTCTCGGCGACCGGCTTCTTCTTGCCGCCGTCGTCACTGCCGACGACCGCCCAGGCGACGCCGCCGATGACGAGCGCGGCGGCCGCGACGGCCGCCACGATCAGACCGGGCTTGCCCTTGAAGGGGTTCTTGCCGCCACCGCCGCCGGGCGGGGTGCCGGGCACGCCGGGGCCGCCGGGGAACTGCTGCTGCGGGTAGCCGTACGGGGGCTGCTGGGCGTAGGGGCCCGGCTGCGTGGGCTGGCCGTAAGGGCCCGGCTGCGTGGGCTGGCCGTAGGGGCCCGGCTGACCGGGCTGCGTGGGCTGGCCGTAGGGTCCGGGCTGGTTGTACGGTCCGGGCTGGCCGGGCTGCTGCGGGTAGCCGTAACCCGGCTGGGGTGCGGGCGGAGTCTGCGGGTAGCCGTAGCCGTAGCCGGGCTGCGGTGCGGGCGGAGTCTGCGGGGTCCCCGACGGTGCGGTCGGCGGGGCCTGCGGCGGCTGGCCGGGCATCTGCGGCGGCTGCGCGGGCTGACCCGGTGGCTGCGGCGCCGCTCCCGGCTTCGGATCCTGCGGAGCTCCGAAACCGCCGGACGGCGGTTGGTTGGGCGGCTGAGTCATCAGCGCTTCCCCCTTCACTGATTTTTCGGCACGCCAAGTGGTGCTCAGGGCGCCCTTTCTATCACCCTGACCGCCTAGCACACCTGACCGGTCCGACCCCTGTTCCCAAGGGAGGACCGGCCCGTGATGCGTCCGTTACGAGACCTCTACGCGCTCTCCGCGAGCTCCAGCCAGCGCATCTCCAACTCGTCCCGCTCGCTGACGAGTTCACGCAACTCGGCGTCCAGTTTGGCCACTTTTCCGAAGTCGGTGGCGTTATCGGCGATTTGGGCGTGCAGCCATGTTTCCTTCGTGGACATCTTGTCCAGCTGCCGCTCGATCTTCTGGAGTTCCTTCTTCGCGGCGCGGGCGTCGGCGGAGGAGACGGTCTTCTGCGCGACGGCCGGCGCCGCGGCGGACGCGGCGGCGACGGGAGCCGCCGGAACACCGGCGTCCGCCATCCGCTTGCGCCGCTCCAGGTACTCGTCGATGCCGCGCGGCAGCATCCGCATGGTGGTGTCGCCGAGCAGCGCGAAGACCTTGTCGGTGGTGCGCTCCAGGAAGAACCGGTCGTGGGAGATCACGACCATCGAGCCCGGCCACCCGTCGAGCACGTCCTCGAGCTGGGTCAGGGTCTCGATGTCGAGGTCGTTCGTGGGCTCGTCGAGGAAGAGGACGTTCGGCTCGTCCATGAGCAGCCGAAGCAGCTGGAGCCGCCGCCGCTCACCGCCGGACAGATCACCGACGGGCGTCCACTGCTTCTCCTTGTTGAACCCGAACGTCTCGCAGAGCTGCCCCGCGGTCATCTCCCGGCCCTTGCCGAGGTCGACCCGCTCGCGCACCTGCTGCACGGCCTGCAACACCCGCAGCGTCGGGGCCAGTTCGGCCACTTCCTGCGAGAGGTAGGCGAGCTTGACGGTCTTGCCGACCACCACGCGACCCGCCTCGGGCTGCACGTCGCCGTCGGAGCGCTGCGCCTGCGCCATCGCCCGCAGGAGCGAGGTCTTGCCCGCGCCGTTGACACCCACCAGGCCGATGCGGTCGCCGGGGCCGAGCTGCCAGGTCAGGTGCTTCAGAAGCAGCTTGGGACCGGCCTGGACGGTCACGTCCTCCAGGTCGAAGACGGTCTTGCCGAGCCGGGTCGTGGCGAACTTCATCAGCTCGCTGGTGTCGCGGGGCGGCGGCACGTCGGCGATGAGCTCGTTGGCCGCCTCGATGCGGTAGCGGGGCTTGCTGGTGCGGGCGGGGGCGCCGCGCCGCAGCCAGGCCAGCTCCTTGCGCATCAGGTTCTTGCGCTTGGTCTCCTCGGTGGACGCGATGCGCTCGCGCTCGGCACGGGCGAAGACGTAGTCGGAGTACCCGCCCTCGTACTCGAAGACGGACCCGCTCTGCACGTCCCACATGCGCGTGCAGACCTGGTCCAGGAACCAGCGGTCGTGCGTGACGCAGACGAGCGCCGAGCGCCGCGTCCGCAGGTGCTCGGCGAGCCAGGCGATGCCCTCGACGTCGAGGTGGTTGGTCGGCTCGTCGAGCACGATCAGGTCGGGCTCGCCGATGAGCAGCTTCGCGAGCGCGATACGGCGGCGCTCGCCACCGGAGAGCGGGCCGATGACGGTGTCGAGCCCCTGCGGGAAGCCCGGCATGTCCAGGCCGCCGAACAGCCCGGTCAGGACGTCCCGGATCTTGGCGCTGCCGGCCCACTCGTGATCGGCGAGGTCACCGATGACCTCGTGCCGCACGGTGGCCTCGGGGTCGAGCGAGTCGTGCTGGGTCAGCACGCCGAGCTGAAGACCGCCGTTGTGCGTGACCCGGCCGGAGTCCGTCTCCTCCAGCTTGGCGAGCATGCGGATGAGGGTCGTCTTGCCGTCTCCGTTGCGCCCCACGACGCCGATCCGGTCCCCCTCGGACACGCCGAGGGAGACACCGTCGAGCAGGGCACGCGTGCCGTACACCTTGCTGACTGCCTCGACATTGACCAGGTTGACGGCCATTAACGCTCCAGGGAAGGGGATCGATCGACCTCCAGCGTAGTCGGAGGCGGCGGCCGCGGGACCGGCGGCCGTTCCCGGGGCGATCAGCCCGTACGGCCGCCGGAGCCGGACAGGGACGAACGCCCCGCCCGCTCCACCAGCAGCCACCCCACCAGCGCCATCCCCACCGCCACGGGCGCCGTCATCCGCACGGCCACCACCATCGCCGTACGCCCTTCGAGCAGTCCCCCGAACCCGACCACGGAGATCCCGAGCACCCCGAAGAGGCAGAGCACGACCCCCACCGCGGCGACGGGACCGGAGCCCCCTCCCGGCTCCCGCGCCGGCCCCGGCCTCTCGAAGCGGCGGAACGCCGCGACCAGCAGCCCGGTGAGCAGCGCCGCGGCCGCCATGCGCGGCGGAACCTGCGCCCACCACTGGCCCGAAGCGGGCTCCGGCAGCGGCACGTCCAGCGCGATCAGCACCCCGTACACCCCGAGCATCGCCGTCAGGTGCCACAGGAACGCCGTCATCGAGACCCCGTTCGCCGCCACCACGCCCCGCCACACCCGAGGCCGCGCGAGCCACCGCACCGCGGGCCCCCGCAGCAGCTCCACCGCGCCCACCAGCCACATCCCGTGGCAGAGCAGCGCGAGGGTCGGCGGGGCCATGTTCGAGACGCGCTCGCCGGGCATGCCGACCATCGAGAGCGGATAGGGCCCGAAGACCACCAGGGCCGATGCGCCCGCGAGCCCCGCCACGGCCAGGGCGGCGGGCACCCGCAGCCTGCCGTCCGCCCGCAGGAAGCCGAGCTGATGCACGGCGAGCCACACGAAGGCGAAGTTCAGGAACTCCACGTACGGCACGCCGAAGGCGAAGCGCGCCACGTCCACCGCCCCCGCGGCCAGCACGAGCCCGCCGAACGCGCCCCACCCGTACCGCTCGTGCAGCCTCAGCAGCGGCGGTGTGAAGGCGACCATGGCCAGGTAGATGCCGATGAACCACAGCGGCTGGGCGACGAGCCGCAGCGTCACGTCCAGCAACGCCCCGCCCTCGCCCAGCAGTTGAACCGCAAGCGCGGCGACGCCCCACACCCCGATGAAGACCATCGTCGGCCGCAGCAGCCGCTGGAGCCGCGCCCGCAGGAAGGCCGAGTAGACGGAACCGGCAGGTGCCTTCCGGCTCAGGGAGCGATACGACAGGGCGTGCGAGAAACCGCCGACGAAGAAGAACACCGGCATGATCTGCAGCACCCAGGTGAGCAGCTGCAGGCCGGGCACGACGGCGAGCAGGTTCCCCACCTCGGTGCGGCCGTCGGCGCCGACGGTCACGGCCGCCATCAGCCAGTGCCCGACGACGACCGTGCCGAGCGAGGCGACCCGCAGCAGGTCGATGTACCGGTCACGCCCGGTGGGCGTCTTCTCGGCCAGTTCGCGAACGCTTGATCCCATGCACGTACGGTCGCGCGCACCGCGGGCCGCGCGTCAGCGCGTACGTACTCAGATCCGCGCCTGAGTACGCAGCGCCCAGCAGTGCCCAGCAGCGCCCTAAAGGACGGTCGCACCCGTCGCGGGCGAGTCCGCCACCCGGGCCGAGCGGCAGGTGCCGGAGGCCGTGAGAGCCTCGGCGATCCGTTCTGCGGCAGCGGCATCCGCGGCCAGGAACGCGGTGGTCGGCCCCGAGCCGGAGACGAGCGCGGCCAGGGCGCCCGCGTCGGTACCCGCGGCGAGCGTGTCGACGAGCGAGGGGAAGAGCGAGAGCGCGGCAGGCTGAAGATCATTGGCAACGGCACCGCCGAGTGCCGTGACGTCCCCCGTGCGCAGGGCGTCGAGCAGTTCGGCGGACGCCTCCGGGGCGGGAGCGTCCGGCGTCAGCCGGTCGAACTCGCGATAGACGGCGGGCGTGGAGAGACCGCCGTCGGCCACGGCGAACACCCAGTGGAAGGCCCCGCCCACCTCGAGGACTTCGAGCTTCTCGCCGCGCCCGGTACCGAGCGCGGCCCCGCCCACCAGACTGAACGGCACGTCGCTGCCCAACTCGGCGCAGATGTCGAGCAGTTCGTCCCGCGAGGCCTCGGTCCCCCACAGCACGTCGCACGCCAGGAGCGCGCCCGCGCCGTCCGCGCTGCCGCCCGCCATGCCGCCCGCGACGGGGATGTCCTTGGCGATGTGGATGTGCACGTCGGCCGTACGCCCATGGCGCGCGGCGAGCAGCTCCGCGGCCCTGGCCGCCAAGTTCGTTCGGTCCAGGGGGACTTGCGAGGCATCGGGCCCGGAGCAGGTCACGCGCAGCTGCTCGGCGGGGGTCACGGTGACTTCGTCGTACAGCCCGACGGCGAGAAAGACGTTGGCCAGGTCATGGAACCCGTCGGCACGGGCGCCGCCCACGGCGAGCCGCACATTGACCTTCGCGGGAACGCGGACGGTCACGCTCACGCGCCCGCTCCCTTGTTCTCGGCGATCCGCGCGAACTCCTCCACCGTCAGCGCCTCGCCGCGCGCCTGCGGCGAGACTCCGGCGGCGACGAGCGCCGCCTCCGCCGCGGCGGCGGAGCCCGCCCATCCGGCGAGCGCGGCGCGCAGGGTCTTGCGGCGCTGGGCGAAGGCCGCGTCGACGACGGCGAAGACTTCCTTCTTCGAGGCGGTGGTCTTGACCGGCTCGGCACGCCGGACGAGCGACACCAGACCGGAGTCGACGTTCGGGGCGGGCCAGAAGACGTTGCGCCCGATGGACCCGGCGCGCTTCACGTCGGCGTACCAGTTCGCCTTCACCGAGGGCACGCCGTACACCTTCGAGCCGGGATCGGCGGCGAGCCGGTCGGCGACCTCGGCCTGCACCATCACGAGCGTGCGCTCGATGGTGGGGAAGGTGTCGAGCATGTGCAGCAGGACGGGCACGGCGACGTTGTACGGGAGGTTGGCGACCAGCGCGGTCGGGGCGGGGCCCGGCAGCTCGCGCACGAGCATGGCGTCGCTGTGCACCAGCGCGAAGGAGTCCGCCTTCGCGGGGAGGCGGGCCTCGATGGTGGCCGGCAGGGCGCCCGCGAGTACGTCGTCGATCTCGACCGCGACGACGCGGTCCGCGGTGTCCAGCAGGGCCAGGGTCAGCGAGCCGAGCCCCGGCCCGACCTCGACGACCACGTCTTGTGGGCCGACTTCCGCGGTGCGGACGATGCGGCGGACGGTGTTGGCGTCGATGACGAAATTCTGGCCGCGCTGCTTGGTCGGGCGTACGCCCAGGGCGGCGGCCAGCTCGCGGATGTCGGCGGCGCCGAGGAGGGTGCCGGGCTCACTGTTACTCACCACCCCAGGTTACGGGTCCTGACCCCTGGCCCCAGCCAGCCGCCGGCGCCCCGCAGCGCCCCTGCCCGAACAAGCCTCTCCCACCCGCCCGATTACCCCGCGGCGACCAAGGGTGGGAGGGGCGACGGGAGATCCGCGGAGGGAGCGGGGCCGGGAACGGCCGCCCCGGCCCTACAGCCGCGCCCCGCAATGCGGCCACGGGCTGGCCCCCCGCTGCACGTACAGCTTCTTCGCGCGGAACGTCTGTTCCTCCGCCGGAGCGTCCTGGGGGCGCCCCGACCCGCCGAGCCCCTGCCACGTCCGCGTATCGAACTGGTACAGGCCGCCGTAGGTCCCCGACGCGTCCACCGCGTTCGGTCGGCCGCCCGACTCGCAGTGCGCCAGCGACCCCCAGTTCAGGCCGTCCGCCCCCGACACCGAATTCGGCAGCTGCTTCGTCCCCACCTTCACGATCCGCGTCTGCGGCTCCCGCACGACCTCCGACCGCACCCGCCGCGGCTTCTGCTTGACGCCGTTGACCGTCCGCAGCGCGTACGTGACCCGCCGGGTCCCCTGGTGCCCCTGCCGCTCCACGACCTCCGTACCGGCGAAGATCGACGCGTCGTCCACCCGCCGCACGTCGAACGGGATCGGCTCCTCCCGCACCTCCTTGCGCCCGGAGATCCGCATGACGGTGACCGTCTGCCCGTCGCGCGGAAAGCTGTCGGCCGCGACGGAGGTCGTGTCCTGGCCGTTCAGGGTGATCCCGGACTCCGCGACCGCCTCCCCCACCGTCGCCGCGTTCGTACGGATGGTCCGCTCACGGCCGTCCGCCATGATCGTCACGGTGCGCTCGGTGCGTACGTCCAGATCGAGCCCGCCCCGCTCGATCCGCTTGCTCCGCGAGGCCGACAGATAGGCGCCCTCGGCCCGCACCCCGAGCTGCCGCAGCGCGCCGTCCACCGTGCGCGCCGTCGTCCACACCTCGCGCCGCTGCCCGTCGAGGGTGAGCTTGACCGGCCGGCCGTAGCGGACGGCGATCTCGTCGCCGCTGGCCAGGGCCGTGCTCGCGGTCGGCGCCACGATGTCGTGGGTGCCGAAGTCCACGCCCTCGTCCTCAAGGAGCTCCCCCACGTCGTCCGCGAAGGTGTGCAGGGTCCGCGACTCGCCGTCGACGCTCAGCCGCACGGCCTTGTCGTTGGCCACGAAGGCGGAGGTGCCGCCCGCGAGGAAGGCGACGACCAGCGCCTGCGGCAGCAGCCGCCGAAACGCCTCGGGCTTCCCCGACGGAGCCTTCGGTCTCGACCGCGGCTTCGTCTTCTTCCGCCGGGCGGCCCGCCGCGCCTCGGCCCGCCCTCCGTCGGGAGCGGACCCGGTGGCCTGCCGGGGGAAGCAGTCCCCGGGCTCGGCCTCGGCGGGCCACGGCTCCGGGTCCAGTTCCGGGTTCAGTTCCGGTTCCAGCTCCGGCTCATAGGTCGCGGCGCCTGCATAAGACGTCTCGTACTGCGGCGCATGACTCACGACGACGCTCCAGCGTTCTCGTTCTGGTCCGGGGTCCGGATCGGGCGAGGCGGACCAGAACCTAGCGGAGCATTCGTCACTCTCCAAAGCAGCACGACTACGCAGTGTCGCGGTGTTGCCCTGAACCGCGGGGCAATGGGCGTAATCGTTCGTTATCGCTCAGTAATCAAATGCGCGCGCCGTATTGACCGAGATCGCCTCGGCCATGGCGTCCTCGCCGATACCGCGCACCTCGGCCATGGCCCGCAATGTGACCGGAATGAGATACGGCGCGTTAGGCCGTCCGCGGTAGGGAGCGGGCGTGAGGAAGGGCGCGTCCGTCTCCACGAGCACCAGTTCGAGCGGGGCGACGGCCAGCGCGTCCCGCAGCCCTTGCGCGTTCTTGAACGTCATGTTGCCCGCGAAGGACATGAAGTAGCCGTTCTCCGCGCACACTTGGGCCATCGCCGCGTCGCCCGAGTAGCAGTGGAAGACGGTGCGCTCCGGCGCCCCCTCTTCCTTCAGGACCCGCAGCACATCTTCATGCGCCTCGCGATCGTGGATGACCAGGGCCTTGCCGTGCCGCTTGGCGATCTCGATGTGGGCGCGGAAGGACCGCTCCTGGGCGGCCTTGCCCTCGGGTCCGGTGCGGAAGTAGTCGAGCCCGGTCTCGCCCACGCCCTTGACCTGCGGCAGCGCGGCCAGCCGGTCGATCTCGGCGAGCGCGGCGTCGAGCGCGCCCTCGCCGCCCGCCTCGCGCGCGCCCTGCCGGGACCAGCCGTCGGGGTCGCCGAGCACGATGCGCGGCGCCTCGTTGGGATGCAGGGCGACGGTGGCGTGCACGCTCTCGTGCGCGGCGGCCGTCTCGGCGGCCCAGCGCGAACCCGCGATGTCGCAGCCCACCTGCACGACCGTCGTCACGCCCACCGCCGCGGCCTTGGCGAGCCCCTCGTCCACCGTCCCCGACTGCATGTCGAGGTGGGTGTGGGAGTCGGCGACCGGAACCCGCAGGGGTTCGGGCAGCGGCGGCGCGGCGTTCTTGGCGTCGGCGCCCTTGGAAGCGGAAGTGGAAGAGGAAGGCATGACCCGATCCTACGAAGGGGTCCTCACACCGACGTCATCCCGGCTCCCCGACGTCATCCCGGCTTCCCGGCGTCATCCCGCCTTGCGGTGGTGGAAGGGATGCAGCAGCGCCGACAGATGCCAGTGGTGATGCTTGGGCTCATGGGGCTCCGCGGCTGCGGCTCCCGAGCCGGCCCCGGCGTCGACCGCTCCCGCCGCCCGCGGCGCGTGATGCCGCTGCCCTCGCATCAGATCGAGCACCGACGACACCTGCCCGGCTCGCATGATCCGTACGACATGTCCGCCGCAGTTCAGGCACGTCGGCCGGGTCAGGGGCGACGGCACATGCCGGCCGTCCGCCCGGTACATCACGAATTCCTTGCCCTTGCCGTCCACGTGATGCTCGATGTCGTAGGACTGCTCCCAGCCGTGCCCGCACCGCATGCAGGCGAAGGCGTACGACTCGTGAACGACGCTTGTCGCGTCTATCGCTCGGGACGCCGTGGTGTGGTGACCGGTGTCGGCGATCTCACTCATGCCAGCTCCTCTTGTCCGCTGGACAAGCGCTGCCGGACCGGGGATTTCCTCCCGACCGGAAGCGTGGGGACGGGTGCGTCCCCTTTGACCAGTGGACGCCTTTCCCGGAGCGAGTGCATCAGACCTGTCGACAGTTGAAGGCGATTTGGCCTTTCCATAGCCTTCAGGCCCGCTGCACGGCCCGCACTTTGCCTTTTACGATAGTCCTTTGCCGTCCGATGGGGCGGCCTGAGCCGCATTCTTTGCCGCCACCACCGCATCGAACACATCGCGCTTGGGTAGCCCCGCGTCGGCCGCCACGGCGGCGATCGCCTCCTTGCGCCGCTCCCCCGCCTCCTCGCGCACCCGCACCCTGCGCACCAGCTCCTCCGGGCCCAGGTCACCGGCGCTCTTCTCCGGTGCTCCCTCGACGACGACGGTGATCTCACCGCGTACGCCGTCGGCCGCCCACTCGGCGAGCTCCTTCAGCGAACCGCGCTTGACCTCTTCGTACGTCTTGGTCAGCTCGCGGCAGACGGCCGCCCTGCGCTCGTCGCCGAACGCCTCGGCCATCGCGACGAGGGTGTCGTCGATCCGGTGCGGTGCCTCGAAGTAGACGAGAGTGCGACGGTCGTCGGCCACCTCGCGCAGCCGCGAGAGCCGCTCGCCCGCCTTGCGCGGCAGGAAGCCCTCGAAGCAGAAACGGTCCACCGGGAGGCCCGACAGGGCGAGCGCGGTGAGCACGGCGGACGGTCCTGGCACGGCGGTGACCCGGATGTCCTTCTCCACGGCGGCGGCCACGAGCCGGTAGCCGGGGTCGGACACCGAGGGCATCCCGGCATCGGTCACGAGCAGCACCCGCGCACCGCCGACCAGCGCCTCGACCAGCTCGGGCGTACGTGCGGTCTCGTTGCCCTCGAAGTACGAGACGACCCGCCCGCCCACCTGCACGCCGAGCGCCTGGGTGAGCCTGCGGAGCCGCCGGGTGTCCTCGGCGGCCACGACGTCGGCCGACTCCAGCTCGGTGGCGAGCCGCGGCGGCGCGTCCGCGACGTCGCCGATGGGCGTGCCCGCGAGCACGAGGGTTCCGGGGGACGGGTTTCCGGGGGAATCAGCGCTTCCTGTCACGGATCCATCCTCGCAGGGGCCGGGAGCGGGACTCACACAGTCGGGTTCCCTACGATGGCGCGGTGACCAGTACCGCGTCTTCCCCGGACACCCGCCAGGGCCAGGCAGCCGAGGAGCAGCAGCCGTCGTGGCAGCACAGGCTGCGCCGCTTCGGACATGTCGCGCGGCCCACGGCCGATGTCCGGGCCCGGCTCGTGCCCGCGTACACCGAGCCGAGCCCGCGGCTGTGGGCGTCGATCGGCATGCCCAAGCGGTACGCCGATCTACTGGTCCGGTGGTCGGGCTGGATCGGCCCGCTGCTGATCACGCTCGTCGCGGGGATCACCCGGTTCTGGAATCTCGGCAGCCCGAAGGCCGTGATATTCGACGAGACGTATTACGCCAAGGACGCCTGGGCGCTGATCCACCGGGGCTTCGAGGTCAACTGGCCCGAGAAGGTCAACGACACCGTCCTGGAGCAGGGATCGAACGTCACGATCCCCACGGACGCCGCGTACGTGGTGCATCCGCCGGTCGGCAAGTACGTCATCGGCGTCGGCGAGTGGATCTTCGGTTTCGATCCCTTCGGCTGGCGCTTCATGACGGCGGTGCTCGGCACCCTGTCGGTCCTGATGCTGTGCCGGATCGGACGGCGGCTCTTCCGCTCGACGTTCCTGGGCTGTCTGGCGGGCGGGCTGCTCGCGGTGGACGGGCTGCACTTCGTGATGAGCCGCACCGCGCTGCTCGACCAGGTCCTGATGTTCTTCGTGCTCGCCGCGTTCGGCTGCTTCCTGATCGACCGTGACAAGGCGCGCGCGAGGCTCGCGGCCGCGCTGCCCACGGACGGGGACGGGATCGTGCGCCCGGACGCGTACGTCGCCGAGAACCTGCGCCTGGGCCGGCGCCCCTGGCGCTGGGCGGCCGGTCTCTGCCTCGGTCTCGCCTTCGGGACCAAGTGGAACGGCCTGTACATCATGGTCTTCTTCTGCTTGATGACCGTCCTGTGGGATGTGGGCGGCCGTCGCGTCGCCGGGGCGACGCGCCCCTACCTGGCGGTCCTGAAGCGGGACGTGTTCCCGGCGTTCGTCTCGACGGTGCCGGTCGCGATCGGCACGTACGTCCTGTCCTGGCTCGGCTGGATCCTCTCCCCGACCGACGGCACGGGCGGCTACTACCGCAACTGGGCGGCCACGGACGGCAAGGGCGGCTCCTGGACGCTCCTGCCGGACTGGCTGCGCAGCCTGTGGCACTACGAACACGCGGTGTACGACTTCCACGTGGGGCTCTCCTCGCCGCACACCTACCAGTCGAACCCGTGGAGCTGGATCGTCGACGGGCGCCCCGTCTCGTACTTCTACGAGTCGCCGCTGCCCGGCAAGGACGGCTGCCCCTCGGGCACGGCGGAGAAGTGCGCGCGCGAGGTCCTCGCGCTCGGCACCCCGATGCTGTGGTGGGCCGGGGCCTTCGCGCTGCTTTACGTGCTGTGGCGGTGGGTGTTCCGCAGGGACTGGCGCGCGGGCGCGATCGTGTGCGGGATCGCGGCGGGCTATCTGCCGTGGTTCATGTACCAGGAGCGGACGATCTTCTTCTTCTACGCCGTCGTCTTCGTGCCGTTCCTGTGCCTGGCCGTCGCGATGATGATCGGCGCGATCCTGGGTCCGCCCGGTTCCGGCGAACGGCGGCGCGTGGTGGGCGCCGCGGCATCGGGTGTTCTGGTCCTCCTGATCCTCTGGAACTTCATCTGGTTCTGGCCCATTTACACCGGCCAGGCCATTCCCATCGATTCCTGGCGGGCCCGCATGCTCCTGGACACGTGGGTCTAGACATCTGGCTGTAGTGGGCACCTAGGACACCTTCGGATAACAGCCCTCTCGTACGTCTCCTCCGCCGCTTAGGGTTCGGGGCGAGCGTCCCTCCCGAATGCATTCGGGAGGGCTCCTGGGGAGGGGAACGCGATATGCGAAGAGGGGTAAAGGTCACTCTGGTCGGCGGGGTGTTCGCCGTCATGGTGGGGGGCGCGGGGTACGGCGCGTACAACGTGGTGAACGGCGTGACCGGGGGCGGCGGTTCGTCGGGGGCGGGCCCGCGGGCCGTGAAGACGGGGCCGCCGACGAGCGGTGAGATCGGCGAGACGACGAAGAAGTTCTTCGCCGCGTGGGCCGCCGGCGACGCCGAACAGGCCGGGCGGTACACGAACAACGCCGAAGTGGCCTCGAAGATCCTGACCGGCTACCGCGAGGACGCCCACCTGACGAAGGTGAAGCTCACGCCGGGCAAGACCACCGGCACGATCGTGCCGTTCTCGGTGGAGGCAACGGTGTCGTACAAGGGAAAGACCAAGCCCCTCGCGTACGACTCCGAACTGACCGTCGTCCGCGGCGAGACCACCGGCCGCGCGCTCGTCGACTGGGACCCCTCGGTCATCCACCCGGACCTGAAGCGGGACGACACCCTGGAGACCGGCGAGGCCGCCGCGCCGCCCATCCAGGCCGTGGACCGCAACGGCCAGGTCCTGGACAAGAAGGACTACCCCTCGCTCGGCCCGGTCCTGGACCAGTTGCGCGCGAAGTACGGCGACAAGGCGGGCGGCACACCGGGCGTCGAGCTCTACGTCCAGCACGCGGACGAGAACGCGGGCACCAAGACGCTCCTCACCCTCGCCAAGGGCAAGGCCGGGCAGTTGCGGACGACGTTGAGCGCGTCCGCGCAGCGCGCCGCGGAGAAGGCGGTGGCGCGGCACGCGGACTCCTCCGTGGTCGCCGTGCAGCCGAGCTCCGGCGAGGTCCTCGCGGTCGCCAACCACCGGCAGGACGAGTTCAACGCGGCCTTCGAGGGCACGATGGCCCCCGGCTCGACCATGAAGATCGTCTCGGCGGCGATGCTCATCGACAAGGGCGTGACGAAGGCGAGCGGCCCCGCGCCCTGTCCGGACAGCGCGGTCTGGCAGAGCAACCGGATCAACAACCTCCCCGGCCTGGCCCCGGACGAGGGCGCGACCCTGTCGGACAGCTTCGCGCGCTCCTGCAACACCGCGTTCGTGAAGCTGGTCGACGAGGACGGCATCACGGACGCGTCCCTCACCGAGGAGGCGCAGAACCGGTTCGGCCTCGGGCTCGACTGGAAGGTCGGCGTCCGGACGACGGACGGCTCGGTCCCGGCGTCCGGCGGCCCCGACCGCGCGCAGAACATGATCGGCCAGGGCAAGGTGCAGCTGAACCCGCTCAACATGGCGTCGGTCACGGCGACCGCGATGACGGGCGCCTTCCGGCAGCCGGTCATCGTGGACCCGGGCCTCGACGACCGGGAACTGGCCCAGGCGCGCGGCCTGCCCGCCTCCACCGTCCAGCAGCTGCGCCAGATGATGAACCGCACGGCGGTCAGCGGCACCGGCGCCCGTGCCATGTCCGGGCTCAGCGGCAGCATCGGCGCGAAGACCGGTTCGGCGGAGGTCACGGGCCAGGAGAAGCCGGACAGCTGGTTCACGGGCTACCGGGAGGACGTGGCGGCCGCCGCGGTGGTCCAGAAGGGCGGCCACGGCGGCGACGCGGCCGGTCCTATCGTGGCGGCGGTGCTTGCCGCAGGCAGTTGAGGTGATTGGTCGGGGGCTTCATGAAAGCCCCCTAGTGTTGGGCCTTCCGGTGCGGAGCTTGGGGGCTCCGGGATCTGCGGAGGATCAGTGGGCAAGCGAGGACGCGCCAGCGAGCGCAAGGGCATCAAGAACATCACGGGCACATCGGGCACCGGCGGCGCCAAGGTGCACCCCGGCGTGCTCGGCGGCGCCGCCGCCGTGGTGGTGTGCGGCGTGGGCATCGCCGCGTACAGCCTGATCGGCGGCTCGTCCGGCGACGAAGGACCGACGGTCGACGAGAAGCCGGTGGCCGCGGGCCCGCCGACGGCCGCCGAGGTCCGTGCCACCACGCGGGACTTCCTCGCCGCGTGGGAGAAGGGCGACGTGGCGAAGGCCGCGGCGCTCACGGACGACCGGACGGCCGCGAAGACCGCGCTGACCGCGTACGCCAAGGACTCCCACCTCACCGAGGTGAAGCTGGCGCCGGGCAAGCGGGCGGGCGCCAAGGTGCCGTTCTCGGTCACGTCCACGGTCTCGTACGAGGGAAAGAAGAAGCCCTTCGCCTACGGGTCCGAGCTCACCGTGGTGCGAAGAAAGCACGACGGCAAGACGCTGGTCGGCTGGCAGCCCTCCGTCGTCCACCCGGACCTGAAGGACGGCGACCGCCTGGTCACCGGCGAGGCCGGTGACCCGCCGATCAAGGCGGTGGACCGCGACGGCGGCGAGCTGACGAAGGCGAAGTACCCCTCCCTGGGCACGGTGTTGGACAGCCTGCGCGAGAAGTACGGCGAGAAGGCCGGCGGCACGGCGGGCGTGGAACTGCGCGTCGTGCGCAAGGACAGCGCGAAGGCGGCCGAGAAGTCGGCGACGACGAAGGACGACGCCAAGGCGACGCCCGACAAGACGCTGCTCACGCTCTCCCCCGGAACCCCCGGCACCCTGAAGACCACCTTCGACGCGAAGCTCCAGTCGGCGGCGGAGAAGGAGACGGGCAAGCGCAAGCAGGCGGCGGTCGTCCTGGTGAAGCCCAGCACGGGCGAGATCCTGGCGGCGGCCAACTCGAACCCCGGCGGCTTCAACACCGCGTTCCAGGGTTCGCTGGCCCCCGGCTCGACGATGAAGGTCATCACGTCGTCGCTGCTCCTGGAGAAGAAGCTCGCGGGGGTCGACAAGAAGCACCCCTGCCCGAAGTACGTGACGTACGGCGGCTGGAAGTTCCAGAACGACGACAAGTTCCAGATCAAGGACGGCACGTTCCGCGCGAGCTTCGCCCGGTCCTGCAACACCGCCTTCATCAGCCAGGCCAAGAAGCTCCAGAACGACTCCCTGACCAAGCAGGCGCAGGAGGTCTTCGGCCTCGGCCGCGACAACTGGTCGATCGGCGTCCCGTCCTTCGACGGTGCGATCCCGGTGCAGAGCGACGCGCAGATGGGCGCCTCGCTGATCGGGCAGGGCGGGGTCCGCATGAACCCGCTGAACATGGCGTCGGTGGCGGCCACGGCGAAGTCGGGCACGTTCAGGCAGCCGTACCTGGTCTCCCCGGACGTCGACAAGCGCACGCTCGCGACGGCGCCCCGGAAGATGTCGGGCGCGACGGCCTCGGCGCTGCGTGACCTGATGCACTACACGGCGGTCGCGGGCACGGCGGTGGAGCCCATGTCCGGGCTCGGCTCCGACATGGGCGCGAAGACGGGCTCCGCGGAGGTCGACGGCCAGAAGAAGCCCAACGGCTGGTTCACGGCGTACCGCGGTGACCTGGCCGCGGGAGCGGTGGTGCAGCAGGGCGGACACGGCGGCGAGTCGGCCGGGCCGCTGGTGCGGGCGATGTTCCAGGCGGGTCGGTAGCCGCGGTCGCACTCGGCGGGACCCGCTGTCCGGTATGCGGATACACGGTCGCGTGCCCGGTACACGGACCGCTAGCGTGCCGGGCATGAGCGCTACAGATTCCCCCGCCCACCCCCGGTTCGCCGCTGCCCTCGCGGACCTCGGTCTCGCTGAACTCGTCGGCGAGGTCCGCCGCTTCCCGGAGGCGACGCGCACCGCCCAGGAGGCCGCCGCGGCCATCGGCTGCGAGCTGAGCCAGATCTGCAAGTCGCTGATCTTCGCGGCGGACGGTGTTCCGGTCCTGGTCCTGATGGACGGCGCCTCAAGGGTCGACCTGGAGCTCGTGCGGCGTGAGCTGGGCGCGGAGAAGGTGACGCGCGCGAAGGCGGACGTCGTGCGGGAGACCACGGGGTACGCGATCGGCGGCGTACCGCCCTTCGGCCACGTGACGCGGACCCGGGTGCTCGCGGACCGCTCGCTGCTCGGCCACGAGGTGGTGTGGGCGGCGGCAGGAACCCCGTACGCCGTCTTCCCCATGGCGCCCAAGGACCTGGTCCACCACGCGAACGGCACCCTGGTGGACGTGCGCGAGACCGCCAAGTGACGCCGCTGGTCGCGTCGGCGGTGCTGCTTGCCGCCGTCACGCACGCGTGCTGGAACGCGATCGCGCACCACATCACCGACAAGCTGGTCGGCTTCACCCTCATATCCGGCGGCGGTCTGCTGATCGGCGTGCTCATCGCCCCGTTCGCGGCGATGCCCGCGGCCGGTGCGTGGCCGTACCTGATCGTCTCCGCGCTGATCCACATCGGCTACTACGCCCTGCTGATGAAGTCGTTCAAGCTCGGCGACTTCGGCCAGGCGTACCCGATCGCGCGCGGCACGGCGCCGCTGGTGGTCACCGTCCTCGCTGCGGTCTTCGCGGGCGAGATCCCGGACGGCTGGCAGGCGGCGGGCGTCGCGGTCTCCTGCGCGGGCCTGACGGGCCTCGCCCTGTGGGGCATACGCGGCTCGGGCCGGCGCCCCCACTGGGCGGCGATCGGCGCGGCGCTCGCGACGGGCGTCTCGATCGCGGCGTACACGGTGGTGGACGGACTCGGCGTCCGTGCCTCCGGTTCCTCCCTGGGCTACATCGCGTGGCTGATGATCCTGGAGGGCCTCGCGATCCCGGTGTACGCGGCGTACCGCTGGCGCGGGGCTTTCGTGGCCCGGCTGCGGCCGTTCGCGGCGGTGGGCCTGCTGGGGGCGGCCCTGTCCGTGGCCGCGTACGGCCTGGTCCTGTGGGCCCAGACGAAGGCGGACCTCGCGCCCATCTCGGCGCTGCGGGAGTCGTCGATCATCGTGGGCGCGGGAATCGGAGCGGTGTTCTTCAAGGAGAAGTTCGGGGCGCCGAGGCTGGTGGCGGCGGGGCTGATGGTGGCGGGGATCGGGTTGATGCTGCACGCGGGGTGAGAGCGTCTTTCTTTTCCCAGCCCCGCCCCTTCCCGAAAACCGTGCCTGCGCCCCGGACCTACCTGGGCTCCGCCCCGGACCCCGGACAAGATGTCCTCAAACGCCGGACGGGCTGGAAATCCAGCCCGTCCGGCGTTTGAGGACGAACTCGGCGGAGCCGGTGATGACGGCCCCCAAAGCTCCCGGAAGGCCCCCGCGCCAGAGCGGGTTTGCGGGAAGGGGCGGGGTTGGGGCAAAGGCCCCTACAACAGCCCCCGCAGGGCCCGCACCAGCCCCTGTGCCCGCGGGTCCGCCGTAACCCCCTTGTTCATCCCATTGGTCACGTAACCGAACCCCACCCCCGACTCCGGATCGGCGAAGCCGAGCGCGCCCCCGCGCCCGGGGTGCCCGAACGACCCGGCCCCCAGCAGGGGCGACGCACCGCCGTGCAGCATGTAGCCGAGCCCGAAGCGGGTGTTGACGATCAGGACGCGGTCCGGCCCTGCCGACACCTCGCCCCGCGCCAGCGCCACCGCCTCCGGGGTCAACAACCGCGCCCCGCCCTCGACTTCACCGATCAGCGAGGCGTAGAACCGCGCGAGCGAGGAAGCCGTCGCGATGCCGTTCGACGCGGGAAGGACCGCCGCCCGGTACGCCGGGTCGTTCTCGTCCGGTGACGGGGTGATCGCACCGAAGGCCCGCTGCGTGAGGGAGTCGGGATCGGCGTAGGCCTCGGCCACGTTCCGGCGGGGGCGGATTCTGAGGCCACCCGGAGCCGCGGGAGCCGAGACCTGCCCGAGCCGACCGACCCGCCCCGCCTCCCCCTCCGGAAGCCCGATCCACAGGTCGAGGCCGAGCGGCCCGGCGATCTCCGAGGCCATCCACTCCCCGATGCCCCGCCCCGTCACCCGCCGCACCAACTCCCCGGTCAGCCAGCCGTACGTATGCGCGTGATAGCCGTGCTCCGTGCCCGGCTCCCAGAACGGAGCCTGGGCCGCGACCGCCGCGGCGGCGAAGTCGGGGTCCGCCGCCTGGGCAGGTGTCAGCGGAACGTCGAGCGCCGGTACCCCCGCCCGGTGCGCGAGCACGTCGCGGACCAGCGCCCCTTCCTTGCCCCCGGCCTTGAACTCCGGCCAGTAGGAGCCGACGGGCGCGTCCAGGTCCAGCTCGCCGCGCTGGTGGAGGAGGAGCAGGACGGCCGCCGCCACGCCCTTCGTGGCCGAGCGCACCACCTGGGCGGTCCCCCGCTCCCACGCCCCGCCCCCGTCGAACGACTCCGTGCCGCCCCACAGCTCCACGACCGGCCGCCCGTCGCGGTACACGGTGACCGCCGCTCCCTGCTCGCCGAGTTCGCGGAAGTTGCGGACGAAAGCGTCCCGGACCGGCTCGAACCCCTCGGCGACCACACCGCGCACATCGACATCCATGCTAGGACCAACAGCCGCCCACTGCCATGGATTCCCTACCGGTTCACCTTCACCGTCTTCGGATCGAAGCCGAACGGCAGCTCAAGCCGGTGCGCGCCCATGAGGTCCTCGTCACCGAGCAGCTCCCCCGTCGGCCCGTCCGCCGCGATCACGCCTTCGCTGAGGATCAGGGCCCGGGGGCACAGTTCGAGCGCGTACGGCAGGTCGTGCGTGACCATCAGGACCGTCACGTCCAACGACCGCAGGATGTCGGCCAGTTCGCGGCGTGATGCCGGGTCCAGGTTCGACGACGGTTCGTCGAGGACCAGGATCTCCGGCTCCATCGCGAGGACCGTCGCCACCGCGACCCGCCTGCGCTGGCCGAAGGAGAGGTGGTGCGGCGGGCGGTCGGCGAACTCCGCCATGCCCACCTGCGCCAGCGCCTTCTGGACCCGCGCCTCCAGTTCGGGACCCCGCATCCCGGCCGCCGCCGGGCCGAACGCCACGTCCTCGCGCACCGTCGGCATGAAGAGCTGGTCGTCGGGGTCCTGGAAGACGATGCCGACCCGTCGCCTGATCTCCGCCATGTGCTTCTTGCCGACGGGCAGGCCCGCGACGGTGACCGTGCCCGCGCCGCCCGTCAGGATGCCGTTCAGGTGCAGGACGAGCGTCGTCTTGCCCGCGCCGTTCGGGCCGAGCAGCGCGACCCGCTCGCCGCGGCCGATCGTCATGTCGACGCCGAAGAGCGCCTGGTGCCCGTCGGGGTAGGCGAAGGCGAGGCCGGAGACGTCCAGAGAGGCGGGAGCAGTAGTCACAGGGTCCATCCCAGCAGGCAGACGACAAGAGCGGCGCCCGGCAGGGCGAAGGCGTACGTCCACTGTGCACGCGAGGCCGTGACCTCGTCGATCACCGGCATCGAACCGGCGTATCCCCGGCTGACCATGGCCAGGTGCACCCGCTCGCCCCTCTCGTACGAGCGGATGAAGAGCGCGCCGGCGGACTTCGCGAGGACGCCCCACTGGCTCACGCCCCGCGCCTCGAAGCCGCGCGACTCGCGTGCGATCTTCATGCGGCGCATCTCGTCGGTGATCACGTCGCCGTAGCGGATCATGAACGAGGCGATCTGGACGAGCAGCGGCGGCAGCTTCAGCCGCTGGAGGCCCAGGAGCAGCGAGCGCAGTTCGGTGGTCGAGGCGAGGAGCACGGAGGCCGCGACGCCGAGCGTGCCCTTGGCCAGGACGTTCCAGGCGCCCCAGAGTCCGTTCACGCTCAGGGACATGCCCAGTACGTCGACGCGCTCGCCCTCCGCCACGAACGGCATGAGCACCGCGAACGCCACGAACGGCACCTCGATGAGCAGCCGCTTCAGGAGGAAGGGGAGCGGGACGCGGGACGCGTACGCCACCACGCCGAGCAGCACCGCGTAGAGAGCGAACGCCCACATCGCCTCGCGCGGTGTGGAGACCACCACGACCACGAAGCAGAAGACCGCCGCGAGCTTGGTGTGCGGGGGCAGCGCGTGCACCGGGGAGTGGCCGTGCCGGTAGAGCCGGTGGGCGTGGCCCGAACCCATGTCAGGAGATCTCGGAGACGGACGCCGTGGATGCCGGGTCCGTGTCCGCCGTACGGCGACGCCGCAGCGCCCAGAAGACGGCCGATCCCGCGACGACGGTGACGCCGACGCCGATCACGCCCGCGAGGCCGCCGGAGAGGCGGCTGTCGGTGATGTCCTTGACGCCGTAGTCGGCGAGCGGGGAGTCCGACGTGGCGTGCTCCTCGGCCTTCTTGTCGATGCCCTTGTCGGCGGCGACCTTCTCCAGGCCGTCGGGGTTCGCGGAGGCGTAGAAGCTGACGAAGCCCGCGAGGACGAGGGAGGTGACCAGGCCCGCGATCCACACCTTTCGGTGGGAGCGCGCGGCTGCAGGGGCCGGGGTATCGGCGGCGGGGGCGTCGACCAGCTCGCCCGCGACGCGCAGCTTCAGCTTCTGGGTGAGGCCGCGGGCGCCGTAGACCAGGTCGGGGCGGACCGCGATGACGGCTCCGACGGTGAGCGCGGTGATGGCCGCCTCGCCGATGCCGATGAGGACGTGCACGCCGACCATGGCGGTGGCGACCTTGCCGATGGAGACGTCGGTGGTGCCGCCGAGCGCGTAGAGGAACGTGAAGGCGACCGCGGCGGCGGGCACGGAGAGCAGCGCGGCGACGAAGGAGGAGGCGGTGATGGAGCGGCGGGTGCGCGGGAGCACCTTCACCAGGCCGCGGAAGACGAGGTAGGCCACGACGGTCGTGACGATCGCCATGTCCGTGATGTTCACGCCGAGCGCGGTCAGGCCGCCGTCGGCGAAGAGGACGCCCTGCATGAGCAGCACGACGGAGACGCACAGGACGCCTGTATAGGGGCCGACGAGTATCGCGGCGAGTGCTCCGCCGAGCAGATGTCCGCTGGTGCCGGCGGCGACCGGGAAGTTCAGCATCTGCACCGCGAAGATGAACGCGGCGACGAGGCCGGCCAGCGGCGCGGTCCGTTCGTCCAGCTCACGCCGTGCGCCACGGAGGCTGACGGCGATCGCCCCGGCGGCGATGACCCCGGTGGCGGCGGAGACGGGTGCGTTGATGAATCCGTCGGGGACATGCATGCGCGCGCTCCTGGGCAGGACAGGAAGAGAGAAGCAGAGCGGATCGCTCGTGAACCGTTCAATGATAGTGCCTTGTTGCGAACGGTTTGCAAGAGCGGCGACTACCCAGTTATCCCGGTCACACCTGGAGCAGGAATCGGAATATATGGGACATTAGAGGGCAGAAGGCACGTGATGGTGAGGAGTTCGGCGATGTCCGCAGTAGAGCAGTTCGCACGTGCCCACGTCGTCACGGACTCCCCTGACGACCAGCTGGCCGTCCCCGCCGTCCTCCGGTACGACCCGGAGGCCGACCCGCAGTCGGTGCGGATCGGCCTCCCTGGTTCCCACGAGTGGACCTTCGCCCGGCAGCTGCTCGAACAGGGACTGCGGGCCCCGACCACCAGCGGCGACGTACACATATGGCCCTGTGGGCGGGTCCAGACGGTCATGGAGTTCCACTCGGCGCAGGGGGTGGCGGTCGTGCAGTTCGACGCATCGGCGCTGATCCGCTTCCTGCGCCGCACGTACGCGACCGCCCCCGTCCCGCACTGACGCGGGTCAGACGCGCGTGAGCTCCCGGTCCTCCTCGGGACCTCGCGCGCCCGACGCGTCGAGGTCACGCAGGCCCTCGCCCTCGACGTCGACGTTCGGCAGCGCGCGGTCCAGCCACTTCGGCAGCCACCACGCCCGCTTGCCCAGCAGCGCGAGCACGGCCGGGACCAGCGCCATGCGCACGATGAACGCGTCGAAGAAGACGGCGATCGCGAGACCGAAGCCGATCATCTTGACCATCTGCTCGCTGGAGCCGATGAAGCCGGCGAACACCGCCATCATGATCACGGCGGCCGCCGAGACCACGCGCGCCCCGTGCCGGAAGCCGGTCACGACCGCCTGGCCGGGCCGCTCCCCGTGGACGTACGCCTCTCGCATGCGCGTCACGAGGAACACCTCGTAGTCCATCGCGAGGCCGAAGACGACGCCCACCATGAAGATCGGCATCATGCTCATGATCGGGCCGGTCTGCTCCACGCCGAAGAGCGAGCCGAGCCAGCCCCACTGGAAGACCGCGACGACCGCGCCCAGGGCCGCGAGGACCGAGAGCAGGAAGCCGAGCGCCGCCTTGAGCGGGACCAGGATGGAGCGGAAGACGACGATCAGGAGGAGGAAGGCGAGGCCGACGACCAGGGCCAGGTAGGGCAGCAGGGCGTCGTTCAGCTTCTGCGAGACGTCGATGTTCATGGCCGTCGTGCCGGTGACCATGACGCTCGCGCCGGTGTCGGCCTTGATGTCGGCGCCCGCGTCGCGGATCGAGTGCACGAGGTTCTCGGTCTCGATGCCGCTGGGCTTGGAGGACGGGACGACGCTGATGATCGCCGTGTCGCCCTCCTTGTTGAGCATCGGCGGGGCGACCGAGAGGACGTCGTCGAGTCCGGAGATCGTCTTGCTGATCTCACCGGCCGCGGCCTTCGGGTCGGCCGCCCCCTTGAGGTCGGCGACCGTCATCAGCGGGCCGTTGAAACCGGGCCCGAATCCGTCGGAGACCAGGTCGTACGCCTTGCGCTGGGTCGTGGACGTCGGCTGCGCGCCGTCGTCCGGGAGGCCCAGTTCGAGGGAGGAGACGGGCAGCGCGGCGGCGCCGAGGCCGATGACGCCGACCAGCAGGACCGTCAGCGGGCGGCGGATGACGAAGCGCGCCCAGCGGGTGCCGAGGTTGTCCTTCGGCTTGGCGTCGGACTCCGCGGCGGCCTTCTTGCCGCCCCTGCCGAGCACCTTGCTCTTCTCGCCCGTGGGCTTGACCTTCTTGCCCGCGTACCCGAGCAGCGCCGGGATCAGGGTGAGCGCGATGAGTACGGCGATGACCACCGTGCCGGCCGCCGCGAAGCCCATCTTGGTGAGCATCGGGATGTTCACCACGGCGAGGCCGACCAGGGCGATGACCACGGTGAGCCCGGCGAAGACCACGGCCGAACCGGCGGTTCCCACGGCGCGGCCCGCCGCCTCCTCGCGGTCCCGTCCGTCGGCGAGTTCGCCGCGGTAGCGGGAGACGATGAAGAGCGCGTAGTCGATGCCGACCGCGAGGCCGATCATCATGGCGAGCGTGGAGGTCGTCGTCCCCAGGTCGAGCGCGCTGGCGAGCGCGGTGATCGAGGAGACCCCGATGCCCACGCCGATCAGCGCGGTGAGGAGGGGAAGACCCGCCGCGATCAGCGAGCCGAAGGTGATGACGAGGACGACGGCCGCGACCGCGATGCCGATGATTTCGGTGGCCCCGGTCTCGGGCATGGCCTGCAGCGCGTCGCCGCCGACCTCGACCGTGAGCCCGGAGTCACGCGCCTGCTCGGTGGTCTTCTCCAGCGCGTCACGGCTCTCGTCGGTCAGCTCCATCGAGGTGACCTTGTACGAGACCGACGCGTACGCGGTGGAGCCGTCCTTGCTGACCGTCTTGGTCTGGAAGGGGCTGTCCGCCCGCGCCACCTCGTCCGAACCGGACTTGAGGGCGGCGACGGTCTTCTGGATCTCGGCCTTGTTGGCCGGGTCGGTGACCTTCTCGCCGTCCGGCGCCTTGAAGACGACACGGGCACTCGCGCCGTCGGCACTGGATTCGGGCACGCGCTCTTCGAGCAGGTCGAAGGCCTTCTGGGCCTCGGTCCCGGGAATGGAGAAGGAGCTGGAGGCGGCGGTGGGCGCGGACGCGGCGCCGACTCCGGCGAGCGTCAGGAGCGCCACCCAGATCAGGGCGACGAAGTGCCGTCGCCTGAAGGCGAGTCGGCCGAGTTTGTAGAGGAAAGTGGCCACGAGGGCGAACTCCCGGTCAGGTCGTTGTGTCTGAGGGCAGGGGGGATCAGCCCGACGACGTGAGCGGTCGCGTCAGGTGGAGAGGGTGGGGCTGGTGAGGGGGTCGGGTCAGACGCCGAGAGCGGGGAGGATCACGGCGTCGATGTAGGAACGGAGGAAATCACGGTCGACCGTGCGGTCCTCGATCAGGTCACGGGCGACGAAGGCCCCGACCATCATGTGGATGACGTAGTTCAACGCCGGGTTGCCCGGGTCCACTTCGCCGCGGTCCACGGCCCTGCGCAGCAGTGCGTTCAGGCCGGTGATCTCCGGCTCGATGAGCAACTGCCGCAGCGCCTGGTGGAGTTCGGGGTTCTCGTGGATGGCGTGGAACAGGCTGCGCATCAGCGCGGCGTCCTGCTCCATCTGACAGTCGTCCGAACGGTTCACGGACTCGATCAGGTCGCCGCGCAGGGACCCGGTGTCGATGTCCTCGATGGACACCGGCTTGTTGTGCCGCAGCGCCCTGACGACCAGCTCCGGCTTGCTCCCCCACTGGCGGTAGAGGGTGGCCTTGCTGGATTTCGCACGGGCCGCGACGGCGTCCATCGTGAGCGCCTCGTAGCCGACCTCGCGGAGCAGGTCGAGCACGGCCGCGTAGAGCTCGGCCTCGCGCTCGGGTGTGATCCGGCTGCGCCGCACCGTTGCCGCCTCAGCCATGATCCCTCCGCTCCTCGTCGAAACCGCTGCGTACGCCATGACTGTACCCGCGGCCTTAACGAAACGAAACAGTTTCGTACGTGTGCTGCGTCACGCGCTCGCTCCCCGCACCGATCCACGCATCGATCCCCGCCCGTCCGCACCTGTCCGCCCCCGTGTACGAGTTGCCGGGCCCTCCGCACCGGAAAAGCATGGTGAAGTGACCGACGCGCGCGATGAAGCCCATGCTGACCACGCCTACCTGCGATTTCCGCACCTCAGCGGCGACCGTCTCTGTTTCGCGGCCGAGGACGATCTCTGGGTGGCCCCGCTGAGCCCGGACGGCGCCCCCGCGGGCAGGGCCTGGCGGGTGACCGTCGACCGGACCAAGGTGAGCCACCCGCGCTTCTCGCCGGACGGCCGCCACATCGCGTACACGACCTGGCGCAGCCTCGACCCCGAGATCCATCTCGCCCCGGTCGACGGCGGCCCGGCCCGGCGCCTCACCTACTGGGGGAGCACGGACACCCGGGTCTGCGGCTGGTCCCCCGACGGCGACATCCTCGCCGTCTCCTCGCACGGCCAGCCCTTCTCGTACTTCTGCTGGGCCTACAGCGTGCACACCGACGGCTCACCCGGCGGCAAGCTGCCCTGGGGCCCGGTGTACGACATCGCGGTCAACGACATCGACGGCGAGCGCAAGACGCTGCTCCTGACCGGCAAGCCCCCGCACGAGCCCGCCGCCTGGAAGCGCTACCGGGGCGGGGCGACGGGCCGCCTGTGGCTGCACGGCGAACAGCTCCTGCCCGACCTCGACGGGCACCTGGACGCCCCCATGTTCGTGGACGGCAGGATCGCCTTCCTCTCCGACCACGAGGGCGTCGGCAACCTCTACTCCTGCCTGCCGGACGGCTCCGACCTGCGCCGGCACACCGATCACGACGCGTTCTACGCCCGGCACGCCTCCAGCGACGGCACCCGCGTCGTCTACCAGTGCGCGGGCGACGTCTGGCTGGTGGACGACCTGTCCGCCGACTCCGTGCCGCGCCGCCTCGACGTGCGCCTGGGCGGGCCGCGCGCCGGACGGCGGATCTATCAGGTGCCGGCCGCGCAGCACCTCGACTCGATCTCCGTGGACACGACCGGCCGGGCCAGCGCCGTCGTCGTACGCGGCAGCCTGTACTGGCTCACGCACCGGGACGGGCCCGCCCGCACCATCACGGACACCCCGGGCGTGCGCGTCCGGCTCCCGGAGATGCTCGGCAAGGGCGGGCAGGTCGCCTACGTCACCGACGCGGAGGGCGAGGACGCCGTCGAGATCGCCTATCTGCCGCGCGCGAGCGGCGAGCGCGAACCGCGCAGGCTGGCGCAGGGCGAGCTCGGCCGGGTCCTCGAACTGCTCTCCGACCCCGACGGCGAACGGCTCGCCATCTCGTCGAACGACGGCAGGCTCCTCCTGGTCGACGCCACCGAGGAGTCGAACGGCGAGGTGACGGAGCTGATCCGCTCCGTCAACGGACCGGTGCGCGACCTGGCGTTCTCCCCGGACGGGGCATGGCTGACCTGGTCGCATCCGGGCATCGGCCGCTCCCTGCGGCAGATCAAGATGGCCCGCATCCACGGTCCCGGCGCCCGCACGATCGTCGACGTGACCAACGGCCGCTTCGAGGACGAGAACCCGGTCTTCACCCGCGACGGCCGCTATCTCGCCTTCCTCTCCTGGCGCGGCTTCGACCCGGTCTACGACGTGCACACCGGCGACCTGTCCTTCCCGCTCGGCTGCCGTCCCTACCTGGTCCCCCTGTCCTCGGCCACCCCGTCCCCCTTCGCCCTCTCCCCCGACGGCCGGCCGGCCGCGGGCGGGCTCGACCCGGCCGACAGCGGGTCGGAGGACGGCGCCGTCATCGTGGAGGTGGAGGGCCTGGAGAGCAGGGTGACGCCGTTCCCGGTCTCGGCGTCGAAGTACTCGGCGCTCCACCCCGTCAGCGGTGGCGGCCTGGTCTGGCTGCGCTGGCCGATCTCGGGCGCGCTCGGCGAGACGTTCGCCAACCCGGCGGACACCTCGGGACGCCCCACCCTGGAGTACTTCAACATCACCAAGGGCAAGAAGTCCGCGCTTGTCGACCACCTCGACTGGTTCGCGCTCAGCGGCGACGGCTCGCGGCTCGTGGTGGTCGACGAGGGCGACCTGCGCGCGGTCCCCTCGACGGAGACCGGCGACGTCGACACGACCGTCTGGATCGACCTGCGCCGCATCCTGCACGAGGTCGACCCGGCGGCCGAGTGGCGCCAGTCCTACGACGAGGCGGGCCGCCTGATCCGCGCCTACTTCTGGGAGCCTCGGATGTGCGGCATCGACTGGCCCGCGATCCTGGACCAGTACCGGCCGCTGGTGGACCGGGTCGCGTCCCCCGACGAGTTCGCCGACCTCCTGCGCGAGGTCCTGGGCGAGCTGGGCACGTCCCATGCGTACGTCTCCGCCGCTCGCCGCAACGAAGGGCCGCCGCACTACCAGCGGGCGATGGGGCTGCTCGGCGCCAACCTGGTCTGCCGGGACGGCAGTTGGATGATCAAGCGCATCCTGCCCGGCGACTCATCCGACTCCAAGGCGCGCTCGCCGCTCGCGGGCGCGGGCATCCGCGAGGGCGCGGTCCTCACCCACATCGACGGCCGCCCGGTGGACCCGGTGACGGGCCCCTTCCCCCTGCTCGCGGCAGCGGGCGGCACGACGGTGGAGCTGACGTTCCAGCCCGCTGAGCGGGAGGGCAGGTCGAGGAGGGTGGCGATCGTCCCCCTCATCAACGAACGCCCCCTGCGCTACCAGGACTGGGTGGCCAAACGCCGCGAGGTCGTACGGGAGTTGAGCGGGGGCAAGTGCGGCTACCTGCACATCCCCGACATGGGCGGCTCCGGCTGGGCCCAGTTCAACCGGGACCTGCGCCTGGAGGTCTCGCGCCCGGCCCTGATCGTGGACGTGCGCGGCAACGCGGGCGGCCACATCAGCGAGCTGGTCGTCGAGAAGCTGACGCGCAAGATCCTGGGCTGGGACCTGACGCGGAACGCCCAGCCGGTGTCGTACGCGTCGAACGCCCCGCGCGGCCCCGTGGTGGCCCTGGCCGACGAGGCGACGTCCTCGGACGGCGACATGATCACGGCGGCCTTCAAGCTGCTCGGCCTCGGCCCGGTGGTGGGCCAGCGCACGTGGGGCGGCGTGGTCGGGATGACCGGGCGGCACGTCCTGGGCGACGGGACGATCATCACGGTGCCGATGAACGCGGGGTGGTTCGACGCGTACGGCTGGTCCGTGGAGAACCACGGCGTGGCCCCGGACCTGGAGGTGCTGCGCACGCCCCTGGACTGGGCGGAGGGCCGGCACGCCCAGCTGGACGACGCGGTGGGGGTGGCGCTCGACCTCCTGGAACGGCAGCCGGCGGCGGACCCGCCGGGGATGGAGGACGTACCGGACAGGAGGCGGCCGAAGCTGCCGCCGAGGGGGTAGTCAGTGCGCGGGTTTCGCAGGCGGCCTACGGTGTCGGATCACTGGCCGTGATTGATCGAAATGCGGGGAATGTACCGTCATGTAAGTCTGGTCGAGGCCCTTCCAACCTCACCCTCTAGGAGTGAACCGCATGGGCATCAAGGACCAGTTCCAGGACAAGGCCAACGACCTCTCCGCCAAGGCGAAGGGCGCCATGGGCGGCGAGAAGGACGAGGCGAGCGAGCGCGCCTCGCAGGCTCGTGACGACGCGCGGGAGCGCGGCCAGCAGGCCCAGGAGGAGTCGCGGGAGCGTTCCGCGAAGTCCCCGGACGAGGCACAGCGGGCGGCGCAGGAGCAGCAGGACAAGTTCAACCAGGACTACGACGCCTGACGCTGCGCTGAGCTTTGACCAGTGAGCCCACCCGGGACGCCGGGTGGGCTTCGCTCTGCCTGCGGCGCCGGTTGCCTGCGGCGCCGGGTTACCTGCGGCGCCGCTGCGGGGGGCTGCCGTCACCTGCGGCTCGGTGGGTGCGGCCCCTGTCCCACCGCTTCGCGGCGGATCAATCCCACCCACCCACCCGATCACCCGGCAGGCGTCGCCGCCGCGCGCAGCGCGAAGCGGCTGCACCTCCGGGGCCTCTGCCACCGCTGCGCGCGGCCGAGTTCACCTGCCCCTCGGTGGCGCGCCACCACCCGTCCCACCGCGTCCTGCCCCTTGACGAGGCGCCACCACCTGCCCGTTGGGGACACACCCACCCCCTCTCCCACCGCTTCCTACCCCTTGGCGAGACGCCGCCCCCTGCCCGTTGGGGACGCGCCACCCGCCCTCCCACCCGCTTCGCGGCGGATCAACCCCGCCCGCCCTCCCCATGGCCCGCGGCGAATCACCCCCACCCACCCACCTGTTCACCACGGGGTAATCGGGTGGGTGGGCGGGAAAGATCCGCCGCGGAGCGGCGGGCCAGGGTCCGCCCCCACGGCGGGTCAGACGCTCACGGCGAGGCAGATCGGCCCCACTCCCCCGCAGTGAAGCGGGCCCCGCCCCACCCCCGCCGCGAGCGAGGCGAGGCGAGGCGCACGCCCCGCCCCCGGGAGTAGGACCCCCGCGAGCAACTACCGCCCCGCACGGCCCTGTTCATCGGCGGAGCCGCCCGCTCCCACGAGCCCCGTGGAGACCGAACCCAGCCGGGGTTCGAACCTCCGCATCTCACGCTGGCCGACCGAGCCGATGATCCCCGGAAGGTATCCCCGGATGCCCTGCATCCCCCGCAGCCACCACTGCGCGTACACATGGCTGGACCGGCGCTCGATGCCGGCGACGATCCGGTCCACCGCGGGACCCAGCGGATACGTCTTGTTGGACGGCCACGGCAGGCGCTGCCGCAACTCCCGCATCACGTCGTCCTGGTCCGCGCCCCGCACCATGTCCGTGTCCGTCCAGGACAGGTAGCCGACGCCCACCTTCACGCCCTTGTAGCCCACCTCGGCCCGCAGACAGTGCGCGTACGCCTCGACGCCCGACTTCGACGCGCAGTACGCCGTCATCATCGGCGCCGGCGTGATCGCCGCCAGCGAGGCGATCTGGAGGAGATAGCCGCGGCTCTCCATGAGCACGGGCAGGAACGCCCTGCCCGTCACCGCGCTGCCGATGAGGTTGACCTCGATCACCCGGCGCCACGCCTCGGGGTCGGACTCGACGAACGGCCCCCCGTTGGCGACGCCCGCGTTGGCGACGACGATGTCGACCTTCCCGAACCGCTCCTTGACCTCCTGGGCGACCCGCGCCATCGCCACGTGGTCCGTGACGTCCGCGTGCCAGGCCTCGCTCTCCGTGTGCAGCCGGGCCGCCACCTGCTTCAGCTCGTCCGGCTCCAGGCCCACGAGCGCGACCTTCGCCCCCCGCGCCGACAGCTTGCGCGCGAGCAGCTCCCCCACGCCTCGCGCCGCCCCGGTGACGACCGCGACCTGACCCTCCAGGCTGACCTTGCTCATGCGCTGCTCCCTTCGAGTCCCTGGACCTGCTCTTCGCCCACCCGTACGTACCGCTTCACGAGATCCCTGATCCCGTCCGTTATCGCTTCCGGCGCCTCGACGGGCGTCATGTGACCGAGCCCCGGCAGCTCGGTCAGGCCCAGGGAGTCCGGCAGCATCGCGGCGATGCGCCGCGCGCCCGCGACGGGCGTCATCCGGTCCGCCGTACCCGCGACGACCGCGGTCGGCACCGTCAACTCCAGGACGCCCGCGTCGAGTTCGATCTCGTCGAGCACGTGCGACCAGCGGTAGCGCACCACCCGAGGACATCCGTGCACGATCCGCGCGCACACCTCGACCCGCTCCGGGGGCGAACCCGGGCCCATCGTGGCGTACTTGAGGATGCGGCGGGCCAGCGGCGTCACAGGACCCAGCGGCGCCTTCGCGCCCAGGACCGACCGCGTCAGCCGCGTCCGGATCCGCCCGGCCCGCATCGGCACCACGAGCGACTCGGCCACCAGCCGCGAACTCCCCGTGCTGCACAGCAGAACCGCCGCCGCGTGCTCGCGGAACCCCGGCCGCGTACTCGCGGCCATGATCGTCATGCCGCCCATGGAGTGCCCGGCGAGCACGGCCCGCTCACCCGGCGCGAGCGTCGCCGCGAGCACCGCTTCGAGGTCGTCGGCGAGGGCGGTCGTGCTGTACCCCTCCGCCCCCGCGGGCGCGGCACTGCGCCCGTGCCCCCGCTGGTCGTACGCGATCACCCGGTGGTCGACCGCCAGGTCACGTATCTGCGCCGCCCAGAAGGCGGTCGAGCACGTCCATCCGTGGGCGAGGACCACCGCGGGCGCGCCCTCGGGGCCGTGCACCTCGGCGTGCAGCCGCGCGCCGTCCGCCGACACGACGGTCAGCTCCCGCGCGGCGGGAGGCGGGGCGAAGGGCCCGCTCGTCACGTGCGTCAGCCTGCTCATGCGCCTGCCTCGACCTTCTTCGCCTTGCGGGACTTCGGCGGCGCCGCGTCCGCACTCACCTTCGGCGGCCGCACCACCTCGTACTCGGCGAGATCCACCCGCCGCGTGGCGGCGCGGAACTCGGACGTCGTACCGGGCCAGATCGTGGTGTTCACGCCGTTCTCGTCGAGGTACCAGCTGTTGCAGCCGCCGGTGTTCCACACGGTGCGCTTCATCCGCTCCTGAACCTTGTCGTTCCAGGCGTTGACGGCGCTCGTCCGCACGGCGAGCGCGGCCCGGCCGCCGAGCACGTCCAACTGCCGCATGTAGTCGGCGAGATAGTTCAGCTGGGACTCGATCATCAGGATCATCGAGGAGTTGCCCAGGCCGGTGTTCGGGCCGATGACCGTCATGAAGTTGGGGAAGCCCGCGGCGGTCGCGCCGCGCAGCGACTTCATCCCGTCCTTCCAGGTCTCCATCATCGTCACGCCGTCGGGGCCCACCACGCGGTTGGCGATCGGCATGTCCGTCACGTGGAAGCCCGTACCGAAGATGATCGCGTCGACCTCGGTCTCGGTGCCGTCCGCGGCGACGACGGTGTTCCCGCGCACCTCGCTGAGCCCGCTGGCGACCACGTCCACATTGGGCTGCGCGAGCGCCGGGTAGTAGGTGTTGGAGAGCAGGATCCGCTTGCAGCCGATGCGGTACGAGGGCGTCAGCTTGGCCCGGAGCGCCGGGTCCTTGACGGCGCGCGCGATGTTCCGCTTGGCGAGCTGCTCGACCGCGCCGAGCTCGTTCGGCCGCTTGGTGAATGCCTGGACCTGCAACTCCCGTATGCCCCACAGGATTCCGCGCCGGGCGTGCGTGGTGAACGGCAGCTGGCGGTGCAGCCAGCGCTCGGCCTTCGTGATCGCACGGTCCATGCGCGGCATCACCCAGGGCGGGGTGCGCTGGAAGAGGGTCAGCCTGCCCACCTCGCGCTGGATGGCGGGCACGATCTGGATGGCGGATGCGCCGGTGCCGATCATCGCGACGCGCTTGCCGCGCAGGTCGTAGTCGTGGTCCCAGCGCGCGGAGTGGAAGACCTTGCCCTCGAAGGTGTCCAGGCCCGGGATGTCCGGGAGCTTGGGGTCGGAGAGGGGTCCGGTGGCGGAGACGACGACATCGGCGGTGAGGGTGCCGTTGCTGGTCTCGATCTCCCACCACAGCTTTTCCGCGTCCCAGCGCATCAGCTTCACCTCGGTGTCGAGGCGGATGTGCGGGCGCAGGCGGAAGGTGTCGGCGATCTGCTCCAGGTACTCCTGGATCTTGCCCTGGCCCGAGAAGGTGCGCGGCCAGTCGGGGTTGGGCGCGAAGGAGAACGAGTACAGGTGCGAGGGCACGTCGCACGCGCAGCCCGGATAGCTGTTGTCCCGCCAGGTGCCGCCCACCGCGCCGGCCCGCTCCAGGACGACGAAGTCGGTGACGCCCTCCCGGCGCAGCCGGACCGCGGCCCCGAGCCCACCGAATCCGGACCCGATCACCGCCACCCGCACATGCTCGTGTTCGCTCCCCGGCTCGCGCCCCTGCTCGCGCACCCGCTGGCGCTCGTCCTCGGCCATGCCGCCGCCTCCCGAACTGCTTCACGACTCTGCCAGTGACCACTGGCGCAATTGGGAGACTAGAACAGCTGCGTACTGATGGGTAGGGGTCAGGCGTCGCGAGTTACCGCCGGTAGCGCGAGGAGAACACCTGCACGATCCGGCAGCACATAGGCTGCTGCCGTGGCAGAGACACGCGAGTACCGCATGGAGGAGCTGGCCAAGGCGGCCGGCATCACGGTCCGCACCGTGCGCTTCTACCGTGAGCGCGGCCTTATCCCGCCACCCCGCCGCGAGGGCCGCATCGCCTGGTACGACGACCATCACCTGGCCAGACTGCGGACGATCGCCGCGCTCCTGGACCGCGGCCACACCCTGAGCGGCATCGCGGAACTCGCGGAGGCCTTCGAGAACGGCCGCGACGTCGGCGAGCTCCTGGGCATCGGCGAACCCACCGAGGAGACCCCGGTCCGCCTCACCCCCGAGGAACTGGCCGACCACTTCGCGGGCGAGGTCACCCCCGAGAACCTCGCCGCGGCCCTGGACCTCGGCTACCTCGGCACGGACGGCGAGGAGATCGTCCACGTGAGCCGCCGCCTCCTGGACGTCTCGTCGGCGCTGGTCCGCGAGGGCATCCCGCTGGCGGCGGTCCTGGAGGCGGGCCAGCGCGTGCGCGAACACGCGGACGCGCTCGCGGAGTTGTTCATCACGATCATCCGCACCCACACGCCCGCCGAGGCGGGCGACGTGAGCATCGACCGCCTGCGCCCGCTGGCGAAGAGCGTGGTGGAGGCGGAACTCTCGATGGCCCTGGACCGCCGCCTGGCCTCGGAGAAGCCGGACGACGACGCCTAACCCGTCCGGCACGCCTCATCCACGCCTCATCCACGCCCCACCCAAGACTCACCCACGCCTCACCGCGGCAGGAACCACCGCGCCTTGTAGATCCCGCCGTCGACCAGCTTGTACTCACCGCGCGGCTGATGGACGCTCACCTTCGTCGTCCACCAGGTCTCCTCAAGGCCGCTCTCCGGCACGGTGCTGATGACCTGCCCCGTCCGCGGATCGTTGCCGACGCCCTTGACCGACTTCCGGGAGATCTCCTCATGGCCCGCGAAGTCCTGCGTGAAGTCCCCGCTCGGGATGTCGTACTGGAAGACGGCCGCGTTCGTCGTCACCCAGAGCCGCTCCGGACGCCCGGCCACGGGAAAGAGGTCGTGGCCGCCCGCGGTCCTGCCCGGAGTCCCGATCGGGAGGCCCACCGACGACCGCCGCGTCAGCGCGGGCCGGGCCCGCGTGCCGCCCACTTCGTACGTGACCAGGTCGTCGTCGCCGATGGCCCACAGCACCTCGCGCGCACCGTCCCAGTGCAGCCCGTGCGCGCCCTTGAGTTCCGCCTCGGCGTACCGCGAGGCGCGCGGCCCCTGCGACGCCGCGTACAGCCTGACCAGCGCGCCCGTGCTGCACGCCACCGCCACGTTGCCGTCCGGCAGGATCTCCGCGCTGTGCGGGTTGAAGAGGTCGTCGCCGGGTCCGATCGCCGCGCCCCAGTAGCGCCGCCCCGACGGGTAGTCGACGACCCCGACGAAGCCGAAGGACGCGGTCGTCAGGACGTACGTACGCCCCTTGTGCCTGCGCACCTTCGACTCGCTCGGATACACCCAACTGTCCTCGGACCGCAGGTCCTTGTACCCCGCCTGCCGCATCGGCGAGAACGCCCACCGCACGACGGACGGATCGGCCTCCCCGTCCCAGACCTTGCGCCGCGGATCGAGCACGAGGATCTGCTGGGTCGCCTGTTCGGTGAGGAGCACCGGTGGAGTACGCCGGGGCACTCCACCGGAAGCGGAGGCAGAGGCATTTGCGGAAGTGGAGGCGGAGGCCGATGACGCGACGGCCGGCGGGAGCCCCGCCCCGATCCCGGCTCCCAGAGCCCCGAGCAGCACACCCCGACGCGACGGCCTCGACATACCGGACATGAAGTCTCCCCCACACGGCTGACAGTTGAGTCATTGTCAGGTACGTGCCCGCAACATGCCATGGCGCCGCGCGGCCTCACATGTCGTAGACCACCGTTACGGGCGCATGGTCCGACCACCGCTCCTCATGACTGGCCGCCCGCTCCACGAACCCCTTGACCGCGCGCTCGGCGAGCCCCGGCGTCGCCACGTGGTAGTCGATCCGCCAGCCCGTGTCGTTGTCGAAGGCGCGCCCCCGGTAGGACCACCAGGAGTAGGGGCCCTCGACGTCGGGGTGCAGCGCCCGCATCACGTCCACGTAGCCGGCACCCTCTTCGAAGACCTCACTGAGCCAGGCACGCTCCTCGGGCAGGAAGCCGGAGTTCTTCTTGTTGCCCTTCCAGTTCTTGAGGTCGGCCTCCTGGTGCGCGATGTTCCAGTCGCCGCAGACCACGACCTGGCGCCCCTCGGCGGCGGCCCGCTGCTTGAGCCCCTTCAGGTACGTGAGGAACTCCCCCATGAAGCGGACCTTCTCGTCCTGCCGCTCCGTGCCCACCTCGCCGGAGGGCAGGTAGAGGCTCGCGACCGTGACGCCGGGCAGATCGGCCTCGACGTAGCGCCCGCTGCCGTCGAACTCATCCGACCCGAACCCGACCTGCACGCGATCCGGCTCACGGCGCGTATAGAGGGAGACGCCCGCGCGCCCCTTCGCGGCGGCCGGCGCGTGCGTGACGTGCCACCCCTCGGGGGCCCGCACCTCCTCCGGCAGCTGCTGCGGCTCGGCCCGCACCTCCTGGAGGCAGAGCACGTCGGCCGAGGTCTCGGCGAGCCACTCCACGAAGCCCTTCTTGGCGGCGGCGCGCAGCCCATTCACATTCACAGAGGTCACAGTGAGCATCCGGGAACGATACCGGCACACTTAATGGATACCTCCACCCCACCGCATAGAAGTACGATGGTTCGCATGAGTATCCAGTCACCGTTGCGGCGGCCCGCCGTCGAGCTGCGCCCCACCCCCTTCGACCACCCCGACGCGGTCAGGCTCAACGACCGCGTCCAGCTCGAGTACGCGGAGCGGTACGGCGATGAGGGCGACGTCACACCTCTGGACCCGGCGATGTTCACGGTCCCGCGCGGTCTGTACCTCCTCGCGTACGACGAGAACGGCACCCCGCTGGCCACCGGCGGCTGGCGCGGCCACGAGGAGAACGACGAGGGCTACGCGCACGGCGACGCCGAGATCAAGCGCATGTACGTCACCCCGGAGGCCCGCGGCCTGGGCCTGGCCCGCCGCATCCTGGCGGCCCTGGAGGACGACGCGCGGGCGGCGGGCCGTACGCGCATGGTCCTGGAGACGGGCACGAAGCAGCCGGAGGCGATAGCCCTGTACACCTCGACCGGTTACACCCCGGCCCCCAGCAAGTTCGGCCACTACCGCTTCGAGGACCTGAGCCGCTGCTTCGCGAAGCAGCTGTAGTCCTTCAGCACCTCACGGCGGTTCTTCGGCGCTTCGGCGTCGAGGCACACGCAAAGATCCCGCCCGGTTCGAAGAACCGGACGGGATCTCATGTGCAGTGGACCTGTGGGGATTTGAACCCCAGACCCCCTCGATGCGAACGAGGTGCGCTACCAGACTGCGCCACAGGCCCTTGCAACGAGTGAAACTCTAGCATCCCGATCCGGGTGCTTGGAAATCCGTTCCTGGCTGGTCAGGCCTCACTCGTTGGCGGCCCGTGGCCGCTCGCCTTCCTCGTACTGGTCGAAGAGCGGCGTGCGTCCGCGCTCGCGGGCCCGGCGGGCGGACGCCGCCCGCCGTGCGTCGCTGCGGCCACCGACTCCGTCCACGCCGTCGGCGCCTTCCGTGCCCTCGGCGTACTCGCCGTACTGCGCGTACTCGCCCTCGTCCGTCTCGTCGGCCGCGGGCTCCACGGTGCTCGACCGCGCCGAGCTCCAGGCATCGGGTGCGCCCAGGTCGACGTCACCGGTGGCCCGGGGTGCGACCGGCGCGGTCACGTACGTCGGCAGGGGCACCGGCACCGGGTCCCAGCTGTCGCCGTGGCCGGGGCGGCGCTGCCGCTCGCGCTGCTGGTCGACCCACTCCGCGTGGTCGGTCTGCTCGACCAGGGCGCGGCGGTCGGCGGCGAGCGCGGACAGGCCCGTCTCGGTGTCGGGGGCCGGTCCTTCCTCCGTGTCGTCGACGACGGCTTCCGCGGCGCTCGACGCGCGCCTGCGCGGCTGGCGCTCCCGAAGCCGCTGCGCGGCGACCTCGGCCCTGCGCCGGTCCATGGTGTAGGTGAAGCGGCGCCGCTCCTGGCCGCGCAGGTAGACGATGTACGCGCTCAGGAGCGCGGCCGGCGCCGCGGGCGCCCAGAGGAACGCGAGCCCGCCCACCGCGGCGACGACCGTGCCGATCGTGAAGGCGACGAAGAGCATCACCGTCGTACGCCGACGGCGCGCCAGCACCTTCACGCGCCGGGCGCGCGCGGCGGCTTCCGCCGATGCCGCACGCTGGGCGGGCGACTGCTGGGGGCGCGCGGCGGACTGCGCTGGGGCCTGCGCCGGTACCGGTGCCGGGGTGTTCACCTGGGCCTTCACCGAGGACCTGGCCGGAGGCTTCGCCGCGGGGTGCGCCTGGGAGCGCGCCGCAGGCTGCTGCGCCGGCGGTCGCACCGAGGGCTGCTGCGCCTGGGGTTTGACCGGCGCCTTGCCCTGCGGCTCGGGCCGCTCCTCCTGGTCGCCCTGTCGATGCGGAGGCGCGACGAAGGCCCGGACGTCCACCGAGCCGGTGGCGTTGTCCGGGTCGCGCGACTCCTCCTCTTCAGGCGAGCGCGCTTGCAGGTCCTTGGCGTATCGGCGCTCCATCCCCGCCCGTCCGGACAAGAGCCGGATGGCGGTGCTGAAGCGTTCCGTCGGACGGGCTTCATTGAGCTCGTCCTGCCTACGGAGCCACATCGGCACCAAGTAGGCGGCCCAGGCCCCGACGATGACTGCGTAGATGAGGCCGCTGCTGCTCACGCCTCACACGGTAGAGGGGTTTGCTTGAGGCCATCTGCCAATTGAGCCGGTGTGTCGCACGATCTGGCTGATATCTCGAACTTTTTTTGTGACTGATGCGATCAACAGGCCACCGGGACCGTGAAATTAATGCCCTAGAGGGACCAACTGGGGCTCCAGACGGTCGATCACCGATCAATTTCAAACACTTATTCTATTTACGCGGTCTTCCGGGGTCGTGCCTGGTGCCAGCGCCGCAGCAACCCTTCCGGTACCTCTTCCGCGGTGAGCGCGAAGACAAGATGGTCGCGCCAGGCACCGTCGATGTGGAGATAGCGTGGACGAAGCCCCTCCTCGCGGAATCCGAGTTTCTCCACGACCCTGCGGCTCGGCCCGTTCTCGGGTCGAATACAGACCTCGATACGGTGCAGCCCGACCGATCGGAAGCAATGGTCCACCGCGAGGGCGACGGCGGTCGGCATCACGCCGCGGCCCGCGACCGACTGGTCGACCCAGTAGCCGACATGGCCCGAGCACATCGATCCCCAGGTGATCCCGGCGACCGTCAACTGCCCGACGAGACGCCCCTGGTACTCGATCACGAAGGGCAGCATGCGCCCGGCGTGCGCCTCGGCGCGCAGATGCCGGACCATCTGGCGGTACGTCGGGCGCTGCACGATCGGGCCGCTGGGCGTGGGCGGCGGGATCGTCGCCTCCCAGGGGCGCAGCCAGTCCCGGTTGCGCCGGTTGACCTCACGCCAGGGCCGCTGGTCGCGCATCTTTATCGGACGGAGGGCGACGTCGCCGTCCGTCAGCTCGACGGGCCAGGAAGGGCTGTTCAGCTCGCACCACCAGGGGGTCTGGGATGGTCGCCGCCCCGGAGCTGCTCGACGGCATGCGTCAGCAGGGGCTCCAGGACGGCCAGGCCGTCCCGTACGCCGCCGGTCGAGCCGGGCAGGTTCACGATGAGCGTGCGCCCCGCGACTCCGGCCAGTCCCCGGGAGAGCGCGGCCGTGGGCACCTGCTGTCTGCCGTGGGCGCGAATAGCCTCCGGGATGCCCGGCACTTCGTGGTCGATGACGGCGCGGGTGGCCTCGGGGGTGCGGTCGGTGGGCGAGATGCCGGTGCCGCCTGTGGTGAGGATCACGTCGTATCCGGCGTCGACTCCGGCGCGCAGGGCCTGCTCGACGGGGGCGCCGTCGGGGACGACCCGGGGGCCTTCGACCTCGAAGCCGAGCGCGGCAAGGGCGTCGGCGATGACCGGCCCGCCCCGGTCGGCGTAGACGCCCGCGGCGGCGCGGTTGGAGGCGGTGACGACGAGCGCGCGGTAGGCCGTCATGCTCCGGCTCCTTCGCGGCTCCAGTCCCCGGACTTGCCGCCGGTCTTCTCCTCGACGCGTACGTCCGTGATGACCGCGCCCTTGTCGACGGCCTTGACCATGTCGATCACCGTGAGGGCGGCGACGGACACCGCGGTGAGGGCCTCCATCTCGACGCCCGTACGGTCCGTCGTCTTCACGGTGGCGAGGATCTCGACGGCGTCGTCGGCCACGGAGAGGTCGAGTTTCACCCCGGAGACGGCCAGCGGGTGACAGAGCGGGATCAGGTCGGGCGTGCGTTTGGCGCCCATGATGCCGGCGATCCGCGCGGTGGCGAGGGCGTCGCCCTTGGGGACGCCTTCCCCGCGCAACAGCTCGATCACGCGGGGCGAGACCAGGACGCGGCCACTGGCGCGGGCGGTGCGCGCGGTCACGTCCTTCGCGGATACGTCGACCATGCGGGCGGCGCCCGCTTCGTCGATGTGCGTCAGGCTCTGCTGCGTACTCATGTGCTGTGGCGCTCCCGGTCCGGGCCCTCTCGCGGTGCGGCGCAAGGGGGCCTATGTGCGCGACACCGTACCGCGCGAGAGTGCCTTTCAGCCGAGCAGGACCACTTCGACGTCGGTGCCCGGCTCCACCGCTGTGGTGTCCTCCGGGACCACGATCAGCGCGTCCGCGTGCGCGAGAGCCGCGACGAGGTGGGAGCCCGCGCCGCCCACGGGCCGCACGCTGCCCGCGTCGGCGTCGTACTGCCCGCGCAGGAACTGCCGCTTCCCCGCGGGCGAGCTCAGCGCCTTGTCGGCGCTGAGCACCGCGCGTGCCGTGGGCCGGTGGACGTCCGGCAGGCCCATCAGGGCGCGCACGGCGGGTCGTACGAAGATCTCGAAGGAGACGTACGACGACACCGGGTTGCCCGGCAGGGCGAGCAGCGGGGTGTGGTCGGGGCCGATGGAGCCGAAGCCCTGGGGCTTGCCCGGCTGCATGGCGAGCTTGCGGAACTCGATGCCGCTGCCGTCCTCGTCCTCGTCCCCCACGGAGGCGAGGGCTTCCTTCACGACGTCGTACGCGCCGACGCTGACGCCGCCCGTGGTGACGATGAGGTCGGCGCGGATCAGCTGGTCCTCGATGGTGGAGCGCAGCGTCTCGGCGTCGTCGGCGACCGCGCCCACGCGGTAGGCGATCGCTCCGGCGTCCCGGGCGGCGGCGGTGAGGGCGAAGCTGTTGGAGTCGTAGATCTGGCCCTTGGCCAACTCCTCGCCGGGCTGGATCAGTTCGCTGCCGGTGGACATGACGACCACGCGGGGGCGCGGGCGCACCTTGACCGTGCCGCGGCCGATCGCGGCGAGCAGGCCGATCTGCGGGGCGCCGAGGACCGTGCCCGCGGTCAGTGCGCGGTCACCGGCCTGGACGTCGCTGCCACGCGCCCGCACGTGCGCGCGTGCCTCGGCGGGGCGGTGCACGCGGACCTCTCCGGAGGCTCCCTCGGGGGCGGCGCTGTGCGCGCGCATCCCGGAGACGGGGCCTTCGCCGAGGCCTCCGTCGGTCCACTCCACGGGGACGACGGCCTCGGCGCCGGGCGGCAGCGGGGCGCCGGTCATGATGCGGGCGGCCTGGCCCGCGCCGACGACCGGCTGCTCGCCCTGGCCCGCCGCCACGTCACCGATGACCGTCAGGACGGCGGGGAACTCCTCGCTCGCGCCCGCGATGTCGGCGACCCGGACGGCATAGCCGTCCATGGAGCTGTTGTCGAAGGGCGGCAGCGAGACGGGCACCGTGACGTCCTCGACGAGGACGCAGCCCTGGGCGTCGAGGAGTTGGAGCTCGATGGGCTCCAGGGGGCGGACGGTTCCGAGGATGTCGTCCAGGTGCTCGCTCACCGACCAGACGTGTTCCTGGCCGGTGACTTCGGTCGTCGCGCTGCTGCTCAAAGTGCTACATCTCCTCGGACACGTAACTGCGAAGCCAGGCCTGGAAGTCCGGGCCCAGGTCTTCACGTTCGCACGCGAGTCTGACAATGGCACGCAGATAGTCGCCGCGGTCGCCGGTGTCATAGCGGCGGCCCTTGAAGACGACGCCGTGCACGGGGCCGCCGACCTTCTCGTCGACGGCGAGCTGCTGGAGGGCGTCGGTGAGCTGGATCTCGCCGCCGCGGCCCGGCTCGGTCTTGCGCAGTATGTCGAAGACATGGGGGTCCAGGACGTACCGGCCGATGATGGCGTAGTTGCTGGGGGCGTCCGCCGCGTCGGGCTTCTCGACCAGGCCGGTCACCTTGACGACGTCGCCCTCGTCCGTGGCGTCGACCGCCGCGCAGCCGTAGAGGTGGATCTGCTCCGGGGCCACCTCCATGAGGGCGATGACGCTGCCGCCGTGCCGCTCCTGGACCTCGACCATGCGGGCGAGGAGCGGGTCGCGCGGGTCGATCAGGTCGTCGCCGAGGAGGACGGCGAACGGTTCGTTGCCGACGTGCGGGGCCGCGCACAGGACGGCGTGACCGAGTCCCTTGGGGTCGCCCTGGCGTACGTAGTGCATGGTCGCGAGGTCGCTGGACTCCTGGACCTTGGCGAGTCTCGCCTCGTCGCCCTTCTTCAGAAGGGCCGACTCCAGCTCGTAGTTGCGGTCGAAGTGGTCCTCCAGGGGGCGCTTGTTGCGGCCCGTGATCATGAGGACGTCGTCCAGGCCGGCGGAGGCGGCCTCCTCGACCACGTACTGGATCGCCGGCTTGTCGACGACTGGCAGCATCTCCTTGGGAGTGGCCTTGGTGGCCGGCAGGAACCGGGTGCCCAGGCCTGCTGCGGGAATGACAGCCTTGCTGATCCTTGGGGGGTGAGACTCAGTCATGTCCGTAACCATAACCGGTGCGTATGTGCGGAATCTGTGTCTCCGGACATTTTGTTCTCATATGAGCGCACCTGGAAGGGTTTGTGAGCGCACCATGAAAGAACCCGGCTCGGACCAGCCAACCAAGCGCACGTTGCGGGGAGAATTCCTCGCGGTGAGACGCCGGTTGACTAGGGATGACGCGCAGAAGGCCGCCGCGGTTCTCGCCGACCGCGCATTGGAGCTGAAAGAGCTCGCCGGGGCGCGCACGGTCGCCGCGTACGTCTCCGTGGGCAGCGAACCGGGGACGCGGGCGCTCCTCGACGCCCTGCACGCGCGCGGGACGCGGGTCCTGCTGCCGGTGCTCCTGGCGGACAACGACCTGGACTGGGCGGCCTACGAGGGCGAGGGCTCGCTGACCCGCGTGCAACACCCGGGAAAGATCGAGCTCTTGGAGCCCTCAGGCGCGCGCCTGGGGCCCGACGCCGTCCTGGCGGCGGACGCCGTGCTGCTGCCGGGCCTGGCCGTGGACGAGCGCGGGATGCGGCTCGGGCGCGGTGGCGGTTCGTACGACAGGGTGCTCGCCCGGCTCGACCGGGCCGGCGCCGATCCCGCCCTGGTGGTGCTCCTGTACGACACGGAGGTCGTCGCCCACCTCCCCCAGGAGCCGCACGACAAGCCGGTGCACGCCGTCGTCACGCCGTCGGGAGTACGCCGCTTCCGCTGACCCGCTCCGTACGCGAAAGGGCCCTCCACGCGCGCGTGGAGGGCCCTTTCACTGTCTCGTGCGGCAGCTCAGGGCCGCAGCACCAGGGTGTCGTTCGTGCTCTTCTTCACGGCGTTCTCGGAGAAGGACCACGGAAGCAGCTCGCCCTTGACCCACTTGCTCGTCTGGTCGGTGTAGTGCGCGCTGTAGGCGTGCCCCGAAGCGCCGGTGAGGTTGATCCACTTCGACTTGTCGAGGTCGTCGAGGTTCACCACCATGCGCATCGACGGCACCCACTGCACTCCGTAGCCGCCCGCCGCGTTCCAGCCGGTGGCGTTGACCGCCGCCTCGCCGCCGCCCAGCTTGAACGGGCCGCGGTTGAGCATGAACTGGAGCCAGCCGGGGCCTTCGACGCCCAGGGTCTGGTTCTTCAGGGTCAGCCGGTGCAGGCGGCCCCAGCTCCAGGTGTCGACGTCCTTGCCGAGCTTGGCCGTCAGGTCCCAGCGCGCGTCCTCCATCGCCCGGCCGAACAGCTGGTCACGGGTCTTGGTCTCGGCGTCCGTGCGGGTCTTGGGCGACTTCCACCAGTCGTTGTCCTCGTCGTCGAGGATCGACCGGATCACTTCGTAGTAGCGGTCGCCGCCGTCGGGCTGCGCGGACTCCGCGTCCCGCTGGCCGCACTCGCGCACCGGCTCGGCCTCGTCGGCCGGACCCGTGTTCCCGGCCGGCTCGACGTTCAGGCACTGGCCCTTGACCCGCAGCTCCTTGGGCAGCTTGTTGCCGATGGAGAGCTTGAGGATGTTGCGCCAGACCGAGTTGAAGTACGCCGCTGCCGCCGAGTCGGGATCCTGGGTGTAGTCCCAGCCCTCGAGGAGCTTCTGCGCCTCACGGACGTAGCTGTCCTTGACGTCGATCTTGAGCAGCTTGGGCACGAGGACCTTGGCGATCTCGCTGCTGTTGTCCATCTGCATCGTGCGCATGTCCTCGGTGGAGACCTTCCCACCGTTCTTGATCTTCGACTGGATCAGATCGGTGATGCGCTGGCTGCGTGCCCCGTAGCCCCAGTCCGACGTGAGCTTGTACGGGTACTCCTTGCCGATGACGGCCTGGTTCGCGGTCACGATGTAGCCGCGCTTGGGGTCGTACTCGTAGGGCAGCGCGGACTGCGGGATGTAGCCGGTCCAGCGGTAGTCGGAGTCCCAGCCGGGCGCGGGGAGCGCGCCGTCGCCCTTGCCGCGGACCGGGATCTTGCCCGGCGCCTGGTAGCCGATGTGGCCCTTGGTGTCCGCGTAGATCAGGTTCTGCGAGGGCACTTCAAAAGAAGCGGCCGCCTTGCGGAACCCCGAGAAGTCCTTCGCCTTGTTGAGCTCGAAGACCGCGTCCATCGACCTGCCCGGCTTCAGCGCGGTCCAGCGCAGCGAGACTCCGTAGCCGTCGCCCCGGTCGGGGGCGGCGCTGTCGACGGTGGCCTTCTTGCCGACCTTCACCAGTTCGTCGTCACGGTCGGACAGCAGGGGTCCGTTGCCGGTCTCTCTGACGGTGATCTTCTTGGACTTGCCGCCCGCGACCTTGATGGTCTCCACGCGCGACTTGAAGGGCAGCACCTTGTTGTCGTACTCGTAGCCGTCGCCCGCGAACTTCTCGAGGTAGAGGTCCGTGACGTCGGCACCGAGGTTCGTCATGCCCCAGGCGATGTCCTGGTTGTGGCCGATGACCACACCGGGCATCCCGGCGAAGGTGTAGCCGGAGACGTCGTACTGGCAGTCCTTGGAGACCGTCCGGCAGTGCAGGCCCATCTGGTACCAGACGGACGGCAGCTGCGGTGACAGGTGCGGGTCATTGGCGAGCAGCGGCTTCCCGGAGATCGTGTGGTCTCCGGAGACGACCCAGGAATTGGATCCGATGCCGTTGCCGTTCGGACCCAGGCCCGCGTCCGGGACGCTGTCCAGGATGTCGGAGAGGCCCGACAGCTGGGACTGCAGCCCTCCCGGGGCCTCGGTGTTGCCCGCGAGGCCGGTGCCCGCCGCGCCGCCGGTCTGCGACTGGCTGCCCGTACTGCTGCCCTTGCCCTCGTACTCCTTGGTGACGCTGTTGTAGGCGCCTTCCTGGACGATGGGCTTGTTCCGGTCGTACGGGTACTGCGGGTACAGGTCCTTGATCTGGGACGGGCCGAGGCGACTGGTCATCAAGGAGCGGTCGATCTCGTCCTGCATGTTGCCGCGCAGGTCCCAGGCCATGGCCTTGAGCCACGCCACGGAGTCGACGGGGGTCCACTCCTGGGGCTCGTAGTCGTTGGTGAAGCCAAGGGCGGCGTACTCCAGGGAGATGTCCTTGCCGCTCTTGTCCTTCAGGTAGGCGTTGACTCCCTTGGAGTACGCCTGGAGGTACTTCTTCGTCGCGGGCGAGAGCTTGGTGTCGTACTCCTTCTGCGCCACACGGTGCCAACCGAGCGTCCGCAGGAACTCATCGGTCTTTACTTGGCCCTTGCCGAACATCTCGGAGAGGCGACCGGAGGTCATGTGGCGACGTACGTCCATCTCCCAGAAGCGGTCCTGCGCCTGGACGAAGCCCTGGGCGATGAACAGGTCGGCGTCGGACTCGGCATAGATCTGCGGGATGCCGTTGCCGTCACGCTTCACGTCGACGGGGCCGGAGAGGCCGTCGAGCTTGATCGTCCCCTTGGTCTGCGGGAAGGAGGCCCGCACCGTGCTGACGCTCCAGTACGCGCCGTAACCGATGCCCGCCACGATGGCCAGGACCAGGACGATCACGAGGAGGCGGGCTCGGCGCCCCTTCTTCTTGCCGGACTTATGACCGGAAGAGGCGGTGGTATTCGAGGGCATCGCTGTCCTTGCTGTCCTTACGCGAGCGGCAGGGCTGGCTGGGCGGTGGTGGGAGCGCTGGAGCAACCATAGGCGCAGGGCACTGCGGCCCCGGACGCGGAGTCAGGAACGTACATCGCGACGCATCGTATGGGTGTTCGAAGGCGTCAAGGAAGCGTTAACAATTAGGTAAGGTAACGAAGTACTTGGCTCGCGCGGAGGAAGGAACGGCCCCTGACTGTCCACGACCTCAACCAGCTTCTGCTCATCTGCTCGCTCGTCCTGCTCGTCGCGGTCGCGGCGGTCCGCATCTCGTCGCGCAGTGGGCTCCCCAGCCTGCTCCTGTACCTGGGCATCGGCATCGCCATGGGCCAGGACGGCATCGGCAACGTCACCTTCAACAATGCCGAATTGACGCAGGTCATCGGCTATGCGGCGCTCGTCGTGATCCTGGCCGAGGGCGGCCTGGGCACGAAGTGGAAAGAGATCAAACCCGCGCTGCCCGCAGCCGCCGTCCTGTCGCTCGCCGGCATCGCGGTGAGCGTCGGCGTGACGGCCGCCGGTGCCCATTACCTGGTCGGCCTGGAGTGGCGCCAAGCGCTCATCATCGGCGCGGTGGTCTCCTCGACGGACGCGGCGGCGGTCTTCTCCGTGCTGCGCAAGGTGCCGCTGCCCTCACGCGTGACGGGCATCCTGGAAGCGGAGTCGGGGTTCAACGACGCCCCTGTGGTGATCCTGGTCGTGGCCTTCTCCACGGCGGGGCCCGTGGAGCACTGGTACATCCTGCTCGGCGAGATCGCCCTGGAGCTGGCGATCGGTGCCGCGATCGGCATCGCGGTGGGCTGGCTCGGCGCCTTCGGGCTGCGGCACGTGGCACTGCCCGCGTCCGGCCTCTACCCCATCGCCGTGATGGCCATCGCGGTCGCCGCCTACGCGGCCGGAGCCATGGCGCACGGCAGTGGATTCCTCGCCGTCTACCTCGCGGCGATGGTCCTGGGCAACGCGAAGCTGCCGCACTGGCCGGCCACCCGCGGCTTCGCCGAAGGGCTCGGCTGGATCGCGCAGATCGGCATGTTCGTCCTGCTCGGCCTCCTGGTCACCCCGCACGACCTGCTGGACGACATGTGGCCGGCGATCATCATCGGCTTGATCCTGACCATGGTGGCCAGACCCCTGGGGGTCGTCATCAGCCTGCTGCCGTTCCGCATGCCCTGGCAGGAGAAGGCCCTGATGTCCTGGGCGGGACTGCGCGGAGCCGTGCCCATCATCCTGGCCACGATCCCGATGGTGAACGGCGTCGACGACAGCCAGCGGATCTTCAACATCGTCTTCGTCCTGGTCGTCGTCTACACCCTCATCCAGGGTCCTACGCTGCCGTGGCTGGCCAGGAAGCTGCGCCTTGGCGACTCTTCGGGCGCCGCCGACCTGGGCATCGAATCGGCGCCCCTGGAGCGGCTGCGCGGACACCTGCTCTCCGTGGCGATCCCGAAGGGATCGCGGATGCACGGCGTCGAGGTGGGCGAACTGCGGATGCCCGCGGGGGCCGCGGTCACCCTCGTCGTTCGCAACGGCGAATCTTTCGTTCCGCAGCCCACGACCGTGCTGCAACGCGGGGACGAGCTCCTGGTCGTCGCGACCGACCCGGTGCGGGACGCGGCGGAGAAGCGACTGCGGGCCGTCGGACAGGGCGGAAAACTGGCCGGATGGCTGGGAACCGCTGGTCAGGAGCCGGAGGGGCGAGGTAATCGCAGGTGATGGGTGCCTCATTCTCCGTATTCACAGGTCTGATGCCACCATTCCCTGTACGGTGAAGGCACACTTCTTCTGTACCAACTGATCGAACCAACTCTGTCTGAAGCAGAGCTGGCGCCGACCGTATGGCGGCCGCGTGTCCTCGCAGTGGGCAACCGGCATCTACCGCAGTCCCGCGCAAGAGGACAGCTCTCGGCGCCGCCGCCCTGAAAAAAAGGGGGGCCGCGCTACCAGGCGGCAGAAAGGCACGGGCCGTGGCATCCACGGTCACCTCCCGCCCGGGATACGGACAGCTGCTGCGCACCCGCGGCGCCTGGACGTTTCTCCTGCCCGGCTTCGCGGCGCGACAGCCCTTCGCGATGCTGACCATCTCCATCGTGCTGCTCGTGCAGCACACCACCGGCTCGTACGGCGTCGCCGGCGCCGTGTCGGCCGTCACCGGTGTCTCCATGGCGGTGTTCGCCCCCTTCGGCGGCAAACTCGCCGACCGGTTCGGCCAGCGGGCCGTCCTGGTGCCGGGCGTGCTCATCCACACGGTGTCGGTGCTCTCCCTGACGGTCCTCGCGCTCTCCGACGCCCCCTTGTGGGCGCTCTTCGTCGCGGCGGTGCCCACCGGTGCCTCACAGCCGCAGATCAGCCCCATGGTGCGGGCCCGCTGGGGCGTCAAGCTCCAGGACTCCCCGCTGGCGGGCACGGCGGCCGCCTTCGAGTCGGTCACGGACGAGCTGACATTCGTCCTGGGTCCGCTCTTCGCGACCGCGCTGTGCACGACCATCGACCCGGCGGCCGGACTCTTCACGGAGGCCGGGCTCACGCTGGTGGGCGGCCTGCTGTTCGCCGCGCAGAAGAGCACCCAGCCCAAGCCCGCCACCCGCGAGGAGCACGCGCGCGTGGAGCACGTCTCCGCGCTGCGGATCCCCGGTGTGCGCGTGCTGATCGTGACCTTCCTGGGCATCGGCGCCGTCTTCGGCGGCATGCAGGTCTCCCTGGCGGCCTTCACCGAGTCCATCGGCGAACCCGGCCTGAACGGCGTCCTGTACGGCACGTTCGCGGCGGGCAACATGCTCTCCGGTCTCGTCTGCGGCGCCATCGCCTGGAAGATCGCCCCGCAGCGGCGGCTCCTGGTCGGCTACGCGGCACTGACCCTGATGGCCTCCGGCCTCTGGGCCGCGCACTCCGTGGTGCTGCTCGCCGGACTCGGCCTGCTGGTCGGCGTCTGCATCGCGCCCGCCCTGATCACCGGCTACACGCTGGTGGACAAGCTCGTGGACCCGTCCGGGCGGACCGAGGCGTTCACCTGGCTCACCGGCGCCGTCGCGCTCGGCCAGGCCGCTGCCGTCACGGTCGCGGGTCAGCTGGAGGACCACTTCTGGGACGGCGCCGGATTCCTGGTGCCGCTGGGCGGTACGGCACTGGCGCTCGCGGTGCTCGTGACCCTGCGCTCGCGGCTCGTTCCGCGGTCCGTCGGGCGCACCGTGGCACGTGGCGTCGGTCACCGCGAGCCGGTCACGGTGGACTGATCACGCGGAATACGTCACTATGGACCGTCGTTAGCACTCATCGAGTGAGAGTGCCAGGAGGAAGCAAGTGCCGACGTACCAGTACCAGTGCACCGAATGCGGCGAGGGCCTCGAGGCGGTGCAGAAGTTCACCGATGACGCCCTGACCGTGTGCCCCAGCTGCGACGGACGCCTCAAGAAGGTGTTCTCGGCGGTCGGCATCGTCTTCAAGGGCTCCGGGTTCTACCGCAACGACAGCCGCGGCTCGTCGTCGAGCAGCACGCCGTCGACGGCGAACGCGTCGAAGTCCTCGGACTCCAAGCCGTCGGACTCCAAGTCCTCCGCGGGCGCTTCTTCGTCCTCCTCGGGCTCCTCGGGCTCGGACTCGAAGTCGTCCGGCTCGTCCTCGGGTTCGTCGGCCGGTTCGTCCAGCTCTTCCAGCTCGTCGGCCGCCTAGGCCACAGCGCTCCGCGCACGTCGTTCTTCCAGGTCCCCGCTGTCCTCCGACAGCGGGGACCTCGGCGTTCCCGCGCCCGGCTACTGTGCTCGGCATGGTGAATCCCGACATGGTGAACACGGCGGACGCGATGCGGGCCGATATCGGTGTCATCGGCGGCTCCGGCTTCTACTCCTTCCTCGACGACGTGACCGAGCTCCAGGTCGACACCCCCTACGGAGCGCCGAGCGACTCCCTCTTCCTCGGTGACATCGCCGGTCGACGGGTCGCGTTCCTGCCCCGGCACGGCCGCGGACACCATCTGCCGCCGCATCGCATCAACTACCGCGCCAATCTGTGGGCGTTGCGCTCCGTGGGCGTACGGCAGGTGCTCGGCCCGTGTGCGGTGGGCGGGCTGCGGCCCGAGTTCGGGCCCGGGACGCTGCTGGTGCCCGATCAGCTCGTGGACCGCACGAAGACGCGTACGCAGACGTACTTCGACGGGGTACCGCTGCCGGACGGGAGCATTCCGAACGTCGTGCACGTGTCGTTGGCCGACCCGTACTGCCCCGTCGGGCGCGGCGCCGCACTGAAGGCCGCCCGCGGGCGGGAGTGGGAGGCGGTGGACGGCGGGACGCTCGTGGTGATCGAGGGGCCGCGGTTCTCGACCCGCGCCGAATCGCTCTGGCACGCGGCGCAGGGCTGGTCGGTGGTCGGCATGACCGGGCATCCCGAGGCCGTGCTCGCCCGTGAACTGGAGCTCTGCTACACGTCGTTGACGCTGGTCACGGATCTGGACGCGGGCGCGGAGAGCGGCGAGGGCGTCTCGCACGAAGAGGTGCTCCAGGTGTTCGCGGCGAATGTGGACCGGCTGCGGACGGTGCTGTTCGACGCGGTGGCGGGGCTGCCGGCGGAGGGCGAGCGGGACTGCCTGTGTGCGGGGGCGCTGGGCGGGATGGATACGGGGATTCGGCTGCCGTGAGGGGTCCGGCGGGCGGGGGCGTGCGGAGGCGTGCGGGGCCGGAACTTCACCTTCGGGTGAGGGAGTTGTCCACAACCCGCGAGTAGCGCACGGGGCTCAGCGGGATTCTGCGCGGCGGCGCATCGTGGGAGCGGAAGGCAAGTCCTCAGCTCTCTCGAACTCTCCGCAGGTGGTGGCCGTCGTGGCGCATGTTCCCCCAGACATCTCCTCCCCTTCTCCTCCCCCGCCGTGCCCCGTGCCGCATTTCTCCCCGGTGCGGGTGAGCGGCGGGCACCGCCGCCTGCGAAGGCTGCTGCGGCACAGACGGCGGGCCGTGGCCGCGGGGCTCGCGGTGACGGCGGCGGCGCTCGTGGCCGCCGGGCCGCGCGATGCCGAGCGGGCGTCGCCGCAGGGGCACCCGACGGCCGCCTCCCCCTCGCGGCAGCCGGACCGTGTCGCCCGCTGGGTGACGGCGCCCGTGCGGATCGCGGACGCGGAGACGGTGCGCCTGCTGCACCGGGGCGATCGGGTCGACGTCGTCGCCGCCGACGGCTCCGCTTCACGGGTGGTGGCTGCCGGGGCCAGGGTGACCGAGGTGCCCGAGCCCCGGGAGGGCGCGGCCGAAAGCGCCGCCGAAGCAGGGGCGTTGGTGGTCCTCTCCGTGCCGCGGGCGACGGCGGCACGGCTCGCCGGGGCCGGTGCGAGCATGCGCCTGGCGGTGACGCTGTGCTGATTCATGACGTGTGCAACTGCACTGACTTCCTGTCAAGTCGCTCATTCGAGCTACCCAATTGGACAGTCCTACCAGGGCCTGCCGTAGGTTGCGAAGCTGTCTGTTTCACAACCTGCACTTGCAACGAAGGGCCTTTTGGTGAGCGAGAAGAACGACCCGAGTCTCTGGGAGGGCTTCAAGGCCTTCCTGATGCGCGGCAATGTCATCGACCTGGCGGTCGCGGTGGTCATCGGAGCCGCGTTCACGAACATCGTGAACTCCGTGGTGAAGGGTGTCATCAACCCGCTGGTCGGCGCCTTCGGGACGAAGGATCTCGACCACTACAGCTCGTGCCTGAAGTCTCCGTGCCAGATGAACGACGCGGGGGAGGTCACCAGCGGCATCCCGATCATGTGGGGCACGGTCCTCAGCGCGACCCTCAGCTTCGTGATCACGGCGGCCGTCGTGTACTTCCTGATGGTGCTGCCCATGGCCAAGTACCTGGCGAGGCAGGCCGCGCGGAAGGCCGCCAAGGAGGGGACGCAGGAGGTCCTCGAACTGTCGGAGCTGGAGGTCCTCAAGGAGATCCGCGACGCCCTCGTGGCCCAGCAGCGCGGCACGGGCACGGGCCCGGGCTCGGCATCGGGGCCCGACGCGCCGCAGAGCCCTGGGCCCGACGGGCGGTAGAGCGGGCTCAGAGGTGGTGGGGCGGCTTCTCGTCGAGGAAGCGCGCCAGGTCGGCGGCGCTGTCGCCGCCGACCGGAGGCCGCTCGCCCCACCCGCGGTCCGTGTCGTCCGAAGACTGCTGCGACAGGGGGTCGTCGAAGACCAGGGCGCTCTTCGGCTTCTTCGGCGCCGTGGAGCCCTCCGGGGTCTCCGATTCCTTCGGATCGCGCGGTTCGGGGGCAGGGGCGGTGCTCATGTCTCCAGGGTACGTCCGTGGGGCGCCGCGGCGTCCGTCAGACGGCCAGCAGTCCCTGAGCTGCGAAGATCTCTTTGGCGGCGGCCACCTGTCCGGGGGTGGGCGAGGGGGTGTCGCGCAGGGTGAAGTCCTTGCCGAGGGCGTCCCACTTCGCCTCGCCCAGCTTGTGGAAGGGCAGCACGTCAACGCGCGAGACGTTGCCGAGCGAGGCGGCGAAGCGGGCGACGCCCGCGATGTTCTCCGGGTCGTCGGTCAGGCCGGGGACGAGGACGAAGCGCACCCAGACGTCCTTGCCCAGGTCGGCGAGGCGGTGGGCGAAGTCGACGGTGGGCCGCAGGGGGCGACCGGTGACCTTCTTGTACGTCTCGCGGTCCCAGGACTTGATGTCGAGGAGCACGAGGTCGACGTCGCGGAGCAGCGCGTCGGTGGCGCGCACGCCGAGGAAGCCGGACGTGTCGAGGGCGGTGTGCAGGCCCAGCTCGTGCTTGAGGCGGTGCAGCAGCTCGCCGGTGAAGACGGGCTGCAGGAGGGGTTCGCCGCCGCTGACCGTGGCCCCGCCGCCCGCCGCCGAGATGAACTTGGTGTACTTGGCGGCCTCCGTGATCACGTCGTCGGCGGTGGTCCGCTTGCCGTCGCGCATCCGCCAGGTGTCGGGGTTGTGGCAGTACAGGCAGGTCAGCGGGCAGCCCGAGAGGAACGTGACGAAGCGGGTGCCGGGACCGTCGACGCCGGTGGACAGGTCCCAGGAGTGGATGGACCCGGTGACGGGGCGCCGGGTGACCGCCGCCGCCGGGGTCTCCGGTGTCGCCGGATTCGCCGATGTCGCCGGATTCGCCGGTGTCGCCGTGTCGAGCAGGACAGCCATGGCAGAACTCCCGAACTACTGGCAGGACGTGGTGTTCGCGGCACCCGGAGCCGGAGTGAGGGTCCGGCTCCGGGGCCGCGGATCAGGGGTGGCTCGTGGGGAGCCGGTGGCTCAGCGAAAGCCGGTGGCTCAGAGCGAGCCGTGGAAGGTGCGGTTGATGACGTCGAGCTGCTGGTCGCGGGTCAGGCGGATGAAGTTGACCGCGTAGCCCGAGACCCGGATGGTCAGCTGCGGGTAGTTCTCCGGGTGCTCCATGGCGTCCTCCAGGGTCGCCTTGTCGAGGACGTTGACGTTCATGTGGAAGCCGTCGCTGGCCATGAAGCCGTCGAGGACTCCGGAGAGGTTCTGGATCCGCTCGCCGGGGGTGCGGCCCAGGGCGTCCGGCGTGATGGTGTTGGTGAGCGAGATGCCGTCCTCGGCGTCGTCGTAGTCGAGCTTGGCGACCGAGAGCGCCGAGGCGATGTAGCCGTGCTCGTCACGGCCGTTCATCGGGTTGGCGCCGGGGGCGAACGGCTCGCCCGCGCGGCGGCCGTCGGGGGTGTTGCCGGTCTTCTTGCCGTAGACGACGTTCGAGGTGATCGTCAGGACGGACTGGGTGTGCACGGCGTTGCGGTAGGTCGGGTGCTGCCTGATCTTGCCCATGAAGTCCGAGACGATCCGCTGGGCGATGTGGTCGGCCCGCTCGTCGTTGTTGCCGTAGGCGGGGTAGTCGCCCTCGATCTCGTAGTCGACGGCCAGGCCCGTCTCGTCACGGACGACCTTGACCTTGGCGTGCTTGATGGCCGAGAGCGAGTCGGCGGCGACCGAGAGGCCCGCGATGCCGCACGCCATCGTGCGCAGGATCTCCTGGTCGTGCAGCGCCATCTCGATGCGCTCGTAGGCGTACTTGTCGTGCATGTAGTGGATGACGTTCAGCGCGTGGACGTACGTCTTGCCGAGCCAGCCGAGCATCGCGTCGTAGCGCTCGGCGACGGTGTCGTAGTCGAGGTAGTCGCCCTCGATGGGCTCGAAGCCCTCGACGACGCGCTTGCCGGTCTTCTCGTCGCGGCCGCCGTTGATCGCGTAGAGCAGGGCCTTGGCGACGTTGACGCGGGCTCCGAAGAACTGCATCTGCTTGCCGACGGCCATCGCGGAGACGCAGCAGGCGATCGCGGTGTCGTCGCCGTACTTGGGGCGCATCAGGTCGTCGGACTCGAACTGGATGGCCGAGGTGTCGATGGCGACCTTGGCGGCGAAGTCCTTGAAGCCCTTGGGCAGTTCCCGCGCCCAGAAGACGGTGAGGTTCGGCTCGGGGGCCGGGCCCAGGTTGTAGAGGGTCTGCAGGGCACGGAACGTGGTGCGGGAGACCAGCGGGCGGCCGTCCTCGCCGATGCCGGCCATCGACCAGGTGACCCAGGTCGGGTCGCCGGAGAAGCCTTCGTTGTACTCGGGGGTGCGCAGGAAGCGGACGATGCGGAGCTTGATGACGAAGTCGTCGATGTACTCCTGGGCCTGGGCCTCGGTGATGCGGCCGGACTCGATGTCGCGCTGGAGGTAGATGTCGAGGAAGTTGTCGATGCGGCCGATCGACATGGCCGCGCCGTTCTGCTCCTTCACGGCGGCCAGGTAGGCGAAGTACAGCCACTGGACGGCCTCGCGGCCGGTGGTGGCGGGCGCCGAGATGTCGTAGCCGTACGACATCGCCATGGCCTTCAGTTCGCCCAGGGCCTTGATCTGCTCGGAGGTCTCCTCGCGGGCGCGGATGACGTCCTCGGTGGCCCACTCCTCGCCGAGGACCGCCTTGCCCGCCTCCTTCTCGGCGATGAGGCGGTCGACTCCGTAGAGGGCGACGCGGCGGTAGTCGCCGATGATGCGGCCCCGGCCGTAGGCGTCGGGCAGGCCGGTGATGATGCCGGAGGAGCGGCAGGCGCGGATCTCGGGCGTGTAGGCGTCGAAGACACCTTCGTTGTGGGTCTTGCGGAGGTGCGTGTAGACCTCCTTGACCTCGGGGTCGGCCTCGTAGCCGTAGGCGTTGAGTGCGCTCTCGACCATGCGCCAGCCGCCGTTGGGCATGATGGCGCGGCGCAGCGGGGCGTCGGTCTGCAGGCCGACGATGAGGTCGCGGTCGTCGTCGATGTAGCCGGGCTTGAAGGCGTCGATGCGGGAGGGGGTCTTCACGTCGACGTCGTAGATGCCGCGTTCGTTCTCCGCCGGGAACATCGCCAGGAGCTTCTGCCAGACCTGGGTGGTGCGTTCGGTCGCGCCGGCCAGGAAGGAGTCGTCGCCCTCGTACGGGGTGTAGTTCTGCTGCACGAAGTCGCGGACGTCGATGGCATCGCGCCACAGACCGCCCTTGAAGCCGTCCCATGCCTCGCCGTGCACTGTCGTTTCCGCGGGAGTGGCAGTCATCGCCGGCACCTTCCGAGTCGCCTTTTCGCTATGCGTCCATTGCACTCCGGTTCGATCGTCCAGCGGCTCCGCAATGGTCCCCACTTCCGGGCCCGAGGTCCCCTCTCTCCGCTCCCCCGGCTCAACTCACCCACCCTGACCTGCTGTTTTCATCGGGACTTTGGACCTAAGTTCGCTTGTGAACACATTCACAAGAATTTCCCGGACATCTCGTGGTACGGGATGTCGTCGCATGGATTCAGGGCATGCGAAGGGGCCGGGTGCTCCCACACCCGGCCCGCTCCGCCGACGCCGCTCAAGGCGTCAGCTCGGGGACTCCGCGCCCTTGCGGGCGTAGAACCACCAGCAGACCGCGATACAGCTGACGTAGAAGGCCACGAAGCCCCACATCGCGCTGGTCACCGCGAAGTTGGCGAACATCGCGGGGATGAAGAAGAAGCCGTACGCCGCGATGGCGGAGGTGAAGCCGGTGACGGCGCCCGCCTCCATCTCGGACTGCTTCAGCGCCTTCGTGTAGGCGGGCGTGCCTTCCGTCAGGCCCTTCAGGTGCTGGGCGCGGAAGATCACCGGGATCTGGCGGAACGTCGAGCCGTTGCCGATGCCCGAGAAGAAGAACGCGAACAGGAAGCAGACGAGGAAGCCCCAGAAGTTGCCGCTGTCGCCGCCGGAGGGCAGGAAGTTGATGACGCCGATGATCGAGAGCGCCATGCCGACGAACGAGATGATGGTGACCCTGGCGCCGCCGATCTTGTCGGCGATCCAGCCGCCTGCCCAGCGGGCGAGCGCGCCCACGGCCGGGCCCATCCAGGCGTAGGTGGCCGCGGAGTAGGCCGCGTCGATCGGTGTGAAGGTGGTCTTGATGAGCATCGGCAGAGCCGCCGCGAAGCCGATGAAGGACCCGAATGTGCCGACGTAGAGCCAGGTCATCAGCCAGTTGTGCTTGCGCTTGAAGATGATCTTCTGCTGGCTGAAGGGGGTCGACGCGACCTTCAGGTCGTTCTGGCCGAACCACGCGACGGCGGCAAGGACCACCAGGACCGGCACCCACAGGAACGCGGCGTTCTGCAGCCACACGGGAGTGCCGTCGGCCTTGTGCTGGGCCGAGCCGACCGCGAGGACCGAGCTGGTGATGACGATCGGGGTGACCAGCTGGACGACGGAGACACCGAGGTTGCCGAGCCCGCCGTTGATGCCGGTGGCGTTGCCCTTGTCGCGCTTGGGGAAGAAGAAGCCGATGTTGGCGAGGGACGAGGCGAAGTTCGCGCCGCCGACACCGCACAGGGCCGCGATGGCGACCATCACGCCGTACGAGGTGTTCGGGTCCTGGACCGCGATGCCCAGCCAGATCAGCGGGATGACCAGGACGATCGTGGAGAGCGCGGTGAAGCGGCGCTGGCCGATCATCGGGCCGAGGAAGGTGTAGAAGACGCGCGCCGTGCCGCCGGTGATGCCGGGGATCGCCGTCAGCCAGAACAGCTGCGAGGTGGAGAAGCCGAAGCCGACGTCCTTGAGGTTGGTCGCGGTGACCGACCACACCTGCCAGACGACGAACGCGACCAGGAGTGCGGGGACGGCGATCCACAGGTTGCGGGAGGCGACCTTCTTGCCGATGGACTTCCAGAAGAGTTCGTTCTCCGGCTCCCAGTCGGTGATGGTCCTGCCTGGGCGGTACTGCGCCGGGTCGTACGTCGCGTCCGTGGGTGCGGTCCGCGCTTCGTGGGTGGCAGGCGATCTCATGTTGGTTCCCAGTTCGCTACCGGTCCCGTCCTTGCTCCGGGGCCTGACGCTTCCACGTTCCCGTGCGCGGCTCTCCGGGAGCAGAGGCGTAGGGCATGCTCCGACCAGCCCAAAGGCACCAAGGTCAGGGGGTCTTCGGACCTCGTGGGCCGGGGTGCGCGAGCGGCCTCGGCCGCCCGCCGTGCGGCGGCCGGGTGTCACCGCCGACGCGCTGCCGGGTGTCACGTCCAGGGCCCGCCGACGCGCTGGGCGCCGCAGCCCGATCCGGCGGACGCCTGCTGCTGTGCCGGGGATCATGACGTCCGCACCGGCCCCCGGGCCGCCACCAGCACCAGCCCCACGTCGCGCACCCGCCGTTCTGCGGGCCCCTTCGCGGGCCCCTTCGCGGGTGTGGGCGAGGGAGCGGGCTCGGGCTCGGGCGCGGGCGCGGGAACTCGTGGCGACGGCCACCGGCGCGACCCGCTCGACCCGCTCGACGCTTACCAGCCGGATGGCACGCCGGGAGACGGCCGCGTAACTCCCCCGCGTGATACGCAAGTCGGCATGGCTTCCTCCCCTTCCCCCGGCTCTCCCGACTCCCTCGATTCCCCCAGCTCCCCCAGTCCCCTCAACTCCCTCGACTCCCTCAACTCCCTCAACTCCCTCACCGACGTCCCCGGGCTTCGCGTAGGCCATGCCACTCGTACCGCCCCCGCCCACGAGGGCCACCTCACCGGCACCACCGTGGTGCTCGCCCCGGTGGGCGGCGCCGTCGCGGCCGTGGACGTGCGGGGCGGTGGCCCCGGCACCCGGGAGACGGACGCGCTCGACCCCCGCAATCTGGTCCAGCGCGTGGAGGCCGTCGTCCTGACCGGCGGCAGCGCGTACGGCCTGGACGCCGCCGCCGGTGTGATGGCGTGGCTCGAGGAGCAGGGCCGCGGTGTGCGGGTCGGCCCCGATCCCTCCCACGTCGTCCCCGTGGTCCCGGCCGCCTGCGTCTTCGACCTCGGCCGCGGCGGCGACTTCACGGCGCGCCCCGACGCCGCGACGGGCCGCGCCGCCGTGGAGGCCGCCGCGGGCACCGAACCGTTCACGCCGGTGGAGGAGGGGAACGTGGGCGCGGGCACCGGCGCCGTGGTCGGCAAGGTCAAGGGCGGTATCGGCAGCGCGAGCGTCCGGCTGGAATCGGGCGTCACGGTCGCCGCCCTGGTCGTGGCGAACGCGGCGGGCGCCGGGGTCGATCCGGCGACGGGCGCGCTGTACGGGCGGTACTTCGAGGGGCGGCGCATGGAGTACCCCACCCCCGAGGCGCACGAGGAGGCCACGCGCCGCCTCGCCGAAGCCGCCGCCTCCGGCAGGAGCGGGCCTCCCCCGCTGAACACCACCCTCGCCGTGGTCGCCACCGACGCCGAACTCACCAAGGCCCAGGCGCAGAAGCTGGCCGGCACGTCGCACGACGGCATGGCGCGCGCCGTGCGCCCCGTCCACCTCCTCAACGACGGGGACACCGTCTTCGCCCTCGCGACCGGCGAGCGCCCCCTGCCGGGAGCCGAGCAGAGCCCGCTCGCCCTGAACGAGATCCTCGCGGCGGGCGCGGACATGGTGACGGCGGCGATCGTCCGGGCGCTCCTGGCCGCGGAGTCCGTGGAGACACCGGGCGGCAAGTTCCCCTCGTACCGCGACCTTTACGGCAACCAGGCGGCGGCCGCGGCCGCCGCCGAAGCCGAATAGCCCCGGCCACCCCGCTTCCGCTCCCCCTCCCCCCTTCTGCCCCCTCCGCCCTCCTCCGCCCCCTCCACCCCTCAGGAACACCAAAGCATCACCTAAGGGAATTCCAAGAAAGAAACGCTACAAATGACCGCATAGAGAGGCCCGTTGGGCGCCGACGGGCCATGTCTCTGTGCCCGCCCTCACACCAAGCGGACGGAACCTTTCCGCCCGCAGGCGGCTCTTAACCCGTACTGGATCAGAACGCGCACTTCGCACAAAGATGGAGCAGCCCGTGACAACGTCGCACATAGCCAAGCCCCGGCGGCGCACCCTTCTGGCGGCCACCGCGCTGGCAGCCGTGGGCGCGCTCTCCCTGACGGCCTGCGGCGGCGACTCGGACGGCTCGAGCGACGGCAAGGACGGCAAGCCCAAGACCCAGGGCGCCGACATCACCATCTCGGCCAAGGACGGCTCGACCGGCGCGTCCATCAACGCCACCGGCGTCAAGGTCGAGGGCGGCAAGCTGACCGACGTGAAGATGACCCTGGTCTCCACCGGGGCGGCGGTCGACGGCACGCTCGCCGCCGACGGCACCAGCTGGAAGCCCAAGGCCCAGCTGGAGCGCGGCATGAAGTACAAGATCGAGGCCAACGCCAAGGACACCAAGGGCAAGGAAGCGACCGAGAACTCGATCTTCACCACCGTCTCGAAGGACAACAGCTTCATCGGCAGTTACACCCCCGACGGCGGCACGAAGGTCGGCGTCGGCATGCCGGTCTCCTTCAACTTCGACAAGGCGATCACCGAGAAGCAGTCCGTCCAGTCGCACATCAAGGTCACCTCGGACAGCGGCCAGAAGGTCGTGGGCCACTGGTTCGGCGATCAGCGCCTCGACTTCAGGCCCGAGGAGTACTGGAAGGCCGGCTCCAAGGTCACCATGAAGATCTCCCTGGAGGGCGTGAAGGGCGCGGACGGCGCCACCGGCGTACAGAACAAGACGGTCACCTTCACCGTCGGCCGCGCGCAGGTGTCCACGGTCGACGTGAAGGCCAAGACGATGACGGTCGAGCGGGACGGCAAGGTCGTCAAGACCATCCCGATCTCCGCGGGCAGCCCGGCGAACCCCACGTACAACGGGAAAATGGTGATCTCCGAGAAGTTCACCCAGACCCGGATGAACGGCGACACGGTCGGCTTCGGCGGTGAGTACGACATCAAGGACGTCCCGCACGCGATGCGCCTGTCGTCCTCAGGCACCTTCATCCACGGCAACTACTGGGGCTCGCCCTCGATCTTCGGCAGCTCCAACACCAGCCACGGCTGTGTCGGCCTCCAGGACGCGCAGGGCGCGGGCGACTCCAGCACGCCGGGCGCGTGGTTCTACGACAACTCCCTCATCGGGGACATCGTGACCGTCAAGGGCTCCCCGGACGAGACGATCGCCCCGGACAACGGCCTCAATGGCTGGAACATGTCCTGGAGCCAGTGGACGGCGGGCAGCGCGGGCTGATTCCAGCCCCCGCGCCAAGCCTCTCACCAGGCCCAACACCGCGAGCCGCACGGGAACTTGCCGTGCGGCTCGTACGTTTTCCCGTTCCCGGACATGATGTCCGACGCAGGGGCTACGGTATGCACTCACAAGGTGACATGCAGCAACGCCGGGAGAAACCTTGAGCGTTCCGTACGAGTACGAGACGGCGTACGAGCCACAGTCGGCCGAGCAGGAGTCTTCGCACTCTCCGCAGGAGCATCTGGAGCGGCTTCTTCGCCGCGCCCTGAACTCCTTCGACCTGCCGGACGAGACGATAGGGCGCCTGGACTCAGCTCTCGCGTACGACAGTTCGCTGCACTCCGCGCACCACAGCGCGGGCCTGCACCGCGAGACGTACCGGCACACGTGGCTGCTCGCCGACGCCGGGTCACTCACCCTCTGGGAGCTCGTGCACAACACGGGCCCCGGCAGCCACGCCCAGCACGAGCTGTACGCGGACGAGGAAGAGGCCGGTGTCGCCACCTCGCGCCTGCCGCTGCCGCCCGACACCCCCGCCACCGCCTGCGACCAGCCCGTCGTGCTCCAGCTCTCGGTCGCCGACGAGCCCCGTCATACGTACGTCCCGGACGACTCGGCGGATCACGCGCGCCGGCTGCTGCGCCGCGCGGAGAACTCGGTGAGCGAGGGGCGGCCCGCCGAGGACATCGAGCGGTTACTGCGCTCGGCGTTCGCGCACCAGATCACGCAGGCCTTCGGCCGCCCCTGCCTGGCGGGCGAGGCACGCCTCTGCTTCTCGCTCTACGAACACGCGTTCCTGCTCTTCGACGGCAGCGAGCTCAGCCTCTGGGAGGTCGAGCACACGGTCACGCCCGACAAGCGCCACAGGTGCGAGGTGTACGTCTCCGAGGAGGCGGCACGCGCGGCGATGGAGCAGCGCGCGAGGAGCGTTCCGCAGCAGCGTACGAAGTAGGGCAGCGCACACAGCAGGGGGCGGCACGCAGGGGCGGCACCCAACCTCACAACCGGCCGTCAGAAGCGTCCGTCACGACCGGCCGCCAGAAGCATCCGTCACGACCGGCCGTCAGAAGCATCCGTCAGGACCGGCCGTCTCCGCCGAACTGCCGTACGAGGCCCGCGAAGGCGGCTCGCTCGTCCGGCGTCAGTTCGACCGTCTCCGCGCGCGGCGGGCCCGTCTGCGCGGGCAGCGCCCGCAGCGCCTGGGACTGACGCCAGACGTCCACGTCGGCCTGGTCGCGACGCAGTACCCGCACCAGGCCCACGGCCCAGACGGCGGTCGCCACGGCCAGTACGGCCACGCCTGCCTGCTGGAGGAACGAGACATTCTGGAGCATGCCGCTCAGTAGACAACACGATCCAGGGCTTACGACAGGGGGTTGTGGGACTTACGTCCTGAAGTGACGCATGTCGCACAACCCCCCTCATAGAGCCCGAACGGCCCGGACCCGCGGAACCGGGCCCACGGAACCGGGCTCAGACGGCCGCCGGAACCTTCTTCTCGGGCGCGCCCGCCTCGGCCTCCGCACCGCTCTCTGCGGGGTTCGTCTTCCGGCCGCCCTTGAGCAGGATGACCGTCACGGTCGAGACAGCGACACCGGCGGCGATCGCCACCAGGTACAGCAGCGGCTGCCCGATGAGCGGCACCACGAAGATGCCGCCGTGCGGGGCCCGCAGCGTGCAGCCGAACGCCATCGACAGGGCGCCGGTGACCGCGCCGCCCGCCATCGAGGCGGGGATCACCCGCAGCGGGTCGGCCGCGGCGAACGGGATCGCGCCCTCCGTGATGAAGGAGGCGCCGAGGAACCAGGCCGCCTTGCCGTTCTCACGCTCGGTCTTGGTGAAGAGCCGGCCGCGGACCGTGGTGGCCAGGGCCATGGCGAGCGGCGGGACCATGCCGGCCGCCATCACCGCGGCCATGACCTTGAAACTGCCGTCGGTCGGGTTGGCGAGGCCGCCGACGGCGAAGGCGTACGCGACCTTGTTCAGCGGACCGCCGAGGTCGAAGCACATCATCAGGCCGAGGATGACGCCCAGGATGATGGCGTTGGCGCCGGACAGGCCCTCCAGCCAGTCGGTGAGCGCGCTCTGGAGCTCCGCGATGGGCTTTCCGATGACGAGGAACATCAGGAAGCCGACGACCGCGGACGAGATCAGTGGGATCACGACCACGGGCATGATGCCGCGAAGGACGGACGGGATCCGCACGCGCTGGATGCCCATCACGACCGCACCCGCGATCAGACCCGCCGCGAGACCGCCGAGGAAGCCCGCGTTGATGGTGACGGCGACGGAGCCGCCGACGAACCCGGGCACGAGCCCTGGCCGGTCGGCCATTCCGTACGCGATGTAGCCCGCGAGGACCGGCACCAAAAAGGCGAAGGCGAGCCCGCCGATCTGGAAGAGGAGCGCGGCCCAGCTGGTGGTGTCCGTCCACACGAAGTGCTCGGCGACGGACGGGGCCTTGTCGATCTTCCAGCCGCCGATGGCGAAGCCGAGCGCGATGAGGAGGCCGCCCGCCGCGACGAACGGGACCATGTAACTGACGCCGGACATCAGCCACTTGCGCAGCTTGGTGCCGTAGCCGTCGCCGCTGTCCCCGGCGTTGTCCACGGGGCTCGGCCCGACGTCCGCGGTGGTCTCGCCGCGGGCCGCCTTCGCCCGGACCTCCGCGATGAGCTCGGCGGGCCTGCTGATGCCCGCCTTCACGCCCACGTCCACCGTGGGCTTGCCGGCGAAACGGTCCTTGTCCCGTACGGGGACGTCGTGCGCGAAGACGACGCCGTCGGCGGCCGCGACGACCGCCGGGTCGAGGCGGGTGAACCCCGCCGACCCCTGGGTCTCGACCGTGATCTCCACGCCTGCCTCGCGGGCGGCGTTCTCCAGGGACTCGGCTGCCATGTACGTGTGCGCGATGCCCGTGGGGCAGGAGGTGACCGCCACGATCCGGAACGGCTCCACCGGGGTGGGGCCATCTTCCGACCGCGGTTCGGTGGGGTCCTCTTCCGCCTGCGGGTCGGTCGGTTCCTCTTCCGCCTGCGGGTCGGTCGGTTCCTCCGCCGCACCGCGCGCGACGGGCTCCCCGCTGATCAGGGCGGCCGCGGACTCCGCGTCCGTCGCACCCCGCAGCGCGCTCGTGAACTCCTCGTCCATCAACTGCCGTGCCAGCGACGACAGGATGGTCAGGTGCGCGTCGTCGGCCCCGGCAGGGGCGGCGATCAGGAAGATGAGATCGGCGGGCCCGTCCGGCGCCCCGAAGTCGATGCCGTCGGCCGAGCGGCCGAAGGCGAGGGTCGGCTCGGTGACATGGGCGCTGCGGCAGTGCGGGATGCCGATGCCGCCGTCGAGACCGGTCGGCATCTGTGCCTCGCGGGCCGCCACGTCGGCGAGGAACCCCTCCAGATCGGTCACCCGGCCCAGGGCGACCATGCGCTCGGCGAGGGCACGGGCCGCCGCTTCCTTGGTTCCGGCGGACCGGTCGATTTCGAGGTCGACCAGTTCCGCGGTGATCATCTCGCTCATCGCGGGCTCCTTCGCACGCGTATCGCCCGGAGGGCGGGGGTGGGGACGGGGGTTGAGGTGGAGCTCGCGCCCTTGCGGGCGTGGGGAGTCATGCGGCCGGCTCCGTCAGTACGCGGTCCATCGGAACCTGTGAGGTGACGGTGACCGCGTCGGGTGCGAGGTCGGAGGGGGTGGGCATGGCGCTGCCGGGGAGTTGCACCGCCGCCGCGCCGTGCGCCACGGCCGAGGCGAGGGCGGTCGCGCCGGTGCCGCCCGCGATGAGGAAACCGGCCAGGGAGGAGTCACCGGCTCCTACGTTGCTGCGTACGGCGTCGACCGGTGCGCTGCCGAAGTACGTACCCGATCCGTCCACCAGGAGCTGGCCGTCCGCGCCGAGGCTGGCGAGCACGGCCCGCGCGCCCGACTCCCGCAGTTCTTCGGCCGCCTTGACCGCGTCGCCGACGGTGGCCAGGGGGCGGCCCACCGCTTCGGCGAGCTCCTCCGCGTTGGGCTTGACGACGTCGGGACGCTCGGCGAGCGCGGCGAGGAGCGCCGGGCCGGAGGTGTCGAGGGCGATACGGGCGCCCGCGGCGTGCGCGCGGGCCACGAGGTCGGCGTACCAGGAGGGGGCGAGCCCGCGCGGCAGGCTGCCGCAGCAGGCGATCCAGTCGGCGCCCGCGGACCGCTCCCGCACGGCTCCGAGCAGCAACTCGGCCTCGGCCGACGTCAGTTCGGGTCCGGTCGCGTTGATCTTGGTGAGGGTGCCGTCCGGTTCGGCCACCGCGATGTTGGAGCGGGTCTGGCCCGCGACCCACACCGGCGCGACCTTGATGCCCTGCTCGTCCAGGAGCTGGGCGACGAGCGCGCCGGGCGCGCCGCCGAGGGGCAGGACGGCGAGCGTCTCCGCGCCCGCCGCGGCGACGGCCCTCGATACGTTGACGCCCTTGCCGCCCGGGTCCATCCGGTCGCCGGTGGCCCGGATGACCTCGCCGCGGTCCAGCGAGGGAACCTCGTAGGTGCGGTCGAGGGAGGGGTTGGGGGTGACGGTGAGGATCATGCGCGTACGTACCGTTTCCTTGCCGGCCTGCGGGCTGTTCTTGCTGCTGCTGTCCACGTTCGTGTCCGTGCCGCTCATGCCGCTCATGCCCGGATCACCTCCGTGCCGCCGCCCTCGATGGCCGTGGCGTCCTCGGGACTGAGCCCGGTGTCGGTGATCAGCAGATCCACGTCGGTCAGATCGCCGAAGCGCGCGAAGTGCTCCTGGCCGTGCTTGGTGGAGTCCGCGAGGAGCACCACGCGGCGGGCCGCGCCGATCGCCGCGCGCTTGACGGCCGCTTCGGCGAGGTCGGGGGTGGTGAGCCCGCCCTCCGCGGAGAAGCCGTTCGCGGCGACGAACAGCACGTCGGCGCGGATCTCTCCGTACGCCCGCAGCGCCCACGCGTCGACGGCGGCGCGCGTACGGCTGCGGACGCGGCCCCCGATCAGGTGGAGCTGGATGCCGGGGTGGTCGGCGAGGCGGGCCGCGGTGGGGAGGCCGTGGGTGACGACCGTGAAGGTCGCCTCCAGGGGGAGGGACGCGGCGAGGCGGGCGACGGTGGAGCCCGCGTCGAGGATGACGCTGCCTTCCGTCGGGAGCTCGGCGAGGGCGGCGCGGGCGATGCGGTCCTTCTCGTCGGCGGCCGTTCCCTCCCGCTCGGCGAGGTCGGGCTCGAAGTCGAGGCGTCCGGCCGGTATGGCACCGCCGTGTACGCGGCGCACGAGACCTGCCCGGTCGAGGGCCTTCAGGTCACGCCGAACGGTCTCGGCGGTGACCTTGAACTCCTCGGCCAGCGACAGCACGTCCACCCGGCCGCCGTCACGCGCGAGCCGCAGGATCTCCTGCTGGCGCTCCGCTGCGTACATGTCCGTTCGCCTCCGAGTTGTGCCCGAGCGTGTGGTTTCACTCGCAGAGTACGTCCAGATTTCAGCGAAGTAAACAAGTTCGGACCCCCACCAGACACAAACGGACTTCCGCCCCGCCACCACTGGGCCCTACGACTTCCCCCCGCAGGGACCTCTCCCACCCACCCGATTGCCCCGCGGGGCAGAGGTTGGCAGGCGGGGGGGACAGGGCCCGCCCCATCCCCCACACACCCGCAGTCGGCGACGCTCGGGAGGGGACGGGTCGGTATGTCCGCCCGGAGCACGGCTCGCGGCGCTCCGGCGCCGAAGCACCTAGGCGGCGACCGGACGATAGCGAGGACGGACATACCGGCCCGGCACCGCACCCACAGCCAACCACCCCGCAACACGCACGCGCCCGCAGTCGGCGACGAACCCCGAGGGGCGGACCTACGGCCAGGTGAAGCCGTCCAGGGTCGTGATGCAGTGGTCCGCCAGCGCCGCGGGACCGCCCCCGCCACCGGCCGGGGCGTCGCCCGACGCCCACGTCTCCACCGCCACCCGCACCGCCGCACTCGCGACCCCCGCCGCCAGCCGCAGCTCCAGAGAGGGCTCCCGCTCGGCGCCACCTTCCCGCGCGGCGCCGCCTTCCCGCTCGGCCAGGATGGCGAGCAGCGTCTTCTCCGAGGCGTGACAGGCGTCCGACCACACCGCGCGCAGCGCAGCACTCTCCCCCGCCATCCGCAGCAGCCCCCGCACCCACTCCAGCGCCTCCGCGTCCCCGATGGCGACCCCCGGCGCCGCATCGCTGTCAGGGACCAGCGCCCTCGCCGCCGCGTACCGCAGCGCTTCCCGCACCGAGAGCCCGGCAGGCGCACCCCGCACCGCCTCCGCCCACTGCTGCGCCCCGGCCGCGAAGAGCGGGGCCACCGCCTCCTCCTTCGTCGCGAAGTAGCGGTAGAACGTGCGCGGCGCGACACCCGCCGCGCGCGCGATGTCCTCGGCGCGGGTGGCCCGCAGCCCGTTCTCGGCGAAGAGCGCGGCCGCGGTGCGGGCGATGTCCAGGCGCGTCTCCGCCTTGCGGCGCTCGGTGAGCGAATCGGGCGAGTTGAGCGAACTTGCGGGCATGCGAGGCAGGTTATGCCAGCGCTCCAGGCAGGCGGACGGGCACTCCTGGGCACGTTGTGCCTGTGTGGCAGAATCTGCCACCGTACGAGAGCCATGAGATCCGAGCCGTGAGATCCAGTGCGTTACGAAGGTGGCAAGCCCGGTGCGTCGTCGACAGTTCCTGACCAACTCCGCCGGCCTCACCGGCGCATCCACGCTCGGACTCGGACTCGGCGTCAGCCTCAGCGGCTGCGCGTCCGGCAGCGACACCACCACCCTCGAAGTCCTCGTCGCCAGCTACGACAAGAGCGTCGGCTCCTCCATCGGTGACCAGTGGGACGGCCTGGTCACCGCCTTCGAGAAGGCGCACCCCACCGTCAAGATCGCCCTGGAACGCGTCCCCTTCGACAAGCTCGACCGGACGCTCGCCCGCCGGGTGAAGGACGGCAACGCCCCCGACATCGCGCAGTCGAACATCTTCGCGCCCTACGCCGAGGACGAGCAGCTCTACGGCGCATCCGACCTCTTCGACATCCGCACCGAGGCCGACTTCACCCGCTCGTACGCCGAGGCGGGATCGGTCAGGCACATCCAGTACGGCATCCCGTTCCTCGCCAGCACCCCGCGCCTCTTCTACAACACGGCCCTCTTCAAGCGGGCAGGCATCAACGGCGCCCCCACCTCCTGGGACGAACTGCTCAAGACGGCCCAGGCGTTGAAGGGCATCGGCGTGAAGACCCCCTACGGGCTGCAGTTGGGGCCGGAAGCCGCCGAGGACGAGACCCTGTCCTGGCTGCTCGCCGACGAGGGCGGCTACTCGGGTCTGGCCGGCTACGACTTCCACACCGCCGGCAACGTCCGGACGCTGACCTGGCTGCGCGACGAACTGGTCGCGAAGGGGCTCGCGGGCGCGGACCCGGCGGGGCTCAACAGGACGGCGGCGTACGAGCAGTTCATGCGCGGCACCATCGGGATGCTGATCGCGCACCCGGTACTCATGGGCGCCGCCGACAAGGTCAAGTTCCCTTACGCGCACGCCGCGTTCCCGGCCCGGAGGGGCGGGGCGGCAGCTCCCGTGGGCCTGAGCGACTGGCTGATGGCGTTCAAGCAGAACGGCCACCGCGACGCGTGCGGCACGTTCCTCGGCTACCTCTACGGCCGCAAGTCCGCGAAGGCGTACGGCGGGGGCCAGGCCGCGCTCCCGGTGACCAGCTCGGCGTCCTCGGCGCTGCGCGCGGACGCGGCGCAGCGCCCGCTGTGGAAGTTCATCGACCAGATGCCGCAGGCGCAGTTCCAGCCGGTCAGCCTGCGCTCGTGGCCGACGGTCCGGGCGACCATCCGCAAGGAGATCGGCGCCGCCGTCGTGAAGGGCGGCAACCCAGCCGCCGTACTCGAATCCCTGGACACGACGGCGGCCCAGGCGGAGCTCTAGGCTCCACCCGGGCCGCACCCGCCACTCCCCCCCCTCAGGGGGTCAGGTCAAGAGGTCAACGCGGGCTCCCGCTCCGGGAGTTCACCGGCGCCCCCGGCGACGACCCCGTCCCCGGCGTCACCCGCGTCACCGGTGTCCCCGCCCTCGACATGCTGTCGCGGCTTGCCCGGCAGGGCGAACATCAGCAGGAAGATGACGACGAGCACGCCGACGACCCACCACAGCGAGTTCTGGAACGCGCCCACGATCTCCATCGGCACCTCGCTGCGCGCCGCCTTCTCGTCGATCATGCCGAAGAACACCACGGAGACCAGGCCGAGCCCGAGCGCCGTACCCATCTGCTGCACGGTGTTGAGCAGCCCGGACGCCGACCCCGAGTGCTCGCGCGGCACGTCCGACAGGATGGCGTCCGTCAGCGGCGCGACGATGAAGCCCATGCCCGCGCCCATCACGACCAGCGGCAGCGCCATCTGCCAGGACGCGATGTCCGCGCCGTACCGGTCCGCCTCCCAGATGTAGAGCAGTACCCCGGCGGCCATGACGAGCGCGCCGCCCTGGAGCACCTTGCGGCCGAACCGCGGCACGAGCTTCTGCACGGACATGCCGGCCGCCACCGACACGGCGATCGAGAACGGCACCCCGGTGGTGCCCGCACGCAGCGCGCTCCAGCCGAGCCCCGTCTGCATGTACACCGTCCAGACCAGGAAGAAGATGCCCATCGCGACACCGAACACGGTCTGCACCGCGATGCCCGCCGCGAAGCTCTTCACCTTGAACAGGGACAGCTCCACCAGCGGCGAACCGTCCTTGGCCGCCTTCGCCTTCTCGTACGCGATGAGCGCGCCGAAGACGGCGACTCCGCCCGCCATCACGGCGTAACCCCACAGCGGCCAGTCCAGCTCCCGGCCACGGGTGAGCGGGTAGAGCACCATCAGCAGGCCGAGGGTGACCAGGACGACGCCGACGAGGTCGAGCTTGAGCGCCTTCGGCGCCTTGGACTCGGTGATGAACTTGCTGCCCAGGATCAGTCCCACGATCCCGACGGGCAGGTTGATCAGGAAGATCGGGCGCCATTCGAGCCCGAAGAGGTTCCACTGCGTCAGCAGCGCGCCGAGCAGCGGACCCGAGACGGCGCCGAGCCCCACGACCATCCCGAAGAGCCCGAAGACCTTGCCGCGCTCGTGCGCGGGGAAGGTGGCGTGCACGATCGACAGGACCTGCGGCACCATCATCGCGGCCATGCCGCCCTGGAGAATCCGCGACGCGACCAGCATCTCCGGGTTGGCGGCGAAGCCGCAGAGCGCGGAGGCGACCGTGAAGCCCGCGATCCCCAGGAGGAACATCCGCTTGCGCCCGTGGATGTCACCGAGCCGCCCGCCGGTGATGAGACCGGCCGCGAACGCGAGTGCGTAGCCCGCGGTGATCCACTGGATCTGGCTGTACGAGGCGCCTGCGTCCTCCTGGATGGACGGGATCGCGATGTTGACGATGGTGACGTCGACGAGGTCCATGAAGGCCGCGGTCATCACGATGGCGAGGGCGAACCAGCGACGCCGGTCGGCGGCGGCTGCCGTTCCTGGCACGGGTTTCGCGGAGCTGCTGTAAGTCATGAGAGAAGACTAGAAGTCATATAGGCCAGAAGATGTCCTAGATGGGCGGCATCCTGTGTGACATGACTTCGACTTCCGGCACGACCTCCGAACGGTCCGGCGGTACGGACACCCCGGCTCGGCTGCTGCAGCTCCTCTCCCTCCTCCAGACCCCACGCGAATGGCCGGGCGGCGAGCTCTCGGACCGGCTCGGCGTCAGCCGCCGCACGGTGCGGCGCGACATCGACCGGCTGCGGGACCTCGGCTATCCGGTGCAGGCGAGCCAGGGGGCGACCGGTGGGTACCGCCTGGTCGCGGGCAAGGCGATGCCGCCGCTCGTCCTGGACGACGAGGAGGCGGTGGCGATCGCGGTGGGCCTGCGGGCGGGGGCGGGGCACGCGGTGGAGGGGGTGGAGGAGGCGTCGGTGCGGGCGCTGGCGAAGCTGGAGCAGGTCCTGCCCTCGCGGCTGCGGCACCGGGTGCAGACCCTCCAGATCGCGACGACCCCGCTGACCAGCGGGGACGGCGCCAGCATCGCGCCCGAGACGCTCACGGTCATGGCGTCCGCGGCGGCGGGCCAGGAGCGTCTGCGCTTCGCGTACCGCTCCGGCGACGGCACCGAGTCCCGCCGCCTGACGGAGCCGCACCGGCTGGTGTCGACGGGGCGGCGCTGGTACCTGGTCGCGTACGACATCGACCGCGACGACTGGCGCACCTTCCGGGTGGACCGGGTGTCGTCGCCCTTCGCTACCGGTGCGCGCTTCGTCCCGCGGGAGCTGCCCACGGGGGACGCGGCGGAGTTCATCCGCCGGTCGATGTGGCGGGGCCAGCCTTCGTACGCGATCGACGTGACGTTCGCCGCGTCCGCGGAGGCCGTCGCGGGGGCGTTCCCCTCGGCGCTCGGCACTCCGGAGCCCGTGACGGCCACGTCGTGCCGGCTCCGCTCGGAGGTGACGGACTCCATCGACTGGCTGGCGGTGCGGTTGGCTACGGCGGGCTGCGATTTCGTGGCCCACGGCCCACCGGAACTGCTGGCTTCCCTCCGGAAGCTGGGCTCCCGCATGACCCAGGCGGCCGCCTCCGCCTGAGGCCGTGCGCTTCACCCCACGGGCCGTGGGTCCGCCCCGCGGGCCGCGGAGGTGGCGCCGAGGGCTCTCCCCGCAGGCCGTGGAGAGGGCCCTCCCCCACACGCGCCGCCCGGATCCTTCCCCTGCGGGCCGTGGGTGCCGCCCCTTCGCCGCGCTCTGCGCGGATCTCCTACCTGCGGGCCGTGGGTGCCAACCCCTTCCCGCGCTTCGCGCGGATCTTTCCCTCCCACCCACCCATTGCCCCGGGGTAATCGGGTGGGTGGGCGGGAGAACTCCGCGCGGAGCGCGGGAAAGAACCCGGTGGACGGAACATCTCCGCGCGAAGCGCGAGGACACACCCCATGGGCGGGCGGCCCCCGTGCCCAGCGCGAGGACACACCCCATGGGCGGGCGGCCCCCGCGCCCAGCGCGAGGACACACCCCATGGGCGGGCGGCCCCCGTGCCCAGCGCGAGGGCACACCCGGGGAGCGGGGCCTCCGCGCGGAGCGCGGGAAAGGGGACCCGCCCACCAGCCGCAAGGCAAAGAAATGAGCCCCGGTGCCGGGGGGATGGCACCGGGGCTCAGCTATTGGGCGGCTTCGCGGGGCCGCGCCCAGTCCCCGCCCAGGCCCCGCCCCGCTCAGCTGTAAGGAACCGTCAAGCAGGCCGCCGCCTAAGCCGCCGCGTCGAAGCCCGTGTCCCTCGCCAGCTTCTTCAGTTCCAGGAGCGCGTGCTTCTCTATCTGGCGGATCCGCTCCCGCGTCAGACCGTGCTGCTTGCCGACCTCCGTGAGGGTCCGCTCGCGGCCGTCCTCGATGCCGTACCGCATCTTGATGATGGAGGCCGTGCGCTGGTCGAGGCGGCCGATCAGGTCGTCCAGTTCCTCGCTGCGCAGCAGCGTCAGGACGGACTGCTCGGGCGAGACCGCGGAGGTGTCCTCGAGGAGGTCACCGAACTGCGTGTCCCCGTTGTCGTCCACGCCCATGTTCAGCGAGACCGGGTCGCGGGCCCAGTCCAGGACGTCCGTGACACGCGCCGGCGTGGAGTCGAGCTCCGCGGCGACCTCCGCGGGCTCGGGGTCGCGGCCGTGCTTGCGGTTGAACTCACGCATCACCCGGCGGATCCGTCCCAGCTCCTCCACCAGGTGGACGGGGAGACGGATGGTGCGCGACTGGTCGGCTATGGAGCGCGTGATGGCCTGACGGATCCACCACGTGGCGTACGTGGAGAACTTGAAGCCCTTGGCGTAGTCGAACTTCTCGACCGCGCGCACCAGGCCCGCGTTCCCCTCCTGGATCAGGTCGAGGAGCGGCAGACCGCTGCGCGGATAGCGTCGCGCCACGGCGACGACCAGCCGCAGGTTCGACCGGATGAAGACGTCCTTGGCCCGCTCGCCGTCGGCGACGAGCGCCTCCAGCTCCTCACGGGACGCCTTCGCGCCGGCGCCGGAGCTCTCGACCTCGCCGTCGATTATCTTCCGGGCGAACACACCGGCCTCGATGATCTGGGACAGCTCGACTTCCTTGGCGGCGTCGAGCAGCGGCGTACGCGCGATCTCGTCGAGGTACATGCCGACCAGGTCGCGGTCGGCGATCTCCCCGCCTACGGCGCGAACACTGCGTGCCGCGTCGGTCTCGCCGAAGGTGGCGGACTTACGACGGGCGACGGCACGGGTTGCCATGCGTGCTCCCTTGCGTGTGGAGGTCCTGGTCGGCCCTTTTCACGGGCCTCTGTGGTGGAAACCACACCCTTCCGGGTGCCCTGCTTCCGATGGAAACAACGACTGGAATCCGGACAGAATTCCCAAGCCGCGCATCTATTTTCCTGACGTTGCAGTACCCTGTGCCGCCACAAAGGGAGGCCAGATGCCGTCGGAACGTACAGAGGTGCAGGTCAGGCCGGGCACTGAGGCCGATCTGGGGCCCCTGACCGCTATCTACAACCACTATGTACGTGAGACGGCGATCACCTTCGACACGGCCGTCTTCCTGCCGGAAGAGCGCCGCCCTTGGCTGCTCTCCCATCCTGAAGACGGCCCCCACCGTCTCTTGGTTGCCCAGGAGAGGGATTCCGGCCTGATCCTCGGGTACGTCACGAGTTCTCCTTTCCGGGCCAAGCCCGCCTACGCCACCTCGGTGGAAGTGAGCGTCTACTGCGCGCCACAGGCCGCGGGCCGCGGCATCGGCACCCTGCTCTACAAGGCGCTCTTCGAGGCCTTGGACGGCGAGGACCTGCACCGCGCCTACGCCGGGATCGCCCAGCCGAACGACGCCTCGGGCCGCCTCCACGAACGCTTCGGCTTCCGCCATGTCGGCACGTACCGCGAGGTGGGCCGGAAGTTCGGCCGCTACTGGGACGTCGCCTGGTACGAGCGTCCCCTGGGCCCCCAGCGCCCAAGCGGGACCTAGGTCCCGCAGGTCACGGCCTAGGTCCCGTCCTAGGCCGCAAGGCCGTTACGCCCCTGTTCGCGCCCCGCCTACCGTGCCTCCATGGACGCCACAGCCGACACCACAGGCACCCTCGACGAAGCCCTGAAGCGCCTGCACGCCTGGGGCCCCGAGCGGCTCGGACGGCTCACCAACCACGCCCCGATGGCCGTCGAGGCGCTCGCCGCGCACGGCCGCTCCGGTGATGTCCACCGCTGGCTCGAGCTGTACGCGCCGAAGTTGGAGGGGTACCCGAACGCGGTCGGAACAATCACCGGTGACACCTGGCGCGAGGCCATCGGCGATCCGCGCCGGGCGGCGGACTGGATCGCGTACTTCGGCAGGGAGATCGACGAACGCCCGTGGCGCGACGTCCTCGCCGTGTGGTGGCCGCGCCTGCTGCCGGGCATGTACGGCGGCTCCACGCACCCGGTGATCCGGGTGGGCCACGCGGTCCGCACCCTCCTGACCGGGCCGGAGACCGAACCCCGCCTCGCGGAACTCGCCCACGGCCTCGGCTACTGGGCCGCCCGCCACCACCCCGTCACCGGCGTCGAGCTCCTGCCGCACGAGCCGGGAGGCACCGCGGCCGCCGCCCTGGACGCCGTCGAGCCGATCGCGGACCGGGGCAGCGGCGGCTTCCCCGCCAGGCTGGGCCGGGTCGCGGGGCTTCCCGCGTGGGCGGCCGGTGTGAGCGATCCGGACGAGGCGCACCGCAGGCTCACCGAGCTGGTGCGTGCGGCCACCCACCGGTACGCCACGCACGGCCACGGCGAGGAGACGATGCTGGTGCACGCCGCGACCGCGCCCAACGCCGTGCTGCGCGCCCTGCCCGCGCTGCCCCGCACCCTGTGGGCGCCGAGCCTGCACGCGGCCTGGACGGCTTCGGCCGCCGTGACCTCGATGTACGCGCCGGACGTCCCGGTCGCGTACACACCGCCCGGCACCTTCGCCCCCGAGGAGGTCTTCGAGCGGGCCCTGGCGCACGGCGACGAGCACGTCATCAAGTTCACCGACACGGCACTGGACGTGGGCGACGAGCAGGCCCTGGCATCCGCCCTGCGCGCGATCGAGATCAGCGAGCCGCCCACCTAGAGCGGCACGCCCGTCAGCCGGATCGGCACACCCGTCAGCCGAACTGCACCGACCTCTTGGCGAGCCCCATCCAGAATCCGTCGATCACGCTCCGCTGCCCGCCGAGATCCCCCGAGGCCTCGGCGGCCCCCAGCGTCACGAACAAGGGCGCGAAGTGCTCCGTACGCGGGTGAGCGAGCTCGCCCGCCGGGGACTTGTGCCGGAAGTCGAGGAGACCGTCCACGTCGCCCGCGTCGAGCGCCTCGTGCCCCCAGGCGTCGAACTCCACCGACCACGACGGCGTACCACCCTGGCGCAGCGCCGCCAGGTTGTGCGTGAAGAAGCCGCTGCCGACGATCAGCACGCCCTCGTCCCGCAGCGGGGCCAGCTTGCGGCCGATGTCCAGCAGGCGCCGCGGGTCGAGGGTCGGCAGGGAGATCTGGAGCACGGGGACGTCCGCGTCCGGATACATCTCGACGAGCGGGACGTACGCTCCGTGGTCGAGCCCGCGATCCGGGATGTCCTGCACCGGCGTGCCGGCCCCGCGCAGCAATTTGCGTACGGAATCGGCGAGTTGCGGGGCGCCCGGGGCGGCGTACGTGACCTGGTAGTAGTGCTCGGGGAAGCCCCAGAAGTCGTACACCAGGGGCGTCACCTCGGTCGCGCCGAGTGCGAGTGGGGCCTCCTCCCAGTGGGCGGAGACCATGAGGATGGCCTTGGGGCGCGGCAGCTGCGCCGACCAGGCGCGGAGCTGGTCGGGCCAGAGCGCGTCGTCGGCCAGCGGCGGGGCGCCGTGGCTGAGGTACAGGGCGGGCATGCGCTCCTGGGTTGCGGTCATGGCGACGCCTCCGAGAGAAGTACACAGAACGGCTTACTTGAACTCTCAAGCTCTTGCTTGAGGGTGACCCTACTCCTGCATTGTTTAACTTTCAAGAAAGGGCTGCGTACAGTGGAGTACATGGACACGGCACCCACTTCTCCCCCGGACGGGGAACCGCGCTGGCTCGACGACGAGGAACAGCGCACCTGGCTCGCCTATCTACAGGCGACCACACTCCTGGAGGATCACCTCGACCGCCAGCTCCAGCGCGACGCCGGTATGCCGCACATCTACTACGGTCTCCTGGTCCAGCTCTCCGTCGCCCCGCGGCGCCGTCTTCGCATGACCGAGCTGGCCAGAAACACCAAGATCACCCGGTCCCGCCTCTCGCACGCCATCGCGCGCCTGGAGAAGAACGGCTGGGTGCGCCGCGAGGACTGCCCCTCCGACAAGCGCGGCCAGTTCGCGATACTCACCGACGACGGGTACGAGGTCCTGCGCCGCACCGCGCCCGGCCATGTCACCGCCGTGCGCCAGGCACTCTTCGACCGGCTCACCCCGGAACAGCAGAAGTCCCTCGGCGAGATCATGGTGATCGTCGCCGAGGGACTTCAGCCGAAGGAGGCGGGGGCGGACCTGCCCTGGCTCCGCTAGGCCCTCTGCCGGGTGTGCCGGTCGCCCGGGGTCAGTGCGCGACCACCGGAATCCGGATCTCGTCCTCGACACCCTCGGCGTCGCCCGAGGCGGCCGGAGTGCCGCCCTGGGCGCCGGTGTTGATGAGGGCGAAGGCGATCGCGGCGGCGGCCACGAGGATGCCCACGGCCCACCAGATCGCGCTGGTGTAGCCCTCGACCATGGCCTCGGCCTGCATCAGCTTCTGCGCGGCCGGAGTCGTCGCGCCCGCCGCGTGCGAGGTGACGTACGCGGTCGTGGCGGAGGCGGCGATGGTGTTCAGGAGAGCCGTGCCGATGGCGCCGCCGACCTGCTGCGAGGTGTTGACCATCGCGGAGGCGACACCGGAGTCACGCGGCTCGACACCGTGCGTGGCCAGGGACATGGCGGGCATGAACGCCGTACCCATGCCGAGGCCGAGCAGCAGCTGCGCGGGCATGATCAGCCCGGCGTACGAGGAACCGACCTCGAGCTGCGTCAGGAGCAGCATGCCGAGGGCGGCGAGCACGAAGCCCGGACCCATCAGCAGCCGCGGCGCGACGCGGGTCATCAGGCGGGCGCCGATCTGCGTGGAGCCCGTGATCATGCCGACGATCATCGGCAGGAACGCGAAGCCGGTCTTGACCGGCGAGTAGCCCTGGACGATCTGCAGGTAGTACGTGAGGAACAGGAACAGGCCGAACATCGCGATGATCGCGAGGCCGAGCGAGAGGTAGACGCCACCGCGGTTGCGCTCGGTCAGGACGCGCAGCGGGAGCAGCGGCGACTTGACCTTCGCCTCGGTGAGGACGAACGCGGCGAGCAGGACGGCGGAGCCGACGAACATGCCGATCGTCAGGGAGTCCGACCAGCCGGCCGACTCGGCGCGCGTGAAGCCGTAGACCAGGGCGACCAGGCCGAGGGTGGAGAGGACCACGCCGGGGATGTCGAGCGGCGAGCGGTTGCGGGCGCCGGCCGGCTCACGGATGACGAAGTAGGCGCCGAGCGCGGCGACGGCGGCGAAGGGGATGTTCACGAAGAACGTCCAGCGCCAGTTCAGGTACTCGGTGAGGAAGCCGCCGAGGATCAGGCCGACGGCGCCACCGCCACCGGCGATCGCACCGTAGATGCCGAACGCCTTGGCGCGCTCCTTGGCATCGGTGAACATCACGGCGAGCAGCGAGAGGGCGGCGGGCGCGAGCAGCGCGCCGAACACACCCTGAAGAGCGCGGGCGCCCAGCATCATGGCCTCGCCGGTCGCGGCGCCGCCGAGCGCGGAGGCCGCCGCGAAGCCGATCAGGCCGGTCACGAAGGTGCGCTTGCGGCCCCAGAGGTCGGCTATGCGGCCACCGAAGAGCAGCAGACCACCGAAGGCCAGGGCGTAGGCCGTTATGACCCACTGGCGGTTGCCGTCCGAGATGCCCAGGTCCTGCTGGGCGGAGGGCAGCGCGATGTTCACGATGGTCGCGTCGAGGACGACCATCAGCTGCGCGAGCGCGATGAAGATCAGCGCTTTCCAGCGCCTGGGATCTGTTTCTGACATGGGAGTAGCCACCTAGCGATACGAGTGGTGAAAAAAGTGACGTAAAGAGACGTGTGTGTCGGGTGCTGCGTCTGTTGGTGTGCCGCGTGCGGCTCTATTGGTGTGCCGCGTACGGCGAAGTCGAGTGGGGCCGGGCAGGACTCAGGACTGGCGCAGGTCCTCCAAGGTCGCCGAGGCACCCGGCAGTTCGGATCGGGCCGGCGCCATCAGGCCGTCGAGGAACAGCTGGAGATGGCGGTGGACGAAGCGGTCCATGTTCAGGCACGCGGTGCCGGGCAGCGGCCTGGTGAGCTGGGAGAGGGCGACCATCAGGTCTCCGACGGCGATGTCGGTGCGCAGCTGCCCGGCCGCGCGCGCCCTTTGCATGAGCCCGTCGGTGACGGCTTCGAGCCGCTCACGGGCGTCGACCAGATCCGGGTGATCGGGGTCGAAGGCGGTCTGGAGCATCGGGCACAGGGCACCGATCCGCTCGTCGGCGGAGGCGTGCACGAACCGGCGCAGGGCATCGAACGCGACGCTCGCGTCGGCGTCGGCCGCCGCGATCGCCTCCTCGGCGTGGGCCGAGACGCGCTCGGTGACCAGCAGGACGACCTGGTGGACCAGTTCGGAACGGTCGGCGAAGTGCCGGTAGACCGTGGCGTTGCCGACGCCGGCCCGGCGGGCGACCTCGTCGAGCGGTACGTCGGGGCCGAACTCGACGAACATCTCGCGTGCGGCGGCGACGATCCGCTCCCGGTTGCGCAGGGCGTCGGCCCGCGGGCGGGGCGTGCGGCGCTGTGCAGCGGCGGCGGTCTCCACGACGGCTCTCCTCAAGCTGGTGATCAAGCTGGCGATCAAGCTGCTGACCGGGGTTCGCGGCGGTGCCGGAGCCTCGGACGCGCGATGCGGGGAATCACTCCCCGTTTCGCTCGGACACAGGTCTAAACGGGGAGACAGTCCCCGGATATTTCCCACCGCCCGAGTTTCTTTCTGTGACGCGCGTCACGCCGGCGTACGGGAGAAACCCACGATCGGTCGCACCCAGCGAGCGCCCGCGCACCCTGCGGCAGAGGGTGATCGAAAGGGTGCAGCCAGGACCGGCGGCTGCCGCAAGGGGAAGGCCCACGCATGCAGCAGCCGACCTGGAGGCAGATACGCGGAGCGCGACGTGGCGCGGCACTGGCCACATGCGCCGTCCTTGCCCTCACGGTCACCACATCGGCGAGCACCGGCCGCCTGATGGAGGAGTCCCCCACGGCGGCGGGCCCCGTCTCCCTGGCCCGCGCGACGACACTCAGCCCGTGCATGATCAACGGCACGATGGGCGTCCAGATGTCGGAGGGCATGCCCACCCCCGCCGGCTACTCCCGCTCCACGGGCACCGTCCGGGCCCTGAACCTCATGGTCGACTTCTCGGACGCGCCCGGCGAGGGCAGCGCGCTCGACCGCCTCGCGGAGTTCTTCCCGCAGACGTCGGAGTGGTTTCGCACCAGCTCCTACGGACGGCTCGACTACCGCCCCGAGTCGCCGGTCCAGGACTGGCTGCGGATGCCCAAGAGCTTCAAGCAGTACGGGATAGAGCGCGGCGCCCCCTTCGATCCGGGCTACCGCGAGCTGGTCAAGGACATCGTGGCGGAGGCCGACCCGGACGTGGACTTCCGGGAGTACGACCTGGTGAACATCCTCATCACGCCGAACGCGGGCCCTTCCGCGCTCGACACGGTCCTGTCGGTGACCTTCGCGGGCAACACCGAGGCGCCCGTCGCGGACGGCGTCCCGGTCTCCAACGCGTCCTTCGTCTACAGCCGCCAGGACGACGGCTCGGGCAACTACCGCGAGACGGGCTACCGCGTGCTCCCGCACGAGAACGGCCACGTCTTCGGCCTGCCCGACCTCTACACGCAGGAGGGCGGCGGCGCGGTCGGCCACTGGGACATCATGAGCGAGGACTGGGGCGCCAACAACGACCTGCTGGCCTGGCACAAGTGGAAGCTGGGCTGGCTGGACGACGACCAGATCAGCTGCGCGTCGAACGCCGGCACCACCGAGCACACGCTGAGCCCGCTGCCGACGAGCGGCGGCACCAAGCTCGCCTTCGTGCCGCTGAGCACGACCAAGGGGTACGCCGTCGAGGTGCGCACCCGCGGCGGCAACGACGAGGCGGTCTGCAAGCCCGGCGTACTGATCTACCGGGTGGACGCGGAGGTCGACACGGGCCAGGGCCCGGTCACCGTCTTTGACTCCAAGAAGGACAGCGGCGGCTGCACGCGCCAGCCGAACGTCCACGCGGAGCTCTCCGACGCGACCTACGAGCCCGGCGAGACCTTCACGGACAGCAGGACGGGCGTCCGCATCACGGTGTCGGACATCGACGCCGAGGGCCGCTACCGGGTGCACGTCACGCGCCCGTGAGCGCACGGCTCAGGCGCCGTTGACCTTGGCGGAGCCCGCGCCGGGCACGGTCTGCTGCACCTGCCGCAGGAACGCGGCGTTGTTCGATGTCTTGCGCAGGCGTTCGATGATCGCCTCCAGGTTGCCCTGCGGGTCCCTGCCGTGCAGGGCGCGCCGCAGACCGCGTACGGCCGTCAACTCGTCGGCGGGCACCAGGAGTTCGTCACGGCGCGTGCCGGAGGGGGTGACGTCGACGGCGGGGAAGACCCGGCGCTCGGCCATGCCGCGGTCGAGGCGGAGCTCCATGTTGCCGGTGCCCTTGAGCTCCTCGAAGTAGTAGTCGTCGGCGCGCGACCCGGTCTCCACCAGGACGGTGGCGAGCATGGTCAGGGACCCGCCCTCCTCCGCGAGCCGCGCGGCACCGAAGAGGCGCTTGGGGCCCTGGATGGCGGCGGCGTCGACACCTCCGGAGAGGGTGCGGCCACCGCTGGAGGCCGCGTTGTTGTACGCGCGGCACAGCCGGGTGAGGGAGTCGAAGAGCATGACGACGTCCTTGCCCTCCTCGGTGAGCCGCTTGGCGCGCTCGACGGCGAGTTCGGCCAGGGCGATGTGCTGCTTGGCGGGCCGGTCGAAGGTCGAGGCGAGCACTTCGCCACGTACGGAACGCTTCATGTCCGTGACCTCTTCGGGCCGTTCGTCGAGCAGGACCACCATGAGGTGCGCCTCGGGGTGGTTCGCGCTGACGGCGGCGGCGATCTGCTGGAGCAGGACGGTCTTGCCGGTGCGGGGCGGCGCGACGATGAGGCCGCGCTGGCCCTTGCCGACGGGGGCGACCAGGTCGATGAGCCGGGTCGCGATGCTGCCGCCGCCCTCGCCGGGCGTCTCCAGACGCAGCCGCTCACGGGGGTGCAGCGGGGTGAGATCGCCGAACCGTGCGCGCCTGTGCAGCGCTTCGGCGGAGTGTCCGTTGACCCGTTCGACGGAGGTGAGGGTGCGGGCCTTGCCGCAGGTGCCCTGCACCATGTCGCCCGCACGCAGGCCGAACCGGCGGATGAGCGTGGAAGGGACCTGTACGTCGTTCGGGTCGGGGAGGCAATCGCCGGTACGGAGGTGGCCGTTGGCGTTGTGACTCACGTCGAGGATGCCGGCCGCGGCGACGGCGCGGGTCTCGGCGGTCGTGGTGGTGGTCGTGGTGGTGCTCTGGGTGGTGGTCTTGTCGCGGGTGATGGTTGCGGTACTCATGATGGGGTCCTTTCGCGGACATGCGAATGAGGGGCCCGGCAGGACGGTGGGTGTTCACGTCCCGTGCGTCGGGCGGAGAGAAGAACTGCGGCAGAGTGCTTCGGAGAAATACGGAAGCTGCAAAGCTGCGGGAGCCTCGATGAGGCGGAAGAAAAGAAGATCGGCACCGGCGCCGCAGAAGGCGGCGTACACACGTGCTGTTCGCAAGGTAGCACAGCTTTCGGGTGGCCCGTCGTGACGTGGGTCACCGCATTCGTACCCGATCGGCTGCACCCACCCACATGACGTGCTCCCCGGTTGTGTGGGCCCCACACATGGGAACCCCGCCCGGCGCACCCTTACGTTTCCGGCCATGACGAGCCCCACTCCCCGCGGTGCCGCCCCCGCCGTCTCCCCTACCGTGGCCCCCGTCGTGGCCGCCGCAGGAACCGACCTCACCGGCCGCACCGCCCTGGTCACCGGCGGCGCGAGCGGCATCGGCCGGGCCTGTGCCGTGGCCCTGGCCGCGGCAGGTGCCTTCGTCCACGTCGTCGACCGGCACGCCGACGCGGCCAAGGACGTCGCCGACGGGATCGACGGCGAGGCGCACGCCGTGGACCTCGCCGACCCCGCCGCGGTGGACACCCTGCCCACCCGCGTCGACGTCCTGGTCAACAGCGCGGGGCTGCAACACGTCGCCGCCATCGAGGAGTTCCCCCCGGAGCGGTTCGACCTGATCCAGAAGGTGATGGTCACCGCGCCGTTCCTCCTGCTGCGCCGGACGCTGCCCCACATGTACGCGCACGGCTGGGGCCGCGTCGTCAACATCTCCAGCGTGCACGGCCTGCGCGCCAGCCCCTTCAAGTCCGCCTACGTGGCGGCCAAGCACGCCCTGGAGGGGCTGAGCAAGGTCACCGCCCTGGAAGGCGCGGAGCACGGCGTCACCAGCAACTGCCTCAGCCCCGGCTACACCCGAACGCCCCTGGTCGAGGACCAGATCAGCGCCCAGGCCGCCGCCCACGGCATCGCCCCCGAGCAGGTCCTCACCGACGTGATGCTGCGGCGTTCGGCCACCAAGCGCCTCATCGAGCCCGAGGAGATCGCCGCCGCCGCGCTCTGGCTCTGCGGCCCGCACAGCGGCTTCGTGACCGGTGCGTCGCTGCCCCTGGACGGCGGCTGGACCGCCAGCTGAACCCCCGCTCCCCCGGCGTCACTTCACGTCCCGCACCCGCGTCCCCTACGTCCCCGTCGAGTACGTCCCCATCGAGAAACGGATCACGCCATGGCAGCCGCAACGCCGCGTGCCCAGGGCAAGACCCCGGGCAAGCCAGGTATCGCCCGCATCATCAGCGCCAGCCTCATCGGCACCACCATCGAGTGGTACGACTTCTTCCTCTACGGCTCCGCCGCCGCCCTGGTCTTCAACACGCTCTTCTTCCCCGACAGCGACCCCCTGGTCGGCACGCTCCTCTCCTTCCTCACGTACGCCGTCGGCTTCGCCGCCCGGCCGCTCGGCGGTGTCGTCTTCGGCCACTACGGCGACAAGATCGGCCGCAAGAAGCTGCTCGTCCTGAGCCTGATGATGATGGGCGGCGCCACCTTCGCGATGGGCCTGCTGCCCACCCACGCCACCCTCGGCGTCGGCGCCCCGATCCTTCTCACGGTGTTGCGCCTGATCCAGGGCTTCGCGCTCGGCGGCGAGTGGGGCGGCGCCGTCCTGATCGTCTCCGAGCACGGCGACGACAAGAACCGCGGCTTCTGGGCCTCCTGGCCGCAGGCGGGCGCCCCCGGCGGCAACCTTCTGGCCACCGGCGTCCTCGCGCTGCTCGCCGCCGTCCAGTCCGACGAGGCGTTCCTCGCCTGGGGCTGGCGCATCCCGTTCCTGCTCTCGGGCGTACTCGTGATCATCGGCCTGTGGATCCGGGTCTCGGTCTCGGAGTCCCCGCTGTTCCTGGAGGCGCAGGCCCGCGCGGAGGCCGAGGCCGCCAAGGCCGGTGCGGCCGAGAAGCAGGACGCGCCGGTCGTCGAGGTCTTCCGGCACAACTGGCGCGGCGTCCTCACCGCCATCGGCACCCGGCTCGGCGAGAACGTCTCGTACTACATCCTCACCGCCTTCGTCCTGGTCTACGTCACCGTGCACCTGGAACTGCCCAAGAGCACCGCCCTGAACGCCGTACTCATCGGCTCCGCCGTGCACTTCGTGACGATCCCCCTGTGGGGCGCGCTCTCGGACCGCATCGGCCGCAGGCCCGTCACCCTGATCGGCTCGGTGGGCATGGCGGCGTGGGCGTTCGCGTTCTTCGCGCTCGTCGACAGCGAGTCCTTCACCGTGATCACCCTCGCGGTCACGGTCGGGCTGCTCCTGCACGGCGCGATGTACGGGCCGCAGGCCGCCTTCATCTCCGAGATGTTCGACACGAAGGTCCGCTACTCCGGCGCCTCGATGGGCTCGCAGCTCGCGTCCATCATCGGCGGCGCGCTCGCCCCGATCATCGCGGTGGAGCTGCTCAAGGACTACGGCTCGGCGACGCCGGTGGCCCTCTACGTCTGCGTGACGGTCGTGATCACCACGCTCACCGTCCTGGTGGCCAAGGAGACCCGGGGCCGTTCGCTCGCCGGACAGCGGCCGGCTCCCGAGGGTGCGTCCAGCACGGCCTCGGCGACAATCGGAAGCTGAAGCGCACCACCGGCACGCGCACCACCGGCGCGCGCACCCCGCTCCCGGAGGCGACCCGTCGTATGACCAGCTCCCCAGACGCCGCCCACCGGGAGCAGGCGTGCGCCGCCCTGCGCGAGCTGCTCGACCTGCTCGCCCGGGACGCCCCCGCCGAGCAGTTCGCCCGCCCGGCCGCCGCGGCCCGCGCGGCCGGGGCGAGCGGCGCCGAGCTGACGGCGATCGACGAGGCCACGCAGACCGCGCTGCGCGTGCGCCGCACCCTCAACCAGCACCAGCGCCGGGAGGCCGAGCTCACCGCCCTGTTCGACACGGCGGGCGACCTCGCGGCCCTTCGCGACCTGGACGCGGTGCTTCGCGCCATCGTGCACCGGGCCAAGCTGCTGCTGCGGACGGACGTCGCGTACCTCTCCCTCAACGACCCGGCGGCGGGCGACACCTACATGCGCGTGACGGACGGCTCGGTCTCCGCCGCGTTCCAGAACCTGCGCCTGGGCATGGGCGAGGGGCTCGGCGGCCTCGTCGCCCAGACCGCCCGCCCGTACGCCACCGGGGACTACGAGGTCGACCCCCGGTTCCAGCACACCACCCCCATCGACAGCGCCGTACTGGAGGAGGGCCTGCACGCCATCCTCGGTGTGCCGCTGCGGCAGGGCACCCATGTCATCGGGGTGCTCTTCGCCGCCGACCGCACCGCCCGCGCCTTCACACCGGACGAGGGCGCGCTGCTCTCCTCGCTCGCCGACCACGCGGCGATCGCCATCGACAGCGCGCGCCGCATGGAGGAGACCCGGGCCGCGCTCGTCGACCTGAACGCGGCCTCGCAGACCATCCGCGCGCACAGCGAGGCCATGCTCCGGGCCGAGGACGCGCACGACCGCCTGACCGATCTCGTGCTGCGCGGCGGCGACTTCACGGAGGTCGCCACCGCCATCGGCGCCCTGCTGCACGGCGGCACCCTCATCCACGACGCGGACGGCACGGAACTGGCCCGCGTGGACGCCGACCCCCGCACTCCGCCCGCCAAGGCCGTGGCCGCGTCGCGCGCCAGCGGCCGGGCCGTCCCCCTCGACGGCACCTGGGTGTGCGCGGTCCTGGCGGGCCCGGAGCTCCTCGGCAGCATCGCCCTGACCGACCGGGCCGACCTGGGCGAGGCCGACCGCCGGCTCTTCGAGCGTGCCGGGGTGGTCACGGCGCTGCTCCTGCTGCTTCGCCGCTCGGCCGCCGAGGCCGAGGACCGCGTACGCGGCGAACTCCTCGGCGACCTGTTGTCCCTCTCCGGAACGCCCGGCCGCCTCACCGCGCGCGCCCGCCGCCTCGACGTCGATCTGGCGCTCCCGCACGCGGTGTTCGTCGCCCACAGCGAGGCGGCGTCGCGTCGGCTGCTGCTCTCCTCGGCCGCCCGCGCGGCCCGCACCCGCCACGGCCTGTCCGGCCTGCATCACGACCACGTGGTCCTGGTGCTCCCGGCCGACGACACCGGCTCCCGGGCCCGCGCGCTCGCCACCGAGCTCACCCAGGCCGCCGGAGCCCCGGTCACGGTCGGCGCGGCGGGCCCCGGCACCGGCCCCGAGGCCCTCTCCCGGGCCCACGCGGAAGCCCTGCGCTGCCTGTCGGCCCTGCGTGCGCTCGGTCACACCGGCCAGGGCGCGGACCTGCCCGACCTCGGCTTCCTCGGCGTACTGCTCGGCGACGACACGAACCTCGACTCGTACGTACGCCGCACGCTGGGCCCCGTCCTGGACTACGACACCAAGCGCGGCACCGAACTCGTCCACACCCTGCGGGCCTACTTCGCCTGCGGGATGAGCCAGTCCAAGGCGAAGGACTCCCTCCACGTCCATGTGAACACCGTGGTCCAACGCCTGGACAGGATCGGCCACTTGCTCGGGCCCGACTGGCAGTCCCCCGAGCGCTCCCTGGAGATCCAGCTCGCCCTGCGCCTGCACGCCTACACCCGGACCACGTCGTCCTGATCCTCGGCGGCCTCCTCGTGCGGCGCGGCGGCAGCCGGGACGAGGAAGGTGGCGACGAGCCCGAGGACGACGAAGCCCGCGGCGACATAGCCGCCCAGCGCGACCCCGTCCGTCATCGCCGAGCGGGCGGCGTCGGCGAAGGACGCGGTCTCCGGGCGGTCCGCCAGCGGACCGATGGCGGCGCCCGCACTGTCGGTGACGGCGCCGGTGAGCTGGTCGGCCTTCCCGGACGGCACACCGGCATCGCTCAGCCGGCCGCGCAGATTCGTGCTGAGCGTGGTGAAGAAGACCGTGGTCAGGGCGGCGATGCCGAGCGCGGAACCGAGCTGGCGGAAGGCGCTCTGGATGCCGGAGCCCTGCCCCGCGCTCTCCTGCGGCACCTCGGCAAGGACCACGTTGGTGACCTGGGCGGTGGCGAACCCGACGCCGATCCCGTACGCGAAGAGCATCAGCGCGACGGCCCACCAGGAGCTGTCCGGGGCGGCGATGAACCCGACCCCGGCCAACCCGACGACCTCCAGGGCGAGGCCGATGCGCACCTGCCCGAGCGCCGAGACCTTGGCTGCCAGCGGGAAGCTGACACCGGTCGCCACGAAGCTGCCGATGGCGATGGGCACCAGGGCGAGCCCGGCCTCCAGGGCGCTGTAGCCGAGGGTGAACTGGAGCCACAGCGGGAGCACCGCGACGATGCCGAACTCGCCCAGGCCGATGATCAGGGTCGCGATGTTGCCGTTGCGGAAGGAGGCGATCGAGAACAGCCGTACGTCCATCAGGACACGTGAGGACTGCGCGGAGTCCTCGGCCCGGCTGAGCGCGATCTGCCGCCGTACGAAGGCGAACAGCGTGCCGGCGGAGAGCACCAGGGCGACGAGAACGGGCGAAGGCCCGCTCCCCCAGCTGACCCCGAGCACCTCCAGCGGCTCGATGCTGACGATCCAGCCGTACGTCCGCCCTTCGACGAGCCCGAAGGCGAGCAGTCCGAGCCCGACGGCGGAGAGCACCGCACCGGCCACGTCCAGCCGGCCCTTGGTCCGGGGAGAGGGCGCCATGTAGAGCAGCACACCGGCGGCGACGAGGACGGACAGCGGCACGTTGATGCCGAACGCCCAGCGCCACGAGACGTGTTCGGCGAGCCAGCCGCCGAGCAGCGGCCCGAGCGCGGCGGCGGCGCCGATGGTCGAGCCCCAGATGGCGAAGGCCTGGCCGCGCGCCTTGCCGGTGAAGGTCGCGTTCAGGAGGGAGAGCGAGGTCGGCAGGATCATCGCCGCGCCCGCACCTTGCAGGAAACGGGCCAGGATCAGCAGCCCGCTGCCGGGCGCGAGCCCGGCCAGCACGCTGGTCGCGCCGAAGACGACGACGCCCGCGACGAAGATCCGGCGGGCGCCGAAGATGTCGGCGAGGCGGCCGGTCAGCAGGAGCAGCGCCGCGAAGACGATCGCGTACGACTCCTGGATCCACTGCGCCTGGGCCGAATTGGCGTCCAGGTCCTCGATGACCGAGGGGACGATCACGTTCACGATCGTGGTGTCGACGACGATCAGGGCGACGCCGAGGGCGATGGCGATGAGGCCGAGCCAGCGGCGGGCGGTGGGGGCAGTGGGTGCGGCGGGTGGGGCGGGTGCGGCGGGCGACGGGTCGGGGGACGGGTCACGCATCTCGATTGATACCTCCATGGTGAAGTAATTCCACGGTGAAGGTAATGTCGGGCCGGTAAGTTGTCAAAGCACGAGTACGGGCAGGCAGAGGGTCCAGAGAGGGCGGGCGCGGTGGCGACGGAGGAACCGACACCCGGCGAGGTGACGGCGCAGCGCGAGCGCCTGATGGAGGGGCTCCGGGGCTACGGCGAGCGCTACAACGAGCTCAGCCGCCGCTTCGCCGTCTGGCTCGGCCTGCACTCCACGGACGCCGACGCCCTCCTGGAGATCGTCGTCGCCGAGGACCGCGGCACCCCGCTCTCCCCGGCCCGCCTCAGCGAGCGCATCCTGCTCTCCTCGGGGGCCACGACCGCACTCCTGAACCGCCTCGAAGCCGCGGGCCACATCGTCCGCACCCGGGAGCACACGGACCGCCGCGTGGTCACGCTGCACAGCCTCCCCGGCATCCGTGAGCGCGCCGACGAGTTCTTCACGCCACTGGCGGCACGGATGGACGCGGCGATGGCCCACTACCCGCCCGAACTCCTCCAGCGGTTCGAGGAGTTGCTGTCGGACCTGAGGACGACGATCGACACGGACCTCGCGGAGCGGGACCGGGGCGCGGGGTCGGCCTGATCGCCTCATGGCCGGATGGCCGGATGGCCGGATGGCCGGATGGCCGGAGCGGCGGTGCGGCGGTGCGGCGGTGCGGCGGTGCGGCGGTGCGGCGGCCGCGGCAACCAATCCCCCCTGTGGTGGCGACTGCCTTGCGCAACGCACACCAACCATCACCAGGGCGGATGAGGCACATGAGAGCGAACCGGCACGAGCGCGCGGCCCAGCACCGCAGGCGCCGGCTGAGCCTGAGACTCGGCATCCCGGTCGCCGTGGCGGCCGCGGCGGGGCTGACGTACGGCACGGCCTTCGGGGTCTTCGGCGAGGACGCGCGGCCACGGGCATCGGCGGCCACCGGGGCGGGTTCCGCAGCGACTGCGGCTTCCGCGGCCTGGGCCGACGACGTCGCCGACGGGTTCGCGTCGGTCAACGCCATGGGCCAGAAGGGGACGTACGGCGGACGCGACGGTAAGACGGTCACCGTCAAGACGCTCGCGGACCTGGAGAAGTACGCGACGGCCTCCGAGCCGTACGTCATCGTGGTCGCCGCGGCGATCACGATGGACCCGAAGGGCAAGGAGATCAAGGTCGCGTCCGACAAGACGATCGTGGGTTCCGGCACCTCGGGCCAGATCGTCGGGGGCGGCTTCTTCCTGGGCCAGGGCGTACACAACGTGATCATCCGGAACCTCACGATCCGGGACTCGTACGCGGGCACGTGGAACGACAAGGAACACGACTTCGACGCCGTGCAGATGGACGGCGCGCACCACGTCTGGATCGACCACAACGACCTGCGGCACATGGCCGACGGCTTGATAGACAGCCGCAAGGACACGACCTACCTGACGGTGTCCTGGAACAAACTGAGCGACAACAACAAGACGTTCGGCATCGGCTGGACCGAGAACACCACGGCCGACATCACGATCCACCACAACTGGCTGCGCGAGACCGAGCAGCGCAACCCGTCCACCGACAACGTCGCCCACGCGCACCTCTACAACAACTACCTCCAGGACGTCGCGGGCACGGACATCACCTCGTCGTACGGGAACTACTCGCGCGGCAACACGAGGATGGTCCTGGAGAACAGCTACTTCGAGGGCATCAACAACCCGGTCACCAAAGACGGTTCAGCCTCGATCGTGCAGCGCGGCAACGTCTTCGCCGGGACCAGCGGGCGCAACGAGAGCGGCGGCACGGCGTTCGACCCGAAGAGCTTCTACGCCTACACGCCCGACAAGGCGGCGGACGTCCCCGCGAAGGTGAAGGCGGGCGCGGGTCCGCGCGCGACGGTCGGGACCGCCGCCGGGACGGCTTCCACCCTCACCGTGGCGAAGGACGGCAGCGGCCGGTACAAGACGGTCCAGGCGGCGGTGAACGCGGTCCCGGCGAACAACTCCTCGCGGGTGATCGTCTCCATCGCACCCGGCACGTACCGCGAGACGGTGAAGATCCCGGCCAACAAGCCGCACGTCACCCTCCAGGGCACGGGCGGCAGCCGCAAGGACACGGTGATCGTGTACGACAACGCGGCGGGCACCCCCAAGCCGGACGGCTCCGGGAACCACGGAACCGCGGGCAGCGCGACCGTGGCCGCGGAGGCGGACGACTTCCAGGCCCGCAACCTGACGATCGCCAACGACTTCGACGAGAAGGCGAACCAGAACCTGGCCGGACACCAGGCGGTGGCCCTGCGCACGGCGGCCGACAAGGCGTTCCTGGACAACATGATCATCACGGGCGACCAGGACACCCTCCTCCTGGACACAGCGGCCAAGGACAGACTGGGCCGGGCCTACGTCCGCAACTCCTACATCGTGGGCAACACGGACTTCATCTTCGGCCGCGCGACAGCGGTGGTGGACCGCTCGGTGATCACCCTCAAGAAGCGCTGGGACGGCACGTCACAGGGCTACGTGACCGCTCCGAGCACGCCGGCCGACCGCAAGGGATTCCTGATCACGAACACCGCGGTGACCGGCGACGTGTCCGCCCGCAGCTTCCACCTGGGCCGCAACTGGCACGCGGGCGGCGACGCGAGCCTGGACCCCCAGACGACGGTCCGCGACTCCACCCTCAGCGCGGCCGTCAGGCCCACCCCGTGGTCGGACATGGGCGGCTTCCCCTGGAAGGACGACCGCTTCGCGGAGTACAGGAACAAGGGCGCGGGCTCCGGCCCGGCAAGCGGCGACCGCCCCCACCTGACGGACACGCAGGCAGCGAACCAGGAAATATCCGACTGGCTGGGCCCCTGGACCCCGACCCCCTGAACCCCACCCCACCCCGGCCCCGCACCGCCGCCCCACCCCGATCCGCTACCCTGTCTGGAACCGCCATCCGTGGCGGCACCAGTACGCCTTCGTAGCTCAGGGGATAGAGCACCGCTCTCCTAAAGCGGGTGTCGCAGGTTCGAATCCTGCCGGGGGCACAACGCGTTAAGCCGCTGACCTGGGGTTTCTCCCCAAGGGAGAGGCCCTGTTCGGCCTCGGACTCCTTGTCCGGGGCCGTTTGCGTGAGCGGTGTGGGAGCGGACGGAGCGTTGATCTCCGGAATACCTCCCACCGGATCAGCACCATCCGGCACGGAATACGGGCTGGGATAGTGCACTTCGCACGGCTCGGACGCTACCTCGGGAGCGATGTCGTCGGAGGTGGCGCGTGCGCGCGGTGCCAGCCGGGCTGCGGCGTCAGCAATCGCCAGGTCAGCCTCGGGGAGCAGGCTCGCACGCGGATGTCGCTCTCGTCGCGGCTGATGGCGCTCCGCCGCCCCTTCGCCCTGGCCCGCCTCCGCGCCCACTCCTTCAGCCGCAACCAGCCCCTGCCGCACACGGCCGAACATGCCATCAACACCCACAGCCTCGACTGAAACGAGTCCGGAAGCCGTCACCCTCAGCACGGTGAAATGGATCACATGGCGTTCGGGGGTTGAAGCGTCAACTAACTGCTGCCGCCGAGAAACGTCCAGGCCACCGGCGCCCAACGCGCTTCGAACGAAGCCTCCCTGCCTCAACTGAGAGGTTCACGTCCGCTTGGTCTGCACCTAACTTGCAGTTAACTCATGCCACTTGAGTGTCATCCGTGTTTACGTTTGCGGTGTCCTGCAGGGGGGCTCCAGCAGGGACACGCCAGCACAGCACCACACCGGAGTCGTCGGGCACACGCCCCGTGACCGACGCTCCTTCGGCGTGTCCTCAAGTGATCAGTCAAAGGAGAAGGACACATGACGAGAATGAAGATCGTTGCTGCTGCGCTGCTCACGGCGGCACTCGCGGTGCCTACGGCGACCGCCATGGCGGCTGACTCCTACGGCGGCGGCGCCCACGCCTGGGCCCCGGCTGCCGGTGACACCGGGAAGATATCCGTCAAGGACAACAGCAGTGACGGGGACCCGGTGAAGGCCGAGTACTACCGCACGGCCAGCGCGGACACGAAGCGGACCCTGTGGAACCACAGCGGCCCGAGGACGACCACCACCTCCGGTGACGGATCGAAGATCTACAAGTTCAAGGCTTGCGACGAGAACTACGGCAACCCGGACGACTGCGCGCCCAACTGGACCATCCGATAGACCGGTTCTCCACTGCCACTTCTGCCGCACCAGCCCGGGACGGGCTGGTGCGGCGTCCCCTTTTCCTGACACAAAAGGCCAGATTCTGTGAAGCGAAATGATTCGTCCGGGCTCCACGTGAGCGGCCTGTGCTACCAAGTCGAGGGGCGGACTCTCCTCGACAGCGTGGAACTGTCCGTCTCCCCGGGTGAATCGGTCGCGGTGACCGGCCCCAGCGGATCCGGCAAGTCGACGCTGCTGATGTGCGTCCTGGGATTGATCAAACCGCAGGCGGGCTCCATCACCGCCGGGGGCAGGGAGATCACCGGACTCCGGTCCGCGCAGCTCGCGCAGGCACGGCGGGAGACCCTGGGCATGGTGTTCCAGTTCGGCGAACTCCTCCCTGAACTCACCCCGGTGGAGAACGTCGCCCTGCCGATACTGCTCGACGGAGGCCGCCACCAGGACATTTACCGGCGCGCGGAGGAACTCCTGGACGAACTCGGCGTCCCCACCAATACCACCCCCACTGGCATGCTCTCCGGAGGAGAGCGCCAACGGACGGCCGTGGCCCGTGCCCTGATCACCGAGCCTGCCGTCCTCCTCGCCGACGAGCCCACCGGGGCCCTCGACCCCGAGGCCAAAGACGGAGTCGCACGCCTGCTCTTCACCACAGCCCGTGACCGCGGTTGCGCACTGCTCCTGGTCACGCACGACCCCTCGGTCGCCGACCGGGCCGACCGGCGCCATGAGCTTCGGGGCGGCATCCTGGCCGAGGTCGGAGCCCTCTGATGCGAACGAGCACGCGCGCGACAGGCACACTGATGAGGATCGGCCTGGCCGCAGGACGCTCCACTCCCGGTGACCGCCTGCGCTGGTGGGGCCTGTTCAGTGCCGCCTTCGCCGTCGCCTTCGTCGCCCTGGCGACCGTGGCCACCGTCGCCACCTTCGACGGCCGCGAGAGCAGGGCAGACGCTCGCGGAGCGGTGATCACCGACAGCAAGCATGCGGAACTGCTGTATCGAGAGGGCGCCGACTCCGTCGGCAGTCGTCCCGTGTCCGTCATCTTCCTCCACCCCCTCACACAGAAGGCTCCCCTCCCTGCCGGTGTGACTCGCTGGCCCAAGCCGGGCGAGGTGCTGCTGTCGCCCGAACTTCTGCGCGCCGGTGGCTCGGAGGGGGTCCGCAGCCGGTACGGGTCGTTCGCCGGAACCATCACCACCGATGGCCTTGTCACTCCTTCCGAGCGGATCGCCTATGTCCGGGTGGCGGACACTCCGCCGAAGGACGATGACCGGTGGATGCCTGTGGCCGCCTTCGGTGCCGGCGGCGGAGCGACGGGAGAGATGCCCGATCAGCCGTCGGTGACGTCACCTCTCCTGGCGCTGTGGTCCTTGACCGGACTGCCCGCCCTCGCCCTGACGGTCGTTGCCGCGCGGGTAGGCTCCCGCTCTCGTGACCGGCGCAGCAGTCTGTTGCAGGCCCTCGGCGGGACATGGCGGCACCGGATGATCGTCAACGTCGGTGAGGCCGCGCTCCCCGCGGCGTTGGGCACCCTCGCTGCACTCGTCCCGTACGCCGTCGCCGCCTTGTGGGACATCCGTCTCGGGCCCACCGGATACATCCTCGACCACCGCGACGTACTGGCCGCATGGCCCACCGCCGTCGGGGCGGCATTCGTATCGCTGCTGGCCGTGCTGAGCATCGTGGTGGCCACGCACCGCGTTCACCGGGACGGCAGGTCCACCCGCCCGTCCTCCTTCACCTCGCGTGTTCCCGCATGGCGCCTGGCCCTCTGTGGCGTCGGTATCGCGCTGGTCCTGACAAGCCAGTACGCGCCCCAAAAAGCGCAACTGGCCGTGTTCACCTGTGGAACCGTCGTGATGTGGGCGTTTCTGTCCTCCGTCGTGGCTCTCGTCACCCGCCACCTGGGCTCCTGGCTCGCCGAGAACGGCAGGCGCAAGGGGCACGCCGGCCGCCTGATCGGCGGACGGTGGACGCACACGCATCCCGGCGTCATCGTGCGCCTGGCTCTGGCCATGGTGATCGGCATCGGGATCGTCGCGCAGATGCAGGTGTGGACCAGCAGGCTCGGAGTGCGCTCGCAGGTAGCCGCCGACACGCACCACCGGATCAAGGACACGGTCATTCAGCTGACCACCGGCGGCATGACCAAGGCGCAGACGGACCAGTTCCGCTCCTCCCTTCCCGCCGGGTCACTCCTACTCGTCCGCGCCTTCCACGATCCAGGCCCACCGAAGGATCCGTGGGTGACGATCGCAGGCTCCTGCCGAGACCTGCGCACCCTGCACGTCGCCTGTCCCAGGGACACGAAGACACCGGCCGGCACCAGCCCTCAAGTGCAAGAGATGCGCCGCTGGTACGGCGACGTCAAGTTCGCCCAGACCGACCAAGTCGCCGTGAAGCCGGACGGCACACAGTCCCTCGTCGTCGTGACACCCGAACCGGGTCACCTCGCCGCGGTGAAGAAGGCCGCGTACACGCTTCCCAATCCTTCGGTTCAGGTCGAGACGCTGGGGGGAAACTGGCTGGGATCCTCGCGCGCCCATCTGGCGAACTGGATCCAGCTGTTCGGCGTCACCGGCATCCTCTTCATCCTGGTGGCCGGTGCGGTCAGCGCGGCAGCCGAATTCGTACGCATCCGCCACGCCCTCGCCCCGCTCTCCGTCCTGACGGGCCACCGCCGGGTCTTCCGGTCCGTGAGCTCATGGCACCTGACCGTCCCCTTGCTCATCGCCACGGTCCTGACCGGGGCAGTGACCGCATGGCACTCCGTGTTCTTCATCTCCCTGGTACAGGAGGGGTCCGTGTCTTGGACCGTCCTGGCAGCCGGTATCACGACGTGCGCCGTGGTCTCACTCACCGTCGGATTCCTCGGCGCCCGCGCGGCGGCACGAGAGGCCGACCAGTGGAAGCCCGTCGCGGATTGAGCACAGCCCGATGATTCAACGAAGCGGGCCCAACAGCCCACTTCGCAGCGAGTGTGGGAGGAGCTGGGGATAACCCCAGGTGGGTGGGCCCGGTGGCCGGATGGTTTTGGGGATCTTGAGGGCGCAGGCTGGGCGTGCCCGGTCGCAGATCGGTGCAACCGGACCGTTCCACAGGGGAGTTCATCCATGTCTGATCGTTCTCAGTCGTCCCAGCCCGTCCGCCGTCCGTCGTCCGGGCGGCGGCGCGGCATCGCGCTCGTGGCCGTGGTCGCCGCCGCTCTGGCCGTGGGCGGTACCTTGCCCGCCTCCGCCGGGCCGCAGCAGTCGCACGGTCCGCGTGATGTCGTACGCACGGGCATGGAGCGGCTCGTGAGCGACGACGGGTTTCCCGCCGCTCTGGCCGCCACCGTCGGCCGTGACGGGCGCAGTCGCGACTACACCGCCGGTGTCGCCGACTTGAGCACCAAGGCGAAGGTGCCCGTCGACGGGCAGGTGCGGGCCGGCAGCAACACCAAGTCCTTCACCGCCACCGTCGTCCTTCAGCTGGTCGGCGAGGGGAAGGTCAAGCTCGGTGCGCGCGTCGAGAAGTATCTGCCGGGGCTGCTGCGCGGCGACGGCATCGACGGTCGCGACATCACCGTCCGCCAGCTCCTCCAGCACACCAGCGGGCTGCCCAACTACACCGACTTCATCCTGGAGGACGTCTTCGACAAGGACCGCCACACCTACCGCCAGCCCCGCGAGCTGATCGACATCGCGCTGGAGCACAAGGCGAACTTCGCCCCCGGAGCCAGCGTGGCGTACAGCAACACCAACTACATCGTCGCCGGGCTGCTCATCGAGAAGGTCACCGGCCGGCCCCTCGCCGAGCAGATCACCGAGCGGATCATCGACCGCATCGGGCTGCGCCACACCTACTTCCCCGGCGTCGGCGAGGAGGGCATACGCGAAGCGCACCCCCGCGGTTACCACGCGCCGAAGCCCGGCGCCCCGCTCGACGAGATCACCGAACTCGATCCCTCCTGGGGCTGGGCGGCCGGGCAGCTCATCTCCACGCCCAGTGACCTGAACCGCTTCTTCTCGGCGCTGATCGGCGGCGAGCTGCTGAAGCCCGCGCAACTCGCCCAGATGCGCTCCACCGTCAAGGTCCCCGCGGACGCGGGCTACGGCCCCGGCGTCCGGTTCGGACTGGGGCTGACCAGCACCCCGCTGAGCTGCGGCGGCCTCGTATGGGGCCACGGCGGCGACACTCCCGGCTACCACACGTCCCCCGGCGTCACCGATGACGGCCGCGCCGCCACGATCGCCGTCACCGCCGACCTGCCGCCCACCGCCAAGGGGTTCGCCAACGTCGACAAGCTTCTCGACACCGCCCTGTGCAGGAAGTGACCGGCCGAAAGGGCAGCCCCGCTCCGAGGACGAACGCGGGTTCCCGGCGCTTTCGCGAATTCAACCTGTGTCGAGCCTCCCGGCCTGGGAACACGTGAGACAACCCCGGTGGCAGCGGTCCGTGCAGGTCCTGGCCCGGCCATGCCACCGGCCCTGGGGCTCCCATGGATGCCGGCACACTCCCGCAGCGTCGGCTCCCATGGTTGAGGCGGGCCGGCCGTGGCCAAGGGGAGCCGCTGCGGCCGGGCCCCGCCACCACTTCCCTCACTGGGACGCTGTTACATCCCCCTAATACGCCCCCGGCCAACCCCCACCCCCACCTCCCCCCTCTCCTCCACCATGGGGACACACACTCAGGGAAAGCCCGCGCGCAAGCCCAAACGCCCCCGCGTCCGCCCCCGCGCACGCGCCCGCAAGCCACGCCGCCGTCTCGTCGACTATCCCCGGCACGGCAGACTCGGGCTCCGGCGGTGGCTTCCCTCCTGGCGGCAGTGGGGCGCGGCCGTCACCCTCACCATCGCCTCCCTCGCCTGCCTCTTCGCCCTCGTGTACGCCTCCGTCGACATCCCCGACGAGAACGCCGCCGCCCGGCGCGAAGCCAACGTCTACTACTGGGCCGACGGCACCCAGATGGTGAGCACCGGTGACGTGAACCGGCAGAACGTACGGCTCTCGGAGATTCCCGACGCCGTCGAGAACGCCGTCATCGCCGCCGAGAACGACACCTTCTACAGCGACTCGGGCGTCTCGCCCACGGGCCTCGCCCGCGCCGCCGTCAACATGGTCCGCGGCCAGGAGACCCAGGGCGGCTCCACCATCACCCAGCAGTACGTGAAGAACACCTACCTCTCCCAGGACCAGACCGTGACCCGGAAGGTCAAGGAGTTCGTCATCGCGCTGAAGGTGGACCGGAAGAAGAGCAAGCGCGAGATCCTTCAGGGGTACCTCAACACCAGTTGGTTCGGGCGCGGTGCCTACGGGATCGAGGCCGCCGCCCATGCCTACTACGGCATCCCCGCCCGGCAGTTGAACCCCAGCCAAGGCGCCGCCCTCGCCGCCCTGTTGAAGGGCGCGGAGCAGTACGACCCGTCCGCCAGCCGCGCCAACCACCGGCGCTCCGAGGCCCGTTGGAAGTGGATTCTCGACCGGCAGGTCAGGGCCGGACTCATGAAGGCGGAGGTGCGCGCCAGGTTCGCCACCTACCCCGAGCCCCACAAAGAGTCCCGGACCACCAGCCTCAGCGGGCAGACCGGCTATCTCGTCGACGTCGCGAACAAGTACGTCAAGCAGCACACCGCCCTCACCGACAAGGACCTCGCCCGCGGCGGCTACAAGATCCACACCACCTTCGACAAGGAGAAGGTGCGGCGCCTGAAGGGCGCGGTCGAGCGCGTGCTCGACCGCGACATCGATCCGAAGAAGCGCCCCGCCGACAAGGGCGTGCAGGTGGGCGCCGCCTCCGTGCGTCCGTCCGACGGCGCCATCGTCGCCCTGTACGGAGGGGCCGACGCCACCAAGCATTTCACCAACAACGCCGACACCTCCGGCGTCCCCGTCGGGTCCGCCTTCAAGCCCTTCGTGCTCGCCTCCGCCCTCGAACACGGACTGCGTACGTCGGTCGGTCGGGATACGCGGTGGCAGCCCGCTTCGGCCGGGAGCTTCTACGGCGATGACGGCCTCCTGCGCGAGTCGGCCGCCCCCGACGCCGTCGGCGGGGTCTCCCCGGACGGCTCGGGCTCCGCGCACGGCTCGGGCTCCGCGGACGGCTCGACCTTGGCAGACGGGTCGGACTCCGCCCATCCCACCCTGCGCCGGGCCCTCGCGAAGGGCGGCAACGCCACCTACGTACGCCTCGGCAAGGACGTCGGCCTGGAGCGGGTGCGGCGCACCGCCGTGGCCTCCGGGCTGCTGGAGGGCAGCATGGCGCGCCTGGATCGGAGCTTTCCGGTCGGTACGTCGACCCCCAGCGCGATCCGCATGGCCGGCGCCTACAGCACCTTCGTCAACCGCGGCCTGCGGCACGATCCCTACTCGGTGACCAAGGTCGTGAAGGACGACGAGCCGGTCGGCGGGTTCGAAAGGCCGGGCGCGCGGCGGGCGTTGGACCCGGATGTGGCCGACGAGGCCGCCGGTGCCATGCGCGGTGTCGGCGCATCGGCCCTGCGCAGGCCGGTCACCGCCGGGCGCACCGGCGACCAGGACCGCCTCCGCTCGGCGTGGTTCACCGCCACCACCGGGGAGCTGTCGACCGCCGTGACGATGTTCCGGACCAGTCCGGGCAAGGCGCAGCTGATGCCCATGTCCGGTGTGGGCGGGGCGCGTTCGCAGCACGGCAACGTCTTTCCCGTCCGCATCTGGCAGGACTACGTGAAGGGTGAGGGGTGAAGGGTGAGGGGTGAGGGGTGAGGGGTGAAGGGTCCCCCAGAGTCAGTGATGATCCTCTGGCTCTCCGCAACTCATCCTTGAGGGCCCCGCACCTCATCCTCGGGGCCCTTCCCCAACCGTCGGCGGGCTGTCATCGTTCCGATATGTATCCCTATGGGCCACCGCCCGGGCCGCCGCCACGCATCGACGCGCGGCAACTGCGGCCCCGGCGGCGGTGGTTCGTCGTCGCGGGGGTGATCGCGGCGATCTGTGTGGGCATCGGCATCGCGAGCTTCGTCATGACGCTGACCTCCACGGTGGATTCCGTCGACGACGGCAAGGCGTTCGTGAGCGGGCGGTCCGTCACGGTGCGCATCGGTCCCGAGGACGACGCCGCCATCTACGTACGCAGCCCCTTCGCCGCACGTGCGCACTGCGAGGTCGTCTCCGGCCCCTCCGGCTCCGCGCCGCGCGTCACCACGCCCGACGGCAGTTTCACCGTGACCAAGGGCAGCGTCGAGTGGCAGCGGGTGTTCGTGCTGAAGTCGGACACGGCAGCGGACTACCGCGTGACGTGCGACGACCCGCGCGGCATTCTCACCTTCGCGCCCGGTGACGACGCCGACCTCGCGTCCTTCGTCGGCGGCATCGTCGTGACCGTCGTCGTGCCGCTCCTCGGCCTGCTCGCGGGCGCGGGGATCGCGATCATCGTGGGGGTACGGCGCGGCAGGCACCGCCGGTGGCTGGAGGCGCAGGCGTACTACGGCCCCCGGGGCGCGCCTCCCGTGCCGCCCCGACCGCCCGGCACCGGTTGACCTTCCCCCTGGGGCAGAGCCCATCGTCCTGCGTGCCGGGCCGAGGGGCCCGGTGACGGAGGATGCCTTCATGGACGCGCACGCGCAGAAATCCGCACAGGCAGACGGACCGGAAGGCGGGCCGGGATATGAGCCGGAAGACGCACCGACGGGCGACGAACCGCTGCTCACCATCGGCGACTTCGCCGCCCGCGCACGGCTCTCGCCCAAGGCACTGCGCCTGTACGACCGCCTGGGCCTGCTGACCCCCGCGTACGTCGACGAGTCCACCGGCTACCGCCACTACCGCGCGACGCAGGTGGAGAGCGCCCGCATGGTCGTCCTGCTGCGCCGCCTGGGCATGCCGCTCGCGGACATCGCCGTGACGGTACGGCTCGACGGCGAGCAGGCGGGGCGGGCGGTCACCGCCTACTGGGCGGGCGTCGAGGAGCGGCACGCGGAGCAGCGCACGCTCGTGGGGTACCTCCGTGGACGACTGTCTGGAAGAGGTTCCGAGATGTACGGGAAAGAGTTCGAGGTCAAGACCGTCGACGTGCCGGAGCAGTACGTCATCTGCGAGAGCAGGCACCTGCTCGCCGAGGAGCTGCCGGTCTGGATCGACGCGTCCACGCGACGCCTGGAGGAGGCGGCCGAGAGCGAGTGCGGCGGCATGGCGGACTCGCCGTTCGTCGTCTACCACGCCGAGGTCACCCAGGACAGCGACGGCCCCGCGGAGGCGTGCGTGCCGGTCAGGGACGCGGAAGCCGCGAGGGCGTGGGCGCGCAGGACGGGCGACCGGCGGGGCACGAGCTCCCGTGTGGAGCCCGCCCACCGGATCGCCTACACCCGCATCACCAAGGCCCAGGTCTCCTACCCGCAGATCCTCGGCGCGTTCGAGGCGGTGGAGGCGTGGGTGGCCCGCGAGGGCCTGAAGGTCACGGGCCCGTGCCGCGAGATCTACTTCGTGGAATGGGACACGGCAGGCCCGGACGACCAGGTGTGCGACGTGGCGTTCCCGGTGAGCGAGTAAGCACCTCGACGCCCCGAGACTCGGGGCGCAGGTTTCTCACCCCCTCCGTGCTCCAGTAGCCCGGGCACCCTCCCCCCGGCCCCCCGGCGAGCCAGCGGCCGGGAAGCCGGGAGGCCGGACGACTCACCGCCCCGGCAGCCGGGCGGCCGGGTTTCGCAGGTGACGGATGCTCCGGAGCCCGGAAGCCTCGGGGTGCGGGTGTCCGGGGGTCTGAACACCCCGGTGGTAGGGCAGCCCGGGTGCCCACCGTCCCCATAACCCGGGGAGCCAGCGCCCCAGCAACCCCGAGTGACTCGCCGTCCCGGGGGCCCGAAGGCCCGAGCGCCGGGAGCCCGGGGCCCCGGTGCCGGGTGGTCCTGCCTCGGTGAGGCTGGGCCCGGGGGCCCGCCGTTCTGGCCGCTTCGGCTGGCGCCCGGCTAGCGCGCGCTTTCGCGCAGTTCCTCCGGGCAGGCCGTGCCGCGTGGGAGTTGGTAGGGGGCGCCGAGGCGGTAGGTGCCGGGGCCGGGGGCCAGGAGTTCGGTCCACTTGTCGCCCTCGGCGTCTTCCTTCGCCTCCATGAGGCAGCCGTTGACGTTGTCGAACTCCTTGGGGGCGTCCTCGTCCGTCTCGCGCTGGCGCTTGGACTCCTCGGTCTCCTTCGGGCGCTCGACGCCCTTGCCGTCGGCGTCCACGATGCTGAGCCACGGCGAGTACGGGACGCGGATCAGGACGCGGCCCGCCTTCTTCACCTCGATCGTCATGCCGCCCGCCTCGGCCCGGTCGACGACCGCGGGCGGCTCGGCGAGCGGGGTCGGGTCGGTGACCTCGTACAGCTGCCAGTTCGAGTCGACCCACACCTGCTTCAGATACGGCAGGCCCTTCTCGACCAGCTGGGCCTCGCGCTTGCCGCCGTCCCCGTCGGGCTCGCCCTTGGGCAGCACGACGTAATGCACGGACCAGCGCTGGAGCCACTCGTGGTAGTTCGCGGAGTTGAGGGTGTCGTCGTAGAAGAGGGGGTTGCGCTCCATGTCCGCCTGCCGGTTCCAGCCGCGGGCGAGGTTCACGTACGGCGCGAGCGCGGACGCCTCTCGGTGGCTGCGCGCGGGCACGACCTCGACGCGGCCCTTCTCGGCGCCGACCTCCTGCAGCTCGTTCACCAGCGGCGCGAGCTCACGCGTCCAGGAGGCCTGGGGCGTGGTGTGCACTATGTCGTCGACCGCCTTGAACCCGACCCAGCCGGTGAAGGCGAAGAGCGCCAGGACGATCGTGTACCACTTGCGGGACTTCTTCACCGTGAACGGCAGCGCGGCCAGCAGCGCGACGCCCCCGAAGGACATCGCGAGGCGGGTGATGTTGGAGCCGATCTGCGAGCTGATCAGCCAGACGCCGAGCACGAAGGCCGCGTACACGGCGGTGGTGATCCGCACGGTCTTCCAGTGCTTCGGTACGAGGAAGAAGACCAGGCCGGAGCAGATCAGCGGCAGCGAGGCCGACCCGAACGACATCGGCTGCGTGCCGGAGAACGGGAAGAGCCACGCGGAGATGCCCACGACGGCGGCGGGCGCGAGCCCCAGGGCGTACGCCCCGGGATAGCGCTTGCTGAGGAACAGCGCGACGGCGACCAGGCCCACGAAGAGTCCGGCCACCGGGCTCCCCATGGTCGCGAGCGCGGCGAACGGCGCGGCGACCAGGGCCTTCGCCCACCGCTTGTAGCGCCAGCGGTAGGGCCAGCAGAAGACGGCGGCGACGGCCATCAGCGCGAACATCTGGCCGAGGCCGTACGTCACGCGGCCCGACACCGCGTTGCAGAACAGCGCGAAGACACCCGCGAACGCGGGCCACAGCGGCTGCTTCACCGCACGGCTGCGGATCAGGATCATCGTGAGCAGCGCGGCGGAGACCGTACCGGCGATCATCATCGTGGTCCGGACGCCGAGCACCGACATCAGATACGGCGAGACGACGCTGTACGACACCGGGTGCATCCCGCCGTACCAGGCGAGGTTGTACGCGGAGTCGGGGTGCCGGCCGACGAACTCGGCCCAGGCGTCCTGCGCGGCGAGGTCTCCGCCGCTGTTGGCGAAGGTGAAGAACCACACGACGTGCAGGACGGCCGCGACGACCGTCGTGATGGTCACGGGGTGGCGCAGGAACCGGTGCCATGCGGAGGCCCGTTCGGGCGCCGCGGGCTGGGTGCGGCGCTGGGCGGGCAGCTGTATTCGCGCCCCGGTGCGGGTGCCGCCACCGGTGCCGGAATCAGGATCGGCGTCGTCGGCTCGCGTCGGCTCCGCTGTGGCCACTTACGGCACTCCCCGTGTCGTTCTCTGTCCGTCCGGGGGGCGTGCCAGGGGGTCCGTCCCGGAACACCCCGTCACACAGCCCCGGCGTACTACCCCCGAACTTAGGACGCTAGCACGCACAGCACGGACGGAGCCCGGGGTGGGGGCTCCCTCCGCGCGGGTCCGGCGGAGTCCGGCCAAGGCGCGGGTGCGGGCGGCGGCTTGTGCCACCGCCCGCACCCGGTGCGTATGCCTGGTGCGTACGCCTGCCGCGTATGCCTCAGCCGACGCGCTGGAGCTTGGCTCCGAAGCCCGGCTCCGCGAGGTCCTTCTGGAGCGCGACGGGCACCTCGACGGCGCCGTCCTTGCCGTCGCCGACGCTCAGGACCCCGACCTTGGTACCGGCCTTCGCCGAGTGCGGGATGGTTTCGCCGCCGTCCTCGCCGAGCTTCAGCTTCACGGTCAGGCCCGACCAGCCCGCGGCGGAGACGTCCTTGGTGGCGACGACCGGGGTCGTGCCGCCCAGGCCGTCGTCGACCTCGCCGACGACATCGCCCTTCTTCACGATCGTCTTGGCGGTGAGCGCGCCCTGACCGGCCTCGATCAGCTTGCGGGTGACCCCGGTGACCTGGTCGATGTTGGCCACGCCGTCCTGCCCGTACTGGCCGAGGGCGGCGCCGATGATCGTGCGGGTCTCGCCGCCGACCTTCTTCTCCGCGGCGAAGAGGATGTTGCCGCCCGCCGCGGTGGTGGTGCCGGTCTTGATGCCGATGGCGACCGTCGGGACGAGCCCGAAGAAGTTGTTCTGCTTGTCGCCGTTGAGGTCCTTGTAGCTGGGCTGGCGCGAGATCTCGTTGAAGACCGGGTCCTCCATCGCGGCCCGGCCCAGCTTCACGAGGTCCTCGGCGGTCGAGACGGTCGTCTTGTCCAGGCCGCTGGGGTCCGTGTAGTGGGTGTTCTTCATGCCGAGTTCCTTGGCGGTCTTGTTCATCTTCGCGACGAACTCGTCCTCGGAATCGCTCTTGGTGTCCCAGCGGGCGAGCAGCTTGGCGATGTTGTTCGCGGACGGCAGCATGACCGCCTGCAGCGCCTCGTACTGCTTGATCTTCTGGCCCTCGGAGACCTTGACGACCGACTCGTTGCCCGCCTTGCCGGTCTCGTAGTGCTTCTCCGCGGCGGCGTCGACCGGGATGTCCGGGCCGTTGTTGCCCGGCTTCAGGGGGTGGTCACGCAGGACGAGGTAGACCGTCATGACCTTGGCGATGCTCGCGATCGGCACGGGCTTCTGGTCGCCGGACGTGCCGAACGTCCCGATGCCGTTCACGTCCATCGCCGCCTGGCCCTTGCTGGGCCACGGCATGGACGGCTTGCCTCCCTCGAAGGTGACCGTCTCCTTCGCGGTGAGCGTGAGGGTGGGCGTCGGCAGCGGGCGCACAGCCTGTACGACCGCAAAGACGACCACCATGAGCAGCACCAGCGGCGTCCAGATCTTGACCCTCCGCACGGCGGTGCGGACCGGGGTCTCCGGCGGCGGCGGGGTGTTGGTCAGCTCGGCGAGCAGGTCGAGCGCGGGCCGCGGGGGGAGCGGCTGCTGGGTGGTGCGCTCGGGGCCCACGCTGCCGGGCTCGGCGGCCTTCTCCTTCTCGGGCGCGGTCGCTCCGGCCGCGGTCGCTCCGGCCGCGGGGGCCGCCGCCTTGGCCGGGGGCAGCGCGCCGCTGGACGGTGCGTTGTCCAGGGGCTTGAGCGCGACGAACTTGCTGGTGCGCTCGGCGGCACCTTCCGGCTTGGCGGAGGGCTTTGCTTCCGGCTTTGCTTCCGGCTTTGCGGCGGGCTTGTCCTCGGGCTTCTTGGCCCCCGGCTTGTGGTCGCCGATCTTGAGCATGGTGGTCGGCTGGTCGACCGCCTTCGGGGGCAACGCCTTGAAGACGGCGGTGGCCTGGTCGACTCCGCCGGAGGGGTGTTCCGGGGCCTTGGCCTTGGCCTTGGGCTCGCCCTCGGCCTTGCTCCCGGCCTTCTCGTCGGCGTCGGCGTCGCTGTCGGCCGCGTCGGCTTCACGCGTCTCGTCGGCGTCGTCCGACGAACCTTCCGAGGCGTCGGCGGCGGCACCCGGCTCGGCGTCGGGGGAATCCTTCTCGTCGCCGTCGGCGCCCTGCGCCGCAGCCGCAGCCGCAGCCACGCCAGAGGCGGTCGCCTCGGACTTGGGGTCGTCAGCGTCACCGGCCTCATCGGAGTCGCCGGAGTCGCTGGAGTCGCTGGAGTCGCCGGACGCAGCCGAAGCGTCGGACCCGCTCTCCCCTGCGCCAGCCACGTCCTCCTCGGAGGGATCGGTCTCGGCCTTGCCATCAGCCGGGGCCTCGGCGTCGGGGGAATCCTTCCGCGCGCCGGCCGCAGCCGCAGCCACGCCCGAGGCGGTCGCCTCGGACTTGGGGTCGCCAGCGTCACCGGCCTCATCGGAGTCGCCGGACGCAGCCGAAGCGTCGGAGGCCGCACCGGCGCCGGAGGAGCCCTCCTCCGAGGAGCTCTCCTCGCCGGTCGCAGCCGCCTTCTCCGCGGGCTTCCCGGCATCCGCGGCCTCGGGGGCCTCCTCGTCCGCCGAGGCCACCCACGCCGCCACTGCGGCCCGCAGCCGCGCGTCGCCCTTCTCCGCGCCCTTGGGCTCGCCCTCGGCGCTCGCGGAGCCCTCAGCGGAGCCCTCAGAGCCCTCGGACTCCGCGGAGCCCTTGGAGTCCCCGGAACCCGCGGTCCCGGACGCCGCCGCTTCCGCGACCGCCTTCGTCGAGAAGACCGTCGTCGCCCGGTCCTGGCGCTGCTCCTCGCTCGCCGGGGATTCCTTCGCCGGGGACTCCTCCCGCGCCGCGGGGACCTCGCGGGCCACCGCCAGACGCGGGTCGCGTTCCTCCGGTGCCGGCACGGACGGTTCTGCCCCAGTCGGTTTCCCCGACGACTTCCGCTGCTTCGACCTGTCGGGGGTCTCGCCCGCCACCGATGCCTCCTCGTACGCCATGCCGCTCGCGTTGCCGTTGCGCCAAAACATGGCCGGACCCGCTGTCCGAACCATGTACCAGTGTCCTGTGTGGGGGCTTAACCCCCGTGGTAGACGAGAACGACATACCTACTGGTTCCCGTACTTACCGGTCACGCACTCTCGACAGACCAATGTGAGAGGGGTCACCCTGTCATTCATCCACGCGGGGAGGCATGGATGGGCAGGAGCCGCAGAACAATTCCGGAGGAGCTTCTGCTGCTCGCTTTGGACCCGGCCACGGGTACCACAGCGCAGCCGCAGTCGCTCGACCTCGGTCTGGCCGGAGCACAGCTAGTGGAGCTGGCGCTGGCCGGACGGATAGCCCCAGACGGGGATCGTATCGCCGTGGTGATGCCACGGCCGACCGGAGATCCGACTCTGGACTCCGCACTGGAACTGCTGCGCAGGCGCGGCAGCCCGGTTCGGGCAGTCCACTGGATTGGCGGGCCCCGACTGGGGCTGCGCCAGATTTACCTCGCGCACCTGGAGCGGTGCGGCATGGTGCATGCCGTTTCGGGCCAGATGTGCGGAGTGCTGCCGACGACTCGCTACCAAGCGACGGACACGGCAATCAGCCGGGACATCAGGTCCCGGCTGGACAGTGCGATCCGCACCGGCGTACCGCCGGACCCGCGGACCGCGGCGCTCGCCGCGCTCGCTCACGCAGTGGGACTCGGCAAGCACCTCTACCCCGGCAACGAGGGGCGTTCATCGCGCTCCCGTCTCCGGGACCTGATCAGGCACGACCCGATGGGCGGCCTCGTGGCGCACGCCGTGATGGACGTCCAGAACGGTGTGGCCGCTCAGCCACGCCGCAGCCCGGCCCCAGCGGGACCGGGCGGGCCGGGCGGACCAGGTGGACACGGCGGTGGCCGACAGCCGGCCAGGACCGCGCCGGAACCCGGCGGGGTTCCGATGCAGCCGCGCCGCGGGTCCATGGCACGTGCCGTGGCCCACTAGCCGGTCGGCATCGATCGACGCACCGCAGTAAAGACTCACCGCAGCACCGCAGTATCGGCAACAGCAACGCCGCACCGCAGTCCCCCAGACCCGGTACGGGAGCCGCTGGGCCGCGCGGGGCACTGGCACCGGAGCGTCCGGACGACGACACCGGTACCTCCGCCCCGCGCGGCCGCATGTCGTGGCGCCGCGCAGCCGGGCCGCACCCCTCACCACCAGTCCTCATGTCCGTCTTCGCGTCGCATTGCGGTTCGCACCGCACATCGGCTGTTTCCCAGCGGTGCGCGACGCGTTGGTGGCACTCTGCTGAACAGCAGATACGCAAAGTAGAGGCATGTAGTCGGAGGTGCACGTCCGTGGCGTCCAGTGTCAATCCCACCGTCAGGCGACGCCGGTTGGGCCAGGAGCTCCGCAGGCTCCGCGAGCTCAAGGGCATGACGGCCGAGGAGGTCGCCGAGCGCCTGCTGGTCTCGCAGTCGAAGATCAGCCGCCTCGAGAACGGCCGCCGTTCGATCAGTCAGCGCGATGTACGCGATCTCTGCGGGGTCTACGAGGTGGAGGACCACCGCATCGTCGACTCGCTCATGCAAATGGCCAAGGACTCCCGCCAGCAGGGCTGGTGGCACTCCTTCGGGGACATCCCGTACAGCGTCTACATCGGTCTGGAGACGGACGCGGCCTCCTTGCGCGTGTACGACCCGCAGGTCGTCCCCGGCCTGCTCCAGACCCGTCCGTACGCGGAGGCGCTCATCACCGGCGCGCTGCCGGAGACCACGCCGACGGACATCGAGAAGCGCGTCCAGGTCCGTGTCCGCCGCCAGGAGCGCATCAGCGCGCCGGAGAATCCACTGCGTCTGTGGACCGTCCTGGACGAGTCCGCGCTGCGCCGCGTGGTCGGCTCCCGGCATCTCATGCGCGACCAGCTCGAACATCTCGTGGAGCAGTCCCAACTGCCGCACGTGACCGTCCAGGTGATTCCCTTCGAGATGGGCGCGCACCCCGGCCTCAACGGCCAGTACGCCATTCTCGAATTCCCGGACGCCGCGGATTCCAGCGTGGTCTACATCGAGGGCGTGACGAGCGATCTCTATCTGGAGAAAGCGAACGACGTCCAGCAGTACAGCGTGATGTACGAACATCTGCGGGCACAGGCCCTGAACGTGGACCAATCACGCCAACTCATCGCAGACATCGCGAAAGAGTACGCACGCTAGATCGCCCAGCGCGTATATGACCGCCCCGCACGCGAGCGCGCCGCACGGTACACCTTGCCCTCGGCGGGGCGGAAGACCCCACTGGAATATGCCATCCGGTTGAGTGAACGCTCCCTTCACTCGGCGATGTTGGCGAGTAGCGTCATTCACGCCATCAAGCAACACCTGTTGGCGCAGCCGCTCTTGGCGGTGACCGCAACTCAACAACTGGGCAAACCGGAGTAACCATGGCAATTCATCAGGGCGCTACGAATACGTGGGTCAAGTCCTCGTATTCCACGGGAAACGGCGCATGCGTCGAGGTCAAGTCACCGATTTCAACGGCCATTTCGGTCAGGGACTCAAAGGTCACCGAGGGCCCCGTCCTCGCCTTTCCCTCCGACTCGTGGCGCGCGTTCGTCTCCGAGGTCGGCCGGGAGACGTCACACCTCGGCTGATAGGCACCACGTCGCGCATCAGCACCACAGGATCAGCGAGAGATCAACAACCGCATAAGCAGAACCGATTGAGCCCTCTCGACTGGCCCGCCGTCCCGGCCGAGGGGGCTCGGCCCTACGCGCGGTCTACGCGCGGTCTACGCGCGGACCGTGCGCCGCCGAGCCAGCGGACGGACCAGTGAAGTGAACTGATCGGCTACCGCAGTTGATCGACGTACAGGTCCGTCCCCGGCACCGTGGGAATGAACGGCGCCACCAGCTCCACCCGCCCGAGGCCCGACTCCGCAACCGCATCCGCCCGCCCGGCGAAGTGCTCCTGCCAGCACTCCCGCGGATCGGCCTGCAGGAACCAGAGCAGCGTCAGCCGCGTGTCGACCCCCTCGACCTGCTTCACGTACGTCATGCGGTCCCCCGGCAGCGGCGTCGGCCGGAAGATCGTCACCATCGCGGCCGGTGACCCGGCCAGGGCGCGTGGCAGCTGCTTGGCCCGCAGCCATTCGAGCAGCTCCTCCCGCCGCTCGCCCGACTCGGCGTCGACGACCTCCAGGACGAGGCCCTGGTAGGGGTGGTCCAGCGCGTGGAAGTCGCGGGGCCCGGCCGCCCCGTCGCGGTAGACGGTGGCCTCGTGGTCCTGGAAGGCCGTGAAGACGTGCGTGCGGTCCTGGTAGACGCGACCGTCGCGATTGAGGCGCTTGTTGATGCCGACGGTCCACTTCATGTGCTCGTCGTAGCGGCCCTCGGTGACCCAGTACGTGGAGAGGTAGCAGCCCGCGGTCACCGGCTGGGCGACGGCGGACTCCTTCGGGACGCGCAGGAGTTGGAGCTCGCGGGGTGCGACCCAGCGGCGGCCCGCGTACATCCAGGGCATGGCCATCGCGCCCGCGTAGTAGTGGTCGTCCTCGTACCAGCGGTTGTACGCGTACTCGTGGCCCGGGTGCGGCTCGACCATGGTGATCAGGGCGTGGCCCGGGTGCACGCCGTAGGGCCCGACGCCGGCCAGCTCCCCGTACACCTCGCTGCGGGTGTTCTCACGCGTGTTCTCCCGGGTCTCGCGCGTGTTCTCGCGGGTGTCGTCGCTCATGCCTCTCCCCTTTCCCCTCTTCCTTCCTCCGGTGGACGCCCATACTCTGACGCCCCGTCAGCAAAACTGCCAGAGCCGGGAGGCGCCCCATGCGCTCGCTCCTCGAAGGAAAGACCGTCGTCGTCTCGGGTGTCGGTGCCGGTCTCGGTCACCAGGTGGCGGCCGCCGTCGTGCGCGACGGGGGCCGGGCCGTCCTCGGGGCGCGCACGGAGGCGAACCTCGCCAAGTCGGCGGCGGAGATCGATCCCGAGGGCACGCGGACGGCGTACCGCGCGACCGACATCACCGACGAGGCCCAGTGCGAGGCCCTGGCCGACCTGGCGCGCGAGCGCTTCGGCGGGATCGACGCGGTCGTCCACGTGGCCGCCTGGGACAGCTACTTCGGGGGCGTGCGGGACGCCGACTTCGACACCTGGCAGCAGGTCATCGACGTCAATCTGCTCGGCACGCTGCGGATGACGCGGGCCTGCCTGCCCGCGCTCAAGGAGCGCGGCGGCTCGGTGGTGTTCATCGGCACGCAGTCGGCCGTCGCGGCGCCCTCGCAGGTGCGGCAGGCGGCGTACGCGGCCTCGAAGGGCGCGTTGACGTCGGCGATGTACTCGCTGGCGCACGAGGTGGGACCTGACCGCATCCGGGTCAACACGGTGCTGCCCGGCTGGATGTGGGGCCCGCCGGTCGAGGCGTATGTCCAGTTCACCGCGCACACCGAGGGAGTGCCGGAGGAGGAGGTGCGGGGGCGCCTGGCGGAGCGGATGGCGCTGCCGGACCTCGCCACGGACGGGGACGTGGCGGACGCGGCGGTCTTCCTCGCGTCGGACCGGGCGCGGGCGATCACGGGGCAGTCGCTTCTGGTGAACGCGGGCGAGCTGATGCGGTAGGCGTCGACCGCCGCGCGGAACAGGCCACGGCTGTACGGGACTCGGGTCCCGTACAGCCGTTTTCGCGTGTTTTCAGACCCCCTTCAGAACCTCTTCAGAGTCCCTTCAGAAGGTCATCCAGAATCAAGGATGTGAACGAAGGTCAGCAAACAGAACGATTTTACTCGCTCTTGACCTTACGGGCGGTTGTCCGCGGCGTCCGCCCGAACCCACCATGAGCGGGCACTTCAAGGCCGCCCACGTCCCGTATGACACGAAACTGGCGAAGTGCACGGCATTTCAGCGCAGTTCACAAGGCGGACCCCTGGAGGGGGCACATGAACAGTCTCGACTGGGCCGTGCTCATCGGCTACTTCGGCATCATGGTCGCGATCGGCGTCTGGTCCCACAAGCGCGTGGACAACGTGAGCGACTTCTTCACCGCGGGCGGCAAGATGCCCTGGTGGCTGTCCGGCATCTCCCACCACATGTCCGGCTACAGCGCGGTGATGTTCACCGGGTACGCGGGCATCGCGTACACCTACGGCGTCACGTCCTTCATCACCTGGTCGTTCCCGATCGCGCTCGGCATCGCCATCGGCTCGAAGCTCTTCGCACCCCGCATCAACCGGCTGCGCTCACGGCTGCACGTGGCCTCGCCGCTGGAGTACCTCAAGAACCGCTACAACCTGAAGACCCAGCAGGCGCTCGCCTGGTCCGGCATGCTCCTGAAGATCGTGGACGTGGCCGCCAAGTGGGCCGCCATCTCCACGCTGCTCTCCGTCTTCACCGGCATCTCGATCAACCAGGGCATCCTGATCACCGGTGTGATCACGGCCATCTACTGCACGATCGGCGGCCTGTGGGCCGACGCGCTCACCGAGCTGGGCCAGTTCATCATCCAGCTCCTGGCCGGTGTCGCGATGTTCGTGGCCGTGGTGTCCAAGCTCGGCGACCACGGCGAATTCTTCGGGGTCTGGGACGAGCCCGAACTCGCGGGCCACGGCCAGCCGTTGGTCGGGCCGTACGGGACGGTCTTCCTGCTGGCGTTCCTGTTCATCAAGCTCTTCGAGTACAACGGCGGCATGCTCAACCAGGCCCAGCGCTACATGGCCACGGCGACCCCCCGCGAGGCCGCGCGCTCGGCCCGGCTCTCGGCGATCCTGTGGCTGGTGTGGCCGGTCGTCCTCTTCTTCCCGATGTGGATGTCCCCGCTCCTGGTGGACGCGAAGAAGCCCGACGGCTCGGACTCGTACGCCCTGATGACCGAACAGCTGCTGCCGCACGGCCTGTTGGGTCTGGTCATCGTCGGCTTCTTCTCGCACACGATGGCCATGTGCTCGTCCGACGCGAACGCGATCGCGGCGGTCTTCACGCGGGACGTGGCGCCGGTGGTGTCCAAGGCGGCCAGGAGCTGGAACGACCGCAAGGGCCTCATCGCGGCCCGTCTGACGACGGTGGTCTTCCTGGGCCTGTCGATGGCGGTGGCGACGCAGGTCAACTCCCCCGCGTTCAAGGACATCATCACGGTCGTCATCAAGTGGGTGGCGGGCCTCATGGGTCCGATCGCGATCCCGATGATGCTGGGTCTGCTGCGCACGTTCCGCAAGTCGGGGCCGACCGCGGCGCTGACCAGCTGGTCGATGGGTCTGCTCGCCTTCTGGCTGGTCAACTACCCGATCAACTGGAGCGTCGAGGGCGGGGTGCCGCTGGAGTACCAGGTCTCGATCCCGCTGGCGGTCTCGCTGATCCTCTACATCCTGGTCGGCCACCTGAAGCCGGAGGACACTCCGGAGCGGGACGCGATCATCGAGAAGATCAACACGGACGACGACGGCTCCGCAGGCGCCGCGGTTGTTCCGCCCCGGCCGGGAGAGGCGGACGGGGTGGTCACCCCGCAGGGCCGGCTGCCGTAGACCACCGGCTTCCTGCCGTGGACCACCGGCTTCGCCGAGTTCGCCCTCAAACGCCGGACAGGCTGTTCGCAGCCCGTCCGGCGTTCTCCGGCGTCAGGTCCTCACGCCCGCGGATACCGCGCCAGCCACCCCGGCGAGGAAACGGCGGGCCCGTGCAGCGCGGGCCCCTGCGTCATCTCCATCGCGAAGTCGTCGGCCAGCTCAAGCATCGTCGCGCGCCCCTCCAGCTCGGTGAGCCAGCCCGGGGGCAGCGCGGTCTCCCCGTGCAGCGCGCCAAGCAGTGCCCCGCAGATGCCTCCCGCGGCGGCGGACGCGCCCCCGTGGTTGACGGCAAGGCGCAGTCCGTGGCGGATGTCCTCGCCCACGAGGGCGCAGTAGACGGCGGCGGCGAGCGCGCCCTCCGCGCCGCCGTCCCCCATCAGCTCCTCCACCCGGGAGGGCGTGGGCATCCCCTGCCGCACGGCACCCAGCGCGTGCTTCAGCGCGTCGGTGACGGGCTGGTGGCCGGGCCGGGCGGCAAGGAGCGCGAGGGCCCGCTGGATGGCGCCGTCCAGGGACTCTCCGCGGGCGAGACCGTGTACGAGGATGGTGTGCGCGCCGGCCGCCAGGTAGGCGGTGGGATGTCCGTGCGTCTGCACGGCGCACTCCACGGCGAGCTGGAGCACCAGCTGCGGCTCCCAGCCGACCAGGAGACCGAAGGGCGCGGACCGCGTGACGGCCTCGGCGCCCTTTTCCTCGGGGTTCTTGGGGGCTTCGAGCGTCCCCATGTTCTCGTCCCCGAGCCCGGTCAGGCAGGCGCGGGCAGGCGAGCGGCGCGAGTAGAGCCACTCCTCACGGGCCAGCCAGCCGTCTTCCTTGCGCCGCTCGTCGGGCCCCCAGTCGCTCTGGGTGGCCGCCCAGCGGCGGTAGGCGCGGTGCAGATCGGTGGGCGGGTGCCAGGCGCCGGTGTCGCGCCGGACCTGGGCGCGTATGAGTCCGTCGACGGTGAAGAGGGTGAGCTGTGTGGCGGCGGTGACGGCGCCGCGCCTGCCGTGAGCGGGGGCGGGCTCGGTCAGCCCTTCCGCACCGTGGGCCTCCCGTATCCCGTCGAGGCTCAGCGAGTCGACGGGGGCGCCGAGCGCGTCGCCGACGGCGGCCCCGAGCAGCGTGCCGCGGACCCGGCTGCGGAAATCCTGCTGCTCGGCGCGGCCCCAGACTCCGGTGGCTGCTGCGGTGCTCACGGCACCTCCTTCCCTGCTCTCCGCCTGCACTTCTGCGCAGCACTGTAATCGACCGGGAACGGTCGGTTCGGAGGCGAAGGGATATCTGAAGAGTCACCCCTGAGATCACTTTTGACCGGTCTTCACGGGGCCTCTTCATCGGCCTCCGGAGGGCCGCGAAACGTCCATGCCACGGCCACACGGGGGTGGGCCGACCCGGCCGCCCGTGGTCCGGCTTCCTCACCTACGCGACAGGGCCGGACTCCGCGTATAGCGCCTGAAAGGCGTCCCGCGCCGCGACGACCCTGGACAGGCGCGGGGCCAGGCGGTGCCGGTCGGCTCCGGGGGCGCGCAGGAGTTCGGCGAGCAGGTCGGCCAGCTCGGCCAGGTCGTCCCACTCGCGCGGTACGGCAAGGACGCGTGCGAGCCCGTGGTCGAGCGCGGTCCAGTCCTCGAGACCCGCGGCGGTCAGCGCGGCCGCGAAGTCGCGATCCGCGGGATGCAGATCCGCACGGGCCACCAGCCGGGCGGCCTCCCGCCACAGCGGACCGGCAGCGGTCACTCCGTCGGAACCGCTCATCGCCAGGGCGAGGTCGCACGTGCCCAGCACCTCGTCCCGCGCGCGGAGCCTGCGGGCCGCGTCGCGGGCGTGGGCCCATCTCCCCGCCCTCCGGTGCGCCTTGCCCACTTCCTCCAGGAAATTCGGATCCTCGTGCCCGGCCGCGTCCACCGCGCACAGTTCGGCCATCGCCTCACGGTTCCGGCCGGACCAATGGTGGATCTCGGCGGCCCTGCGGTGGGCCCATGCCGAAGCGGACCCGGTCTCGGCGCAGCGGGCGAGATCGGCCAGGGCCTGTTCGGCCCTTCCGGTGACCATCAAGGTGGCCGCCCGCTGACGCAGGGCCCCGCCGTTCCCGGCATCGATCAGGAGCGCGCCGTCGAGATCGGCCAAGGCCTCGCGGTAGAGGCCGAGTTCGCGCAGGACGGCACTGCGGTGGACGAGCACCCACGCGCTGCCCGGATTGCGCCCGATCTCACGGTCCAGGTCGGCGCGCGCCTCGTCGAGGCGCCCCAGGGAGCGCAGCGCGTTCCCCCGGCAGGTCAGGAACCAGCCCGAGTCGGGCGACAGGGTGTGGGCACGGTCCGCGTCGGCGAACGCTTCCTCGTGGGCTCCCAGGGCGGTGTGAACCACGCTGCGCTGGGCCAGCGCCCAGGCGTAGCCGGGGGACAGCTCCACGGCACGGTCGAGGTCCGCCAGCGCCCGGTCATGGCGGTTCAGGCGGCCATGCGTCACACCGCGGCTCGCATACGCGGACGCATAGGCGTCGTTGAGCCCAAGGGCCCGGTCGTACTCCGCGAGGGCCTTCGCGTAGTCGCCCGCGATCCGCAGCGCGTCACCCCGCGCGCACGCCACCGTCGCCGATTCCGGGGCCAGTTGGACCGCCCGGTCCAGGTCGGCCATCTGCTGCGCGTGCTCGTCGCGGTCACGCCGCAGCCGCGCTCGCCGGACCAACGCCCATACGTATTCGGGGTCGAGCTCCAACGCCCGGTTCAGGTCGGCGAGGGCTTCGTCGTGCTCTCCGGCGCTGTGCCAGGTGGCACCCCGGGACGCCCAGGGGAACGCGTCCGTCGGCTGGAGCTCGATCGCCCGTCCCAGGTCCCTGAGGGCCTCACCGAAGTGGCCGAGCGACCGGTGGAACTCGCCTCGGATCCTGAGGGCTTGGACGTAGTCCGGCGCGAGGTCGAGTGCCCGGTCGAGTTCGGTGATCGCGGCGGCGAGGTCGCCCTGCCTCGCGCGGGTCGAGCCCTTGCCGTAGTAGGCCCGCGCCAGCTCCGGATCGAGTGCGAGAGCCCGGTCGTACTCGGCCAGCGCCTCCTCGTACGCCCCGTTGTTGCGATGGTCGCGCCCCCGCAGCATCCGCGCCACCGCCTGGCCGCGGTCATCGAGTCCGGCGCGGTCGGCGAGCAGCCCCAGGGCGGCGATGCACGACCCTTCCGCCAGCGCGTCCAGCAGGTCCCGCCCCCACTTGCCGGCCGCCGCGGCACCGGCGTCCGCTCCCGCGTCCAGCAGGACCTGCACCCAGCGCCGGGCGATGACCTCGCCCTTGTCGCAGGCGTTCACGACGTCCCGCAGCACCACGGGCAACGCCGCCCGTGACCCCGCGCACAGCAGGTGGTACGACTCCGCGAGCCGCAGCTCCCGCCACGGCTCGTCCTTCCACAGCTCCGCCGGTTCAAGGACCGTCTCCGCCTCGCGCCGCCACCCGGCGAACGTCTCCGCGAGCCGCGCGTGCGCCTCCGTCCACCCCCGTGGCGAGCGATTGCGCTGCAGCCGCAGCATCGGCGCCCGCACCACGTCGTGGTACCGCACCCGATCGCCCCGGTCGCTCACGAACGGCAGCCCCCGCAGCCAGCCGAAGAGTCCGGGCACCTCACCGTCCGTGCAGATCCCGCCCACCGCCGCACGGAACACGTCCGCGTCGAAGCTCCTGGGCAGCGCGCACGCCAGCGCCGCCGAGCGGCGCACGGGGTCCCGCTCCCACTTCAGGAAGCGCTCCACCGCGGTGGCGCTGGGATCTCCCACGTCGTCCGGGGCGGCGGGCCTGCCCTCGGCGAGGGTGGAGACGAGGACGGGCAGGCCCCCGGAGAGCCGCAGCACCTCCTCCACCACCGGCTCCGCCACCACCCCCTTCCCGGCGAGCAGTCCCCGCGCCTCCAACTCCGTGAAGGGGCCCAGTGGCACGTCCGTCACGAAGTCCGCGTAGCCGCCCCAGCGGGCCGTGTCGAAGGGGTGGTGGCCCGCCGTCACAACGACCACGTTCGCGGGGAACGCACCGTGCCGGTCGGTCGTCATCACGTCGTGCAGCCAGCCGTCCAGGAACGGCGCTGTCCTCTCGTACGTGTCGAAGAACAGGACGACCCACGGCGCGGCCTTCGCGGCATCGGCCAGTTCGGCCAGGAGAACCGGCGTGAGGACCCGCTCCGGGGACAGGACCAGCTGGACGTCGTCCTGGTTGCCGAGGCGTGCGCTCAGCCCGGCGCGCAACCGGTCCGCGCCCTGGGCCAGTCGAGCCGGGTCCACCGCTCCGGCGAAGGCTCCGACACCCGGCAGCAGACCGAGGCCGACCAGGCTCGCGCGGGCCGCCGTCATGCTGCCCGCCGAGGGCGGGGGCGGCGCGCCCGTGCCGGGCTCCTGCCCCGGGTCGAGCATCGCCTCCACCGATGCCGACTCCGCTTCGTGACGGCGCTCGCGGTGGGCCGTCAGGAGCCGGTTCAGCTCCTTGCAGCGGCGGCCCTGGAGGGCGAACTGGGCGCTGATCGCCGCCATCGCCTCGGGCACGCTGCCCACCGCTTCGTCCAGGTAGGCGGTCAAGGCGCCCCGCTCGCGCGCCAGTTGCTCCCACTCCCGGACCAGGGACGTCTTGCCGACGCCGCCGATCCCGTGGACGTGGAAGAGGAAGCGGTGCCGGTCGTCACCGGGCGGCACGTCGAAGTTCGCGCGGAAAGCGTCGAGTTCGCCCCGGCGCCCGACGAACCCCGCCCGCCTCCGGCGGCGTATCAGCTCCTGCATGGACGGCTGTGCCGCCCCGCCCGACGCCACCACAGGCCTCACCCTCCCCGCGTACCCGACTGACCGCCCAAGTCGTGCCCTGCCCACAGTCTTTCACCGGCCGCGGACCGCCGGGCCGAAACCGTGCGGCCGAAATCCGTGGCACCTGAAGGTAAATGTCCGGGGCCGGTAACAAGAACCTGCGGTGTACAACCACTACCGCCGGACGCCTGTCTTCCCTTACGTCACAGAAGTTTCCCCACAGGAGGACCAGTGCGTCGCTCACTCATAGCCGCCGTCGCGGTGACCGCGCTCGCGACCCCGTTCGCCGTCGTGGCCACCGCGGGTGCCGCAACCGCGGCCCCCAACGCGGCGGGCAAGCCCGTGACCGACTTCAACCATGACGGATACGCCGACCTCGCCGTCTCCGCGTACCGCGGCGCCGTGAACGGCACCGCCGGCGCAGGCTACGTATCGATCGTCTACGGCTCGGCGTCCGGCGCCGACACCGCGCACGCCAAGCAGATCGACCGCACCACCGCGGGTGTGCCCGGCGACCCCGAGGAGGGCGGCGGCTTCGGCGGGAGCACCGAGGCGGCCGACCTGGACGGGGACGGATACACCGACCTCATCCTGAACAACGGCCCCAAGGACGTGGTGGTCTGGGGCTCCGCGAGCGGCCTGACCCAGGGCACCGAGCTGCCGGGCGAGTACATCCAGACCCTGAAGGCGGGCGACTTCAACGGCGACGGCAAGACCGACCTCGTCGCCAACTCCTCGTCCACGCTCGAGGTGCGCTACGGCCCGTTCACCCGCGCCGGGAAGCCCGCCTCCACCTCGTCCGTCGAGAACGGAGACGACGGGCCCAAGGAGCTCATGGTCGGCGACGTGACCGGTGACGGCGCCGACGACCTCGTCACCAGCCACGACTTCGAGGAGATGCAGTACTCCTCGCGCCTGTGGAAGGGCAGCAAGGAAGGCCTCTCCAAGACCTCGACGCCGGTCAAGAAGTTCACGACGAACGGCGTCATCGCCGACGTGGACAAGGACGGCTACGGCGACCTCGTGGCCCGCGAGGTCGACGAGGTGTCCGAGATGCAGGTGTACGACGCGGGCGCCGTCCGGGTCGTCTACGGCTCCGCGTCCGGCTTCTCCAGCCGCACCGCGAAGATCACCCAGGACACCGCAGGCGTCCCCGGCGTGGGCGAGCAGGGCGACCCCGACCTGAACGATCGGGGCGACCAGTTCGGCTACTCGCTCTCCGCGGGTGACGTCACCGGCGACGGCTACCCGGACATCGCGGTCGGCGTGCCCGGCGAGGACGTCGACTCCGCCGGGGACACGGGCGCCGTCGTCCTGCTCAAGGGCGGTGCGAACGGCCTGACCGGCACCGGCGCCCAGGCCTTCAACCAGACCACGGCCGGCGTCCCCGGCGTCTCGGAGTCCGGCGACAACTTCGGCACCGAGGTCAAGCTCTCCGACGTGAACAAGGACGGCCTCGCCGACCTGACCGTGGGCGCCCCGCTGGAGGACGGCACGACCAAGGACTCCGGCGCCGCCTGGCTGTTCCGCGGCGCGAAGACGGGCCTGACGACGACCGGCATCACGTCGTTCAGCCCGTCCTCGCTCGGCACCCCGGAGGCGGGAGCCCGCTTCGGCGGCGAGCTCTCCTGACCCCGCCCCCGAAGGGCTGACACGTCCCCCGAGTCAGTCCAGGACGGGAAGCAGCTCCGGGAGGTGGCCGTCCGACGCGGCGGCCGCCTCCTGGCGCTCCAGCGGCACCTCTCCGTACAGCGTCGTCCGCGGCTTCGCCGGACGCCCCGCCTCCTCCGCGATCGCGATCAGATCCTTCACGGAGCGGTACGAGCCGTAACTGGAGCCCGCCATCCGGGAGATGGTCTCCTCCATCAGCGTGCCGCCCAGGTCGTTCGCGCCCGAGCGCAGCATCTCCGCCGCCCCCTCCGTGCCCAGCTTCACCCAGCTCGTCTGGATGTTCGGGATGTACGGGTGCAGCAGGAGCCGCGCCATCGCCACCACCGCGCGGTTGTCGCGGGTGGTCGGTCCCGGGCGCGCGATGCCCGCCAGATACACCGGCGCGTTCGTGTGGATGAAGGGCAACGTCACGAACTCCGTGAACCCCTCCACCCCCTTGGCCAGCGCATCCCGCTGCATCGCGGCCAGCGTGCGGAAGTGCCCGAGCCAGTGCCTGGGCTGGTCCACGTGCCCGTACATCATCGTGGAGGACGAGCGGATGCCCAGCTCGTGCGCCGTGCTGACCACCTCGATCCACGTCGCCGTCGGCAGCTTGCCCTTGGTCAGGACCCAGCGCACCTCGTCGTCGAGGATCTCCGCGGCCGTGCCGGGGATCGAGTCAAGCCCCGCCTCCTTCGCGGCGCTGAGCCAGTCCCGTATCGAAAGACCGGTCCGCGTCGCGCCGTTCACGACCTCCATCGGCGAGAAGGCGTGCACGTGCATGCCCGGCACGCGCTCCTTCACCGCCCGCGCGATGTCGAAGTACGCGGTGCCCGGCAGGTCCGGGTGGATGCCGCCCTGCATGCACACCTCGGTGGCGCCCACCTCCCACGCCTGCGCGGCCCGGTCGGCGACCTGGTCCAGGGAGAGCGTGTACGCGTCCGCGTCCGTCCTGCGCTGGGCGAAGGCGCAGAAGCGGCAGCCGGTGTAGCAGACGTTCGTGAAGTTGATGTTGCGCGTGACGATGTACGTGACGTCGTCGCCGACCACGGACTTGCGCAGGTCGTCCGCGATGCCGCACAGCGCGTCGAGCGCGGGCCCGTCCGCGTGCAGCAGGGCCAGCGCCTGCTCGTCCGTCAGGCGCGTCGGATCGTCGGCCGCCGTCTTCAGGGCCGCCCGTACGTCGCCGTCGATGCGCGAGGGGACCATGCCGGGCGCGGCCTGCTCGCGCAGGGCGTCCCAGTCGCCGTACACCTCGTCGAAGTCGTCGCGGCGGTCCGAGGTGCGGCCCGTCGTGTCGATCGTGCGGTGCAGGTCCGTGCGGCCGGACGAGGCGACGTACCCCTCGTCGGGCTCCTGCCAGGGCAGGCCGCTCGGCCGGGCGTCCTCGTTCGCCAGACCCGTCTCCGGGTCGACCAGCGCGCGCACGTGCGGCAGGAGACGCGGGTCGAGCCAGGGCTCGCCGCGCTCGATGAACTCCGGGTAGATCGTGAGCCGTTCGCGCAGCGTGAAGCCCGCCTCCGCGGTCTTCCGCGCCAGCTCGTCGATGTGCGGCCAGGGGCGCTCGGGGTTCACGTGGTCGGGCGTCAGCGGCGACACCCCGCCCCAGTCGTCGATGCCCGCGCCGATGAGCAGCGCGTACTCCGCGTCCACCAGGTTCGGCGGCGCCTGGATGCGGGCGCTCGGGCCCAGGATGTGCCGGGCCACCGCGATGCACGCGGCGAGCTCCTCCAGCTCCGCGTCCGGCATGCCGCGCATGGCCGTGTCCGGCTTGGCGCGGAAGTTCTGCACGATGACTTCCTGGATGCCGTGGTACGAACGCTGCGTCGAGCGCAGGCGGAAGAGCGCGTCCGCCCGCTCCTCGTACGTCTCGCCGATCCCGATCAGGACGCCCGTGGTGAAGGGCACGTTCGAACGGCCCGCGTCCTCCAGGACCCGCAGCCTGACCGCGGGCTCCTTGTCGGGCGAGCCGTGGTGCGGGCCGCCCGGCTCGCTCCACAGCCGCGTCGCCGTCGTCTCCAGCATCATGCCCATGGACGGCGCCACCGGCTTGAGCCGCTGCAGGTCGGTCCAGGTCATGACGCCCGGGTTGAGGTGCGGGAGCAGGCCCGTCTCCTCCAGGACGCGGATCGCCATCGCGCGGACGTAGGCGAGCGTGTCGTCGTAGCCCTCCGCCTCCAGCCACTCGCGCGCCTCGGGCCAGCGGTCCTCGGGCCGGTCGCCGAGCGTGAACAGGGCTTCCTTGCAGCCCATTTCGGCGCCGCGCCGCGCGATGTCGATGACCTCGTCGGGCGAGAGGAACATCCCGTGGCCCTCGCGCCGCAGCTTGCCGGGCACGGTCACGAAGGTGCAGTAGTGGCACTTGTCGCGACAGAGCCGCGTCAGCGGGATGAAGACCTTCTTCGAGTACGTGATGACACCCGGCCGCCCCACCGCCGCGAGCCCCGCGTCACGCACCCGCGCGGCGGACGCGGCGACGTCCTTCAGGTCGTCGCCGCGCGCCTGGAGCAGCACGGCCGCCTCCGCGGTGTCGAGCGCGACGCCGTCCCTGGCGCGTTTGAGGGCGCGGCGCATGGCGTTGGCGGTGGGTCGGGCCGGCTCGGGGGCCGGCTCCTGATGGCCTGGGTCCTGCGGCGCGCTGTTGGTCATGCGTCCGAGCATACGAGCGACCTCTCGCAGAAACAGCTACAGGTCATTGCTGGTTGCCGGGCCCGTTGCCGGACTGCTGGTCGGGGCAGGTGCGAGGGGCACGTATCGCTGGAACCCGTCGAGCGCCTTGAGGACCTCCGCCTCCCCGAGCGCCGGGAGCTGCACGATGACCTCGTCGACGCCGAGCTCCTCGTAGTGGACGAGTTTCCCCTCGGTCGGCTCGACCGCGGAGAGCGCCACATACAGGCCGGCGGGGTCGCGGCCCGCGTCCGCCCAGGCGCCGCGGAGCGCGGGGAGCGCCTCGCGAAGGCCGCCGCCGCCGATGGGCAGCCAGCCGTCGGCGTACTCCGCGATGTGCGCGAACAGCCTGGGCCCGGCGGCTCCGCCGACGAGGGTGCGGGGACCGTACAGCGGCCCGCCCTTGCGCGGGCGCGGCGCACGCACCGGCTTCGGGTGGACCTCGCTGGCCCGAACACTCCCGAACTCCCCCTCGTACGCCGTCGGTTCCTCGGACCACAGGGCGCGCATGACCGCCATCCGGTCCCGCACGAGCGCGCGCCGCGTGCGCCACTCGACGCCGTGGTCGGCGGCCTCCTCCTTGTTCCAGCCATAGCCGACGCCGAGGGTGAAACGGCCGCCGGAGAGGTGGTCGAGGGTCGCGATCTGCTTGGCGAGGTCGATGGGGTCGTGCTGCCCGACCAGCGTGATGTTCGTGCCGAGGCCGAGCCGGTCGGTGACGGCCGCGGCCTGGGCGAGGGCGACGAAGGGGTTGAGCATGCGGGCGCACTCGGGCGGGAGTTCACCGCCGGGATAGGGGGTCTCGCGGGACACCGGGATGTGCGAGTGCTCGGGCAGGTAGAGCGCCGCGAAGCCCCGCCGCTCCAGCTCCCGGGCCAGGCGGACCGGGGTGATCGTCTCGTCGGTGAGGTAGAGGGTGGCGGCAACGCGCATGGGCTGGCCTCCGGTCACGTCTGCGTACGGCGCCGTGCCACTCCCGTACGTCGTCACGTCTCGTCACGTCTCGTCACGCCGTCTGTCGTCGCGCCTTCACGTCGTCCTCGTACGGGAGCCGGGCTCACTTACTAGCCGCCGGAGCCACAGGAGTCCATGCCGCGTACGGGGAGCGATAAATCCGACGGCCTCGCGCGCCCGCCGAACTACCCTGCCCCTCATGAGCAGACGACGCCGCAAGAAGCGGACGCGGCAACTGGTCCTGGCGGCGGAACTCGGCCGCACCGCCGAGGTGAAGGCGCTGCTGCGTGCGGGCGCGGACCCGCGGACCCCCGACCAGGACGGCACGACCCCGCTCTACGGCGCCTCCGTCCACGGCACGGCGCCCATCGTCAAGGCGCTCCTCGAAGCGGGGGCCGACCCCGACGCGGAGAGCGGCCACGGCGACCAGGGCACACCGCTGTGCGCGGCAGCGTGCTGGGGCCACACCGAAGCCGTGCGCGAACTTCTCGCCCACGGCGCGGACCCCGGCCTCCGCGAGGACCGGGGCAGAGGCAACTCCCCGCTGTACTGGGCGACGCACGGCTCCCACACGGAGACGGCCGACGTGCTTCGGGCAGCGGGCGCGAGCACCTAGGCGCGGGGCTCCGCGTGGCCTAGGATCCGCCGGAATCGACAGAATCGACAGAATCCGCGGAATCGGGGGGATTTCACCATGCGACTTCGTTTCGCGACCGTCCTGCTGCTGCTCGGGGCGCTGCTGGGGGGCACGGCGTCCGCCGGCGCGTACGCGGCCACCCCGCGGACGGCGGCGGCCTCGGCGGCAGCAGCCGCATCGAACACGTCGACCGCGTCGACCGCGCACGCGGCCGGCACCAGTGCCGCCAGGACGACCACCAAGGCGGCGGACGAGGCGCAGTCCAAGCCCAAGAAGAAGAAAAAGAAGAAGTCCAAGGGCGGGACCGGACTGCTCATCGGGATCATCGCCGTCATCGCGGTCATCATCATCGTCGTGATCGCCCTCCGCCGCGTGCGCAAGGCCCGGCACCGCCCGTAAGCCCGGCACCATCCGTAAGTCCGTCACCGCCCGTAGGTCCGTCAATTGCCTTCCCTTGCCGGGAAGTTCACGGCTGAATACCAGGGTTGCCCTTCAGTCCCATCCGACACCCTGGGGAGCCGACACATGTGCGAGGACGAACACCGCCCGGCCAGACCCGTCAACACACCCCTGAACCGGCGCGGTCTGCTCGTGACGGGAGCCGCCGCCGCGCTTACGTTGAACAGCGTGAGCTTCGCGAGCGCCGCAGGGCGTGCATCCGGAAGTGGCGACGAGACCAAGGTGGTGCGCGGGACGCTGCCCACCGGGTCACCCGACTTCGTGTACCTGCCGGTCGAAGTCCCCGAAGGCGTACGCGAGATCCACGTCACGTACACCTACGAGAAGGTCACCGTCCCGGCGGGCACGCCCGGCAACGCGCTCGACATCGGCATCTTCGACCAGCGCGGCACGGCGCTCGGCGGCAAGGGATTCCGGGGCTGGTCGGGCGGCGCGCGTACGGAGTTCTTCATCCGCGCCGAGGAGGCGACGCCCGGCTACATCCCGGGCCCCGTCAAGGCGGGCACCTGGAACATCGCGCTGGGCCCCTACACGGTCGCACCGCAGGGCCTGCCCTACGAGGTCACGATCACCCTCAAGTACGGGGCACCCGGCAAGACGCCCAGGCCCGTCTACCCGCCGGAGCGGGCGAAGGGGCGGGGCCGCGCCTGGTACCGAGGCGACTGCCACCTGCACTCCTGGTACTCGGACGGCAGGCGCACCCCGGCCGAGATCGCGGCGCTCGCGCGGGCGGCGGGCCTGGACTTCATCAACACCTCCGAGCACAACACGCACTCCGCTCACGCCCATTGGGCCGACCAGGCCGGCGACGACCTCCTCGTCATGCTGGGCGAGGAGGTCACCACCCGCAACGGCCACCTGGTCGCCCTCGGCACGGACCCCGGCACGTTCATCGACTGGCGCTACCGCGCCCGCGACAACCGCTTCGGCAAGTACGCCCGCGAGATCCGCGACGCGGGCGGCCTCGTCGTCCCCGCCCACCCGCACGCCACCTGCATCGGCTGCAACTGGAAGTTCGGCTTCGGGGAAGCGGACGCCGTGGAGGTGTGGAACGGCGCGTACACCCCGGACGACGAGGTGTCCCTGGCCGACTGGGACGGCACGCTCGTCGCGGCCGTCCGCGGCCGCAAGCCCTGGATCCCGGCCATGGGCAACAGCGACGCCCACCGCGACCCCGACCCCGTCGGCACCCCGCAGACGGTGGTCCTCGCCGACGACCTGACCCGCGAGGCCATCCAGGCGGGCATCCGCGCGGGCCACAGCTATGTCGCCGAGTCCAAGAACGTCACGCTCAAGTTCACCGCCACCGGCGGCAGGGGCAAGCAGGCGGGCATCGGCGAGCGCCTCTACGTCGAGCAGGACGCCCCCGTCACGGTCCGCCTGGACGTCACGGGCGCCCCCGGCTGCACGATCCGCTTCGTGACGGACCAGGGCGTCCTCTTCACCGCCCCCGCGCTTCCCGCGTCGGGGTCCGGCACGGCGGAGTGGCGCACGACGCCTTCGTACGCGGCGTACGTACGGGCCGAGGTCCGCCACGCACCGGTGACGACGGGCCTCCCCGGTCCCCTGGCGGCGTTCACGAACCCGGTGTTCCTGGGCCGCAGCTAGGCGGCGGGCCCCGCGGGTGTGCCGCGCAGGGGGCTCCTCGACCTCCGGGGAGCCCCCCTCCTTAGAGTCGAGGACCCACCAGCGCCCCACCACACCCGCGCACCCAGGCCCCGCGCACCAGGAGAGACCCATGCCGCCCACCAGGCCCCGCGTCCTGTTCGTCACCGACCTCACCTACCAGGCGCGGGGCCGCCGGTACTGCGACGAGGACATCGCCCTCTCCTCCGCCCTGCGCGAGGAGTTCGACCTCGCGCTGTGCCACCCGCTGGACGCCGGGGCCCTGATGGACTCCTTCGACGCCGTACTGATCCGCAACAGCGGCCCGATCCTGAACCACCAGTCGTCGTTCGACGCCTTCCGCACCCAGGCACTGGCCTGCGGCACCCGCGTCCACAACCAGCTCACGGGCAGGGCGGACATGGCGGGCAAGCAGTACCTCGTCGACCTGACGGCGGAGGGCCACCCGGTGATCCCCACGGTCGACCGCCTCTCGGACGTGGAGAAGCTCCCGGACACGACCGAGTACGTGATCAAGCCCAAGAAGGGCGCGGACTCGATAGGCCTGAAGTTCCTCACCCGCCCCGAACTGGAGACCCACGTCCCCTCGGGGGACACACCACCCGAGGACGAGTTCCTCATCCAGCCCCGCATCGACTTCACGTACGAGGTGTCGTTCTACTTCATCGACGACACCTTCCAGTACGCCCTGCACGCCCCGCACCCCGACAGGCGCTGGGTCCTGGAGCCCTACACCCCGACCCCCACGGACCTGGCCTTCGCCCGCCGCTTCATCGCCTGGAACACGATCGACCACGGCATCCAACGAGTCGACGCCTGCCGCACCAGGTCGGGCGGCCTCCTCCTGGTCGAACTGGAAGACCTCAACCCGTACCTGTCCCTGGACCTCATCCCCCAGAAACACCGCGACGCCTTCATCACCAACCTGAAGACGTCGCTGCACAAGCTGCTGGCGGGCTGAGGAGCGGGCGTCAGTCCGCGACGACCAGTGCCGGGGTGTCCCGCTTCAGGACCTCGCCCCGGAAGAACGCCGGGCTCTTGCGGCCCATCACCAGCATGATCACCACGCCGAGGAGCAGCAGGCCCACGCCGATCACGAAGACGGAGCCGACGCCGAAGACGGAGGAGCCGCTGCCGTAGGCGGGGTTCCACATGTCCACGAGCGTCTTGACGAAGACCGCGGTCAGCAGGATGCCGCCGAACACCGGGAAGAAGCCCTTGAAGGCGAAGTCGCGCGCGGACGAGAACAGCTCGCGGCGGAAGTACCAGGCGCAGGCGAAGGCCGTCAGCGCGTAGTAGAAGCAGATCATGAGGCCGAGGGCGTAGATCGTGTCGACCAGGACGTGCTCGGAGACCAGCGTCATGACCGTGTAGAAGACGCCGGTCGCGACGCCCGCGACGACCGTCGCTCGGCCCGGGGTCTTGAACCGGGGGTGCACGCGCGCGTAGGACGCGGGCAGTGCCTCGTACGTCGACATCGCGAGGACCGTGCGGGCCACCGGGATGAACGTGGTCTGCAGGCTCGCGGCGGCCGATGCGAGGACGGCGACGAAGAGCAGGATGCCCAGGCCGTTGCCCATGATGGGCCCGGCGAGGGCGGCGAAGACGTTGTCGGAGGTGTCCGGGTTGGCGAGGCCGAGGCCCGTGGTTCCGGAGCCGACGGCCATCTGGGCGGCGATCCCGGTGGCGAGGTAGGAGCCGATCAGGACGACCATCGAGATGAGCGCCGCGCGGCCCGGGGTCTTCTCGCTGCCGGTGGTCTCCTCATTGGCGGTCAGGCACGCGTCCCATCCCCAGAACATGAAGATGGACAGGGAGAGACCGGCCGTGAAGGCGCCGAAGGACTGGACGGAGAACGGGTTCAGCCAGGACCAGGAGAAGTCCATGGACCCGGCGATGTCGCCGCTGCGGGCCTTGCCCAGGGCCATCACGACGAAGAGCGCGAGGACCACCAGCTGAAGCCCCACCAGGAGGTACTGCACCCCCTTGGTCGCCGTCATCCCCCGATAGCTGATCGCCGTCGCCGCCGCGATCAGGGCGAGGCACGTGAGGATGTGGACGGCCTTGTTGTCGTCCAGGGCGGCCACCGAGTCGCTGCTCGTGATCTCGCCGGCCAGGAGCCAGAAGTACGAGGTGGCCACGCCCGCCAGGTTCGACAGGACGATGATCGTGGCGATGACCAGGCCCCAGCCGCACATCCAGCCGATCCGCGGGCCGAAGGCCTTGACCGTCCAGGTGAACGATGTGCCGCAGTCCGGCATGGCCTTGTTGAGCTCGCGGTAGGCGAAGGCCACCAGGAGCATCGGCAGGAAGCCCGCGAGGAAGACCGCGGGCATGGCCAGGCCGACCTCGCCGGCCGTGGAGCCGAGGGTCGACGTCAGGCAGTAGACGGGGGCGACGGTGGAGATGCCGATGACCGCGCTGCCCATGAGGCCCACGGAGTTCCCGCCGAGGCCTTTGGCGCGCACGCCCCCGTCGGGGGAGCCGCTTACCGTGTCTCCGGCCTGGGGCCGTACGTCCAACTGGGTCATGAACAGGACGTTAAGGGCTGCGGTTTCCACATGCGGAGGATGAACATCCGGATCGTTCGGCTTTCAATCTATGGGTCCAGCGGCACGACTGCCATTGATTGACTGGGCAATGCCGGGATATTGGTTTCCGTTGCCAGGCAAAAGCCAGACCGTCCGGTATGCGGGAACCGCAGCACTGTCCGTTTTGCCCTGGTTCTAAATTTTCCCGAGCCGTATCCCGCAGCTCACATGGCGGACACTCGCGGCCCCCATCACCCCGGTCACCCAGGTCACCCCCGTCATCAACCCGGCCACACGATCGACTGCAGCTCGCTGTACGCGTGCAGCGCGTACGACCCCACGTCCCGGCCGACACCGCTCCTCTTGAACCCCCCGAAGGGCGCCTCCATGTTCCGGGCGATCGTGTTCACGCCGACCCCGCCCGCCCGCAGCCGCCGCGCGACCCGGAAGGCGCGGGCCACGTCGCCCGACCAGACGTAGTCCAGGAGGCCGTAGTCGCTGTCGTTGGCCAGCGCGATGCCCTCCTCCTCGTCGTCGAAGGGGACCACCACCACGACCGGGCCGAAGATCTCCTCCCGGACCACCCTCATGTCGTTCGTGCACTCCGCCAGCAGCGTCGGGGCGACATAGAAGCCGCGGTCCAGGCCGGGGCCCGCCGGGCGCTCGCCGCCCGCGACGACCCGTGCGCCTTCCTTCCGCCCCAGCTCCACGTACGACTCGATGCGGTCCCGGTGCGCCGCCGAGATCACCGGGCCGACGACCGTCCCCTTCTCGCGCGGGTCGCCGACCTTCATGAAACCGATGTAACCCGTCAGCTTCTCGATCAGGGCGTCGTGGACCGCGCGGTGCGCGATCACCCGTGTCGGTGCCGTGCAGATCTGCCCGCTGTAGAAGGAGTACGTCGTCCCTATCCCCGCCACCGCCGAGTCCAGGTCCGCGTCCTCGAAGACGAGCGCCGCGCCCTTGCCGCCCAGCTCCATCAGCTGCCGCTTCATGTCCCGGCCGCACACCTCGGCGATCCGCTGCCCCACCGACGTCGAGCCGGTGAAGCTCACCATGTCGACGTCCCGGGAGTCCACGGCCGCCTCGCCCACCTCCGGGCGCGCGCCGCTCACCACGTTCACCACGCCCGCCGGCGCCCCGGCCTCCTCGAGGGCCGCCGCCATCCGGTAGACCGACAGCGGGTCCTGCGGCGCGGGCTTGACCACGACCGTGTTGCCCATGGCCAGGGCGGGTGCCACCTTGCCCGCCGGGTTGGCCCAGGGGTTGTTGTACGAGGTGATGCAGGTGACCACGCCCACCGGCTGGCGGACGGTGAGCGCCCCCACTACGCCCGCCCTGCCCATCGGGCCCGCCTCGTTGATCTGCGGCACAAGCGCCGCCTCGACCGGTTCCAGGGCGCCCTTCGCGTACCGCTTGAAGCGCGCCACCGACACCGCGACCTGCATCCCGCGCGCCGTTCCGGTCGTCGCGCCGCTCTCGGCCTGGGCGAGTTCGGCGTACGACGCGAGATCGCGCTGCATGATCGTCGCGGCGCGGTCCAGGACCGCGGCCCGCTCCTCCGGACTCGTGCGCGACCAGGTGGCGAACGCCTCGCGGGCGGCCCCCGCCGCCGCGTGCACCTGCGCGCGGCTCGCCTCGGGGGCCAGGCCCACGACCCCTTCGGTCGCCGGGTTGATCACCTCGTAGTGCCCGCCGTCGGGTTCGATCCACTCGCCGCCGATGAACAGCCGCTGGGCGTCCGGGAGTTGACCGCTCACTTGGTGCTCACCGTCCTGGTGTCCCGGCCCGAACGCAGCACCGTCCCGGGCGTCGCCCCCGTCACCTGGTCCTCGCGGATCGCCTCGACCCCGTTGACCCAGACGGCGTTGACGCCGATCGCCTTGGAGTCGAGGCGCGGGCTGTCGCCGGGCAGGTCGTGCACCAGCGTGGCCTTGCCCGCGTCGATGCGCTCGGGGTCGAAGAGGACGAGGTCGGCGTGGAAGCCCTCCTCGATCCGGCCCCGCTCGCGCAGCCCGAAGAGCTGCGCGGGGTCGTCGGTGAGCATCTTGACCGCCTGTTCCAGGCCGACCAGTTTGCGGCCCCGCAGGCAGTCCCCGATGAACCGCGTCGTGTACGGGGCGCCGCACATGCGGTCCAGGTGCGCGCCCGCGTCGGAGCCGCCCAGCATGACGTCCTCGTGCTGCCAGGTCTCCTGGCGCAGGGCCCACGAGTCGGGGTCGTTGTCGGAGGGCATGGGCCACAGGACCGTACGCAGGTCGTCGTTGGCGCAGATCTCGACGAGGCACTGGAAGGCCTCCTGGCCGCGTTCGGCGGCGATGTCGCCGACGACGCGGCCGGTGAGGCCTTCGTTCTCCTTGGAGTACGTGTCCCCGATGACGTACCGGTCGAAGTTCGAGAGCCGCCGGAAGACCCCGGCCTCCTTGCTGGCGGCGTGGCGCAGCATCTCGCCCCTGACGTCCGGGTCGCGCAGCTTGGCGATGCGCTCGGGGACCGGCAGGCCGAGGACGTCTCCCCAGCCGGGGATCAGGTTCAGGGCGCAGAAGGTGCCGAGCGACATGTTCATGGGGGTGAGGATCGGCATGGTCAGGGCCACGATCCGGCCGCCGGACTTACGGGCGCGCTCGCTGGCGATCAGCTGGCGCGGGACGCGCTCGGGCACGGCGGCGTCGATGGTGAGGACGTTCCAGTTGAGCGGCCGTCCCGCGGCGGCGCTCATCTCGACGAAGAGATCGATCTCGTCGTCGCTGAACTGGTCCAGGCAGCCCGCGACGATGGCTTCGAGCTGTGTGCCCTCGTGCTCGGCGACGGCCCGGCTGAGCGCGAGCAGTTCGTCGGGCTTCGCGTGCCGGGATGCCACCGGCTGTCCGTCGCCGTCCGAGTGGGTGGACGACTGGGTGGTGGACAGGCCCCAGGCGCCGGCGTCCATCGCGTCGTGGAAGAGCCGCAGCATCTCCTCCAGCTGCTCGGGGGTCGGCTGCCCGCCCACGGCGTCCGCGCCCATGACGTACCGCCGCAGGGCACAGTGCCCCACCATGAAACCGGCGTTGACGGCGACGCGCCCCTCCAGGGCGTCCAGATATTCGCCGAACGAGCTCCACGTCCAGGGGGCGCCCTCTTCGAGCGCCACCAGCGACATGCCCTCGACCTTGGACATCATCCGCCGCGTGTAGTCGGCGTCCTCGGGCCGCGCGGGGTTCAACGGGGCGAGTGTGAAGCCGCAGTTGCCGCCCGCGACGGTGGTGACGCCGTGGTTGAGGGAGGGGGTCGCGTAGGGGTCCCAGAAGAGCTGGGCGTCGTAGTGCGTGTGCGGGTCGACGAATCCGGGGGCGAGGATGCGCCCGTGGGCGTCCTCGCTGGTCGTGGCGGTCTCGGTGACGGTGCCGGGCTCGGCGACGACGGCGATGCGCCCGTCCCGGATGCCGACGTCGGCGGTGTACGCGGGGGCGCCGGTTCCGTCGACTACGGTCGCGCCCTTGATCAGGTGGTCGAGCATGGCGAGGTCGTCCCCCTTGAAGGTTTTTTGTGGGTGCGGATTCAGCCCGTCCAGAACGGGTGGGTGGGCGGGAGAAGGCCCGTCCGGCACTTGAGGACAAGCCCGAAGGGCAAAAGGGGTTGCCCCGACCTCCGTCCGGGAGGGGAAGCCGGGGCAGCACAAAGGGGGCGGCTCAACCGCCGGAGGCACCCCGCATGCGCGTGGTGCGGTGAACGGGGTCCGTGTCGATCTTCGGAATCACGTGCTCACCGATCAGCTTGATCGTGTTCTTCGTGTCCTCGGGCGAGATCCCGATCGGCAGGCCGAAGCTGAGCTGATCGGCCCCCGCCTGCTCCCACCGCTTGCACTGCGTGAGCACCTCGTCCGGGTCGCCGCAGATCATCAGCTCCTCGGCGATGAGCAGCTCGATGATCTCCTCGGTGTACTCGGGGAGCAGCTCGGGCCACTCGGGGATGCCCTCGGGGCGCGGGAAGGTGTCGTGGTAGCGGAAGAGCAGCGACTGGAGGTAGTTGAGGCCGCCGCTGACGGCGATCTCCACGGCCTTCTTGTGCGTCTCCGCGCAGATCGCGGTCGAGGTCACCATGACGTTGTCGTTGACGAAGTCGCCGATGGCCTCGGCCTCCTTGACGGCCGTCTTGTACGACTCGACGACCCACTCCATGTCGGAGACCTTCTGCACGCTGAAGCCGAGGACGCCGAGCCCCTTCTTTCCGGCCATCGCGTACGAGGAGGGGGACCCGGCGGCGTACCACATGGCCGGGTGCGACTTCCCGTACGGCTTGGGCAGGATCTTGCGGGGCGGCAGCGACCAGTGTTTGCCCTGGAAGCCGACGTACTCGTCCTGGAGCCACATCTTGGGGAACTCGGCGATGGTCTCTTCCCAGAGTTCCTTGGTGTGGTTCATGTCGGTGATGCCCGGCATGAAGCCCAATATCTCGTGCGACCCGGCACCGCGCCCCGTCCCGAACTCGAAGCGTCCTTCGGAGAGATGGTCGAGCATGGCGACCTTCTCGGCGACCTTGACCGGGTGGTTCACCGGGGCGAGCGGGTTGAAGATGCCGGAGCCCAGGTGGATGCGGTCGGTGGCGTGGGCGAGATAGCCGAGGAAGACGTCATTGGCGGAGAGGTGCGAGTACTCCTCCAGGAAGTGGTGCTCGGAGGCCCAGGCGTATTTGAAGCCGGACTTGTCCGCCTGGATGACGTACTCGGTCTCCTCGATGAGCGCCTTGTGCTCGGCTTCGGGGTCGACCTTGGCCCGCTTGGCGGGCACGTATCCCTGTACAAAGAGACCGAATTCCAAGGAGGTTCACCATCCTCGTGAGGTTCTGACGAACAAGTTTCTGACGAACCGTCAGATTGCGATGCGACGACTGTTCCACCGGCGACAGGGACCGTCAATACCCGCGACCCGCCCTACTGACGTTCCGTCAGACAATGCTGACGCCCGCAAGCCACCCCCCGTCGATGACGAACGGCTGCCCGGTGATGTACGCCGAGTCGTCCCCGGTCAGGAAGAGCGCGAGGGCGGCCACTTCCTCCGGCTTCCCGATCCGGCCCAGCGGCACGAGCTTCTTGTAGAGCTCGGCGACGGCCTCCCGCGCCTCATCGGGGTCGGCGGTCGGGTCCAGCTGCGCGGGGTTGGTCATCGGGGTGTCGACGGCCCCCGGACAGACGGCGTTGACGCGGATGTTCCTGGCCGCCAGCTCCATCGCGGCGACGCGCGTGAGCCCGAGGATGGCGTGCTTGGTCGCGGCGTACGCGCCGACGTACGCCATGCCCGTCATCGCCGTGTACGAGGCGGTGTTCACGATGGTCCCGCCGCCGGCGGCCTCGATCTCGGGCGCGACGGTGCGGATACCGAGGAAGCAGCCGATCTGGTTGACCTGGATGACCTGCTGGAACTCTTCGAGCGGGGTACTGACGAGTTCGTTGAACCGCAGGATTCCGGCGTTGTTGACCAGGCCGTCCACCTTCCCGAAGGCGTCCTTGGCCGCGACCACGGCGGCCTGCCAGTCGTCCTCCAGACCGACGTCGAGGTGCACGTACTTGGCCACGTCCCCGCCGAGCTCCTTGGCGAGGGTCTCGCCCTGGTCGTCGAGCACGTCGCCGATGACGACCTTCGCCCCCTCGGCGGCGAAGAGCCGCACCTCCTGCTCGCCCTGCCCGCGCGCCCCGCCGGTGACGATGACGACGCGGCCGTCCAGCTTGCCCATACGAGTCTCCTTGCGTGAGGTCAGGGCTCTCAGTTGAGGTGCGGAGCGACTTCGGCGGCGAACGCCGCCATCTGGTCGGTGAGTTCGGTGCGGCCACGGCTGCGGAACCGCACCTGGATCTGCTGCACGCCCATCGCCCCGTACGCGCGCAGCGACTCGGCGAGGGCGTCCGGCTTCCCGCTGAGCGTCCGCCGCCCCACGGACCAGCCGGGCTCCCCCACGTACAGGGGCTCGGCGATCGCCCCCACGACGATCGGCTCCGCCACCCCCGCCTCCTCGCGAAGGCGCTTGAGCCTGGCGATCTGCGCGGGCAGCTTGTCGCGCGGGTCGCCCTGCGGCAGCCATCCGTCGCCGCGCACGGCGGCCCTGCGGACGGCGGCGGGCGACGAGCCGCCCACCCAGACGGGCACGCGTTCCTGCGCGGGGCGCGGCTGCTGGCCGAGTCCGCTGAAGTCGTAGTGCTCGCCGTGGTGTTCGGGGTACTCCTCGGGCCCGAGGCAGGCCTTGAGCGCGTCGACGGTCTCGTCGAGCACGGACCCGCGCCGCGCGAAGTCGGCGCCCACGGCGTCGAACTCCTCCTGCACGTGCCCGGCGCCCACCCCGAGGATCAGCCGCCCGCCGCTGAGCCGGTCCAGGGTGGCGTACTGCTTGGCGCCGACGAGCGGATGCCGGAGCCCGACGACGGCGACGTGGCTCATCAGCCGTACGTTCTCGGTGATCCCGGCGAGGAAGGAGAGGGTGGCCACCGGGTCGTACCAGACGGTGCTCATGGTGTCGGCGAGCCGGCGCGGAATGGCCACGTGGTCGCAGCTCGCGATGTACGCGAAGCCGCCCCGGTCGGCGGTGCGGGCGATCTCGGCGAGGTCCTCGGTGGTGGCGTCCGCCTCCCACGCCTCCGCGTACATGACGCTCTGGGACTGGATCGGGAGCTGCATCCCGTAGACCAGTCGCCCCTGCGGGAAGATGTGCGCCAGCGCGTTGGCAGCCATGGGAACCCGACCCCTCACCTTGATCTGACGATGTGTCATATACGGCGACGGACTCATCGTCGTAGCTGACGCACCGTCAGGCAAGGGGTCGGAGGCGACTGCCACGAGCGGTCCCGCGCCGGTCTCCCCCGCCCCCAGGCCTACGCCCCGTCCCGCACCCCTACGCCCCGGGCCCCGCCCACAGCCCGTCGCGCGTGAGCCCCAGCAGGTCGATGGCGTTGCCCCGCACGATCCGGTCGATCACGTCCGGCGCCAGGTGCCCCATCTGGGACTCGCCGACCTCCCTGGACTTGGGCCAGGTGGAGTCGGAGTGCGGGTAGTCCGTCTCGTACAGGACGTTCCCGACGCCGATCGCGTCGAGGTTCTTCAGGCCGAAGGCGTCGTCGAAGAAGCATCCGTAGACGTGCTCGGCGAAGAGCTCGGACGGCGGCCGGTGCACCTTGTCGGCGACCCCGCCCCACCCCCGGTTCTCCTCCCAGACCACGTCGGCGCGCTCCAGGATGTACGGAATCCACCCGATCTGCCCCTCGGCGTACATGATCTTCAGGTTCGGGAAGCGCTCGAACTTGCCGCTCATCAGCCAGTCGACCATCGAGAAGCAGCAGTTGGCGAAGGTGATGGTGGACCCGACGGCGGGCGGCGCGTCGGCGGAGGTCGAGGGCATCTTGCTGCTCGACCCGATGTGCATCGCGATGACGGTGCCGGTCTCGTCGCAGGCCCGCAGGAAGGGGTCCCACTCGTCCGTGTGGATGGAGGGCAGGCCCAGGTGGGGCGGTATCTCGGAGAAGGCGACGGCGCGCACGCCGCGGGCGGCGTTGCGGCGGACCTCGGCGGCGGCCAGTTCGGCGTCCCAGAGCGGGATGAGGGTGAGGGGGATGAGACGGCCGTGCGCCTCGGGCCCGCACCACTCGTCCACCATCCAGTCGTTGTACGCCTGTACGCCGAGCAGGCCGAGTTCGCGGTCCTTGGCCTCGGTGAACGTCTGCCCGCAGAAGCGGGGGAAGGTCGGGAAGCAGAGGGCGGACTGGACGTGGTTGACGTCCATGTCGGCGAGGCGGTCGGGCACGCTGAAGGAGCCCGGGCGCATCTGCTCGTACGTGATGACCTCGAGCTTGATCTCGTCCCTGTCGTACCCGACGGAGGTGTCGAGGCGGGTCAGGGGCCGGTGCAGGTCCTCGTAGATCCACCAGTCCCCTATGGGGCCGTCGTCCCCCTTCGCCCCCATCACGGGGGCGAACTTCCCGCCCAGGAAGCTCATCGACTTCAGGGGCGCCCGGACGACGCGGGGCCCGCTGTCCCGGTACTTCGACGGGAGCCTGTCCTGCCAGACATGGGCGGGCTCGACGGTGTGGTCGTCCACCGAGATGATCCTCGGGAACGTCGGCAAGGTCTCAGTGGTCTCCATGTGCTCCACGGTAGCGCTGATCTGACGACCCGTCAGCTAGTCGTCGGCGATCCGTCGGCCGCGCACCGGGCGTCCACCGCCCGTTCGCGGGCCGCCCCTTACCGGCCACCGAGTGCGTGGACCCTGTGAGAGCCGTCTCGCACAGCTGACGCATCTGCCATGAACAAGGCAAACTGGCGGGGAGCAAGAACCTGGTAAAGATCTGACCCAGGTGAAGCACGGCAATCGTGGGTAGGGCAGACCCGCGGCGCACGACCAGGCACGGTGACGGACCGGGCACGGCAGGGCAGCAGGGGGAGCGATGGACGGTGTACCGCGAGTACCGGACCAGCGGCGTCCGGCCCCGGGGAACGCCCCCGAGGAACTGAGACCGCACTTCAGCGTGCTCGGCCCCGTACGCGCGTGGCACGGCGCCGAGCACCTCTCCATGGGCTCTCCGCAACAGCGCGCGCTGCTCGCGGCGCTCCTGCTGCGTGACGGCCGCACGGCGACGGCCCACGAACTCATCGACGCCCTCTGGGGCGACGAACCGCCCTCGCAGGCACTGGCCGCGGTCCGCACGTACGCGTCGCGGCTGCGCAAGGTGCTGCCCGCCGGGGTCCTGGTCAGCGAGTCGGGCGGCTACGCGATCGCGGTGGCCGACGGCGCCCTGGACCTCGGGCTCGCGGAGGACCTGTGGGCGGAGGCGGAGAAGGCGCGCGGTGTGGGCGACCTCTGCCAGGCCCGCTCGCTGGTGAACAAGGCGCTGAGCCTCTGGGACGGCGAGCCCCTGGCCAACGTCCCCGGCCCGTACGCGGAGACGGAGCGCACGCGCCTGGAGGAGTGGCGCCTGCAGCTCCTGGAGTCCCGCCTGGACATGGACCTGGAGGTGGGGTGCCACGCGGAGGCGGTGTCGGAGCTGACGGCGCTGACGGCGGCGCACCCCCTGCGGGAGCGGCTGCGCGAACTTCTGATGCTGGCGCTGTACCGCAGCGGGCGCCAGGCGGAGGCCCTCGCGGTCTACGCGGACACGCGCCGCCTGCTCGCCGACGAGCTGGGGGTGGACCCGCGTCCGGGCCTGAAGGAACTCCAGCAGCGGATTCTCCAGGCGGACCCTGCCCTCGCGGAGCCCTCGGCCGCGGCCCCGGAACCGGCGGCGTCGGCCGTCCGCCCGGCCCAGCTCCCGGCGACGGTCCCGGACTTCACGGGCAGGGCGTCCTTCGTGACGGAACTGAGCGAGATCCTGTCGGCGGCGGAGGGCCGGGTGATGGCGGTCTCGGCGCTCGCGGGCATCGGGGGCGTGGGCAAGACGACGCTCGCGGTCCACGTGGCGCACGTGGCGCGGACGTACTTCCCCGACGGGCAGTTGTACGTGGACCTGCAGGGCGCGGGAGCGCGGGCGGCGGAGCCTGAAACGGTCCTCGGCGCCTTCCTGCGCGCCCTGGGCACGGCGGACTCCGCTATCCCGGACTCCCTGGAGGAGCGGGCGGCGCTGTACCGCTCCGTCCTGGACGGGCGTCGGGTCCTGGTGGTCCTGGACAACGCGCGGGACGCGGCTCAAGTCCGCCCCCTGCTCCCCGGCATGGAGGGCTGCGCGGCGCTCGTGACGAGCCGCATCCGGATGGTGGACCTCGCCGGGGCCCACCTGGTGGACCTGGACGTGATGTCTCCCGAGGAGGCGCTCCTCCTCTTCACGCGGATCGTCGGCGAGGAGCGGGTCCAGTCGGAGCGGAAGGCGGCGCTGGACGTGGTCGCGGCGTGCGGCTTCCTGCCGCTGGCGATCCGCATCGCTGCGTCCCGCCTGGCGGCCCGCCGCACCTGGACGGTCTCGACCCTGGCCGCGAAGCTGGCGGACGAGCGGCGGCGCCTGGACGAGCTCCAGGCGGGCGACCTGGCGGTGAAGGCGACGTTCGAGCTGGGCTACGGCCAGCTGGAGCCGGCACAGGCGCGCGCGTTCCGCCTGCTGGGCCTTGCGGACGGCCCGGACCTGTCACTGGCCGCGGCGGCCGCGGTCCTCGACCTCCCGGCCGAGGAGACGGAGGACCTGCTGGAAATGCTGGTCGACACGTCCCTGGTGGAGTCGGCGGCTCCCGGCCGGTACCGCTACCACGACCTTGTACGGCTCTACGCGCGTGCGTGCGCGGAACGGGACGAACCGCCGTCGAGCGGGCGGGACGCGATGTCGCGGCTGCTGGACTTCTACCTGGCCTCGGCGGCCCGGGTGTACGCGATAGAACGGCCGGGCGACCGGACGGTGGACCATCTGGAGGTCACCGAGCACGTGGGCCAGGACTTCAGCGACGACGCGAAGGCACTGGACTGGCTGCACTCGGAGGCGGCCTGCATCCTGGCCTGCGTACAGCAGTCGCTGGGACCCAGGACGCTGCGACGGGCCGTCGATCTGCTGCTGGCCTCCAAGGACTTGGCGGAGTCGGGGGCGAGTGCGCTCCGCTACGAACTGGCCACGTCGGCGGCGCGGGACGCCGCGGCGGCGGTCGGGGACGCCTACGCGGAGGGACGGGCACGGGTCACGCTGGCGCAGGTCCTGAGCAAGGTGGGGCACTTCGACACGGCTTCGGCGGAGTTGGAGCGGGCGTCGGAGCTCGGCGAGAAGTCCGGGGACCCATGGACCTGCGGGAACGCCCCGAACGAGTTGGGCATCACCGCGTACTGCGTGAACCAGCATGCGGCCAGCGAGGCCTACCTGCTCAAGGCCATCGAGGAGTTCCGTTCCGATGCCAACCGGGCCGGTGAGGCCAGCGCTCTGTGCAACCTGTCTCGCGTACTCGTCTCGATGGGGCGCACGTCCACGGCGATCGACCTCGCCCGGCAAGGGATGGCGATCTACGACGATCTCGGCCTCACCTTCCGTCTCGCCAACGCCAAGTGCGCCCTTGCGATCGCTCTGAACCATGTGGGCCGTCACGCAGAAGCTCTGGACCAGCTCACTGACGCCCTGCAGATGTTCGTGGAGAACCGCCAGCGCCTGTGGGAAGGGACAACTCATTTCCGCATCGCCCAGGTTCACCTCTCGGCTCGCCTCTCGGCTCAGGCTGCGCAGCACGCGGAGCAGGCGCTCAGCATCGGCTGCGTCGGTGGCGACTGGATGCGCGCCAACGTCCTGACCCTCCTCGGAAGGTCGCTCAACAGCCTCGGACAGCTCGACCGTGCGCGCGCCTGCTGGCAGGAAGCGCTGGCGATTCACGAAGCCTCAGGAGCCCCGGAAGCCGACGAGGTGCGGGGGCTTCTGGCCCCGATCGCAGCAGCCTGACGACTACGTCCGAGGCGTTCATCGAACGTTTATGGGCTGCTGCCACTCTCTAGGCAATCGATCCGTCGCGTCGGGGGGCAGACGGGTCGCATGGGGCCCCACCGCTAGAGTGATCGGCCCTGAAGCGCCCGTTCGGCAACCCTCGGGGGAGTTTCCGAACGGGCGTTTCGCCCCAGCGCACCGTCAATCCATAGGAGTTCTCAACTATGAGCGACGCCAAGAAGAACGAAGACATCATCACGATGGGCGACGGGCACATCCCCGCCCCGCCGAAGGACGGCCAGATCACCACGCTGGGCGACGGGCACATCCCCGCCCCGCCGAAGGACGGCACAGCCACCACCCAGGGGGACGGGCACATCCCCGCCCCGCCGGCGAAGGACTGAAGACTTACATCCTGACGGGGGGTCGACCGCGGTGGCGCGGAGGGGGAGCCACCGCGGTCGACGCATGTCCGGACGCCTTCCCGCAGCGGCGGGAGCCGGTGGCAGCAAAGGAGGGGTACTCGTCATTGCGGCCGTCGGGCCCCGGCTGAAGACTTGAGCCACGGCACGACACCGCACCCGGGAAAGGGACTCCCATGCAGATCGCGATCCTCCTCTACGACAACTTCACCGTCCTCGACGCGGTAGGGCCCTTCCAGACCCTCGCCGCCCTTCCCGACGCCGAGGTCGTCTTCGTCGCGGAGAACGCGGGCCCGGTCCTGGACGACACCCGCAGCCTCTCCCTCGTGGCGACGAAGTCCCTCGACGAGGTCGGCAGCCCGGACATCGTCGTCGTACCGGGAAGCCCGGATCCCGCGCTCGACAACCAGGCGATCCTCGACTGGCTCCGCCGCGTCGACGCCACCACCACCTGGACGACCTCCGTCTGCACCGGCTCGCTCATCCTCGCCGCCGCCGGTCTCCTCAAGGGCCGCCGCGCCACGTCCCACTGGCTGGCGCTGGAGCAGATCAAGCAGTTCGGGGTCGAGTCCACGGGAGAGCGCGTCGTCTTCGACGGGAAGTACGTCACCGGCGCGGGCGTCTCCGCCGGCATCGACATGGGCCTCACCCTCGCCGGGAAGATCGCGGGCGACGAGCACGCGCAGACGGTGCAGCTGCTCATCGAGTACGACCCCCAGCCCCCGTACGACGCGGGCTCCCCCGACAAGGCCCCGGCCGCCCTGGTGGAGAAGTTCCGGGCACAGGCCACCGCCTAGCCATATCCCCGAGCGGGCCGTGCGCATCGAACAGACGTGGCAGAGTCACCCGCATGGTCCGCATGGTCACCTCAACGCAGCGGCGGCGTCTCGGCGCGGTGTCCGCTCTTCTTGCGGGCGCCGCCCTGCTGTCCGCCTGCGGCGAGAAGCCGCACGACACAGCCGGCGCCCCCGCACCGAGCCAGAGCCCCAGTCCGGCCCCCAGCCCTGCCCCCACCCACTCCCCCTCGCCCGGCGCCTCCCCCTACGTGGAGCCCGGCGTCGTCGACGGCGCGCCTCACAACGGTGAGAACAACGCCTACCGCCGCCCCAGCGACATGTCCCCCGCGAGCGAGGAAGCCGCCGAGGCCGAGGCCGCCCGCATGGAGCCCGTACTCAAGCGGCTCCACGCCAGGAAGAAGTGGGACCCGGACAGCGTGCGGGCCGCGCTCACCGGCGAGCTCGGGTACAAGATCGAGAAGTACGACGGCAAGGGCAAGGTCCTCGGTGGCAGCCTCACGGTCCGCGACATGCGTGAGCGTTACGAGAACGGCGAGTACGTCACCCCCGAGGGCACCATGATCGGCCTCCGCGTACGCGACGACGCCTGCGTCACCGCCTTCGTGCAGCCGACCAATTACGAGGCGAAGGCCAACGGCCCCTTCATGGAGACCGGATGCGTCGAACCGCCCATCGGGCACTGATGTCAGGCCGAGTGCACCCCCCGCAGCCACTCCGCCAGGAGCCGGTTCACCTCGTACGCCCGCTCCTGCTGCACCCAGTGCCCGCACCCCTCCAGGATGTGCGAGGACACCAGGCCGGGCAGGGTCTTCGGGTAGGCCTTGATCGCGTCGGCCAGCCAGGTCGTCGACGCGTCCTGGTCGCCGCCGATGAACAGTGACGGCTGGACGATCGGGGTTCCGTCCCAGGCCGCCAGGTCCTCCCAGTCGCGGTCGACGTTGCGGTAGCGGTTGAGCGCGCCGGTCAGGCCCGTGCGCTCGAACTCCGCCGCGTAGAAGTCGAGATCGGCCTCCGTCAGCCAGGATGGGAGGCCGCCCGCTGCCGGGCTGAAGCGGTCGGACATGCGGCCACCCCGGGGTACGAAGTGCAGGCTCGGGGTCTCCGGCGACGGCATCGTGTCGGCCGACAGGCTTGCGTAGAAGCCCGTCAGCCACCCCCGCACATCCGGCTCGATCTCCGCCTCCGCCCTTCCCGGCTCCTGGAAGTAGCTGACGTAGAACTCCTCGCCATCGCCGCCGATCATGGAGAACGCGTCCGTGGGGCGAGGGCCGCCCCGGGGCGCGTACGGAACGCTCAGCAGGCCCACCGCCGTGAAGACGTCCGGCTCCAGCAGCGCCGAGTTCGCCGCGATGCCCGAGCCCCAGTCGTGGCCCACGACCGTCGCGGTCCCGGCCCCCAGCGCGCGTACGACTGCGACGTTGTCGGCGACGTGCGCCAGCATCCGGTACGCGTCCACCTCGCTCGGCTTCGACGAGCGGCCGTATCCGCGTACGTCGATCGCCACCGCCCGGAAGCCCGCCTCGGCGAGGACAGGGAGCTGGTGGCGCCACGAGTACCAGGACTCCGGGAAGCCGTGGACGAGGAGGACGAGCGGGCCCGTGCCCTGCTCCACCAGGTGGATCCGGCCGCCCGGGACGTCCACCAGTCGATGGTGCTGAGTGTGATGCGGCATGTCTTCTCCCGGATCGGTGGATACGCGGTATGTCCTCATGATCCTGGGCTCCCCCCTCCCCCGCCCGCGAGGAACTTTGCCGACTCGGCAAATGGCTCAGGTCGCCGCCCGAAAGTCGTTGGACAGCCGTCGCGGCGCTCGCCGATAGTGCGGCGCATGACCTCTCTTGTGCGCCACCTCACGTTCGACTGTTCCGACGCCTATCGCCAGGGCCTCTTCTGGGCCGAAGTGCTCGGCGGGAAGGTCTCCGACGAGGACGTTCCCGGGGACCCGGAGGCTCTCGTCGAGGCCGACGGCATCACCCTGCTCTTCGTGACCGTGCCCGAAGGCAAGACCGTCAAGAATCGCGTGCACGTCGACCTGCAGCCGCAGGACCGCACCCGTGACGAGGAGGTCGAGCGGCTCATCGCACTGGGGGCCACGCTCGTGGGCGATCATCGGGTGCCCGACGGGCGCGGCTGGGTCACGCTCGGCGACCTGGAGGGCAATGAGTTCTGCGTCGAGCGCAGTGCCGCCGAGCGGGCGGCCAACTAGGCCCTGCGGCCGCGCAGTTCGCGCAGTTCGCGCTTGAGGACCTTGCCGCTCGCGTTCCTCGGCAGCTCCGTCACGAACTCGATCTCCCTGGGGACCTTGTAGTTCGCCATCTCGCGGCGCGACCAGGCGATCAGGTCGTCGGAGGTGAGGACCGCTCCCGGCCGCCGCACCACGTACGCCTTGCCCACCTCGCCGAGCCGCGGATCGGGGACGCCGATCACCGCCACGTCCGCCACCTGCGGATGCACGCCGATGAGCTGCTCTATCTCCGCGGGGTAGGCGTTGAATCCGCCGACGATGAACATGTCCTTGATGCGGTCCGTGATGCGGAGGTTGCCCACCTCGTCGAGGACACCGACGTCGCCCGTCCGCAGCCAGCCGTCGGGCGTGACCGCCTTCTTGGTCTCCGCCGGGTCCTCGAAGTAGCCCTGCATGACGTTGTGTCCGCGGACGAGGATCTCGCCGGGGTGGCCCGGTGAGAGCGCCTCGCCGCCGGGGCTCACCACCCGCACCTCCGTGCCCGGAATCGCCTGGCCCGAGGTCGAGGCGATGACCCGGGCCGCGTCTCCCTGGCGGCACATCGTGACGATGCCGCTCGCCTCCGAGAGGCCGTACGCCGTCAGGACCGTGGCGATGCGCAGCTCGGCGCGCAGGCGCTCGACCAGTTGCAGGGGGACCACCGCCGCGCCCGTCACCACCAGGCGCAGGGCGGACAGGTCGTGCTGGTCGCGGGCCGGGTGGTCGAGGAGGGACTGGTGGAGCGTCGGCGGGCCCGGCAGGACCGAGATCCGCTCCGCCGCCACGTTCGCGAGGACCGTGTCCACGTTGAAGACCGGCTGCGGGATCATCGTCGCGCCGCGCATCAGGCAGGCGATGATCCCCGCCTTGTAGCCGAAGGTGTGGAAGAAGGGGTTGACGATCAGATAGCGGTCGCCTTCCCGCAGGCCCGCGAGCTCGCTCCATATGCCGTAGCAGCGCAGGGTCTGGGCGTGGGTGATGACCGCGCCCTTGGGGCGGCCCGTCGTGCCCGAGGTGTAGATGATGTCGGAGGGCGCCGCTCCGTCGACGCCGTCCGCGCGGCCCCGTACGTCCCGACCGCTCACCCCGTCGCCGCTGGCCAGGAAGTCCTTCCAGGCGCGGAAGTCCTCCGGGGCGTCGTCGGAGAGGACCACCACCTGCTCCAGGTGCGGGAGGCCCGGCAGCGGCCCTTCGCCCTTCCCCTCCGTGGCCGCGCGCCGCAGCGACGCGACGTACGACGTGCCGAGGAAGGTGCCCGTCACGAAGAGCAGTTTGGCGCGGCTGCGTTGCAGTACGTAGGCCGCCTCAGCGCCCTTGAAGCGGGTGTTCAGGGGCACGAGGACCGCGCCCGCCGTCACCGCGCCGAGCGCCGAGACGATCCAGTCCAGGGTGTTGGGGGCCCAGACGGCCACCCGGTCACCGGAGTTGACGCCGTTGGCCATGCACGCGGCGGCGGCCCGCTCCACGCGCCGGCCGAGCTCCCCGTACGAGATACGGGTGCGGCCGTCGACGACCGCCTCCCGGTCGCCGTACCGCTCGGCCGCCGCCCGGACCAGTCCCGGGATGCTGCCCCACTCCAGGTCGCCGCGCATCGCAAGCCCCTCCGCCGCAGTAGCTGACACTCCGTCAGATTAGCTGTAACCTGACGCGCTGTCAGCAGTCGGGACGACGTATGGCGAAGCCCTGGAGCCTCGCCACTCGCGGAGGTGTCGTTGCCCATGGCTTCACTCAAAGACGCTACAGCGATAGTCGGGATCGGGCAGACCGCCTTCGCGAAACAACTGCCCGAGGACGAGAAGACGTTGGCCTGCCGGGCGATCGTCGCCGCGCTCGACGACGCGGGCATCGCCCCGTCCGAGGTCGACGCGTTCGCCTCGTACACGATGGAGGAGACGGACGAGGTCGAGATCGCCAAGGCGATCGGCGCGGGCGACGTGACCTTCTTCAGCAAAGTGGGCTACGGGGGCGGCGGTTCCTGCGCGACCATCGCGCACCTCGCCGCCGCCGTAGCCACCGGCCAGGCGAGCGTCGGCATCGCCTGGCGCTCACGCAAGCGGGGCAGCGGGCCGCGCCCCTGGAAGAACACGGCCGTCCAACTCCCCACCCCCGCCCAGTGGACGCGCCCCTTCGGGCTGCTGCGCCCGGCGGACGAGATCGGGATGCTGGCGCGCCGCTACATGCACGAGTACGGGGCGACCCGCGACCACCTGTTCAATGTGGCCCTCGCGTGCAGGAACCGGGCCAACCAGAACCCGGCCGCGATGATGTACGAACGCCCGCTGACCCGCGAGATGTACATGTCCTCGCGCTGGATCAGCGAGCCGCTCTGCCTCTTCGACAACTGCCTGGAGACGGACGGCGCGTTGGCGTGCGTGATCGTCTCCGCCGAGCGGGCCCGGGACTGCCGCCAGAAGCCGGTGTACGTCCACTCCGTCGCCCAGGGCCTGCCCGCGCAGCACCACGGGATGGTCAACTACTGGAACGACGACCCGCTGACGGGCCCGGCGTGGACGGCGGCCCGCCAGCTCTGGAAGCAGGCGGACTTCGCCCCCGAGGACGTGGACGTGGCGCAGATCTACGACGCGTTCACCCCGCTGATCCCGCTGTCCCTGGAGGGCTACGGCTTCTGCGGCCGGGGCGAGGGCGGCGCGTTCACGGAGGGCGGCGCGCTGGAGAGCGGGGGCCGGCTGCCGATCAACACCGGGGGCGGCGGCCTGAGCGAGGCGTATGTGCACGGCTTCAACCTCATCAACGAGGGCGTGAAGCAGCTGAGGGGGACGAGCACGGCTCAAGTCCCCGATGCGGCCACGTGTTTGGTGACGGCGGGCGAGGGTGTCCCGACATCCGCGGTACTCCTGCGGGCCCCGTAAGGGGCGCGGGGCTGTGACATTTGCGGCTCCGCCGCGTGAGCGCGAGCAACCACGACGGCCCGTACCCGGAAGAGGCGAGAACATGGCAGACGCGAGCACCGAGCCCCTGCTGTCCCCCACCATTGATACAGACGGCGCCCCCTTCTGGGAGTACGCGGCCCAGGGCGAACTCCGCATACAAGCCTGCACCGCCTGCGACGAGCTGAGGTTCCCGCCCAGACCCTGCTGCCCCCACTGCCAGTCCTTCGACAGCGAGTGGCGCCGCATGAGCGGACGGGGCCGCATCTGGTCCTACGTCCGCCCGCACCCGCCCCTGCTCCCCGCCTACGCGGCTCACGCCCCGTACAACGCGATCATCGTCGAGCTGGCCGACGCCCCCCGCATCCGCCTGGTCGGCAACCTCGTCGCCGCCCCGGACGCCCCGCTGGACTCCGTCGACCCCGACCGCCTCCGCATCGGCGCGAAGGTGCAGGTCGCGTTCACCGAGGTGGGCGGGATCGCGATGCCCCGCTGGCTCCTGGAGCGGCCATGAGCCTGCGGACGGCCTTCGACAAGGAGGCGGGCGTCGCGGTCGTCACCCTCGACCGCCCCGCCCGCCACAACGCCATCGACCTCGATACGGCTGCTCAACTCGCCGCCACGTGGCGCGAGTTCCGGTTCGACGACACCGTGCGGGCGATCGTCCTCACCGGAGCCGGGGAGAAAGCGTTCTGCACGGGGATCGACCGCGACACGGACGTGCCGCAGCCCGGCTCCCCCTACTCGATGGACGATCCGCTCCTCTCCGTCGGCCCCAAGGCCAACGACCTGTGGAAACCGGTGATCGCGGCGGTCAACGGGATGGCGTGCGGCGGCGCCTTCTACCTCCTGGGCGAGGCGGAGTTCGTGATCGCCGCCGAGCACGCCACGTTCTTCGACCCGCACACCACCTACGGGATGGTCAGCGCGTACGAGGCGATCCTCATGGCGCAGCGCATGCCGCTGGGCGAGGTCGCGAGGATGTCGCTGATGGGGACGGCCGAGCGGGTCTCCGCGCGCCGGGCGTACGAGACGGGCCTGGTCTCGGAACTCACGTCGGCCGGGGATCTGCTGACGGCGGCCACCCGCGCGGCCGAGGTCATCGCCTCCTGCCCGACCGAGCCGGTCCAGGGCACGGTACGCGCGCTCTGGTCGGCGAAGGAGGCGGCCCGCACCCAGGCCCTGGCCCAGGCGCCCCACCTCATCGCCCTCGGCAACCTGCCGCCGGAGCGCCAGGCGGGACTGTTCACGGGGCGCGGGACCGGCTTCCGGACCAGGTAGGCGGCTTCCGTACCAGGTGAGCGGCTCAGGCCGTCGCCTGGCAGGGTTCACGCACTCGGCGTAACGTCACGAGTGGACGGCCGCCGTCCGGAGCCCCTTCCAACGCTGGTGCGACGGCCGTCACGACGCGCGGCCCTCGCCCCGGCGGCACCTAGGAGCGAGCGGTGCCGGTCCCCCGCTCCGCGTCCAGCGCGTACACGCAGCGGTCCTTGCTGCACGCGTACACCACGCCGTCCCGCACCACCGGCGCCCCGGTGATCTCGCCGCCCGTGGCCAGCTTCCAGCGCAGCCGGCCGTCGTCCGCCTTCAGCGTGTACAGGAGGTGGTCCGTCGATCCGAAGTGGATGCGCCGGTCGGCGACGACGGGCGTGCCGACGACCTCGCCGCCGGCCTGGAAGCGCCACTTCGGCGTCCCCGTCACCGCGTCCAGCGTGTAGAGCCCCTTGCCGCTGCCCACGTGGACGTGGCCGTCGGCGACCAGGACCGGCTCGATCGACGCCCGGGACTCCGTGGCGATGCGCCAGCGGTCACGGCCGTCCGTGGCGTCCAGGGCGTACACGGTGCCCAGGTAGTCCGCCAGGTACACGCCACCGCCGGTGACGGCGGGCCCCGGCGCGAACGCGGGCGGACACAGGAACGCGGCGGGGGCCTCGAAGTGCCACCTGACGTGGCCCGCGGCCACGTCGATGGCGAGGACCCGGCTGCCCGCGGACACGTACACGTACCCGTCCTGCGCGGGCGCGAGCCGCACCGGCACGCCGCCGCAGGAGGCCGCGTCGCCGATGGGGTACGACCAGCGCTCGTCGCCCGTGCGGGCCTCCAGGGCGCGCAGCCGTGCGTCCTTCCAGACGTAGACCGTGCCGTCGTGGACGACGGGGCCCGCCTCGGGGGTCTCGAAGTCGGTCTGGGCCCCGGTGATCTCCCAGAGCTTCGCGCCGTTCGCGGCCTCCCAGGCCTGTACGCCGCCGCCGCGCGTCCCGGTGACGACGGTGCCGCGGTCGGCCTGCAGGGAGTACACCCAGGCGTCGGTGTTCAGGCGCCACAGGTCGGTGCCGTCGGCGCCGTCCAGGGCGTAGAGCGTGGGGCCGTCCGACGCGTGGATACGTCCGTCGGCGACCGCCATGGACCAGGCGACGTCCCGCGTCTTGAAGCTGCGGCGGCCCGTGCCGACGTCCAGGGCGTGGACCTCGAAGGACGTGACGTACACGAGGTTCCCCGCGACGGCGGGCGTACCCCACACGTCGTTCGACATCCGGAACCGCCACGGCCGCCACGCGGCGCCCGCCTCCGGCGCGACGGTGGGCGCGGGCACCACGGGGTCCACGCCGTTCGCCGCGGCCTTGGCCCGCGACCACGAGGCGGCGAGCCCGCCGTCGGTGGGCGGCAGGCTCACGGCGGCGGCGCGCGCGTCGGCCACCCGCGGGCCGGGACCGATCGGCACCTTCGCCCCGGCGAGGTGCACGGGACCGGCGTCCGGCACGCCACCGAAGGGCGGCGGCTGCGTCGGCGGCACCGGCGGCGCGTGCTGCGGAGGCGGCGGGGCCACGGCGGGGGCGCCGCCGCGGCCGCCGCTCCTGCCCGACCCCGCGAGCGCGGCCCGCGCGGGCGGACGGCCGCCGCGGCGGGCCTCGATCAGCGCGACGGCGCGCTCCGGCAGCCACGCGGACGCCGTGCCGCTGTCGCCGTCCTCGCTCTCGGAGGCGAAGAGGTGCGGGGCGAGCTGCGCCTGGAGGTCGGCGGGGCTCGGCCGCAGCGGCGCCTCCATCTGCATGCAGGTCTCGATGAGCGGACGCAGCTCGTCCGGGAGTCCCTCCAGGTCAGGACCCTCGCGCAGGAGCATGAAGACGGTCTCGACGGGGTTCGCGCCGTGGAAGGGCGCGTGCCCGGTGGCGGCGAAGACGAGCATCGAGCCGAGCGAGAAGACGTCACTGGCGCCGGTGACGCTGCGCGAGTCCTTGGCCTGCTCGGGCGACATGTACGCGGGCGTGCCCACGGCGACGTTCGTCATGGTCAGCCGGGTGTTGGAGACGCCGGACGCGATTCCGAAGTCGATCACGCGGGGCCCGTCCTCCACCACGAGGACGTTCGACGGCTTGAGGTCACGGTGGACGAGGCCCGCGCCGTGGATGGACTCCAGGGCCTCGGCGACGCCGGCCGCCAGCCAGCGCACGGCCTGGGTGGGCAGCGGCCCGTGTTCATTCACTATTTCTTCGAGCGAGGGGGCCGGTACGTACGCGGTGGCCAGCCACGGCACGGCCGCGCGCGGGTCTGCGTCCACGACAGCGGCCGTATAGAAACCGGACACGGCCCGTGCCGCCTCGACCTCGCGCGTGAAGCGGACGCGGAACAGCTGGTCCTCGGCGAGCTCGGTCCGCACCGTCTTGATCGCCACGCGCCGCCCTGACGCGGAGCGCGCGAGGTAGACAAGGCCCATGCCACCGGCTCCGAGCCGGCCGAGCACCTCGAACGGGCCGATCCGCCTCGGATCGTGCTGCGTCAGCTGATCCACCACTTGCCCTGCCACCTCCCCGTACGCGGGCGCCGTATGAGCGGCCCCGAGCAGCGTCTCACCACCGAGCCGCTCCGGCGGCACGCACCCTGATTCTTCCTGTACGGGGCGGTCGTTGCGAACCCGGGGCGGGATCGGGGTGTTGTGGGACAAAGGAGACGCGAGAAGGGGGAGATATGTGAGCGAAAGTCGATTCGAACACATGAACCATTCACCGGTGGCCCCGGAGCGAGGGGCGGAATCGAGCGGAATACGTCCTTCAAGGCGGCCCCAGGAGGGCGGCGAACCCCATTTGCACTCGGCCGAATCGCGCTCCGATCACCCCTCGGTAAGCTGACGGCATGACAGGACAGGTACGTACCGTCGACGGCCGCGTGGCCGGTCGGCGCGGTCAGGCGACGCGTCAGAAGCTGCTCGACTGCCTCAGCGAGATGCTCAGCTCCTCGCCCTACCGGGACGTCAAAGTCATCGACGTCGCCCGGAAGGCGGGGACTTCACCCGCGACCTTCTATCAGTACTTCCCGGACGTCGAGGGCGCCGTCCTGGAGATCGCCGAGCAAATGGCGGCCGAGGGTGCCGAGTTGACCCAGCTCCTCGACGGCCGCTCCTGGGTCGGCAAGGCGGGTTGGCAGACCGCACAGGAGCTGGTCGAGGGCTTTCTCGACTTCTGGCGCAAGAACGACGCGATCCTCCGGGTCGTCGATCTGGGCGCCGCGGAAGGTGACAAACGCTTCTACAAGATCCGCATGAAGATCCTGAACTCGGTCAACAACTCCCTTACGGACACGGTCAAGGAGCTCCAGGCCAAGGGCAAGGTCGACAAGGACGTGAGCCCGGCGGCGATGGCCGGCTCCTTGGTGGCGATGCTCGCCGCGGTCGCCTCGCATCAGCGGGGTTTCCAGACGTGGGGTGTCAAGCAGGCCGAACTCAAGCCAAATCTGGCACTGTTGGTGCATTTGGGCGTAACAGGTAAGAAGCCGACGAAGTAGGGCATCCCACACGTCTCTCGGACGTGTCTTCTGACGCTTTCTCAAGTCCTGTCACCGCAGCGGCGGATCACGGTGTTCCAGTGATCCGCCGCTGTTCTGCCCAGGTGGTCACTCGTGCAGTCACCTGCGCGGCCACCCGTGCGGTCACTCCGCCCGCCGCTCCAGGCGGAACAGGCGGATCTCCCGCTCCACGCGGGACTGGTACGTCGCGTACGGCGGCCAGAACTTGAGCGCCGCCTGCCACGCCTGCGCCCGCTCGTCCCCCGTCAACAGCCGTGCCCTGACCGGAATGTCCGCGCCCTGCCAGTTGACGTCGGCATCCGGATGGGCGATGAGGTTGCCGGTCCAGGCGGGGTGTCCCGGGCGCCCGAAGTTGGAGCCGACCAGAATCCAACTCCCCTTCTCCTCCGGCATACAGGCCAAGGGAGTGCGCCGCGGAATGCCGCTCTTGGCGCCGCGCACCGTGAGGATCACCCCCGGCAGCATCGTCGCGCTGAGCAGCACCTTGCCGCGCGTGAGGCGGTGCACCGCGCGGTCCATCGCGGGGATGAAGTGCGGGGCGATCTTCGCGAAGGCCCGGGTGGACGACACCTTCTGCATCAGGCGCACACCGGGCGGCATCAGACGGCCACCGTCGGCTCGGCCCCGGTGGGGGTGAACAGCTCGGCCCGTTCCGCCGCGCGCGCCCGCAGCCGGTGCACGGGGCCGAACAGCAGCTCGTCGCTCGACGCCCGCTTGAAGTACAGGTGCGCCTCGTGCTCCCAGGTGAAGCCGATGCCGCCGTGCAGTTGCACGGCCTCCGACGCGGCGGTCCGCAGCGCGTCCAGGGCCTGCGCCAGGGCCAGCCCTCCCACCTGCTCGGATTCCGCCCCGGCCGCCCACGCCGCGTAATACGCGGCGGAGCGCGCGGCCTGCACCTGTACGTACACGTCAGCGAGCCGGTGCTTCACCGCCTGGAAGGACCCGATCGCCCGCCCGAACTGCTCGCGCTGCTTCACGTACTCGACCGTCCGCTCAAGGGCCCGGTCCGCCGCGCCCACGGCTTCCGCGGCGAGCACGGTGGCGGCGGTGTCGCCGACCGCGGCGAGCGCGCCCGGCACATCGGCGTCGTCGGCGGCGCCGAGCAACTCCGCCTCCACGTCGCGCAGTTCGACGCGGGCCTGCGGACGCGTCTCGTCGAGGGAGGTCTGCCGGGTCCGCACGAGTCCCGCGACGCCCTCCCGGACGAGATAGAGGAGCGTACGGGAACGGGCGAAGCCCCCCGTGTGCGCGGCCACGACGAGCAGCCCCGCGCTGTGCCCGTCGAGGACCTGCTCGGCCTGGCCGTAGAGCCGCCAGACGCCGTCCGAGAGCTTGGCCTGCACGCCGCCCGCACGGCCGCCGCCCGACCAGTCGCCGAGGTTGTCACCGACGAGGCCGAGTGCGGTGGCGAGCCCGGTGCCGGGCACGGCGAGCGCGGCGGTCAGGCCGCCCTCCGCGATGCGGGGCAGCAGCGCCGCCCGCTGCTCCTCGGTGCCCAGGCGCTCGACGAGCGGGGCGGCGAGCGCGGCGGTGGCGAAGAGGGGCGACGGGGCGAGGGCGCGGCCCAGCTCCTCGCCGCTGAGGGCGAGCTCCGCCGAGCCGCACCCCACGCCGCCGTACCTCTCGGGCAGGGCGATGCCGGGCAGGCCGAGCTGTTCGGCGAGGGCGGACCAGAGGGCGGCGTCGTATCCGGCGGGGGTGCGGACCGCGGTCTTCACCTCGTCCGGGCCGCAGCGTTTGGTGACGAGCTCACGAAGGGTGCGGCGGATTTCTTCCTGCTCCGCGGTGAAGGCGGCGTCCATCGGCGGGCTCCTCCCCCGGGTCGCGGCGGTGTCCGCCGACCCAGATCTGACGGGCCGTCATGCTAAATCGGCACCCGCCAGATGCACAGGGCCGCGACGAGACGTAACACCTCCCTGGCCGGGCGCGATCTGATGTACCGTCAGATTCATGCCAACTCCCCTTCCCCTCAGCCCCCGTGAGGCGTCGGCCGGTGCGGGCGCGGCGTCGGCGTCCCGCCCCCGCAAGGTGGCCGTCGTCGGCATATCCCTCTCCGACTGCGGCCGCGTCGACGAGGCCACTCCCTACGCCCTGCACGCCCAGGCGGCCCGCCGCGCCCTGGCCGACTCGGGCCTCGGCCGCGAGGTCGTCGACGGGATCGCGTCCGCGGGCCTGGGCACGCTCGCCCCGGTCGAGGTCGCCGAGTACCTCGGCCTGAAGCCGCGCTGGGTCGACTCCACCTCCGTCGGCGGCGCCACGTGGGAGGTCATGGCGGCGCACGCGGCGGACGCGATCGCGACGGGCCGGGCCAACGCCGTACTCCTTGTCTACGGCTCGACGGCGAGGGCGGACATCAAGGCGAGACGCCGCACGTCGAACCTCTCCTTCGGTGCGCGCGGCCCCCTCCAGTTCGAGGTCCCCTACGGCCACTCCCTGATCTCCAAGTACGCGATGGCCGCGCGCCGCCACATGCACGAGTACGGCACGACGCTCGAACAGCTCGCCTCCGTGGCGGTCCAGGCGCGGGCGAACGCGGCGACAAACCCCGACGCGATGTACCGCGACCCGATCACGGTCGACGAGGTCCTGGGCGGCCCGATGATCGCGGACCCGTTCACCAAACTGCACTGCTGCATTCGTTCCGACGGCGGATGCGCGGTGCTCCTCGCGGCGGAGGAGTACGTGGCCGACTGCGCGTCGACCCCGGTCTGGGTGCTCGGCACCGGCGAGCACGTCTCGCACACGACGATGTCGGAGTGGGAGGACTTCACGGTCTCCCCGGCGGCGGTGAGCGGTCGCCTCGCGTTCGAACGGGCGGGGGTACGCCCCGAGGACGTGGACGTGGCGCAGATCTACGACGCCTTCACCTACATGACCCTGGTGACACTCGAGGACCTCGGGTTCTGCGCGAAGGGCGAGGGCGGCGCGTTCGTGGAGAAGGGCCGTCTGCTGCGGGACGGCGAACTCCCGACGAACACGGACGGCGGCGGCCTGTCGGCCCAACACCCGGGAATGCGCGGCCTGTTCCTGCTGGTGGAGGCGGTACGACAGCTGCGCGGCGAGGCAGGCGAAGGCCGCCAGGTCCGGAGACCGGGCAACCGCCTGCCGGAGGTGGCAGTGGCATCGGGAACGGGCGGCTGGTTCTGCTCGTCGGGGACGGTGGTGCTCGGCAGGGGGTGAGGAGCCTTCGCGGGGTGGACGGGCGGACGGGCGGTGGGGCGGGGTGAGCCGGCCTCGGTGGCCGCTCCCGTAGATTCGCCGGATGGACGACACCGACAGGCCCGATGACATCACCCACGGCCGCGCCCTCCTGCGCTCCCTGCGCGTCTGGGACACCGAGCTGCCCGTCTTCGACCCGGCGGCGGCCCCCGCCGCCCCGCTGCCCCTCTTCTGGCAGTGGTTCGTGGACGTGGCCGAGGCGGGGCAGGTGGAGCCGCACACGATGACGCTGGCCACGGCGGACGCGTCGGGGCGCCCCGACGTACGGACGCTGATGCTGCACGACGCCGACGACGCCGGCTGGCACTTCGGCTCGCACGCGGGCAGCGCGAAGGGCCGCCAGCTCGCGGCGCGACCGGACGCCGCGCTCGGGTTCTACTGGCCCGTGCAGGGGCGTCAGGTCCGGGTGCGGGGCCGGGTCACGGCGGCGGGCGCCGCCGAGAGCCGCGCCGATCTCGCACGCCGTTCGCCCGGGGCGCTGGCTTCGGCGCTGGTCGGCAGGCAGAGCGAAGTACTGCCTGCGTACGGGGATCTGGTGGCCGCGAGCCAGGCCGCTTGGGAGCACGCGCAGGCGGAGCCGGACGCCCCGGCACCGAGCTGGACGCTGTACGTACTCGAACCGGCGGAGGTCGAGTTCTTCCAGGGCGACGCCCGGCGCCGGCACGTGCGGCTGCGCTACCGCAGGGAGACGGACGGCGACTGGGTCAAGGAGCTGCTGTGGCCGTGAGGACCAGGGCCTGGGAATCACCGCGTGAACGTCACCGGGTGAAGCCGTACTGCGCGAAGTCCCGCACCGGGCGGAAGCCGAGCCGCTGGTAGAGCCCGGTGCTCGTGGCGTTGCCGAGGTCGGCGAAGAGCAGCACGTCGTCCGCGCCGTCGGCGAGCGCGGCGCGGCTGACCTCGGCCGTCGCGGCTCCCGCGTAGCCACGGCCGCGCAGTGCCTCGGGGGTGTACACGGGGGCCACCCGGGCCTGGCCCGCGACGCGGCGCGTGCGGCCCGCCATGGCGGCGGGGGTGCCGTCGGGGGTCTCCCAGAGGGTGATGCCTCCGTAGGCGATGCGGGTGTCGGCCCACGTGCCGGACTCCATCGCCCGGCTCTCCCCCAGGGCCTCACCGAACTCCCGGTGCCAGCGCATCAGCAGCTCCCTGTCGCCCTCGGCGGCGACGCGCGCGCCGCCCTCCAGGAGGGACGCGGGCGGGGTGAGCGTGCCCAGGCGGTAGAGCCGGTCGCGGTAGGCGACGTCGGCGGTGGCTCCCGTGTGCCGCTGCCAGGCCCGCGCGAACGCCTCGGCGGTGTCCCGCGGACCGCCCACGCCGGACAGCTTCTGGCCCGCGTCGGAGAGCAGCGCGGCGAGATCGTCGGTGGCCGCCTCGTCCACGAGCGGGCTCAGCGCGAGCCGGTGCGGCGGGGTCCACATGAAGACGCCCTCCACGGCGCCGCCGACTCCGGCGCGGATGCCGAAGCGGGGTGCGTCGTCCCCGTACACATGCGGCCCGCGCCTGCGCAACGTGTCGCCGGTGGTGAGGAAAATGGTGTGCGTGGCCGGGTCGGAGTGCAGGAAATGCTCCGCCCCGGCGAGGAATTGGTCGAGGTCGGAGGTCAACTGCCAGGAGCCGTGGGGGTTCGAGGAGTCCATGGGTCATGATCCCTCGCGGCCCACCACGAGCAGAAGCGGATTACGGCCCCGCTCGTCGCCCACCTTGTCGCCCGGCTCGTCACCGCTCCGGCCGGAACACCGGCACCGTCACGCTTCCCCCCTCGCCCGCCGCACGGAACGCCACCTCCAGCGCCATCCCGATCCGCAGCTCGCCCTCCTCGCAGTCGACGATCTCCGTCATCATGCGCGGGCCCTCGGCGAGGTCGACGACCGCGGCGACGTACGGGACGCGGGAGCCGAACGGCGGCAGGTCGTTCCGGTGCACCACGGACCAGGTGTAGAGCGTGGCCCGGCCGCTCGCCCGTTCCCAGCCGCCCTCCTCGCTCCAGCAGTGCGGGCAGAACTCGCGGGGGTAGTGGTGCGCCTTGCCGCAGGCGCCGCAGCGGCGGATCAGGAGCTCGCCGTCGGCCGCCGCGTCCCAGTAGGGGCGGGTGAAGGCGTCGGGCTCGGGGAGGTCGTAGCGCGGGCTCGCGGTGCTCACGTCCATGCGGCAGCCTCTCCAGACCCAGGTACGTTTCTGACGGTACGTCAGTTCAACGCATCCCCGACGCGCGCGCAAGAGGCGTACGCAAGAGGGCGTACGAGGCGTGGCCCGTCGGCCGGTCGTGGAACCCCACCGGCGGAGGACCTCTCGCGCACACCCGTGATCAATTCGCAACCGGTTTGGGGCTTGACCGTCCCCCATCAAGTGACCACGTGATTACTCTCAGATTCATGGCCGACACCACTCCCCCACAAACGCCACACCAAGACCGCCCCGTATACGTCGTCGGCGGCGGACCCGGCGGGCTCTCCGTGGCGGCCGCCCTGCGTGCGCGCGGCGTCCGCGCGGTCGTGCTCGAGAAGTCCGACCGGGTCGGCGCCTCCTGGCGCACGCACTACGACCGCCTGCGCCTGCACACGACGCGACGCCTCTCCGCACTGCCGGGGCTCGCGATACCCCGCGGCTTCGGACGGTGGGTGTCACGTGACAACGTCCTGCGCTACCTGGAGAAGTACGCCGAGTTCCACCAGCTGGAGATCGTCACCGGCGTCGAGGTCTCCCGCCTGGAGCGCACGGCCGACGGCACCGGCTGGCTGCTGCACGCCACCGGCGGCCGCGAGCTGACCGGCAGCGCGGTGGTGATCGCCACCGGGTACAACCACACCCCCCACCTGCCGGACTGGCCGGGCCGCGACACGTACACGGGTGAGCTCCTGCACGCGAGCGCCTACCGCGAGCCCCGCCCCTACGCAGGCAAGGACGTCCTGGTCGTCGGCGTCGGCAACACCGGCGCCGAGATCGCCGTGGACCTCGCCGCCGGGGGCGCCGCCCGCGTCCGCCTCGCGGTGCGCACCGCGCCGCACATCGTCCGCCGTTCCACGGCGGGGTGGCCCGCGCAGCGCACGGGCATCCTCTGCCGCCGGCTGCCGGTCTCGCTCGTGGACCGTCTCGCGGGCCCGATCGCCAAGGTGAGCGTCCCCGACCTGTCCGCGAAGGGACTGCCCCGCCCCACCACCGGCCTGTACTCCCGGGTCAAGGAGGGTGCGATCCCGGTGCAGGACGTGGGCCTGATCGACGCGGTGCGCAAGGGCCGGGTCGAACCGGTCGCGGCCGTCGAGTCCTTCGAGGACGGCAAGGTCGTCCTGGCCGACGGCAGCGTGATCGCCCCCGACACGGTCGTCGCCGCCACGGGCTACCGCCGCGCCCTGGAGCCGATCCTCGGCGAACTCGGCGTACTCGACGAGAAGGGCACCCCCCTCGTCCGCGGCGCCCGCACCCCGAAGTCGGCCCCCGGCCTCTACTTCACCGGCTTCACGAACCCCATCAGCGGAATGCTGCGCGAGATGGCGATGGACGCGGAGAAGATCGCGAAGGCGGTGGCGAGAACGCGGGGCGGGGGCCGCTGACAGGGCCCGGAGGGGGCGCCCCAAAGGGGCGCGGGGAACTGCGCGACCAGCCACAACGACGCCGCAGTCGACCGACGCCCCCCTCACGGCACCCCCCGATGGCCGGTACTACCCCCTCCCGGCGGCGCAGCCACCGAGAGGGGAGTAGCCCCCCAGGGCACCTGGGTACTGCTAGAAGGACCGCCCCAATCCGCCGGTGCAGCACTGTTCCTGACACAGCGTCAGTTCAGTAATCTGACTATGCGTCAGTTGAGTTGCTGTCACACAGGAGCGGGGCGGACCGATGCTTGGATCGACATACGGCACCTTCACCACCGACCCCCGCCGCGCGCGTGTTGTGGCCTGCGGCGAGACCCCGGCACCGGCCGTCCACGGCCATGCCCCCACGGCGGACGATCTGGACGTCAGCGGCCGTCCGCTGCACGCCGACGTACCGGACCTGGACCGGTTCTTCCGCCCCGAGGCCGTCGCCGTCATCGGCGCGTCGGACGCCGAGGGGCGGCCGAACACCGGCATCACGCGTCAGCTCATGGACTGGGCCGAGCGGTGCGGCGCCCGGCTGCACCCCGTGCACCCCACCCGGCAAACCGTCTTCGGCACACCCTGCTTCCCCTCCGTCGCCGACCTGCCGGAACCAGTCGATCTGGCCGTACTCCTCGTCAGTGATCCCCTTCCCGTGATCGAGGAACTCGCCGAGTCCAAGGTGAAGTTCGCCGTCGCCTTCGCCTCCGGGTTCGCCGAGACCGGCGAGGAAGGCGCGCTCGCGCAGGCCCGCCTCACCGCCGCCGTCGAGCGCTCGGGGCTGCGGCTGCTCGGGCCCAACACCAACCTCAACGCCTTCGAGACGTTCCGCGACGACCTCGAAGGACCGGCGATCGCCCTGATCACCCAGTCCGGCCACCAGGGGCGCCCCGTCTTCACGATGCAGGAGATCGGCGTACGCCTCTCGCACTGGGCGCCCACCGGCAACGAAGCCGACCTGGAGACCTCCGACTTCATCTCCTACTTCGCCGAGCGCCCCGAGGTCGGCGCCATCGCCTGCTACGTCGAGGGCCTCAAGGACGGCCGCGCCTTCCTGCTCGCCGCCGACCGCGCCGCCCAGCGCGGCGTGCCCGTCGTCGCGGTCAAGGTCGGCCGCACCGAGACCGGCGCCCGCACGGCCGCCTCACACACCGGCAAACTCACCGGCGCCGACACGGTCGTCGACGCGGCGATGCGGCAGTTCGGCGTGATCCGCGTGGACGGGCTCGACGAACTCCAGGACACCTCCGCCCTGTTGGCGCGGGCGCGGCCCCCGAAGGCCGAGGGCGTCGTCGTGTATTCGATCTCGGGCGGCACGGGCGCGCACTTCTCGGACCTGGCGACCGAGGCGGGGCTGCGGCTTCCCGCCCTCTCCGACGCCAAGCAGGCGGAGCTGCACCAGTGGATACCGGACTATCTCAACGTCGCCAACCCCGTCGACAACGGCGGGCACCCGGTGGGCGACTGGCGCGGCCGGAAGATCATCGACGCGATCCTGGACGATCCGGAGGTGGGGGTACTGATCTGTCCCATCACCGGCCCCTTTCCGCCCATGAGCGACAAGCTGGCCCAGGACCTGGCGGACGCGGCGGAGCAGACGGACAAGCTGGTGTGCGTGGTGTGGGGCTCGCCCGTCGGCACCGAGGAGGCCTACCGCACGACGCTGCTCGGCTCGTCGCGCGTCGCCACCTTCCGCACCTTCGCCAACTGCATCACGGCGGTGCGCTCCTATCTGGACCACCACCGGTTCACCACCCGCTACCGCTCCCCCTTCGCCGACGCGCCGCGCACGGCATCGCCCTCCTTCCGCAAGGCCCAGGCCCTGATGCGGTCCGGTCAGCAGCTGAGCGAGCACGCGGCGAAGCAGCTGCTGCGCGCGTACGGGATTCGCGTACCGCGCGAGCAGTTGGTGACCAGTGCGGCGGCGGCCGTGCGGGCGGCGGGGCTCGTCGGCTACCCGGTGGTGATGAAGGCGTCCGGTGCGCGGCTCGCCCACAAGAGCGACCTTGGCCTGGTGAAGGTCGGCCTGACCTCGGCCAGCCAGGTGCGCGACGCCTATCGGGAGCTGACCGACATCGCCCGGTACGAAGGGATCGCGCTGGACGGCGTGCTGGTCTGCCAGATGGTGGAGCGGGGCGTCGAGATGGTCGTGGGCGTGACCCAGGACGAGCTGTTCGGGCCGACGGTGACGGTCGGGCTCGGGGGCGTCCTTGTCGAGGTCCTGCGGGACGTGGCCGTCCGGGTGCCGCCCTTCGGTGAGGACCAGGCGCTCGCGATGCTCTCGGAGCTGCGGGGTCGTCCCCTGCTGGACGGGGTGCGCGGGGCGCCGCCCGCCGACATCGACGCGCTCGTCGAAGTCGTGCTGCGGGTGCAGAGGATGGCGCTCGAACTGGGCGACGAGCTGGCCGAGCTGGACATCAACCCCCTGATGGTGCTGCCCCGGGGGCAGGGGGCTGTCGCGCTCGATGCTCTTGCCGTCTGTCGGTGAGCGGGTTTCCAGGCCGCCGCTGCGCGGCGAGTGTCTCCCGCCCACCCACCCGAATACCCCGCAGCGAAATGGAGCGCGCAACCCCATGACACCCTCCCCCGAAGCCGGAACTGATCCCCTCGACTCATTGGTACTCCACGCCACTGACAACGCCGTCTCGTGGATCACCCTCAACCGGCCCGAAGCCATGAACGCCGTCACCTGGGACCAGCGCGAACGCGTCATCTCACTGCTCGCCGACGCCTCCGCCGACCCCGCCGTCCGCGCCGTCGTGATCACCGCGACCGGCAAGGGATTCTGCGCGGGCGCCGATCTGCGCGGTGCGCCCGGTGGGGGTGCGCCTGGCGGCAGTGCGCCCGGCGGCGGTGCCGAGAGCGTGCCCGGCGACGTGGCCCGCACCATCAAGCAGGGCGCCCAGCGCCTCATCGCCGCCGTCCTGGACTGCGAGAAGCCGGTGATCGCCGCGGTGAACGGGACCGCGGCCGGGATCGGCGCGCACCTCGCGTTCGCCTGCGACCTGGTCATCGCCGCCGAACAGGCCAAGTTCATCGAGGTGTTCGTGCGCCGCGGCCTGGTGCCGGACGGCGGCGGGGCCTATCTGCTGCCCCGCCTCATCGGGCCGCAGCGGGCCAAGGAGCTGATGTTCTTCGGGGACTCCGTGCCGGCCGCGGACGCCGAACGGCTGGGGCTCGTCAACCGCGTCGTACCGGCCGACGAACTGGAGAAGACGGCCCGCGCCTGGGCGGAGCGGCTGGCGACGGGCCCGACCCGCGCCATCGCCCTGACCAAGCAACTGGTCAACGCGGCCCTGGAATCGGACCGCGCGACGGCCTTCGCGGCGGAGGCGGCGGCGCAGGAGATCAACATGACGACGGCGGACGCGAACGAGGGCGTGGCCAGCTTCGTGGAGCGCCGTTCGCCTTCGTACGAAGGCCGTTGACGACCGCCGGAGGGCGCGTACGGCACCTGGTGCCTCCCCGCCCTTCCCATCTGACGACCCGTCAGCTTCAATGGTTCACGTGATGGGACATGCAGGGATGGCGGCCACTGCCGTCCGATACCTCAGGTCGGTCGGCGCACCGACCACCACCGGCCCGGTCGAAGCCCTTCCGCGCCCGCAGCTGCGGGCGGTCGGCGACGACGAGCGGGCGCCGCTCGACGCGGGCGAGTTCCGGCGCGTGCTGGGGAACTTCGCGACCGGCGTGACCGTTGTCACGGCACCGGCATCCGAAGGCGATCCGGGCCCCGCCGGGTTCGCCTGTCAGTCCTTCTCCTCGCTCTCCCTCGACCCGCCCCTGGTCTCGTTCATGGTCGCGCGTACGTCGACGACGTGGCCGCGCATCGCCCGCGCGGGCGTCTTCTGCGTGAACGTCCTGGGCGCCGACCAGGGCGCCCTCTGCCGCGGCTTCGCGGTGAGCGGCGCCGACAAGTTCGCCGGCGTCGTGTACGACTCCGCGCCCGTCACCGGCTCGCCCCGCCTGACCGGCGTACCGGCCTGGATCGACTGCACGATCCAGGCGGTGCACACCGGCGGCGACCACCTGATCGTGATCGGCCGGGTGGAGGCGCTCGGCGCCACCGACGACGGCGAACCGCTCCTGTTCCACCGGGGCAAGTTCGGCAAGTTCGGCAGATTCGACGCGCCCGCTACGTGAGCGCGCCCTCCACCACCTTCTCGTCGCCCGGCTTCTCCGCACCGACGCGCCGGATGACCAGCGCCATCAGTGCCGCCGCCGCGCACAGCGCCCCGGAGGCGATCCACATCACGTCGTACGACCCGAAGGTGTCCCGCACGACTCCGCCGATGACGGCCACGAGCGCGGCTCCCACCTGGTGCGACGCGAGCACCCAGCCGAAGACGATGGCACTGTCCTCGCCGTACTGCTCGCGGCAGAGGGCCAGGGTCGGCGGCACGGTCGCCACCCAGTCGAGGCCGTAGAAGACGATGAAGAAGATCATCGGCGGGTTCACGGTCGCGTCGAGGAGCAGCGGCAGGAAGAGCAGCGAGATGCCGCGCAGCGCGTAGTAGACGGCGAGCAGCCGCCGGGCGTCGAAGCGGTCCGTGAACCAGCCGGACGCGATCGTGCCCACGACGTCGAAGATCCCGATGACGGCGAGGAGCGAGGCGGCCGCCGTGATCGGCATGCCGTGGTCGTGCGCGGCGGGCACGAAGTGCGTCTGGATCAGGCCGTTCGTCGAGGCACCGCAGATGGCGAAGGTGCCGGCGAGCAGCCAGAACGGGCCGGTGCGGGCCGCCTTGAAGAGGACCGTGACCGCACGCCGCGCGGCCCCCGTGGCGGGCGGGGGCTTCTCCACGAACTCCTCGGAGCCGTACGGCTTGAGGCCCACGTCCGCCGGGTGGTCGCGCAGCAGCAGCCACACGAACGGGACGACGACGAGCGCCGCCAGAGCAACAGTCACCGCGGCGGGCCGCCACTTGTACGTCTCCACCATCCAGGAGAGCACCGGCAGAAAGATCAACTGTCCCGAGGCGGAGGCGGCGGTCAGGATGCCGGTGACGAGGCCGCGCCGCGTGGTGAACCACCGGTTGGTGACGGTGGCGGCGAAGGCCAGCGCCATGGACCCCGAGCCGAGCCCGACGAGCAGCCCCCAGCACAGCAGGAGCTGCCAGGCGGACTCCATCCACACCGTCAGCCCGGAGCCGAGCGCGATCACGACGAGCGCGACCGCGACCACCCTCCGGATGCCGAAGCGGTCCATCAGCGCGGCGGCGAAGGGTGCGGTGAGCCCGTACAGCGCGAGATTGATCGAGACCGCGAGGCCGATCGTGCCGCGCGACCAGTCGAACTCCTCGTGCAGCGGATCGATGAGCAGACCCGGCAGGGACCGGAACGCCGCGGCACCGATGATCGTCACGAAGGTCACGGCGGCGACGAACCACGCGCGGTGGATGCGGGGCCGCCGCCCCGGCGCCCGCGGGAGCGCCTCGACCGGCTGATTCACGTCTGTCTGGGTCACGACAACAGCATCCGGGCCCTTAGCTGCCCGAACGAGTGGCCCAAAAGACAGCATTAGCTAGAATCGGGCCATGGCTTCAGCGAGCGGACATCCGACCGGCGCACGTCACCGAGTGGTGGTCCTGGCCATGGACGGCGTCATCCCGTTCGAGTTCGGCATCCCGCAGCGGATCTTCGGCCGCGCGAGGAACGCCGACGGCGAGCATCTGTACGAGGTCGTGACCGCCTCCGTCCGCCCGCCGGGCCCGGTGCGCACGGACGCCGACTTCTCGATCCTCGTGGAGAACGGGCCGGAGTGCCTGGCCGGCGCGGACACCGTGGTGATCCCGGCTTCGTACGAGCTGGGTCCGGTCTACGAGGAGGGCCGCCTGACCGAGGAACTGTCCGCGGCCCTCGCCCACATCGAGCCGGGCACGCGCCTGATCTCCATCTGCACGGGCGGCTACGTCCTCGCCGCCGCGGGCTACCTCGACGGCCGCACCGCCACGACGCACTGGTCGTCGGCGGAGCACTTCCAGCGGCTCTTCCCCCGGATCACGGTGGACGCGGAGGTGCTGTTCATCGACGACGGGGACGTCCTCACGTCGGCGGGTGTGGCGGCGGGGCTCGACCTCTGCCTCCATGTCGTACGCAGCGACCACGGATCGGCGGTCGCCAACGACGTCGCGCGCCGTACGGTGGTGCCTCCGCACCGGGACGGCGGGCAGGCCCAGTACATCCAACGCCCCGTTCCGGAGCCGCAGTTCGCGACGACGACTTCCGCTCGGGCGTGGGCGCTCGCCCGCCTCCACGAGCCGATCCAGCTCCGCGACATGGCGGATCAGGAGTCCATGTCCGTACGCACCTTCACGCGCCGTTTCCGCGAGGAGGTGGGGATCAGCCCCGGCCAGTGGCTTGCGCAGCAGCGGGTCGAGCGGGCCCGCCACCTCCTGGAGTCCAGCGACCTCTCCGTCGACCAGGTCGCCCGGGACGCGGGCTTCGGCACGCCCCAGTCCATGCGGCAGCACCTGCAGGCTGCGCTGGGCGTCACGCCGACGGCCTACCGCCGCACGTTCCGCGAAGGCGTACCCGCCGGGCCCCCGCGGTAACCCCGGCCCCCCGCACCCGCCTCCCACCGAACAAGCCTCTCCCACCCACCCAATCACCCCGCATCCACCCCTGAACGAACAAACCTCTCCCACCCACCCGCCCGATCACCCCGCACCCAACCCCTGAACGAACAAGCCTTCCCGCACGATTGCCCCGCGGCGCCAAGGGGTGAATGGGCGGGTGGGTGGGCGGTCCGCGTGACGGAGGTGGGCGGGGAACGTACGGGCCGGGGCGGGTAGGGGGATTGGCCGCGGCATCCGCAGGCGGCAGCGCGCGGGAGGGGACGTGCCGGTATGTCCGCCCGGAGCACGGCTCGCGGCGCTCCGGTGCCGAAGCACCCTCGCGGCCACCGGACGATAGCGAGGACGGACATACCGGCGCGGCACCGCACCCACAGCCGGACCAGACCCGCAACACCACCCGCAGACACCCCACCCACGAACCAGACCCGCAACACCCACCCACAGACACCCCACCCACGAACCAGACCCGCAACACCCACCCACAGACACACCCGCAAATGCCCCCTAGAAAGTCAGCACCCCCCGCGCCACCCTCCCCGCCTCCGCGTCCCCCACCGCTTTGGCGAAGTCCTCCACCGGGTACGTCTCCGTCACCAACTCGTCCAGCAGCAGTCGGCCCTCCCGGTACAGCTCCGCGTACAGCGCGAAGTCCCGTTGCGGGCGTGCCGAGCCGTAGCGGCAGCCCAGGATCGACTTGTCCAGGAACAGGGACGACACCACGAACGACGCCTCGGCCGTGGCCGGCGGCACCCCCAGCAGGATCGCCTGACCGTGCCGGTCCAGGAGATCGATCGCCTGCCGGATCAGCTCGACCCGCCCCACGCACTCGAAGACGTGGTCGGCCCCCGTCGGCAGCAGCTCCCTCACCCCCTCCGCCTCCGCCGACCCGAAGAAGTGCGTCGCGCCGAACTGCCGCGCCACCCCCTCCTTCTCGGGGTTCGCGTCCACCGCCACGATCCGCGTCGCCCCGGCGATCCTCGCCCCCTGGAGCACGTTGAGACCGATGCCTCCGGTCCCGATCACCACCACGCTGTCCCCGCGGTCCACCTTCGCGCGGTTCAGGGCGGCGCCGACCCCCGTCACCACCCCGCATCCGATCAACGCCGCCGACGTCAGCGGAATGTCCTCCGGGATCTTCACGGCCTGCACGGCCTTCACCACCGTGCGTTCCGCGAACGCGGAGTTCGCCGCGAACTGATGGATCGGCTTCCCGCCACGCGAGAACGGCTGCTCCGGCATCCCGATGGCCCGCCGGCACATCGTCGGCCGCCCCCGGTTGCACTCCCCGCAGGCCCCGCAGCTGGCGATGGTCGAGAGGGCAACGTGATCGCCCGCCCCCACATGCGTCACCCCCGCACCGACGGCCTCCACCACCCCCGCCCCTTCATGCCCGAGCACCACCGGCGAAGGAAAGGGAATGGTCCCGTCGATCACCGACAGGTCGCTGTGGCACAGCCCCGCGGCCTTGATCGCGACCAGCACCTCCCCCGGCCCCGGCTCCCGTATCTCCAGGTCGTCGACGACCTCGACCCTGCTCCCCTCGGCCCTGCTCCTGTCGAAAACGACACCCCTCATCGCGCCTTCGCCTCCCTCGGCAGGCCGAGCACGCGCTCGGCGATGATGTTCCGCTGAATCTCGTCCGAGCCGCCGTAGATGGTGTCGGCCCGCGTGAAGAGGAAGAGCCGCTGCAGGGCGTCGAGTTCGTACGGAGCGCTCTCGCTCCAGTCCCCGGGGCCGACGGCAGCCCCGGCCCCCCGCACCTCCATGGCCAGCTCCCCCAGCCGCTGATGCCACCCGCCCCACAGCAGCTTGGCCACACTGGGCGCCCCCGCGTCCCCACCCGAGCCACCAGCCCTGCCCACACTCCCCGAACTCCCCGAACTCCCCAACGTACGCAGCGCGTTCCACCGCATGACCCGCAGCTCCGCCCACTGCCGCACAAGCCGGTCCCGCAGCACGGGATCATCGACGGCCCCGCTGTCGACCGCCTCCCTGACCACGCCCCCGAGCTCCTCCGCGAACCCGATCTGCTGCACGAGCGTGGACACCCCCCGCTCGAACCCGAGCAGGCCCATGGCGACGCGCCACCCGTCACCCGCACCGCCCACCACGTGCGAGGCACGCGCCACCGCCCCGTCGAAGAAGACCTCGTTGAACTCGCTCGTCCCCGTCAGCTGCCGGATGGGCCGCACCTCGATACGCCCTGGCTGGTCCATCGGCACCAGCAGGAACGAGATCCCCCGGTGCCCACGGGACCCCGCCTCCGTCCGTGCGAGGACGAAGCACCAGTCCGCCTCGTGCGCGAGTGACGTCCAGATCTTCTGCCCGGTGATGCGGTACGCGTCACCGTCCCGCACCGCCACCGTCCGCAGCCCCGCCAGGTCCGATCCGGCCCCGGGTTCGCTGTACCCCTGGCACCACAGCGCCTCGCCGCGCGCGATGGGCGGCAGGAACTCGTCCCGCTGCTCCTGGCTGCCGTAGGCCAGGAGCGTCGGCGCCAGCAGGTTCTCGCCGATGTGCCCGTGGCGTCCGGGTGCCCGTGCCCGCGCGTACTCCTCGGCCCACACGACCTGCTGGGTCAGCGTGGCCTGCCGGTTCCCGTACGCTCCCGAGCCCCACCCGAGACCGATCCAGCCGCCCCGGCCCAACTCCCGTTCCCAGGCCCGGCGTTCCTCCGTCCCCTCGTGCTCGCTGCCGGGCCCGCCCCGGCCCACCGCCCCGGCGAACACCCCTGTCAGATGCTCGCCGAGCCACGCCCGCGCCTGTGCGCGGAACTCCTCGTCCGCCGCGTCGAACCCGAACTCCACCGCCCCGCCTACGCGTTCGGCCGGTCTTTGGCGGCGGCGGCCTTCGCCATCGCCTCCAGCTGCGCCAGCATCGGCATCGGGTCGACCCCCACCGTCCCCGGCAGGAAGTCGGCGATCTTCTCGGGCGTCCAGCCGCCCTCCACGTATCCAGCCCGCAGCTCACGCGGCTGCGCCCATACGGCGATCTTCGGCCCCGCGACCGTGTAGACCTGCCCGGTGATCTTCTCCTCCCGGGCGCGGTCGCTCAGCAGATACGTGACGAGCGCGGCCACGTCCTCCGGCTCCCCGATCTCCTTCAGCTCCATGGGCACGTTGGCCGACATCCGCGTCCGCGCGACGGGCGCCACCGCGTTCGCCGTCACCCCGTACTTGTTCAGGCCCAGCGCCGCGCTCCGCACCAGCGAGATGATCCCGCCCTTGGCCGCGCTGTAGTTGGCCTGCGCGACCGACCCCTGGTGGTTGCCGCTGGTGAAGCCGATCAGCGTGCCCGTGCCCTGCTTGCGCATGACCGCCGACGCGGCCCTGAAGACGGTGAACGTGCCCTTCAGGTGGGTGGCGACCACCGGGTCCCACTCCTGCTCGGACATGTTGAAGAGCATCCGCTCGCGCAGGATGCCGGCGACGCACACCACTCCGTCGATGCGCCCGAACTCGGCGAGCGCGACGTCCACGATCCGCTGCCCGCCCGCCATGGTCGAGATGTCGTCGGCGACGGCGACGGCCTCACCGCCCGCCGCCTGGATCTCCTTGACCACGCCGTCGGCTATCTCACTGGTCGGCTCGGCACCCTCCATGGAGACGCCGTAGTCGTTCACGACGACCTTCGCGCCCTCGGCTGCGGCGGCGAGCGCGACGGCCTTGCCGATGCCGCGCCCGGCACCGGTCACGGCCACCACCTTGCCTGCCAAGAAGTTCCCCACGTCCGGCCCCTTCCCGCGGTTTCTGACGGACCGTTAGATTCTATGACCCGTCAGATACCCGAAGACAAGCCCCAGGGAGGACTCATGTCGCTGCCACCCGAGTTCCACGACATCGCCAAACGTGTGAACAACTGGGGCCGTTGGGGCTCCGACGACGAGATCGGCACGCTCAACCTGATCACCGACGAGGTCGTCCGCGAGGCCGCCGCCACCGTCCGCACCGGCCGTCGCATCCCGCTCGCGCTGGCCCTCAAGGAGGACGGCGTCCAGACCGGCCTGATACCCGGCCGGATCAACCCCCTCCACACGATGGTGCAGATCAACCAGGAGCTCTTCGGCCCCGGCACCATCGCCACCAGCGACGACGCCGTCACGATGGGCCTGCAGGCGGCCACCCACTGGGACGCCCTGACCCACGCCTCACACTCGGGAAAGATCTACAACGGCCGCCCCGCGGACACCATCACCGCCCACACCGGCGCCCGGTTCAGCGGCATCGACAAGGTGGCGCACGTGGTCTCGCGCGGGGTCCTGCTCGACGTGGCCCGCGCCAAGGGCGTCGACCGGCTGCCCGGCGACCACGCGGTGACGCCCGAAGACCTCGCGGAGGCGGAGGAGTTCGCGGGGCTCACCGTCCGCGCCGGCGACATCGTCCTCGTGCGCACCGGACAGATCCAGACCTACCTGGCGGGCGACAAGCACGCGTACGGCTATCCGTCCCCCGGCCTGTCGGTCCGCACCCCGGAGTGGTTCCACGCGCGCGATGTCGCGGCTGTCGCCAACGACACCCTGACCTTCGAGATCTTCCCGCCCGAGATCGAGAACCTCTGGCTGCCCGTACACGCGCTCGACCTGGTGGAGATGGGGATGCTGCAGGGCCAGAACTGGAATCTCGAAAAGTTGTCCACAGCCTGTGCAGAACTTTCCCGCTACGGCTTCCTGCTCTCCGCGATGCCCGAGCCGTTCACCGGCGGCACGGGAACGCCGGTGGCCCCGGTCGCGGTGCTGTGAGTTCGGATGGCGGCGCCCCGGCTCCCGCCCCGAGCGCGCTGCCGCACGCGCCGCCATCCGGCTCCGGCGCACAAGTCCTGCCCTTTCGGCCACGAAGGGACCGACGCCGTCGGCGACCCACATCTCGCCGAGGACCGGACCCACAGGCCACCGTCCCTCGACGTCCCCTCGCGGCGAATCGCTGCACACAAGCGTGATCAATCGGACACGGTACGTCAACACCCGTCCGGTGATTAATGAATTATGCCGCTTTTGTTCGGACCGCGCACGGCCGCGCACCGTGGCACGTGACGGCGCATACGGGCGCCCGGTGCGGGCGTGCGGGGTTCAGACCGCCTCGTACGCGACGTCTTCGTACGTCGTCCCGTCGAACGCGACCGCCTCGACCCCCGGCTCGCACCGGTCCACCTCGCACCAGATGCTCTTGCCCGTACCTTCGGCCTGCCAGCCCCAGCGGTCGGCGAGGCCGTCGACGAGTTCGAGGCCGCGGCCGTTGGTGTCGTCGCCCTCCGCGTGCCGCGGCCTCGGCGGCCGCGCACTGGTGTCGGCGACTTCGACGCGGACCGTGCCGGGACCCGCTCCCGCGGCACCGGCCTCCTCCTCGGCGGCGTCCAGGACGTCCGGCAGCCGCATGCGCAGCACGGCCGGACAGCCGGTGTGCACCACCGCGTTGGTGACCAGTTCCGAGATCAGCAGGATCAGCGTCTCGGCCAGTGGCTCATCGACCTCTATGCCGGAGCAGGCGAGCCGTGAACGCGCCCACCTCCGGGCCCGCCCCACCTCTGCGGGGTCGGGCCTGACCTCCAGCTGAACTTGAAGCACCTGCACCGCTCACACCATCCGAACCGGCGGACACATCGCCTCGCGACTCCACAGGGTCACGGAACGTGATCCCCTTGAGAGACAGCATGGTTGACGTTCAGTCACCCCAACAAGCGCTTCAGGCATATTCCAGCGCGAAGGAGTACGCGTGCGGCATACTGTGCGACGCGCGCTGCGGGGGGTCGAACAGGCGGGCATACAGCCCCTTCCTGCACTGCGAACGGTACGCATCGCCGGGCCCGGCGCCGCCTCAGGGGCAACACCGGCATGGCTCGACCTCAGAACCACTCGCATCTCACACAAGGTACCGGAGCGGAAGCCCGACTCCGTGCCGTGACGAGTCACGCCTAGGACACAACCCGGTATCGACGCTCAGTAGCCTCCCCCCACTTCGGGAACCCGGCAAGTCGATCACTCTCCGCACATCCGCCCCAGGGCAGTTCCGCCGCACCAAGGACCCCACGGGCCTCACAGGGCCGCCGCCAGCTCCTCCTCCGCACGCGCCGCCGACTGCCCGAGCCCCGCCCGTACCCAGGCCCGCTTCAGGTGCAGGTGCACGTCGGCCTCCCAGGTGAACCCCATCCCGCCGTGCACCTGAAGGCAGTCCCGCGCGCCCCGCACCGCCGCGTCGTCGGCGAGCAGCTTGGCCCCCGCGATCTCCTGTGCGTCACCGGTGACGGACGCGGCGTACACGGCGGCGCGGGCGACCTCGGTGCGGACGAGCATCTGCGCGCAGAGGTGCTTGACGGCCTGGAAGGCTCCGATGGCCTGCCCGAATTGCGTACGTTCACGGGCATACCGGACGGCCATGTCGCAGGTCCTGCCGGCGCTGCCGAGCTGCTCGGCGGCGTACAGCAGGTCCGCCTCCGCTGCCGCCCCGCCGCCCTCGCCACCCTCACCGCCGTCGCCGGACACCCGGTGCAGTGGCGTCAGCGGGTCGACGGACCGCAGGGCAACGGCCCCGGAGACACCCCCCCGGACCACGTCCGCCTCCTCCAGCCAGGGGACGAGCCCGCCGGAGACGGCCGTCACCACGGTCGCCCCCTGGGCCGCGCCCTCGACGTCGCGCGCCGCGAGGAACGTGGCCACCAGCGGCCCGGGAAGCAGCGCCCGCCCCGCCTCCTCGAAGACCAACACGGCCTCCTCAAGCCCGAGTCCGACCCCGCCCTCCGCCTCCGGCACCCGCAGCGAGAAGAACCCGGCGTCCCCCAGCTCCCGCCACAGGGCCCGGTCGAGGGCGGGGGCCTTGGAGTCCGCCGCCCCCCGCAGCGCGGCCGCGTCGAACCGCCCCTCCAGGAGCTCCCGCACCCCGCCCCTCAACGCCCGCTGATCCTCCGTGAGTTGGAAGTCCATTGCGACCCCTCACCGCCCCTTCGGGAGGCCGAGTATCCGCTCGGCCACGATGTTCTGCTGGATCTGCGAGGTCCCGGCGGCGATCGTGTACGAGAGGGAGGAGAGCCGGTCCAGGGTCCACTCGTGGCCCAGGTCGAGGGCGCCCGCGCCGAGAACCTCGCCCGCCGCCTCGTAGAGCTCCTGGCGGGCGTGCGAGTACCGCAGCTTGAAGACGGACCCGCCGACCCCCGGCACCCCGCCCCCCGCCCGCTGCGACTCGCTCACGTTCCACTGCGTGAGGCGCCACAGCGCCCCGAACTCCGCGCTCAGCCTGCCGAGCCTGCGCCGCAGCACCGCGTCGTCCCAGCGCCCGTTCTTGCGGGCCTCGCGGGCCAGCTCGCCCAGGACCCGGCGGCAGGCGACGACCTCCCCCACGAAGGCCGTCCCGCGCTCGTAGGACAGCGTCACCATCGTCACGCGCCAGCCGTCGTCCTCCGCGCCCACGCGGTTGGCGACCGGCACCCGCACCTCGTCGAGGAACACCTCGGCGAACTCGGTCGATCCGGCGAGCGTGCGCAGCGGGCGGACGGTGATCCCGGGGGCGTCCATGGGCATCGCGAGCCAGGTGATGCCGCGGTGCTTGGGCACGTCCTGGCTCACGGGCGTCGTCCGCACGAGGAGTTCGCACCAGTCGGCGACCTCCGCGTGCGAGGTCCAGATCTTGGACCCGCTCACCACGTAGTCGTCGCCGTCCCGCCACGCGCGCGTGCGCAGCGACGCGAGGTCGGAGCCCGCGTCCGGCTCGCTGAACCCCTGGCACCACACCTCGTCGCCGCGCAGCACCGGCGGCAGCCACCGGGCGCGCTGCCCGGCCGTCCCCTCGGAGGCGATGGTGGGGCCCGCGTGCAGCAGCCCGACGAAGTTCGCCCCCACGTAGGGCGCGCCCGCCTTCTCCGTCTCCTCCAGGAAGATGAGGTGCTGGGTGGGGGTGGCCCCCCGTCCGCCCGCGTCGACGGGCCAGTGCAGGCCCGCGTACCCGGCGTCGTACAGCCTGCGCTGCCACCCCATGTCGTAGGCGCGGCGCCCCGGCCAGTCCAACGGAGCGGGGCGGGGCGGGAGTTGGGGCAGTGTCCGGGCCAGCCACGCGCGCAGCCCGGCCCGGAAGGACTCCTCCTCCTCCGTGTACGTGAGGTCCACGTCAGGCCCTTCCCTCCGGTCGTCTCTCCAACTCCTCCGGGTCAGCTGATGGTCCGTCAGATGGCCCGCCGGTTGGCAGGCTAGCCCCGCACCCCTGGACCGACAAGGCGGTGAGCCTTACGCTCTCGGCACGATCTGACTGCCCGTCAGTTCAGGGCCGGCCATGAGAGGATCGCATGAGGACCTCGGAGCACGAGACCGCCTACGACCTGGGAGCGTCCCGCACCCTCTGGGAGCTCGTCGAGCGCCGCGCCGCGCTCACGCCCGACGCCCCCGTCCTCCTCCAGGCCGCGGCCGATCCGGCCGACGACCGGGCGCTGACCTTCGGCGAACTGCGCGACCGCTGCGAGCGCGTGGCCGCCGGGCTGTACGACATGGGCGTGCGCCCCGGCACCGTCGTGGCCTGGCAGCTGCCGACCCGCGTCGAGACCGCCCTGCTCTCCTTCGCGCTCGCCCGCATCGGCGCGGTCCAGTCGCCGGTCATCCCCTTCTACCGCGACCGCGAAGTCGGCTTCGCCCTGCGGGAGTCGAAGGCCGAGTACTTCTTCGTGCCGGGGGTGTGGCGCGGCTTCGACCACACCGAGATGGCGCGACGGCTCGGCGCACGGGGCGTCTTCCAGGCGTACGCGTACGAGGACCTGCCGGACGCCGATCCGTCCGTGCTGCCCGCGCCGCCCTCCGACGGCACGTCCGTGCGCTGGATCTACTGGACCTCGGGCACGACGTCCGATCCCAAGGGCGTGCTCCACACGGACCGTTCACTGATCGCGGGCGGCTCGTGCCTCGCGCACGCGCTGCACCTCTCGGCGGACGACGTCGGCTCGATGGCGTTCCCCTTCGCGCACATCGCGGGCCCCGACTACACGGTGATGCTGCTCCTGTACGGCTTCCCCGCGGTCATGTTCGAGCACTTCGCGCTGCCGGACGCGCTGGCGGGCTACCGGCGGCACGGCGTGACGGTGGCGGGCGGGTCGACCGCGTTCTACTCGATGTTCCTGGCCGAGCAGCGCAAGCTGCCGCCGGGCGAGAAGCTCATCCCGACCCTGCGTCTCCTGGCGGGCGGCGGGGCGCCGAAGCCGCCGGAGATCTATCACGCGGTCGTACGCGAGATGGGCTGCCGGCTCACCCACGGGTACGGCATGACCGAGGTGCCGATGATCACCATGGGCGCGCCGGACGACACCGCCGAGAACCTGGCGACGACGGAAGGGATGCCGCCGCCGGGGATGGAGATCCGGATCACGGACGCCGAGGGCAAGGAGGTGCCCGCCGGGGTCGACGGCGAGGTGCGGCTGCGCGGAGAGGCCGTCTGCCAGGGGTACTTGGACCCCGTGCAGAGCGCCGGGGTCTTCGACGCGGACGGCTTCCTGATCACGGGCGACCTGGGGCACGTGCGCGCGTCCGGCCACCTGGTCCTGACCGGCCGGGCCAAGGACATCATCATCCGCAAGGGCGAGAACATCTCCGCCAAGGAGATCGAGGACCTGCTCCACCGGCACCCGGCCGTGGGGGACGCGGCGGTGATCGGCCTCCCGGACCCCGAACGGGGCGAGCGGGTCTGCGCGGTGATCGAGCAGCGGCCCGGGGCGGGGCACCTGACGCTGGAGTCGGTGACCGCGTATCTGCGCGGGGAAGGACTCTCCACGTACAAGCTGCCGGAGCAACTGGAGGTGGTGGAGGCCCTTCCCCGCAACGAGACACTGCGCAAGGTGCTCAAGTACAAGCTGCGGGAGCGGTTCACGCGGGGCTAGTTCACCCGGCCGCTCCCGCGAGTCGTCACTCGGGAACGGTGAAGTACGCCGCGAACGCCGCGACGATCTCCGCCTCCGTCACCCGCCCGTCCCCGTCGGTGTCGAGCGAACCGCCCGCGGCGCTCGCGATGTCCTCGGGGACACCGAGGGCCTTCAGGACGCGCCCGACCTCCTCGGGGCTGACCGAACCGTCACCGTCGCCGTCCGCCACGGCGATCACGGCGTCCAGGAACGGCCGCGCGATCTCGGCGAACCGGTCCGTGTTGTCCCGCAGGCGCTTCACCGCGCCGCCCACGAACTCCGGCTTGGTGATCCGCTGGTCGCCGTCACGGTCGGCGATCCCCGCCATGCCCTGCCAGAAGGCCTCGGCCCCGATGTAGAGGGCCTGTCCCTTCTCGGAGCGTGCCGTGGCGCCGAACTCGGTGAGCAGGGCGGCGGCCGCCGTGCTGAAGTCCTCACGGGAGATGTAGCCGTTGCCGTCCTGGTCGAAGGTGGCGAAACGGGCCGCGATCTTACGCTCGTACTCGGCACTGTCCATGGTGTTCGGGCCGCCTCACTTCTGCGGTTGGGTGCGTGTGCACAGGGGGTTCCCTGGTGTCTCTGCCAGCGAGCGTACGTGTTCGGCGACCGCCCGGAGGCGGGAAGCCGACGCTTGTGCCAAGACCGGAACAAGAGAGGTTGTACCAGGAGTCCGCCCTTGGTGATCTTCCGGGTCTCCAGAGTGCCGGGCGTCATGCGTCACGCCTCGTGCCTCACGCCGAGAGCGGCACGGCTTCGTCGTCCACCGCCGCCGCCACGTCCGGGAAGACCTCGAAGAGCCTGCGTACGCCGAGGGCCGCGAGGACGCGGTTCACGTGGGAGCCGTCCTCGGCGCCCTTGGCGGGCAGTATCAGGCGCAACCGGCCCTGACAGGAACGGAACAGACGGCGTGTGGCGATCAGCACGCCGACGCCGCTGGAGTCGCAGAAGAGGACGTCGGAGAGGTCGAGGACGAGGCTGTGGCGGCCGTCGGCCACCGCGTCGTGCACGCGCTGGCGCACGACGGGCGAGGTCACGAGGTCCATTTCGCCGGACACCCGCAGCACGGCCCAGCCGTCCTGCTCGTCCACGGCCACCTGCAGCGTCACTCGCACGCCTCTCGCTCGCTGAAACCGCTCGCTCGTAGCTCGCCCCGCCTATGCGGAAGCCTTCCTTACGCTTCCTGCGTACATCGCGGCTGCCCCACCTCCTGTCCATGAAACACCAGGAACGCAGTTCCCTATCACCCGAGGCCGGACGGAGGCGCACTTTGCCTCAAAGGCAATGCATTGTCGGTGGTGGCGACTACATTCGATGGAGGGTTCCGATCGGGGGCGGGCTTCGCCCGGCGATCGGGACGGGAGAGGAACGGCACGCGCAGAGGGGGCCGCATGGCGAAGGAAGCGCCGCGCCGCTGGGACCGCCGCATGCAGCAGCGACTGGCGCACGGGGAGGCGGCCGCGCTCGGGGAGCTGTACGACCGCTTCGCCTCGCTCGTGCACGGCCTCGCCCACCGCGTGCTCGGCGACGAGGACGCCGCCGACCGGATCACCCGCGAGGTCTTCGCCCACATCTGGGAGAACCCCGACGCGTACGACCCCAAGCAGGGCCCCCTGCGCTCCTGGGTCGCCACGCTCACCCACCAGCGGGCCGTCCGGCGCCTTCGCCAGACCGAGTCCGCCGCCCTGGCCCGCGGCGGCGAGGGCACCACGGAGGACCTGGAGCGCAAGGTGCGCCGCGCGTCGGCCGCCGCCCGCGCGGACTACATCGTCACGGCCATGCCCGCTCCCCTGCGCGCCGCCCTCGAACTCGCCTACTTCCAGCGGCGTGACTACCGCCAGACGGCCGCCGACCTCGGCGTGACGGAGGACGAGGCGCGCCGCCGCCTCCGCCTGGGCCTCCAGCTGCTCTCCACCGCGAACGACGCGGCGGGCCCCGTCGAGCCGCACCCCTCGTCGGGCCCGCCCCGTGGTTACGGGAGAGTGCTGTGACGGGGCCCGACCGGCACGAACCGTTCGAGGAACCGGACCGCCCGGAGAACGGCGACGGTCCGGGGCCCGGCGACGGCGCCCAGGGCCGGGGCGAGCGGGATGCCCGGGACGGTCGAGACGACCGTGATGCCCGGGGCGAGCAGCAGCATGCCCGGCGGCCGCCTCGCATACCGCTGCCCCGCACCTCCATAGAGGACACCGGCAACCCCTTGCCCGACCCTCCCCTCGCCCTCGACCACCGCGTCCTGAAGTCCCTCCTCGGGGCCTGGGCGCTCGCCGCCTGCTCGGTCGAGGAGGCCATCGCCGTCGAGGAGCACCTGGGCCACTGCGGCCCCTGCGCGGAAGAGGCCCTGCGGCTGCGCGACGCGGTGGGCCTGCTGCACCAGGAGGAGAGCCTCGACCTCGACCCGGGCCTGCGCAACCGCGTCATCGAGAACTGCCTCGGGCGGCGCCCGCCGCGTATCCCGGTGCCCGAGTGGGCCGTTCCGTACGACGCGGAGACCGCACGGCTCGACGCGCTCCTGCGGGACATCGGCGAATCGGAGTGGCACGCCCCGGTGCGCCTGCGGTGGTTCGACGAGGACAGCCCCGTCAGCCGCAAGACGACGGTGGCCGGCGTGATCGCCCATCTCCTCGCCGTGGACGGCCTGGTCGCGATCGCCCTCGGCCTCGACGACCCGCTGGGCAGGGAGGCACCGCCGCAGTCCGACCCGGGCCGCCGCACCGAGGCGTACTGGCGCGCTTCGTACTTCCCGCCCACGCGCGCGGTGCGCGGCCCCTGGCGCGAGCAGACCCACGAGCTGATCCGCACGGTGTCCTTCACCGCGGGCGGCGCGCACGGCTCCGGCTCCGGCGGCCTCACCGTCCCGTACGGCGCCCCGGACGAGCAGGGCCGCCGCGTCGAACTGCCGCTGCGGGACTCGATGCTCGACCGCGCCTTCGAGTGCTGGATCCACGCGGGCGACATCGCGGAGGCGGTGGACTATCCGTACGAGCCGCCGTCCCCGCGCCATCTGCACCGCATGATCGACCTCGCCGCCCGGCTGCTGCCCGGCACGCTCGCCGAGCGCCGCCGCTCGGGGCTCGCGGCGCCGTCGCGCGGCTTGGTGGCGGCGGGCGCTCCGGGCCGGAGCCTGCGCCTCGAGGTCGAGGGCATGGGCGGCGGCGAATGGTTCATCCCGCTCGACTCCCCCGGCGCCAGCGCGTCGGCGGACCGTGAGGTGGCCCATGTCGCGCTGGACGGCGTCGAGTTCTGCCGCCTGGCCGCTGGCCACGTTTCGCCGGAGGAGGCGGCGGCGGGGCAGAAGGGAGACCGCGAGGCGATCAGGGACGTGCTGTTCGCGGCGGCGTCACTGAGCCGGATGTAGCCCCGGCCCGGTCAGCGATCCGGGTCCGGGCCCTCGGTCAGGCGAAGACGACCGTCCGGCGCCCGTTCAGCAGAATCCTGCGCTCCGCGTGCCACTTCACGGCCCGTGCGAGCGCCTGGCATTCCACGTCGCGGCCGATCGCGACCAGTTGGTTCGGCGTGACGTCGTGGGCGACTCGCTCGACCTCCTGCTCGATGATCGGGCCCTCGTCGAGGTCCGCCGTCACATAGTGCGCGGTCGCGCCGATCAGCTTCACACCGCGCGCGTGCGCCTGGTGGTACGGCTTCGCGCCCTTGAAGCTCGGCAGGAAGGAGTGGTGGATGTTGATGATCCGGCCGCTGAGCTGCTTGCAGAGGTCGTCCGAGAGCACCTGCATGTAGCGGGCGAGGACGACGAGCTCCACGTTCTCCGCGCGCACGAGCTCCAGGAACTGCGCCTCGGCCTGCGCCTTGTTGTCCTTGGTCACCGGGATGTGGTGGAAGGGCACGTCGTACGAGGCGACCAGCTCGGCGAAGTCCGTGTGGTTGGAGACGACCGCCGCGATCTCGACCGGCAGCGCGCCGATCCGCGAGCGGAACAGCAGGTCGTTCAGGCAGTGCCCGAACTTCGACACGAGCAGGACGACCCGCATCTTGTCGTCGGCGCGGTTCAGCTGCCAGTCCATGTGGAAGGAGTCGCCGATCGCCGCGAAGCTCGCCCGCAGCTTCTCCACCGTCACCGGCGGCTCCGCCGAGAAGTGGACGCGCATGAAGAAGAGTCCGGTGTCGTGGTCGCCGAACTGCTGGCTGTCCTCGATGTTGCACCCGGTCATGAAGAGGTAACTCGACACGGCGTGCACGATGCCCTGCTTGTCCGGGCACGAGAGGGTGAGGACGTACTGCTCAGCGGGGTCGGCGGACGCGGCGACGGACGGCTCGTTCATGCACACAAGGTTCCCACAACCGGCACCCGCCGCGGTCCGCCGTTCCGCAGGGCGGACCGGCCGGCGCGAGGGGCGCTAGGCCCGCGTCATGATCCGCAGCACCTCGAGCGTCCGCGGCTGCACGTCGGGCTCCTCGCCGTCGCTGACGGAGAGCCGCACATGCGCTTCCCGCGCCGCGAGGACCGCCTCCGGCCACCCGGGGTGGTCGAGATAGGCGGACACCAGAGCGTCCGGCCCCACCTCGTGCATGATCCGCAGGACCCGCAGCACGGCAGCGTCGACCAGGGCCGCCTCCTCCGCATCGCGGAAGATCGTCCCCACGTACTTCTCGGCGGACCAGTTGTCGAGCCACGTGTCCTCGACCAGTCGGTAGACGGCGTCGGTCACGTCCCCGTACTCGTCGCGCCCGGAGAGCCAGCACTCACGCTGGAACCCCGGGTCGGAGAGCATGTGCAGCGCCGAGCGCACATTGCTGCGCCAGCGCCACCACGGCATGTCGTTCGTCGGCATGCCGCCCATGGTGCTTGAGCGACGGCCACGACGGGAAGAGTTCTCCGAACCTTGCACGGTCATCGATCGTACGTTCCCCTTTCAGGCGGCTGAATCGGCCCCTGCCATTCACCTTCTTGTCACCATGCGTTGAGAACGCGTCACTCCTTGGTTGGCACTGCGCCGGAATCGTGCATGACCATGCCCGTCTCGCGACGCACCTTGCTTCCCCGCCTCCCCCGCCCCTCCAAGACCGCAACGCTCGGCGCGGCCGCCCTGGTGGCGGTGTGTGCGTCCCTGGCCACCGCGTGCGGGGTCGTCCCTGGATCCACGGGGGGATCCAGGGAGGACCCCGTGACCGTCATGACCTGGGCCCCCGAGAAGACCAAGGCGACCAACAAGCCCGGCATCCCCGCGATGGCGCAGGCCTACGCGCGCTGGGTCAACGCGAACGGCGGGCTCGACGGCCGCAAGCTCAAGGTCGTCACCTGCAACGACCACAACGACCCGGTGGGCGCCGCCGACTGCGCCCGCAAGGCGGTCGACCTGGAGGTCGCGGCCGTCGTCGGCTCCTACAGCCAGCACGGCCAGTCCTTCCTCTCCCCGCTCCAGGTCGCCGGCATCCCCTACATAGGCGGCTACGGCGTCACCGACGAGGAGTTCAGCAGCCCCCTGTCGTACCCCGTCAACGGCGGCGAGCCCTCGCTGATGGCGGGCATCGGCCGCCAGCTCGCCGCCCGCTGCGAGCGCGTCTCCCTCGTACGCCCCGACACCATCGCCGGCGACGACCTCCCCAAGCTCCTGGACGCGGGCCTCGCCGAGGGCCACAGCAAGCCCTCCTCCGACATCCGGGCGCCCGAGGACGGCACCGACTTCACCAGGCAGGCCGAGCAGGCGCTGGAACGCGCGGGCACCGGCGGCTGTGTGACGGCGGCGCTCGGCGAGCGCACGGACACGTTCTACGACTCCTACCGGCGGACCGAGGACGCGTACCCGACCGCGAAGATCTCCTCGGTGCTCGGCAGCGTCGACCAGTCCCTCATCGACCGCACGGGCGGCGGCAACGGACCGTACGAAGGCGCCTACGTCACCGGCTGGTACCCGGCGGCCAGCGACGCCCGCTGGCGCGAGATGCGCGAGGCCATCCGCCAGCAGGCCTTCGGCGACAACCGGGTCGACCCCACGGACGCGGGCGTGCAGACGACGTGGATCGCCTACACCGTCCTGAAGCAGGCCGTCGAGTCGCTCGACGGCGGCGAGGTCTCCGCGCGGACGCTGCGGCGGGCCCTCGACGACGGGCTCGAGGTCGAGACGGGCGGGCTCACGCCCACCCTGAGCTGGCGCTTCAAGGACATGCTCGCGGCGAGCGACTTCCCGCGCCTGGTCAACGCCGACGTCACGTTCCAGGAGGTGCGGGACGGCCGCCTGGTACCGGCGCGCAAGGGGTTCGTGAACGTCTCCAGGACCCTGGAGCGGGTGAGATGACCCCGCTCCAGGCGCGCTCCCGTCCTACAGCTGCGACTTGTCGCGGGTGGTGAGCCCGTACCGGGTGGCGATGGTGTTCCACAGCCCGGCCGCTTCCTGCTTGGCCGTGGTCGCCTCGCCGCTCGCCTTGTTCGCGGCGACCGCGTGCGACGTCGTGCGGGCGTGGCCCTTCTTGCAGCCCTTCTTGCCCGCTACCTGGCCGGCCCACGCGGCGTAGTGGTTGTCGGCCGATGCCGACGCCTTCCAGGCCTTGGTGAGCGACGCGGTCAGCTCGGCGTTGGCCGGGAGCTTGTCCACGGAGAGGGTCGAGAGGCGCGTGACCAGGCCGTTGCGCTGCTTGGCCGCGTTGCGCAGATCGGTGGCCGACTTACCGAGGTCGGCGCACTTTCCTACGTTGCGTACGGCGACGATCACCGAGGCGCGGCTGTTGTTGCTGTCCGCGAGGAGCTTGTCCAGGGCGACTGCCTGCTCCTTGGCGGGGTCGACGGAGGGCGAGGGTTTCTCGTCGGACGGCGCGGAGTCGGAGACGGTCTTGGGACTGTCCTTCTCCTCGTCACCGCCGCCGCCGAGCAGGGCACCCGCGCCGACGCCGATCAGCGCGATGGCGACACCGACGGCCGCGAAGAGCGGCACCTTCGACCCGGTGCGGCCGCCCCCGCCACGCGTCGGAGCGGCGGCCGCGGCGCGGCGCGCGGCCCGGCCCCCGCCGTCGCCCTGGCCGTGCCCCGCGGGCTGCGGCGGCTCGAAGCGGGGCATCTGCTGCGTCGATGCGGGGCCTTCGGGCTCCGACTGCTCGGTACGGAAGAGGCTGTCGAACTCGGCGGGCGGCTGCCGGTCGCCGGGGGCGCCGGGCCGAATCCCGAAGGGTGCCTTGCCGGGCTCGGCGGGCACGGGGGCGATGAACTGCGTGGGCTCGTTGTCGGAACCGGCCTCGGGGGGCATGGGCGCGCCCGGCATGGGCGTGCGCCCCAGGAACTGCGTGGACTCCCCCGCGGGCGCCTCGGGCGGCAGGGCGCCGGGGGCCACGGGAGGTATGTACTGCGTGGCGCCTTCGTCGACGCCTGCTCCGGCGCCGGGCGTCGCGGGTATGTACTGCGTCGCGTCCGCGTCACCCGCGGCGGCGGGCGGCAGCGGCGCCAGACCCCCCGCGACGGGCGGCAGCGGCGCGGCGGCACCGGAGCCGCCGGGGGGAAGCTGGCCGGCCTGGGCGGCGGGCGGAAGCTGCCCGGCACCCCCGGCCTGACCGGCCTGACCGGTCTGCGGGAGCGGCTGCCCCTGCTGAGCCGGATACCCGGAGTCGGCGGGCTGCCCCGCGTGGGCGCCGCCCGCCTGCTGTCTCGCGTGCGCGCCACCAGAGGGCGGGCCCGCATGGGCGCCGCCCGGTCCCGCGTAGGGCCCGTCGGCGGCGGGCTGCCCCGCGTGCTGGCCGCCCTGCGCGTGGCCCGCGTACGGCCCGCCCTGGGGCTGTCCCGCGTACGGCGCACCCGCGCCCTGCGTGCCGTAGAAGGGGTCCTGCGCCGCCTGGCCGCCGTACGCGGCGCCGGGAGCCTGCTGGCCGTACGGGGCGCCCGATGGCTGCCCGCCGTACGAGGCGTCCGAAGGCTGTGCCCCATAGGAGGCGCCGTACGAAGCACCGTACGAGGGGTCCTGCGCATAGCCCTGCTGCGGTGCGCCCTCGGCGGGCAGCGGGGTGCCAGCGCCGTGCGCCTGCTGCTGTCCCGCCGCGGGGTCCCACGGCTGGCCGGAGCCGGGCGGCGGCTCCGTCGGGGCCGGGCCCCACGGCTGGCCCCAGGGGCTGCCGCCCGCGGGGGCCACCTGGTCGCCGGTGGTGCCGGGCATCAAGGGCTCGCTTCCGTCGGCAGGCAGCACGATGCCTTCGTGCGCGTGCCGGTCCGCGGGATGCGGATCGGAGGAAGCGGGGCCCTGCCCGCTCTGCTGCGTCACCGGGACTCCTACGAATGGGGGACCTACGGAACCGTCGGCTCACGCTACCGGGTCGCCACAGTCGTCTGCCACGCAGCTCAAACCTCCGACACCGCTTCAATCGCGGAAGTAACAAAAGCTCTCCGCGAAACGCTGTTTATGTCACCGGGAAGGACCGGACGCGTACGGGAGTTGGCCGTTCACGGTGCGGACAGGGCCGGGACGGGCCACGTTCACCGGTGCGCGACACACATCACAAACCCTTCACGCACCCGATCCCGCGCCCCTTCACGCCGCCTGGACGTCCATCCGCGCCCCGAACTCCCTTACCACCGGCTCCTCGCGGTACGGCTCGAGGCGCTGCTGGAAGTCCTCCAGATACTCGGCTCCGCGGTTCGAGCGCAGCGTTCCGAGCAGTTCGACCGCCTTCAGACCCGTGTGGCACGCCTGCTCGACGTCCCGCCGCTGCACCTGCGCCGTGGCGAGCAGGACCAGGCCGATCGCCCGGCGCCGCGCCCGCGTCTCCGGGTGCCCCGCGAGGGACTCCTGCGCGCTGCGCGCCGCCGCGTCGGCCTGCCCCAAGTCACGGTGACAATGAGCCAGTTCATCGGCCAGATACGCATGGTCGAAGTGCCGGATCCACACCGGATCGTCGCCGGAACCCGCTTCCCCGGACGCCCGGTCCATCGCCTCGACCGCACGGCCCGCCACGACCTGCGTCGAACGGCCGTCCCCGAGCAGCGCGTGCCCCCTCGCCTCGGCGGCGTAGAACATGGCCTCCGCGCGCGGGGTGACCCGCCCGCGCGTCCCCTCCTGGGCCGCCCGCGCCAACTGCGCGATCTCCCGCGGATTTCCCAGCTGGGCCGCGAGGTGGCTCATGGACGCGGCCAGGACATAGCCGCCGTACCCCCGGTCGCCCGCCGCCTGCGCGAGCCGCAGCGCCTGGATGTAGTAGCGCTGGGCCAGGCCCGGCTGGCCCGTGTCCACCGCCATGTACCCGGCGAGCTCCGTCAACCGCGCGACGGCGGCGAACAGTTCGCGCCCCACCGCCTCGCGGTACGACCCGGCGAGCAGCCCCGACACGACGCTGTTCAGGTAGTGCACGACGACCGGCCGCACGTGCCCGCTGCCGTACTGGTGGTCCAGCTGCGTCAGCGCCTCCGTCATGGCCCGCACCGCCGCCACGTCGGAGAGCCCCACCCGCGGCCCGGCCATCCGGCCGACCTGCGCGTCCGGGGACGAGATCAGCCAGTCGCGGCTCGGCTCGACGAGCGCCGACGAGGCGACGGACGAGCCGGAGAGGAAGTCCCGCCGCCCCACGTCGCTGCGCCACAGCTCGCAGACCTGCTCGATGGCGCCCAGCACGGTGGGCGAGAACTGAAGTCCGACACCGGAGGCGAGGTTCTTGCCGTTCGCCATGCCGATCTCGTCGATCGTGACGGTCCGGCCCAGCTTGCGGCCGAGGGCCTCGGCGATGATGCCGGGCGCCCTGCCGCGCGGCTGCTGACCGCGCAGCCACCGGGCGACCGATGTCTTGTCGTAGCGCAGATCGAGACCGTGCTCCGCGCCGCACATGTTGACCCGGCGGGCCAGGCCCGCGTTCGAGCAGCCCGCTTCCTGAATGAGTGCCTGCAGCCTTTCATTGGGCTGCCGCGCGACGAGCGGCCTTGCGGCCATGGCGTACCCCCTGATGTGCACCGTGGTTCATCTGGACGGAGGGGCCGGAATCAGCCACCCCAGATGATCAATGCCCTTGGAACAAACGGAAGATGCACCACAAACGGACGATAAGTCAGTAACTGGGCTTCTTCGGAGTGCCTCACACTTGGCTACCCGCACATGGAACCCATTCCCCATGCGCGCCCCCGCCCGTGCACCCATGCGCCCCACATGCAGGATCGATGCTCCGCCCCCGCGCACGCGACAGCCGTAACCGTAGGTGTCGGGCGGAGTTGAGAAGTCCGTGGAAGAGACCATGGGAGTCACGTCAGCCGCGCACATCCCGAAGCAGCGCGGAGAATCCTTGCTGGACACGGCCGTGCGATACGCGGAAGAGCGCCACTGGGACGTGTTCCCGGGGACGTGGCTCGAGTCCGTCGAGGGGGCCGAAATCTGCTCGTGCGGTGACACCGCGTGCACGACGCCCGGTTCGCACCCGGCGCGCGAGGACTGGGCGACACAGGCGACGGGGAGCGCGACCGTCGCACGGCGGCTGTGGAACAAGCAGCCGAAGTCGTCGATCCTGCTGCCCACGGGCCGCACGTTCGACGCCATCGACGTGCCCGAGACGGCCGGGTTCCTCGCCCTCGCCCGCATGGAACGGATGGAGCTGACGCTCGGTCCCGTCACCTGTACGCCCGACCGCCGCATGCAGTTCTTCGTCCTGCCCGGCGCCACCGCGAAGGTCCCCGACCTCGTCCGCAAGCTGGGCTGGCCGCCGGCCGCGATCGACCTCCTGACCCTGGGCGAGGGGGCGTACGTGGCGGCCCCGCCGACCCGCTTCGGCGCGTCCGGCGCGGTGCAGTGGGCGTGCCGCCCCACCGCGGCCAACCGGTGGCTCCCGGACGCCGAGGAGATCATCTCGCCGCTGGCGTACGCCTGCGGTCGCGAGGCGCGGAGGTAGACATCACGGGGGCGCAGACACCGGACGGGCTGGAAATCCAGCCCGTCCGACTTCTGTCCCCCTCGCCGACGTATCGTGCGGAAACGGCGACGAAAGGCGGGCACCGTGACCGAGGCAGCACCGGCGGAAGCACCCGCCGCGGTACGGGTGCAGGGGCTGTGGAAGGCCTTCGGCCAGCAGATCGCCGTCGCCGGGATCGATCTCACCCTCCCCGCGGGCAAGTTCATCGGCCTCGTCGGCCCGAACGGCGCCGGGAAGACCACCACCCTCTCCATGGTCACCGGCCTCCTCCGCCCCGACCGGGGCACGGTCGAGGTCGTCGGCCACGACGTCTGGTCCGACCCCGTCCAGGTCAAGGCCCGCATCGGCGTCCTGCCCGAAGGACTGCGCCTCTTCGAGCGCCTCTCCGGGCGCGAACTCCTCGCCTACACCGGGCGGCTGCGCGGCCTGCCCGGCGACGAGGTCGACAAGAGGGCCACCCAGCTCATGGACGTACTCGACCTCGCGGGCTCCCAGCACAAACTGGTCGTCGACTACTCGACCGGCATGCGCAAGAAGATCGGCCTCGCCGCGGCCCTGCTCCACAACCCCGAAGTCCTCTTCCTCGACGAGCCCTTCGAAGGCGTCGACCCGGTCTCCGCGCAGACCATCCGCGGCGTCCTGGAGCGCTACACCGCCTCCGGCGCGACCGTCGTCTTCTCCTCCCACGTCATGGAACTCGTCGAATCGCTCTGCGACTGGGTCGCCGTGATGGCCGCGGGACGCATCCGCGCCCAGGGCACCCTCGCCGAAGTGCGCGGCGACGCGCCCTCGCTCCAGCAGGCGTTCCTCGAACTGGTCGGCGCGGGCGGCCGCGACACCGGATCGCACCTCGACTGGCTGGGCGGCGGCACCCGATGAGCACGGCACCCACGGCCGCGCCCGCACCCGCCCCCTCCATCACCCCCGTCTTCGTACGCCTGAAGCTCTCCCTCCTGCGCAACGGCCTGCACCAGTCGACCGGCCGCCGCGCCGCCTACATCGCCTCCGTCGTCGCCGCGCTCCTCGTCGCCGCCCTCCAGCTCCTCGGCCTGATCGCGCTGCGCGGCAACGAACACGCCGCCACCGTCTCCGTCCTGCTCACCGCGGTGCTCGCGCTCGGCTGGGCGGTGATGCCGCTGTTCTTCCCCAGCGGCGACGAGACCCTCGACCCCACCCGCCTGGTGATGCTGCCGCTGCGACCGCGCCCCCTGGTGCGCGCCCTGCTCGTGGCGTCCCTGGTCGGCATCGGACCGCTCTTCACCCTCTGCCTCGCCCTCGGCTCGGTCATCTCCCTCGCCCACGGCGCGGCGGCGGCCGTCACCGGAGTCCTGGCCATCGCCCTGACCCTGCTCGTCTGCGTGGCCCTGGCGCGCACCGTCGCCGCCGCCAACATCCGGCTGCTGACCAGCCGCAAGGGGCGCGATCTGGCCGTTCTGAGCGGCCTGGTCATCGCGGTCGGCGCGCAGGTCGTCAACTTCGGGGCGCAGCGGCTCGGTTCGTCGGGCCTCTCCCGGCTCGACCCGGCGGCGGACGTCGTCGGCTGGCTCCCGCCCGCCTCCGCCATCGCCGCCGTCGACGCGGTGAGCGAGGGCTCGTACGCCACCGGGATCGCCCGACTCGCCCTGAGCGCCGCCGCCCTCTTCGCCCTGCTCGCCCTCTGGCAGCGCAGCCTCACCCACCTGATGACGACCCCCGACGGCTCGACGCTCGCGGCGGCGGAACCCACCAGGGCCCGCTCCACCCGCGGCCTGGGCGCGCTGCTGCCCGGCGGACGCACCGGCACGGTCATGGAGCGCAGCCTGCGCTACGTGTGGCGCGACCCGAAGACGAAGGCCGCCTGGGTCACGTCCCTGGCCATCGGCCTCATCGTGCCGCTCTTCAACGCCCTGCAGGGCACCGGGTCGATCTACTTCGCGTGCTTCGCGGCGGGGATGCTCGGCGTCCTGATGTACAACCAGTTCGGCCAGGACACGTCGGCGTTCTGGATGGTCGCGATGACCATCTCCTCGACGTACGACGCCTACATCGAACTCCGCGCCCGCGCCCTGGCACTCCTGGTGATCACCCTCCCGTACGCGACGCTGGTGACGGTCGTCACGGCCGCGGTGCTCGGCGACTGGACCGGCCTGCCGGAGGGGCTCGGCCTCTCCTTCGCCCTGCTCGGCGCGATGCTGGCGACGGGCGCCTGGTCGTCGGCGCGCTTCCCCTACTCGATCCCGCAGGAGGGCTACAAGAACGTGGCCCCCGGGCAGGCGGGCCTGGCCTGGATCTCGATCTTCGGCGGAATGGTCGCCGCGGCCCTGCTCTGCGCCCCGGTGCTCGCCTTCACCATCTGGCTGCACGTCTCGGGGTCGAGCTCATGGTCCTGGGTGCTGCTGCCGCTGGGCGGGGCGTACGGAGCGGTGATCACCTACGGCGGCCTGCGGCTCGCGGCGCCGAGGGTGGCGAGGCGACTGCCGGAGATCCTGACGGCGGTCAGCAAGGGCTGACGGATACGGATATGGCCCCGGCGGGTCTGGTCCCGGGGGAACGCAGACGACCCGCGAGCCGTGGTTCCCGCCGTACGAGACGGCGGGAAGCCGGCCGGACTCACCGGCGGCTCGCGGGTCGGGTGACTGCTTGGGATTGGGCCGGTCGCACGCACATCACACGTGCTGGTCCGGCGCCGAAATCGAGTTGCGACGACGGGCCACTAGCCCGCAGTCACCTCACGCGTCCGGTTTCCATACATCTGCCGAACCACCTCCTCTCCGTGATGCCTCACAGCCTAGGAACCGGATCGGTTCGGCTCAACCGGTTTTTCGAGAAGCCGGCGATACGGGCTCCGGCCGTGTCTCGTAGGCGTATCCGTCGCCACGCTGAATCAGCCGCAGATTCCGGTGAGAGACGTTGATCCGCCCCATCGGCGTGGTGAGACTGTGCTGCCCCCTGGCCCGTACGGAGATGCGTCCGTGCCAGGTGCCCGCCCATTTTCCCGTGGGCACGGAAGCCCGTACGAGATCCCCGGTGACGTATCCGAAATGCCGCTTGGCCCGCGGCCGTCGAAGCCTGGGAAAGCCGAATCGGTCGGGAGTGGTCCGGGCGTAGGAGCCTCGCCCGGTGGCCTTCACGACCAGGACGCGAGCAGGCACCCGGACGATCCTGCCGCCGTGCTCGCGATCCAGGTCACCGACGGCGAGGGCATCGATGGTGTGGGTCTTGCCGAGCCCCGTCGCCGTGCGGTTCCGATGCGTGCGGCCGCCCGGCCAGGCATGCACGGGCGGGCCGATGACGCCCAGTGCCGCGATGAGCTGTCGACGGGTCGAATTCATGACGGCGGCGTCATGCAGAGGCGTCCGGGCCTGCGCGAGGATCTCCGCCAGACGGTCCGGCCTGTGGGCAAGGAAGACGTCGACGGGTGTGCTGCCCTTGGCCTGGTTGCAGGGGGCGCATGCCGGCACCAGGTGGGAGATCCTGCTGGAGCCGCCGCGGCTGATGGGGTGGACGTGGTCGATGTTCAGGGGCACGCCGGTTGCTCCGCAGTAGGCACAGGCTCTGCCCCAGGTGGCGAGCAAGTGTGCGCGAGCGTCGGTTCCGGCGAGTGTGCCGTGTTGATACTCGGCCCCTCTGAGCTGCTTGCCCGTGCTCATGGAGTGGGAGTCGAAGGGCGCCTTCCTTTGACCTGGTGGTCTTGATGACTCGGGCTGATCACTCGGCCTGCTCGTACGACGAGACAGGTTCGGGCCGTGGCCGAGGAGCCAGTGCTCTCCCTCGTGTGTAGCGTCGCCGACGCCAGCGATCACTCGTCTCCCGGGCAGCTGGATCTCTTGCCGCCATCCATTTGTGCGAATCTTTGGACGTGCGTCTGATTCTGGGCAGCGTGCCCCGCTCCTCGCATTTGGGGGCAACGATTTCGTCCAACTTCCGGGAAGTACCTGTGGGCTGCGTCACGTTCGAGTTCAATGATCTGACGTGCGGTACACGCGGAACTCGCAGAAGTTGCAGCTCATGAGGACACGGCCTGCAGGGGGTGCCAGGTGAGTGCTTCCCGGCGTAGCGGAACCACCGACGAGCTCGGGCCTGAAGAGCCCGAGCCCGGTGGGGCCGAATTGCTCGCGGCATTGCTGGACGGGATGGACGCCGCCCTGTGCGCGTTCGACGCCGATGGGGTGGTGACGCACTGGAATCGTGAGGCCGAGCGGATTCTCGGGTGGTCGGCGGCGGAGGCCGTCGGGCGGCGGGGGTTCGCGGGGTGGGCGGTGCGGACGGCCGACGCCGAGGAGGTCGAGGCGCGGCTCCTGTCGGCCATGGAGGCGCACGGGCGGCAGGTGCACGAGTTCGCGCTCCTGACGAAGGACGGCGGGCGGGTGCTCGTGCGGACCCAGTCCGCGGCCGTGCGGGGCGGGGACGGGAAGCCTTCCGGGGTGTACTGCGCGTTCAGCGAGGTGCACGCCCAGATCGACCTGGAGCGGTCCATCGCGCTGAGCGAGGCCCTGTTCGAGAACGCGTCGTGGGGTGTGGTGCTCGTCGACGCCGATCTCCGTCCCGCCGTGGCGAACGAACATGCGGCGCGGGCCCTGGGGATGGGGCGTACGGCCTTGCTGGGGCGCCCTCTCGGGGAGTTGCTCGGGCAGGGCGTGGAGGAGCTGGAGAGCGCGCTGAGCCATGTGCTCGCCGAGGGTGCGCCGCCCGCGCCCGCCGAGATGTGGGTGTCCGTGCGGGCCACGGAGAGCGGTGAGCCGGAGCGGCGTTGCTGGCGCAGCGGCTTTCTGCGGCTCGCGTCGCCGCTGGCGGAGGAGCCGGTGCCGCTGGGGGTCGGCTGGCTCTTCCTGGACGTCACGGAGGCCAAGCAGACCGAGCAGGACGCGGCGCAACTGCGCTTCCGCTCGCAGCAGTTGCACCGGGCGGCGCGGGCCGCGGGCGAGTGCGAGGACCCGACGGAGGCGGCCACGGTCCAGCTGGACTTCGCGCTCGCCGGGTTCGCCGACCATGCGCTGATCGACTTGGTGGCGGGTGACGAGGACCCGGTGCGGCTCGTACGCGCCGCCGCCACGCCCGCGGGGGCGCCGGGGCCGTGCCTGCCGGTGGCCAAGGCAGGGCTTCCCGTTCGCTATCTGGAGGGCCACCCGGCCCCGCAGTGCGTGGAGCGAGTGGGTTCCGTACGGGCCAGCGCGGGGACGGCGCCGCCCGAGCGCGCCCGGGAGTGGGCGGCGGCCCGGCAGTGGCCGGAGGACTCCGTGCACGCGTTGTGCGCGGTGCTGCGGAGCAGGGGGCGGACGTTGGGGGTGGTGACGTTCCTGCGGGGGGCGAGCCGTACGCAGTTCGAGCGGGCGGATGCGACGTACGCGGAGAGCGTCGCAGCGAGGGTTGCGGCCTCGCTTGACCTGGCGAAAGCCCTGGACGCCGGCTGACGCCCCTGCGGGGGGCGGGGTGACGCCCCTCCTTGCCGGGGGGTGCGGGGTGACGCCCCTGCCGGGGGGGGTGCGGGCTACGCCGTTGCCGGGGGGTGGGTGCGGGCTCGCGCCCCTGCGGGGGTGCCTTTGCGGGGGCGCCTTTGCGGGGGTGCCTTTGCGGGGGCGCCTTTGCGGGGGCGCCTTCAAGGCCGCCGCTTCGCGGCGGATCTTTCCCGCCCACCCACCCGATTGCCCCGCGGCGCATCGGGTGGGCAACGATCTGCCGCCGGGTGAACGGGTGGGCGGGCGGGGAGAATCCGCCGCGAAGCGGCGGGCCAGGACCCGCCGGCCGAACCGGCCAGGCCACACAGAGACCCCAGGACCATCCGCCCACCAGCCAGGCCACGCAGAGGCCCAAGGACCGTCCGCCCACCCGGCAAGGAGGCCGCGCAGAGGCCCAGGGATCGTTCGCCCACCCGTCAGGGGCCACGCAGCGGCCAAGGCACCGTCCGCCCACCCGGCAAGGGCCACGCAGCGGCCAAGGCACCGTCCGCCCACCCGGCAAGGAGGCCGCGCAGAGGCCCAGGGATCGTTCGCCCACCCGGCAGGGGCCACGCAGCGGCCAAGGCACCGTCCGCCCACCCGGCAAGGGGGCCACGCAGGGCCCCAAACACCGCCAGCCCGGCCGGCTAGGCCGCGTGCAGTGCCAGTGTTGGGGAGAGCCTCGCCGCCCGTACCGCCGGGTACAGGCCCGCCACCGTACCGATCACCAGCGTCGCGCCGAAGCCCCCGCTCACCGCCCACAGCGGGACCACCCAGGGGAGCCCGCCCGAGACCGCATACGCGCCCGTCGCCGCCGCGCCGAGCGCGATCCCGGCCAGGCCGCCGAGCCCGGACAGCATCAGGGACTCCGTCACGAACTGGATCCGGATCTGCCCCTTCGTCGCGCCCATCGAGCGGCGCAGGCCTATCTCGTATCGCCTCTCCAGGACCGAGATGATCATGGTGTTGGCTACTCCGACCCCTCCCACCAGCAGCGCGATCCCGCCGAGGCCGAGCAGCAGCGTGGAGAACGCCCCCTCCGTCGCCGCCTTCGCCTTGAGCGCCGACGACGGGTCCGTCACCTGGACGTTGCGCGGGTTCTCCGGGTCGATCGAGGCCGCGAGCAGGTCCCGGACCTCGTGCACCGAGGCGTCGGTCGACCGCTCGTACACCGACGTCGGACGCCCGTCGAAGCCCAGCTCGCTCTGCGCCGCCTCCCAGCCCACCAGGGCCGAGCGCTCCACGTCGGGCGAGAGCGGCAGCGGGTCGAGGATGCCGACGACCGTGAAGTACCGGTCGTCCACCCAGACCTGCTGGCCCGGCTCCGTGATGCCGAGGCGGTCGGCGGCGACGTGGCCGAGGACGATCGACGGGTAGCGGCTGTTGGCCGCGTTGAACCACGTGCCGTGCCCCATCTCGCCGCGCAGCACCTTCAGGAGGCCCTCGGTCGTGGCCTTGACGGAGATGCCGCCGGTCTCGTCCTCGGGGATCTTCTCGCTGCGCCGCACGCTGCGTTCGAGGTCGCCGGTCGCGCCGACGTCCTGGACGCCCTTCACCCGGGAGACCCGGCCCGCCGCGTCGCGCGGGAGCACCACCTTCTCGCCGGAGAACATGGGCTCCCCCGGCGATGCCACCAGCATGTTCGTGCCCAGTTCATCCAACTCCCGCATGAGTTGGGCCTTGCTCGACGACGAGATGCCTACCACCGCGATCATCGTGGCGATGCCTATCGCGATCCCGAGCGCGGACAGCACGACCCGCACGGGACGGCTGCGCAGCCCCGCCGAGCCGACGTGCAGGACGTCCCGCGGCCCGAGCCGCGCCGCCTTCAGCCGCGTACTCCTGATCTTCTTCGTACGGATCATCCGGCGAGCACCCCCGAACCGGCACCGGTTCCGGCACCAGAGCCGGAGCCGGCCGCGGCGCGGACGTCCGCCACCACCCGCCCGTCCCGGATCCGCACCTGCCGCGGCAGCCGCTCCGCGATCTCCGCGTCGTGCGTGATGACGGCGATGGTCGCGCCCTCCGCGTTGAGATCGTGGAGCAGCTCCATCACCGCCTCGCCGGACGCCGAGTCCAACGCCCCGGTCGGTTCGTCCGCCAGGAGCAGGTCCGGCGCCCCGACCACCGCGCGCGCGATGGCCACGCGCTGCTTCTGGCCGCCGGAGAGTTCGTGCGGGCGGTGCCTCATGCGGTCCGCGAGGCCGACCCGGTCGAGGGCTTCGGCGGCCCGCGCGCGACGCTCGCCCCGCGAGAGGCCCGAGTACAGGAGCCCCTCCGCCACGTTGTCCCGCGCGCTGATCCCCGGCACCAGGTGGAACGCCTGGAAGACGAAGCCGATGTGCCGTGCGCGCAGCGCGGAGAGGCTGCGGTCGGCGAGCGTGGCGACATCGTGTCCGGCGATCGCCACCGAGCCCTCCGATGGGCGGTCCAGGGTGCCGATGATGTGCAGCAGCGTCGACTTGCCGGACCCGGACGGACCGACGATGGCGAGGAGTTCGCCCTCCTCCACCCTCAGGTCCACGCCGCGCAGGGCGGCGACCCCGCCCGGGTACTCCTTGGTGACCCCGCCCAACTCCACGACGGCGCTCATATCTTGGGCACCCCGACCTTCATGCCGTCCCGCAAGCCGCCCCCGGTGACCTCGACGCGCCCCTGCCCGAACATGCCGAGCTCGACCTTCACCTGGCGGGCGCGGCCGTTCTCCACGACCTGGACGCCGTAGCCGCCGCCGGGCAGCGCGAGCAGCGCGTTGACGGGGACGGAGAGGACGTCCTCGCGGGTCTCTCCGGTGAGGTTGACCGTGACCGGGGACTGGTCGAAGCCGTCGACCTTGCCGGGGTCGTCGAAGGACACCGTCACCGGGATCTTGGGGGTCTTGTCGGCCGGGTCGTCGCCCGGCTTGGCCGTCCTGCCGACGGAGGCGACCTCGCCCTTGGCCGTCGTGCCGTCCGGCAGGTCCACGGTGACCTTGGTGCCCACCTTGGCGAGCTTCCCCTCGGCGACGTCGAGCCGGAAACGTACGACGCGTTCGGAACCGGTCGTGCCGAGCACCGGTCTGCCCGGTGCCACCTGGTCGCCGACGGCCGAGTCGGTGGACTTCACGCGGACGCCGCCCGGCGAGAAGGCGATCTGGCCGGGCCCGACGCGGCCCGTCTGCTTCTCGTCGTGCGCCTTCTGCCACTGCTTGACGGCGGCGGCCGTACCCGCCGTGTACGCGTCGTCGACGGCGAGCCCGGCCCCGTACCCGAGCGCCTGGAGGTTCTCTTCCAGCTGCCGTACGTCGTTGCCCTCGTCGCCCGTCTTGAGCGTGCGGTACATGGGTTCGGTGCCGTACATGAGACGCACCGGGACGCCGTTGACCTCGTACAGGCGTCCGTCGCGTGTGACGGTCGAACCACTGCCCGTGGACCACGTCAGGGTTCCGGTGGTGCCCGCGTTGATCTTGCGTTCCTTGGCGTAGCCGAGGGTGCCGTCGGTCTGGGTGCCGCTGCTGAGGTCGCCGCGTTCGACTGGGGCGGTGGCGGGCGGGAGTCCCGTGTCCTGGCTCACCGACGTGTCCTTGCCGTTGTCGGCGAGCGCGGTGACGGCGACGCCGCCGCCGGTGACGGCGAGCAGGGCCACGACGGTGGCGACGACGGCGGTGCGGCGCCTCACGCGACGATGTCCTTGCACGCCTCGGCGGCCTTCTCCATCTTCTTCGCCTCGGCGCCCTTGGGAATCTTCTGGGCCTCCATCGCGCCGCCGTCGAACTTCGGGTCGGGCATGTCGAAGCCGTTCTCGCGCATGCAGCGGGCGTACTTGAGCATCTTGTCCTTGTCGGCCTGCGAGACCGATCCGCCGCCCGACCTGCCGTTCTTGCCGGTGCACTCCTTCATGGCGGCCTCCATCTTCTCCTTGCTCAGGTCGCCGCCGATGGTGATCCCTCGGGTGTCCTCGCCCGCCTTGGGCTCGGGCACCTTGAGGCCGTGCTTGCGCAGGCACTCGCGCTCCTTGAAGGCGGCGTCGGCCTGCTTGCCCTTGCCTCCGTCGGCCTTGTCCTGGCTGCTGTCGCCGCCGCCGGACGAGCAGGCCCCGGCGAACAGGGCGAGTGCGGCGAACCCCGATGCGATGGCTCCTGAGCGCGTACGAGTCCTCATGACGTCCCCTTCACTGGTCGCGTGGTCGCGTGGTCGCGTTGTCACGTCGTCGCGCACAGGCTCGCGGGAAGGGGGGTTTCGTTTCTCTCAACGGAGACGCTTACACCGACGAAAGGTGCACTTCAGGTACACAGGGCCGCATGCGCGTACTGCTGGTGGAGGACGAGGAATTCCTGGCCGAGATGATCGCCGACGGGCTGCGCCGCGACGCGCTCGCGGTCGACGTCGCGGCCGACGGTCTGACGGCGCTGCGCAAGCTCCAGCTCGGCGAGTACGACGTCGTGGTCCTGGACCGGGACCTGCCGGGCCTGCACGGCGACGAGGTGTGCCGCAGGGTGGTGGGCCAACGCCTGCTCACCCGCGTCCTGATGCTGACGGCGTCGGCCACGGTCCGCGACCGGGTGGCGGGCCTGGGTCTGGGCGCCGACGACTACCTGACCAAGCCCTTCGCGTACGACGAACTCCTCGCCCGCGTCCTGGCCCTCGGCCGCCGCACGCGCCCCGCGCTGCCCCCGGTTATCGAACGGGCGGGCCTGGTCCTGGACACGGCCCGCCGCCAGGCCAGCCGCGACGGCCGCCATCTGGCGCTCTCCCGCAAGGAGTTCGCGGTCCTGGAGGCGCTGCTGCGGGCGGAGGGCGCGGTGGTCAGCGGCGACGACCTGATCGAACAGGTCTGGGAGGAGGACACCAGCTACCGCACGAACGCGGTCCGCGTCACCCTCTCCAAACTCCGCACCAAGCTGGGCGACCCGCCGGTGGTGGAGACGGTCCCGGGCGCGGGCTACCGGATCACGGGCTGGTCGGCGTGAGGCGCCTCGGAAAGGGGCGCCTCGGAAAGGGGCGCTCCGGAAAGGGGCGCTTCGACGAGGAGCACTCCGGCACGGGGCGCGCCGGTAAGGGGCACTCCGGCAAGGGGCGCTCCGGAGGCCGTGGCTTCCGCATCGGCGGCCTCGGCAGCGAGCGTGCCCGTCTCACCGCCCTGTACGGCGGCATGCTCGTCCTCGCGGGCGGGCTGCTCACCGGGCTCGTCTACTTCCTCGTACGGCAGGGTCTGTACTCCTCGATCAGCACCGCCGTCACCACCGCCGTCCCCGCCCGGCGGCTGAGCCCGCCCTGGCGGATGCCCACCCCGGCCCCGTCGGCTTCGGTCGCCAGGGCGTTGCCCGCCGACGGCGTCACGGCCACCGACATCACGCAGGGGCTCGCCGTCACGAAGATCAGCGATGTCGCCGAACAGGCGGCCCTGAGCCGGCTGCTCACCGTCTCCGTCATCGTGCTGTTCGCGTACGCGGCGCTCTCCATCCTGCTGGCCTGGTGGATGGCGGGCCGCGTCCTGCACCCGGTGTCCGTGATCACCGGCACCGCGCGGCGCCTGTCCGGCGAGAACCTGCACGAGCGGATCGCGCTCGACGCCCCGCCCGGCGAGCTGAAGCAGCTGGCCGACACCTTCGACGAGATGCTCGGGCGGATAGAACAACTGGTCAGCGCGCAGCAGCGGTTCGCCGCCAACGCCGCGCACGAGCTGCGCACCCCGCTCGCGGTCCAGCGGGCCGCCGCCGAGATCGGTCTCGCCGGTGAGCCCGACGCGCGGCAGGTGGCCCGCATCCGTACGAAACTGATCTCCGTGGCCGACGACAGCGAGCGGCTGATCGAGGGGCTGCTGCTCCTGGCCACGTCGGAGCGGGGGCTGGAGCGGCGTGAGCCCATCGCCGTGGACGTCGTCGCCGACGCGGTGGCGGAAGGGCTCGCGGGCCTGGCCGCCGAGCGGGACGTCACGCTCCACCTGCGCGCCGAGCCGCTCACCGTGCACGGCGACGGGGTGCTCCTGGACCGCCTGGTGCACAACCTGGTGGCGAACGCCGTGCACTACAACGTCAAGGGCGGCCGGGTGGAGGTGCGCACGGGGCCGGACGGCATCGAGGTCACCAACACCGGGCCCGTCGTCCCGCCGGACACCGTCCCGCACCTCTTCGAGCCCTTCCGGCGCCTTCGGGAACGTACCCACGCGCGCGGGGAGGGCGCGGGCCTCGGCCTGTCCATCGTCGACGCGATCGCCCGCGCACACGGGGCGCAGACGACCGCGGAGGCGAACGGGGAGGGGGGAGGGCTCAGCGTGCGGGTGCGCTTCCCCACGGGGCCACAGGGACCTCAGGGGCGGTAGAGCTCAGGGCGGTAGAACTCAGGAGCGGCAGAGCTCAGCGGCGGCAGAGCTCATCGGCGGTAGAAGATCCGGTCTCCGTACTCCTCGAACACCTTGCCGTTCCAGTCGTGCCCGCCGTCCACGTTCCCCGACCGCAGCAGCGGGGGCTGGATCCCCCGCCCCGCCAGAGCCTCGACGGCCGTCGCCATCATCGCCTGCATGATCGCGTTCGTGACGACGCTGGAGGCGGGCCCGAAGGGCGCGTCCACCGAGTCGAGGCTGAGCTCCGCGTCACCGAGGGCGATCTTGGAGTCGATCACGACGTCGCAGTGGTCCTTCAGGAAGGTGCCGGACACGTGCCGCGACTTCGTCTCCGTCGCGTACGCCACCGACGTCACGCCGATGACCTTCAGGCCGAGCGCGCGGGCGTTCATCGCCATCTCCACGGGCAGCGAGTTGCGCCCGGAGAGCGAGATGATCACCAGTACGTCACCGGGGCGGGCCGGCGAGGAGTCCAGGACGGCGCCCGCGAGGCCGTCGACGCGCTCCAGGGCCGAGCCGAGCGTGGCGGGCATGACGTCGATGCCGACGACCCCGGGGACGGCGAGGAGGTTCATCAGGGCGAGGCCGCCCGCGCGGTAGACGACGTCCTGGGCGGCGAGCGAGGAGTGCCCGGCGCCGAAGGCGAAGAGCCTGCCGCCCGCCTCGACCGCGTCGGCGAGCAGCGTGCCCGCCGCGTCGACGTTCCCGCCCTCCTCGTCGCGCACCCGCCCGAGCAGGCCGATCGCGGCGTCGATGTACTGACCGGCCAGCTTGCTCTCGCTCTTCGAGCCCATGCGCCGAGGAACCTTTCCGGGTACGTATGTCGTGTACGTATTTCCTGCACGTATTTCCCGTGTGCCGCGGATCACGGTGCGGTCTGGACCAGTGCCCTGTCAATACGGCCCGAGCACCCCGTCGAGGCCGCCATGGCCGGGATTTTCCACGGCGCGATCCGGTTGTCAGTGGTATGCGTCAGAATTGACGTCAGGGCCGGCCGCACGAGAGAAATCTGAGGGGCACCCATGTCGGGGCTTATTGACACCACTGAGATGTATTTGCGCACCATCCTCGAGCTGGAGGAGGAAGGTGTGGTCCCCATGCGCGCCCGGATCGCCGAGCGTCTCGACCAGAGCGGGCCGACGGTGAGCCAGACGGTCGCGCGCATGGAGCGCGACGGCCTGGTGGCGGTCGCGAGCGACCGGCACCTGGAGCTGACCGAGGAGGGCCGCAGGCTCGCCACCCGCGTGATGCGCAAGCACCGCCTCGCGGAGTGTCTCCTGGTCGACGTGATCGGCCTGGAGTGGGAGCAGGTCCACGCGGAGGCGTGTCGCTGGGAGCACGTGATGAGCGAGGCGGTGGAGCGCCGCGTCCTGGAGCTCCTGCGCCATCCCACCGAGTCTCCGTACGGCAACCCGATCCCGGGCTTGGAGGAGCTGGGCGAGAAGGACGGGGCCGACCCGTTCCTGGACGAGGGCATGGTCTCCCTCGCCGATCTCGACCCCGGCGCGGAGGGCAAGACCGTCGTGGTGCGCCGCATCGGCGAGCCGATCCAGACGGACGCCCAGCTGATGTACACGCTGCGGCGCGCGGGCGTGCAGCCCGGCTCCGTGGTGAGCGTGACGGAGTCCGCGGGCGGCGTGCTCGTGGGCAGCAGCGGTGAGGCCGCGGAGCTGGACACGGACGTCGCTTCGCACGTCTTCGTCGCCAAGCGCTGAGGTCGCAGGACCGGGCGCCGGCGCCCGCACCCCCGGGCAACGGCGGAATCCGGCTCCCGTTACCGGGAGTTCGCGTCAACTAGCGGTGCCTGCTGGACAGTTGTGAAGACTCCGGGATCGAATGGGGTCCAAGATTCAGTGTGCGGAATCGCAGCGCCCGGACGTTTTGCGTGCCAGGCTGTCGCGAGAGGCATATGACCTGAGGGCTCTTGACCATGTCGGCGCCGGGTCTGGCCGCCACGGCCGTGGGAGGGGGCAGGAGGATGTGCCCATCTGGTGAGCGGGAGCGTGTGCGCGAGCGGTGCGCGTCGGCATGTCCGGTGCGCGCGGAGGGCCCCGGCGCCCTTGAGCGCCGGGGCCTGTCCTCCCCTGTTCTGACCCGGAGCCCCGAGCTCCCAGGGTCATCCCCCTCGGACCGTCATCCCCGAGCGGCCCGCCTCCCGATGAAGATCTCCCCTCGGCAGCGACGGCCAATCCTTGAGCGTGGTCACTCGAACGAGGGGTGTTGCCGGCGATCTGGCCGCTTTCGAAAAAGAGTTCGATAGCGTGCGGGGGTGCGTGACAGAACCAGGCGTTCAGCCCGAGCGGATTCAAGGGGGGTGCCAGGAATCATGGTGCGGCGCATTGACGTGACGGGCGCGGGCGGCGTACGCCTCGCGGCCTGGGAGTTCGCCGATCCTCCCAAGTCCAGGGAGACCGACGGCCCGCCGGGAGGCGTGCTCTTACTGCACGGCTTGATGGGCCGGGCATCGCACTGGGCGGGCACCGCCCGCTGGCTCGCCGAGCGACATCGCGCGGTCGCACTCGACCAGCGCGCGCACGGGCAGAGCGACAAGCCCCCCGAGGGCCCCTTCACCCGCGATGCCTACGTGGACGACGCCGAGGCCGCGCTCGTCCAGCTCGGCCTCGCCCCCGCCGTCCTCATCGGCCACTCCATGGGAGCGCTCACCGCCTGGCAGCTCGCCGCGAAGCGCCCCGACCTCGTCCGCGCCCTGATCATCTGCGACATGCGGGCCTCCGCACTCGGCGCGGCCTCGCAGCGCGAGTGGGAGGACTGGTTCAAGGCCTGGCCCGTGCCCTTCGCCACGCTCGCCGACGTACGGAAGTGGTTCGGCGAGGACGATCCCTGGGTCGAGCGGCCCAATCCGTCGCGCGGCGAGTTCTTCGCCGAGGTGATGACCGAGGGCCCGGACGGCTGGCGCCCCGTCTTCGACCGCGACCAGATGCTGAAGTCCCGCGAGACGTGGGTGTACGACGCCCACTGGGAGGACCTGACCCAGGTCCAGTGCCCCGCCCTGGTCGTCCGCGGCCTGGACGGCGAGCTGGGCCGTGCCGAGTCCCAGGAAATGGTCCGGGTGCTGCCCCGCGGGGCGTACGCGGAGGTGGCCGACGCGGGCCACCTGGTGCACTACGACCAGCCGGAGGCCTGGCGTGAGGCGATCCAGCCGTTTCTGGACGGAGTCCTGACGGGCTAGGGCCGCCCGGCAGCGGTCACGGGCTGAGGCGCTCCACGGTCCAGCTCTCCCGCTCGCCGTGTGCGTAGCGCAGCCGGTCGTGCAGGCGGTTCGCCCTGCCCTGCCAGAACTCCACGCTCCGCGGCTCGACCCGGAAGCCGCCCCAGTGCGGCGGCGCGGGCACCTGCTCGCCCTCCGGATAGCGCGCCGCCAAGTCGGCGTACGCGCGGTCCAGTTCGTCGCGCGTGGCGATGACCGACGACTGGGCGCTGGCCCAGGCGCCGAGCTGGGAGCCGTGCGGGCGGGTGCGGAAGTACGCCACGGTCTCCTCGCGGGCCACGCGCCGCGCCGTGCCCGTGACGATGACCTGGCGGGCCATCGGGTGCCAGGGGAAGAGCAGCGCGATGTTCGGGTTCCCGGCCAGTTCACGGGCCTTGCGGGACTCGTAGTTGGTGAAGAAGACGAAGCCGCGCTCGTCGTAGCCCTTGAGCAGGACCGTGCGCGAGCTGGGTCGGCCCTCGGCGTCCACCGTCGAGACGACCATGGCGTTCGGCTCGTGGAGCACGCCCGCGTCGGCCGCGGCCAGCGCCTGCGTGAACCAGAGCGAGAAGAGCTCGACGGGCGTGGCGGGCAGCTCCGACTCGACGAGCCCGTCCACGCCGTACTGCGCGCGTATGGCGGCAGGGTCGGACACGGGAGCGGCGGATGAGGAGGCTGGTGCGGAGGCTGATGCAGAGGCGGCGGCTCGATCGGTCACGCGGTCATCTTGCCGTATACGAAGGGGCGTCCGGCGGGCCGTCCCGCACCACGGAGAGGTGACGTGTGGCACTGAGTGCCGCATACCATCGCCAAGGGTGGCACCAAGGGATATCGTTCCGCTGCCGTATCGGTTGGGTGACCACCAGCCGCACGGGGCATCACCGGGATGACCGATCCGGACCGCGAGTCGAAGACCGGCAGCCGTCAGCGCACCGGCAGACCGCGGAACCGGACCGGACATGCCCACTTCTGACACATGGTCACGAGCTGTCTGTCACCACCATCTGTCGTACACATCACGAGGAGCCGCCTGATGTCCGACTTCGTACCCGGACTTGAGGGAGTCATCGCGTTCGAGACGGAGATCGCCGAACCGGATAAGGAAGGCGGCGCGCTTCGCTATCGCGGCGTCGACATCGAGGATCTGGTCGGCCACGTCTCCTTCGGCAACGTCTGGGGCCTGCTGGTCGACGGCGCCTTCAACCCCGGCCTGCCGCCCGCCGAGCCGTTCCCGATCCCGGTGCACTCCGGTGACATCCGCGTCGACGTGCAGTCCGCGCTCGCGATGCTCGCCCCCGTGTGGGGCCTGAAGCCGCTCCTGGACATCAGCGAGCAGGAAGCCCGCGACGACCTCGCACGGGCCGCCGTCATGGCCCTCTCGTACGTCGCCCAGTCCGCCCGCGGCCAGGGCCTGCCGATGGTGCCGCAGCGCGAGATCGACAAGGCCGACACGGTCGTCGAGCGCTTCATGAAGCGCTGGCGCGGCGAGCCCGACCCCAAGCACGTCCAGGCCGTCGACGCGTACTGGACGTCGGCCGCCGAGCACGGCATGAACGCGTCCACGTTCACGGCGCGGGTCATCGCGTCCACGGGCGCGGACGTCGCGGCGGCGCTTTCGGGCGCGGTCGGCGCGATGTCCGGCCCGCTGCACGGCGGCGCCCCTTCCCGGGTCCTCGGCATGATCGAGGAGATCGAGCGGACGGGGGACGCGGTCGCGTACGTGAAGCAGGCGCTGGACAAGGGCGAGCGGCTGATGGGCTTCGGTCACCGGGTCTACCGGGCCGAGGACCCGCGCGCGCGGGTCCTGCGCCGTACGGCGCGAGAGCTGGGCGCCCCTCGCTTCGAGGTGGCCGAGGCGCTGGAGAAGGCGGCCCTCGACGAGCTGCACGCCCGCCGGCCCGACCGCGTCCTGGCCACCAACGTGGAGTTCTGGGCGGCGATCGTCCTCGACTTCGCCGAGGTGCCGGCGCACATGTTCACGTCGATGTTCACCTGCGCGCGGACGGCGGGCTGGTCGGCGCACATCCTCGAGCAGAAGCGGACGGGCCGCCTGGTCCGCCCCTCGGCCCGCTACGTGGGCCCCGGCACGCGGGACCCCCGGGATGTCGAGGGGTACGGGGACATCGCGCGCTGAGGGATTTCCCCACCCCGTACAAGATGGCCTCAAACGCCGGCCGGGCTAACATAGCCCGGCCGGCGTTTGAGGACGAACTCGGCGAAGCCGGTGATGACGGCCACCAAGGCCCCCGCGCCGAGCGGCCCGCGGCGGAGCCGCACATGTCACAGCCGGGAAGCGGCGGGGTTGGGGAAATTCAGCGCAGCGCGCCCTCCACCAGCACCGTCCACTGCGCCACCACCCGCTCCCTGCGCCCTCCGTCGTCCGTCAGGAGATTGGCCAGGCCCAGGCCGCGGGCCATGTCCAGGAGGCCCTGGATGGTCTCCCGGACACCGGGGACGGACTCGTCGGCGTCCAGGAGTTCCACCGCTATCCGGTGCGTCTCACGCCCCACCCGCGCCTCGAGCTCCGTCACCCGCGTCCCCAGCTGGGGCTCGTTGGACGCCGCCACCCACAGGTGCAGCGCCGCCCGGAAGAGCGGACCCGTGTAGAGGTCGACCAGGGCGGCGACCACCGAGGCGCGGTCCTGCGCCGGGAGTTCCCGCAGGGCCGTGGACCGCTGCTCGGCCACGTACTCCACCGCCGCCGTGAAGAGGTCCTCCCGGGTGGGGAAGTGGTGCTGGGCCGCGCCCCGCGAGACACCGGCCCGCTCGGCGACCACGGACACCGTGGACCCCGCCCAGCCGCTCTCGGCGAGACACGCCACCGCGGCCTCCAGGAGCCGCTGCCGCGTCGCACGGCTGCGGTCCTGCTTGGGCGAGCGATCGGCGCGGTCGGCGCGATCAGCCGAGGTCACAGCACCCATGGGCACTCCCGTCGGTCGAGGAACGCCCCCATCCCCTCCCGCGCCTCCGCCGAGGCGAAGAGCCGCGCGGACAGGGCGATGAGGGAGTCCGTGTGGTGGTCGAATGCGTCGAGCACCCTAGCCGTGAGCAGCTTCTTCGTCTCGGCCAGGGCCTGCGGCGCCCCCTTCCGCAGCCCTTCGAGGAGAGGCGAGAGCTCCGCGTCCACGTCGTCCCCCGCCGCCGTCACCAGTCCGATCCGCGCCGCCTCCGCCCCGCCGAACCGCTCCCCGGTGAGGAAGTAGCGGGATGCCGCGCTCGGATCGAGGCGGGCAAGCAGCGGCATGGAGATCACCGCGGGCGCCACCCCGATCCGCACCTCCGTCAGCGCGAACGACGCCCCCGGCCCCGCGACCGCCAGGTCGCACACGCCGAGCAGGCCGAGCCCGCCCGCCCGCACATGCCCGTCCACCCGCGCCACCACCGGCTTCGGCAGCTCCACGATCTGCCGGAGCAGCCCCACGAAGACGGCCGGGTCCGGCGGCTCCCGCAGATCGGCGCCCGAGCAGAACGTCGAGCCGGTGTGCGTGAGGACGACCGCGCGCACGTCGGGGTCCTTGCCGCAGTCCTCCAGCGCCTCCGCCACCCCTCGCAGCAGCCCCGCCGAGAGGGCGTTGCGGTTGGCGGGGTTGTCCAGGGTGAGCGTCACGATGCCGCGCTCCGGGGGCGCGTACACAAGTCCCATGCGAACTCCGTAGGTCGACGGCGTGGGTCAGTACGACTTGGGCAGGCCCAGCGTCTGGTGCGACACGTAGTTGAGGATCATCTCCCGGCTCACGGGCGCGATCCGCGCCACCCGTGACGCCACGATCAGCGACGCGGGACCGAACTCCTTCGTCAGGCCGTTGCCGCCCAGCGTGTGCACCGACTGGTCGACGGCCTTCACGCACGCGTCGGCCGCCGCGAGCTTGGCCATGTTGGCGGCCTCGCCCGCGCCCATGTCGTCGCCCTCGTCGTAGAGCCGGGCGGCCTTCTGCATCATCAGGCGGGCCAGTTCGATGTCGATGTGGGACTGCGCGAGAGGGTGCGCGATGGCCTGGTGGGCGCCGATCGGGCTCTTCCACACGCTGCGTTCCTTGGCGTAGCCGACGGCCCGGGAGAGGGCGTAACGCGCCATGCCGAGCGAGAACGCCGCCGTCATGATCCGCTCGGGGTTGAGCCCGGCGAAGAGCTGGAGCAGTCCGGCGTCCTCGTCGCCCACCAGGGCTTCGGGGGGCAGCCGTACGTCGTCCAGGGTCAGCTCGAACTGCTTCTCCGCCGACTGGAGTTCCATCTCGATCCGCCGCCGCTGGAAGCCCTCGGTCTCGCGCGGGACGATGAAGAGGCAGGGCTTGAGGTTGCCGGTCCGTGCGTCCTCCGTACGGCCCACGATGAGGGTCGCGTCGGCGATGTCGACGCCCGAGATGAACACCTTGCGACCGGTCAGGAGCCAGTCGCCGCTCGCACTGTCCTTGCGTGCGGTCGTGGTGATCCGGTGGGAGTTGGAGCCCGCGTCGGGCTCGGTGATGCCGAACGCCATGGTGCGGGTGCCGTCGGCGAGGCCGGGCAGCCAGGCCCGCTTCTGCTCCTCGGTGCCGAAGCGGGCGATGACGGTGCCGCAGATCGCGGGGGAAACCACCATCATCAGGAGCGGGCAGCCCGCCGCACCCAACTCCTCCAGGACGATGGACAGTTCGGCTATGCCGCCGCCTCCGCCGCCGTACTCCTCGGGCAGGTTCACGCCTAGATAGCCGAGCTTGGCCGCGTCGGCCCACAGTTCGTCGGGGTGGCCCCCCTCCTGGACGACGCGGGTGAGGTAGTCGCGGCCGTAGCGCTTGCCGAGTGCGGCGACGGCCGCGCGCAGGGCCTGGTGCTCTTCGGTTTCGAGGACGGTGCTCATACGGATTGCTCCTCCTGTACGGCGTCTACGACGTCTACGACTGCGAGCAGCGCGCCGACCTCGACCTGGCGGCCGGGAGCGGCGTGCAGGGCGGTGAGCGTGCCGGAGGCGGGAGCGGAGATGCGGTGCTCCATCTTCATGGCCTCCAGCCAGATGAGGGGCTGCCCGGCGGTGACCCGCGCCCCCTCGGCGAGCCCTTCGGCCAGGCGCACGACGGTGCCGGGCATCGGGGCGAGCAGGGAGCCCGGCGACTGCCTGGTGACGGGCTCGGGGAGCAGCGGGAGTGGGGTGAGGGCGGTGTTGCCGACGTACACGCGATCGTCGCCGTAGCGCCGCACGGCGAACTGCCGCCGCACGCCGTCGACTTCGAGCACGACCAGCTCGCCGGACACGGAGAGCACCCGCACCCCTTCGGCGGTCAGTCCCTCGCGCGTGTGCCGGTATCGCACCTCGTGCTCGACGCCGTCCGGCTCGCTCCGCAAGAGCTTGACCTGCGGCTGCGAGGCGAGGTTGCGGAAGCCGCCGAACCGCGAGCGCCCGTGCGCGTCGGCGAGCGCGGCGGCCAGCGGGGCGTGCGGGTCGGGCGCGGGGGCGGCGAGTCCGGTGAGGTACCGGTCGTAGAAGCCCGTGTCCATGCGGGCCTCGACGAACTCCGGATGCCGCAGGGACCGTACGAGCAACTCCCGGTTGGTGACGGGCCCGTGGACCACCGCACGCTCAAGGGCGCCCGCGAGGCCGCGCAGGGCCTGCGTGCGCGTGGGTGCGTACGCGATGGCCTTGGCCAGCATCGGGTCGTAGTGCACGCCGATCGTGTCGCCGTCCCCGTACCCCGTGTCGAGCCGCACGCCCGGCACGGAGAGCCGGTGCAGGGTGCCGGTCTGCGGGGCCCACTGTGCTGCCGGGTCCTCGGCGTAGAGCCGGGCCTCGACGGCGTGGCCGCTCGCGGCGGGCGGCTCCTCCGGGAGCCGTGCGCCCTCCGCGACCTGGATCTGCAGCGCCACGAGGTCGATCCCGAACACGGCCTCCGTGACGGGGTGTTCGACCTGGAGCCGGGTGTTCATCTCCAGGAAGTGCGCCCGGTCGCCCGCGACCAGGAACTCCACCGTGCCCGCCCCGCGATAGGCGGTCACGCGCGCCGCCCGCACGGCCTGCGTGTGCAGTTCCTCGACAAGATCCGGGGCGAGGCCCGGCGCCGGGGACTCCTCGATGACCTTCTGGTGCCTGCGCTGGAGCGTGCAGTCCCGCGTGCCGAGCGCCCAGACGGTGCCGTACGCGTCGGCCATGATCTGCACCTCGACGTGCCGCCCGCCCTCCAGATAGGGCTCGACGAAGACCTCGCCGTCCCCGAAGGCACTGGCGGCCTCCGCCCGCGCGGCGGCCAACTCACCCTTCAGGGGGTCCAGTTCACGTACGACACGCATGCCGCGCCCGCCGCCACCGGCCGCCGCCTTCACCAGGACCGGCAGATCGCCTTCGGTGACGTCGTCCAGGCCCATCGGCGCGATGCCCATGAGCTCCTTGGCGCGCGTCTTGGAGGCCATGGACTCGATCGCCTCGGGCGGCGGCCCGATCCACACGAGCCCCGCGTCCAGGACGGCGCGCGCGAAGTCGGCGTTCTCGGAGAGGAAGCCGTAGCCGGGGTGGACGGCGTCCGCGCCGGCCGCCTGCGCGGCCTTCACGATGAGCTCACCGCGCAGGTAGGTGTCGGCGGGGGCGGACCCGGGAAGCCGCACGGCGGAGTCCGCCTCGCGGACGTGCAGGGCGTCCGCGTCGGCGTCGGAGTACACCGCCACGGTGGCGATGCCGAGTTCGCGGCAGGTGCGGAAGACGCGGCAGGCGATCTCGCCGCGGTTGGCGACGAGGAGCGTACTGATGGTCACGGGACCGGCCGTGGGCCCGGCCGTGGGGTTCGCCGGGGAACTCGTCAGGGAGCTGGTCAGGGGATTGGTCATGGGGGTCGTCAGGGGATTCGTCATGGGGTCCTCACATCCGAAAGACGCCGAAGCCACCGCGCGCGCCCTCGTAGGGGGCGGTGTGGATCGCGGACAGGCACAGGCCGAGGACCGTGCGGGTGTCGCGGGGGTCGATGACCCCGTCGTCGTAGAGCCGGCCCGAGAGGAACATCGGCAGCGACTCCGACTCGATCTGCTGCTCCACCATGGCGCGCAGACCGGCGTCGGCATCGTCGTCGTAGGGCTGCCCCTTGGCGGCGGCCGAGGCGCGGGCCACGATCGACAGGACCCCCGCAAGCTGCTGCGGGCCCATGACGGCGGACTTGGAGCTGGGCCAGGCGAAGAGGAAGCGCGGATCGAAGGCACGCCCGCACATGCCGTAGTGCCCCGCTCCGTACGAGGCGCCCATCAGGACGCTCAGATGCGGAACCCGCGAGTTCGACACGGCGTTGATCATCATCGCGCCGTGCTTGATGATGCCGCCCTGCTCGTACTCCTTGCCGACCATGTAGCCGGTGGTGTTGTGCAGGAAGAGCAGCGGGATGTCACGCTGATTGGCCAACTGGATGAACTGGGCGGCCTTCTGGGACTCCTCGCTGAAGAGCACACCCTGCGCGTTGGCGAGGATGCCGATGGGATAGCCGTGCAGCGAGGCCCACCCGGTCGTCAGGCTCGACCCGTACAGCGGCTTGAACTCGTCGAAGTCCGAGCCGTCGACGATGCGGGCGATGACCTCGCGCGGGTCGAAGGGCACCTTCAGGTCGCCCGGCACGATGCCGAGCAGCTCGTCCTCGTCGTACTTCGGCGGCTCGACGACCACGGCCGGATCGGCGTACGCCTTCCGCCAGTTGAGCCGCTTGACGACCCGCCGGGCCCGGCGCAGCGCGTCGCGCTCGTCCTCGGCGAGATAGTCCGCGAGGCCGGAGGTGCGGGCGTGCATCTCGGCGCCGCCGAGCGACTCGTCGTCGCTCTCCTCACCGGTGGCCATCTTCACCAGCGGCGGACCACCGAGGAAGACCTTGGCGCGCTCCTTGACCATGATCACGTGGTCGCTCATGCCGGGTACGTAGGCGCCACCCGCAGTCGAATTGCCGAAGACGACGGCGACGGTCGGAATCCCGGCGGCCGACGACTGGGTGAGGTGCTTGAAGAGCGCACCGCCCGGAATGAAGATCTCCTTCTGGGACGGGAGATCGGCGCCCCCGGACTCCACGAGGTGGATGGACGGCAGCCGGTTCGCGTGCCCGATCTCGTGGGCGCGGAAGGCCTTCTTCAGGGTCCACGGGTTGCTGGCCCCGCCGCGCACGGTCGGGTCGTTGGCGGTGATCAGGCACTCGACGCCCTCGACGACACCGATGCCGGTGACCATCGATCCGCCGACGGGGTAGTCGCTCCCCCAGGCGGCGAGCGGCGACAGCTCCAGGAACGGCGTATCGGGGTCGAGGAGCAGCTCGATCCGCTCCCGGGCGAGCAGCTTGCCGCGCCCCCGGTGCCGGGCGACGTACTTCTCGCCGCCGCCCTCCAGGGCCTTGGCCTGCTCGGTGTCCAGCTCGGCGAGCTTGCCGAGCATGGCCTCGCGGTGCTCGGCGTACTCGGCGCTCGCGGGGTCGAGCGCGGACGCGAGGACGGTCACGGGTGTACCTCCGTCGTCGGATCGGTCACTTCGGCTCCAGTCGGTGCGACCGCTTCAGCCGCTTCGAGGAGCGCGGCGGGCATGTCGAGGTGGCGGGCGCGCAACCACTCGCCGAGCCCCTTGGCCTGCGGGTCGAAGCGGGCCTGGGACGCGACGCCGGCGCCAAGAATCCCCACGACGACGAAGTTCAGGGCCCGCAGGTTCGGCAGGACATGGCGTACGACGGTCAACTCCGCCGCCTCCGGGATGAGTTCGCGGAACCGCTCGACGGTCAGCTCATGGGCGAGCCACCGCCAGGCGTCGTCCGTGCACACCCAGACGCCGACGTTCGCGTCCCCGCCCTTGTCACCGCTGCGGGCCCCGGCGACGAGGCCGAGGGGCGCGCGGCGGGTGGGGCCTGGCGGGAGGGGTGCGGGCAGGGCCTCTCCGGGTGCTTCGAGCGCTTCGAGAGGTTCGAGTACGCGGGTGTCGCGGGGCTCCTGGACCGTGAGCCGCTCGCCGCCGGGCAGTACGGCGATGTGCTCGACGGTGCCGCGATCGACGTACGCGGCTTCGAAGACTCCGTAGGGCGCGCCCTTGCCCGGGGGCGCCGTCACGTGGAAGCCGGGGTAGCTGCCGAGGGCCAGCTCGATCGCGGCGCCGCTCAGGGCGCGGCCGACGGGTTCCTGCTGCGGGTCGCGCACGACGAGCCGCAGCAGGGCGGAGGCGCCTTCTTCGCTCGCGGCATCGGCCCGGTCGGCGCGAACAAGCTCCCACCGCACCTCCTGCGGCCGCGACTTCGACCGCCCCAGCGCGTCCTCGACCTGGTCCCGCACCAGCTCGGCCTTGGCCTCCACATCGAGCCCGGTGAGGACGAAGACGACTTCGTTGCGGAAGCCGCCGAGCCGGTTCAGCCCCACCTTGAGGGTCGGCGGCGGTGCCTCGCCCCGCACCCCGGACACACGGACCCGGTCGGGCCCCTCCTGCGTGAGGGTGACGGTGTCGAGCCGGGCGGTGACGTCGGGCCCGGCGTACCGGGCGCCGGAGGTCTCGTACAGCAGCTGCGCGGTGACCGTGCCGACGTCGACGAAGCCGCCGGTGCCGTCGTGCTTGGTGATGACGCTGGACCCGTCCGCGTGGATCTCGGCGAGCGGAAAGCCGGGCCGCCGCAGCTCACGCCGCTCGTGCCGGGCGAAGAAGGCGTAGTTGCCGCCGGTGGCCTGCGTCCCGCATTCGAGGATGTGCCCGGCGACGACGGCACCGGCGAGCCGGTCGTGGTCACCGTCCCCCCACCCGAAGTGCGCGGCGGCGGGCCCGCCGACGAGGGCGGCGTCGGTCACGCGCCCGGTGACGACGACGTCGGCACCGGCGCGCAGACAGGCGGCGATCCCGGAGCCGCCGAGATAGGCGTTGGCGGTGAGCGCATCAGGAAAACGCCCCCCGAGGTCATCACCCTCCACATGGGCGACCCGCACCCCGAGCCCCAACCGGTCGGCCAACTCCCGCACGGCATCGGCGAGTCCACCGGGATTGAGCCCACCGGCGTTGGCGACGAGCTTGACGCCCCGCTCCAGGGCGAGCCCCAGGCACTCCTCCAGCTGCCGCAGGTAGGTCTTCGCATAGCCGCGCGCGGGGTCCTTGAGCCGGTCGCGCCCGAGGATCAGCATGGTCAGCTCGGCGAGATAGTCGCCGGTGAGGACGTCGAGCGGGCCGCCGGTGAGCATGTCGCGCATGGCGTCGAAGCGGTCGCCGTAGAACCCGGAGGCATTGCCGATCCGCAGCGGCGGAACCCCCGCCGCCCCTCCCCGGCCGGTCATCGGCCGCTCCCCTTGGCGGGCCGCCCCGCCCCCGGCGGCCCCGCGAAGGCCTGCGCGATGCCCAGCCACCGCTCGGCGTCGGGGCCTTCCGCGCGCAGGGCGAGGTCGTCGCGGTGGGCGCGCTGCGTGACGAGAAGACAGAAGTCGAGCGCGTCCCCGGTGACGCGCTGCTCGGCATCGTCGGGCCCACTGACCCACGACTCCCCCGAGGGCAACACCAGCTCAACCCGGAAAGTCACCACCGGCGCACTCAATCCCCGTACACCGAACGAGAAGTCCCGGGCCCGCACCCCGATATGGGCGACGTGCCGCAACCGATCCGTGGGCACCCGCGCGACACCCAGGGCGTCGGCGACGTCCTGGCCGTGGGCCCAGGTCTCCATCAGCCGGGCGGTGGCCATGGAGGTGGCGGACATGGGCGGCCCGTACCAGGGGAAGCGGGTGCCGCGCGGGGCGGCGGTCAGGGCTTTCAACAAGCCCTCGCGGCCTTCGCGCCACCGGGTGAGCAGCTCACCGGGCGGCAGCGCGGCCCCCTCATCGGCCCCGTCGTCGACGAACGACTCGGGAGCCGCGAGAGCCTCTTCGACCAGCCGCCCGAAGGCGTCGGCGTCGGTGACGGCTATCAGGGCGGCCCGGTCGGTCCAGGCGAGATGGGCGATCTGATGGGCGAGGGTCCACCCGGCGGCGGGGGTGGGCAACGCCCACTCCTGATCACCCAACCCCTCTACCAGCTGGTCGAGTTCCTCGCTCTCACGGCGCAGATCGTCGAGTACGGGCACAGCTTCGGACACGGAGCGCTCCCCTCGGGGCACGGCGGTGTGCCCCGGAGCATGGCAGCGCTCGAGGAAACAAGCAAGCGTGCTTGCATTACTTTCCGGACGTCTCCGGGACGGGCCGCTCGGCGCCCTCGGCGTCCTCGGCATCCTCGGCCGGGGCCAGCACGGCATCCGGGGTGGCCCCCGAGACGACATCCCCGGACTTACGGGCCCGACCGCGCCCGACCTGGGTCCGCACGGCGCCCATGCTGGCGGCGATGACCAGCGAGATGGCCAGGGCCTCGTTCACGGAAAGGGCTTGATTCAGTACGAGGAACCCGGCGACGGCCGCGATGGCGGGCTCCAGGCTCATCATGATCGCGAAGGTGGAGGCGGGCAGGCGCCGCAGGGCGAGCAGTTCGAGGGTGTACGGCAGCACGGAGGACATCACGGCGACGGCCGCGCCGAGCGCGAGCACCTCGGGCCGGACGAGCTTCTCGCCGGACTCGATGAGCCCGAGCGGCAGGAAGAGGACGGCGGCGACGACCATCGCGAGGGCGAGCCCGTCGGCCTGCGGGAAGCGGCGTCCCGTGCGGGCGCTGAAGAGGATGTACGTGGCCCACATGACACCGGCGCCGAGGGCGTAGGCGACACCGACGGGATCGAGCCCGCTGAACCCGCCCCCGCCGCCCAGCAGGAAGACACCGCAGAGGGCGAGCCCGGCCCAGACGAGATTCACGGCACGCCGCGAGGCGAAAACGGACAGGGCAAGCGGCCCGAGCACCTCAAGGGTGACGGCGGGCCCCATGGGAATCCGAGCGACGGACTGATAAAAAAGCCCATTCATCCCAGCCATGGCCACCCCAAAAGCGACCACGGTCCCCCAGTCGGCCCGCGAGTACCCCCGCACCTTCGGCCGGCACACGATCATCAACACCAGCGCGGCGAAGGCGAGCCGCAGGGTCACGATGCCGAGGGCTCCGGCCTTGGGCATCACGCTCACGGCGATGGCCCCGCCGAACTGGACGGAGACCCCGCCCGCGAGCACCAGCCCGACGGGCCCGAGGGCACCCCAGCGCCCGCCGGGTGCCGCCTCCTGAGCACTCTTCGACGCGTCCACAGCCAACCCTTCCACTACTCCAGCCTCGACTAGTCCACTCACCTGAACTACCCCGTCCAAGGTAGTAGACCACGTCAGGATTGTGGAGCCATTTCACTGCTGTACGCAAACGACGTCCACATGCCGGGGCGGCGAGGCTGCTCGATCAACGGCTCACGCAACGACTCACGCCGGCGTGAACTCGTACCGCAGCTCATAGAGGTGGCCGGACTTGACCATCACCGATGCCTCGATGGGCAGGTCGTCGTCGCTGTAGACGACGCGCAGGGTGCGCAGCACCGGAAGGTTGCCGGGCAGCTGGAGAGCCGTGTACTGCTCCTGCGTCGGCACGCGCGCGGAGACGCGGTCGACACTCAGGCGAGGCGGAAAGCCGAGGTCGGACAGCAGGGCCGGGGTACCGCCTCGGATCCTTCGCCGCTCGGTGATCGCGGTGCCCTCGGCGATTCCCACCGGGTAGTAGGAGGCCACCAGCTCCACCGGCTCGCCGTCGATGGAGAGAAGCTGGCGTCGCAGGACGGCCGTGCCACCGTCAGCGAGCCCGAGCGCCGCCGACACATCCGCCGGTGGAACCACTTCCGCGACGTCCATCAGCGTGCTGCGGGGGCTCGTGCCGCCCTCTGCGACCTCGGTGAGCCAGCGGTAGGCCTCGCCGCCTCCGGCCGGGGCCATGTACGCGGCAGGGCGCAAGGTCCGCTGCCGGTGCTCGCGGACGGTCACCGCCGAGCCCGCGCGCCCCACGGCCAGCCCTTCGTCCTTGAGCAGCTGCAGCGCCTTCTGCACCGTGGCACTCGACGCGTCAAACCTTGACTTGAGCTGCGTCGTCGAGGGAAGCCTGGCGCCGGGTGCCAGCTCCCCGCTCATGATCTCGTCCCGCACGTCGGCGGCGATGCGCTCGTGCAGAGCGCGGCGGTCGGATGCGGTGGCGTCGGTACGGGGCACGGTCATCCGATCCTGATCTCGTAGCGCAGGCGCTGACGGTCGGCGGGCATGGTCATCAGGTCGGCCTGAATGGGACGGTCCTCCCCGTCCAGGGTGACCCGGGCCAGCCGCAGAACGGGGACGTCCCCGATACGCAGAACCGCCCGCTCCTCTTCGCCCGGCATACGGGCGGTGACGTCCTCACGCACGGTGACGCCGGTGTACCCGAGCTCGGCGAGCAGCGTGACCGCACCGCCCGGGATCTTGGCCGTGGCGGCGAGCGGGGTGCCCCGGGCGATCTCGACGGGATAGTACGTATCCGTCAACTCATTGGGTTCACCATCAAGTTCAATGACCCGCCGCCGACCGATCACGGGCTCCCCCTCCACCACCCCGAGCAGCTCCGCCACTTCGCGCGGCGCCGGAACCTCACCGGCCTGAACGATGCGCTGGGTCCCCCTGCGCCCCCGCGCGGCCGCTTCAGCACCCCAGGCGTCGGGCCGCTCCCGGTCCCGTGGCGTCAGATACGGCATCGACGTGCTGACCCAGTCGCCATTGCTGCTCATCGTGAACTCCCGTACGCCGAAGAACTCCTTGCCGCACTGCACCGCGTTCGTACCGTAGCCAACTCACGCTGAGTCGGCGCCTTGGCCCAACCTTGCTGCTATTCGTGAATAGCAGTACGGTCCTGCCCCATCGTACAACCCCCTGGCACAAGGCGGTGGTTCACTGTGCACCTGTCACAGCGTCAGCGATTCCCCCGATCCCCAAGATCCGTCGGTGCGGCCCGCACCTTCGCCCTCGGCGCCCTCACCACCTGGGGCATCACCGACCGGCACGACGACATCCGGCTCTGCGTCTCCGAACTCGCCACGAACGCCGTCCTGCACGGGGTCCCTACGGGCCGCGATTTCGAACTCGCCCTCGCGATCGACGGCACCGACCTACGCGTAGCAGTCCGGGACAGCGGCGACGGCCACCCCGTGGCGTCGGACCCCACCACAGAGGACTGCACCGGGCGAGGCCTGCACCTGGTCCACGAACTGGCCGACGACTTCGGAGTGACGGAGCACTCCGTGGGCAAGACGGTTTGGCTCACCTTCAAAGCCCTGCGCTCCGCTCACTTGGCCGACGAGAGGGCTGGATTGCACGCTGACCTGCAAGAGAGTCGCGGCCCCGGGGGGAAGCCTGCCGCCGGGGGGCCCGGCACCTAATTTCAAGAAGGCGCATTACACAACTCACGCGCCCCCCTCCCGCCAGAACACAACTTTGCAAAGTAGGTGCGCCAGCCGCCGGTCCGGTGGTCAGCCGCTTGACGAGACCGGCACCGATCCCCGGGGCGACCGCGCACCACACACCCTTGCGGCCACCCCAGAAGATCCGGTCCGCACCCGGCAGTGAGACCCCACGGCCCTGCGGGAGTGGTCGAGAGTCCCGCCCTTCGGGCCGTCCGGTCGTCTTCCCTCGCGCGGTGGAGGGACGGGTGTCAAGGGTGGAGCGCAGCGCAATCGGCGCAGCCGACGCGACGCAGGAGCGCCCTTGACTCCCGTCCCGTAACCGCCAACCTCGGGACAACCGGGCGGCCCCGGCACCCAACGCACCACAGGCGCACCAAAGCAAAGGTCCGGGGCGCCGTCACACCCCAGGGACACCAACCTGCCGCTACCGAACCCCAACTGCCCCAGCCACAGCCCCAACCGGCTGCCCGACCGGGCGGGTGGAGCCGGGGTCCAGGCGCCCGGCCAGGAGGGGGCGGGTGGGTGGAGGCGAGGCGCCGCCGCAGGCTACCGGGACACCGCTGCCACGGGTCAGCACCCCGAGTCCGGGCCCGGCACGCCGGACGCCTGACAGCAGGGTGCACCAGTGCTACGTCCGGCCCCACGGCCGGGGAGACACCCAGCTAGGAGGGGGCGGGTGGGTGGGGACCAGGCAGCACCGCAGGCTGCCGGGACACCGCTGCCGCAGGGCCCGGGAGGCGCGAACCATGGCCGGAGCCGATGACCGGGCGCGGGTGCCCAGCTCGGTGAGGGCGGGTGGGTGGGTCGAGGCCGCACGGCACCGGGGCACTGCTGCCACAGCAACGCCCCGAGCCCCGATCGACCACACCACTCCCCCGGAAGGCTCGACACCCGGCTAGGAGGGGGCGGGCGGGTGGGGACCAGGCGGCGCCGCAGGCTGCCGGGGCACCGCTGCCGTGGGCCGGGGGCGTGAGCCGTGGCCGGAGCCGGTATCCCGGGCTTGGTGCCCAGCGGGGTGAGGGCAAGTGGTTGGCACGAGGCGGCGCCGCAGGCTGCCGGGGCGTCGCTGCCGTGGGCCGGGGCGTGAGCCGTGGCCGGAGCCGGTATCCCGGGCTTGGCGCCCAGCGGGGTGAGGGCAAGTGGTTGGCACGAGGCGGCGCCGCAGGCTGCCGAGCCGCCGAAGCCGCGGGGCAGGGAAGTCACCACCGCCCCAGCCCAGCGCAGCCCAGCGCAGCCCAGCGCAGCTCAGCGCTCTCCCAGCCCCTCCGCCAACACCTCCGCCAAATGCCGCCCCCGAACCCCCTCCCCCAACTGCTCCAGCTGCGTCCGGCAGGAGAAGCCGTCCGCAAGGACCACGGCGTCGGACGGCGCCGACCTGACCGCCGGCAGCAACTGCTCCTCCGCGCACGCCACCGACACCTCGTAATGCCCCGCCTCGAAGCCGAAGTTCCCCGCGAGCCCGCAGCAGCCCCCGCTCAACTCGCCCACCAGGCCCGCCTTCTCCCGAAGGCGGCGCTCGGCCCCGTCGCCGAGGACCGCGTGCTGGTGGCAGTGGATCTGGCCCACCACCGCCCGCCCGATCCGCGGCGGCGACCACTCCGGGGCCAGTTCCTCCAGCGCCTGCGCGAACGTCCGTACGCGACCGGCGAGTTCAGCCGCACGCCCGTCACCCCCGTCACCCCCGTCACCCCCGTCGCTCCCGCCGCCCTCCCCCATCAGCTCCACCAGATCCGTCTTCAACGCCGCCGCACAGCTCGGTTCGAGCACCACGAGCAGCGCCCCCGAATCCAGCAGCGGCCCCATCCGCTCCAGCGTGCGCCGCATCACCGCGCGGGCCCGGTCCAACTGCCCCGTGGACACGTACGTCAGACCGCAGCACACGTCCCCCGGCGGTACGACCGGCCGCAGCCCCGCGTCCTCAAGCACCCGCACCGCCGCCCGCCCCACCCCCGGCGACAGATGATCCGTGAAGGTATCGGGCCACAGCACCACCGCCGGACCCCCCGAAGCAGCCCCCCTCCCCCCGAACCACCGCCGGAACGACTCCCCCGCCAGCCGCGGAATCTCCCTCTCCCGCGCGATCCCGCCCCACCGCTTCGCCAGCGACGCCAGCACCCCCACCCTCGCCAGCGCATTGGCGACGCCCGCCGTCCGCGTCCGGTCCGCCAGCCGCAGCCACAGCGGCAGCCAGCCCATCGCGTAGTGCGCCGCGGGACGCCGGCGGCCCTCGTAGTGGTGGTGCAGGAACTCCGCCTTGTACGTGGCCATGTCCACGCCCACCGGACAGTCCGACCGGCAGCCCTTGCAGGACAGGCACAGGTCGAGCGCGTCCCGTACCTCCTCCGAGCGCCACCCGTCCGTCACCACCTCCCCCGCGAGCATCTCGTGCAGCATCCGCGCCCGCCCCCGCGTGGAGTGCTCCTCCTCGCCCGTCGCCCGGAAGGAGGGACACATGACGCCCCCGCCCGAACCGGGCGACGCCGTGCGGCACTTCGCGACGCCCACGCACCTGCGCACCGCCGCCGAGAAGTCCCCGCCGTCATGGGGGTAGCCGAAGGCCACGTCCACCGGCTTGCGCGGCAGCGGGTCGAACCGCAGGTTCGCGTCCAGCGGCGCGGGCCGCACCAGCATCCCCGGGTTCAGCAGGTCCGCCGGGTCCCACACCCCCTTCACCCGCTCGAACAGCCGGACGAGTTCAGCCCCGTACATCTTCGGCAGCAGCTCGGCCCGCGCCTGGCCGTCCCCGTGCTCGCCCGAGAGCGAACCCCCGTGCGCGACCACGACCTCCGCCAGATCCTCCGAGAAGCGCCGGAAGCGCCGCACTCCCACGTCGCTCATCAGGTCGAAGTCGATGCGTACGTGGATGCAGCCGTCCCCGAAGTGGCCGTACGGCGTGCCGCGCAGGCCGTGGTCGGCCAGCAGCCCCCTGAAGTCCCGCAGATACGCGCCGAGCCGGGCCGGCGGCACCGCGCAGTCCTCCCAGCCCGGCCACGCCTCACTGCCGTCCGGCATCCGCGTCGCCGTCCCGCTGGCGTCCTCGCGCACCCGCCACAGCGCGCGCTGCCCCGCCGGGTCCGTCACGACCACCGAGTCCACCGTGTCCCCGGAGACCGCCCGCGCGATCGCCTCCGCACGCGCGCGTGCCTCGCCCTCGCTCGCGCCGCCCGTCTCCACGAACAGCCAGGCGCCGCCCTTGGGCAGCCCGCGCGCTCCCTTGACGAGATCGGCCGCCATCCCCTCCACCGTCAGCGGGCCGTGCGGCAGCAGTCCGGCCGCGGCCTCGGCCGCCGCGCTCTCGTCGGCGTACCCGAGGACCGCGAGCGCACGCGCGCGCGGCGCGTCGACGAGGCGTACGACCGCCTCCGTCACCACGCCCAGCGTGCCTTCCGACCCGCAGAACGCGCGGGCCAGGTCCACGTCGCGCTCGGGGAGCAGGGCGTCCAGGGCATAGCCGGAGATGCGGCGCGGAAGGTCCGGGAAGCCGGTGCGCAAGAGCTCCAACTCGCCGTCGACCACAGCACGCAGGCCCTCCGGCGCGCCGGACCAGCCCCGCCCCAGGGCGAGCCGCGCGCCCGCGCCGCCGACGACCGAAAGGGACGAGACGTTGTCGGCGGTGGTCCCCCAGGCGACCGAGTGCGATCCGCAGGAGTTGTTGCCGATCATTCCGCCGAGGGTGCAGCGGTTGTGGGTGGACGGGTCGGGGCCGAAGGTCAGGCCGTGCGCGGACGCCGCGCCCCGCAGGTCGTCGCAGATCACCCCCGGCTGGACGACGGCGGTCCGCGACTCCGCGTCGAGGGACACGATCCGGTTCATGTGCCGGGTGAAGTCGAGGACGAGCCCCGTGCCGGTCGCCTGCCCGGCGATGGACGTACCGGCGCCGCGCGCGACGACGGGCACCCCGCGTTCCCGGCACACCGCGAGCGCCGCCGCCACGTCGTCCGCGTCGCGCGGGGCGAGGACGCCGAGCGGCACGCGCCGGTAGTTGGACGCGTCCATGGTGTTCAGGGCCCGCGCGGTGACGGAGAAGTCGACCTCCCCCCGCACAGCGTCTCGCAGGGTGCGCTCCAGGTCTCCGTGATCGCTCATGCCGTTCCTTTCCCCGGTCCCACCCCTACCCGAATCCCCCTGGCCACCTGCATCCCCTCCGGCTTCGCCGGAAATCCGGCCGCTCCGGCGATCGAGGAGCGGGGTCCGGGGCGGAGCCCGGGGCGGAGCCCCGCGCCGTCCACGGCGGGTGACGTGGCGGTCTCACCGGACGGACACCCCGAAGACGGCCCGCCCCGAGCCGCTAGGCTCACCTCGTGGCTGAGATCCAGATTCCCGCTGACATCAAGCCCGCCGACGGACGTTTCGGCGCGGGCCCCTCCAAGGTGCGCACGGAGGCGCTGGACGCGCTCGCCGCCACCGGTACCTCTCTGCTCGGCACCTCCCACCGCCAGGCCCCGGTCAAGAACCTGGTCGGCAAGGTGCGCGAGGGTGTGCGCGACCTCTTCTCCCTCCCCGAGGGGTACGAGGTGATCCTGGGCAACGGCGGCTCCACCGCCTTCTGGGACGTCGCGACGCACGGCCTCATCGAGAACAAGTCGCAGCACCTCAGCTTCGGCGAGTTCTCCTCCAAGTTCGCCAAGGCCTCGAAGCTGGCCCCGTGGCTGGCCGAGCCCACCGTGATCCAGAGCGAGCCGGGCACGCACCCGGAGCCGCGGGCCGAGGCGGGTGTGGACGTCTACGCGTTCACGCACAACGAGACCTCGACCGGCGTCGCGGCCCCCATCAAGCGGGTGGCCGGCGCGGACGCGGGTTCCCTCGTCCTGGTGGACGCCACCTCCGGCGCGGGCGGCCTGCCGGTCGACATCGCCGAGACGGACGTCTACTACTTCGCCCCGCAGAAGTCCTTCGCTTCGGACGGCGGCCTCTGGCTCGCCGCGTTCTCCCCGGCGGCGATCGAGCGTGCCGAGCGCGTCCACGCGAGCGGCCGGCACGTCCCGGAGTTCTTCAGCCTGCCCACGGCGATCGACAACTCCCGCAAGAACCAGACGTACAACACCCCGGCGCTCGCCACGCTCTTCCTGCTCGCCGAGCAGCTGGAGTGGATGAACAGCCAGGGCGGCCTGGAGTTCACGACCGGCCGCACGGCCGCGTCGTCGCAGGCGCTGTACGGCTGGGCCGACGAGTCCAAGTACGCGACGCCGTTCGTCACGGACCCGGCCAAGCGGTCGCAGGTCATCGGCACGATCGACTTCGCGGACGAGATCGACGCTGCGGCGGTGGCGAAGGCGCTGCGGGCCAACGGCATCGTGGACACCGAGCCGTACCGCAAGCTGGGCCGCAATCAGCTGCGGGTGGCGATGTTCCCGGCGATCGATCCGGCTGACGTCGAGGCGCTCACCAAGTGCATCGACTACGTGATCGAGAAGCTCTGACACTCGGCGGTTCTTCCGCAGTGGGGGGGGGGGGGGGGGGGGGGGGGGGGGGGGGCGCGCGCGGCCGGCCCCCCCCCCCCCCCCCCCCCAACCCCCCCCCCACAAGCAACACGAACCTCACCAGAACCCCCCGCGCG